>NZ_JBDZDP010000002.1:0-734377 GCF_040044995.1 Xanthobacter pollutisoli
GGTCTACATGATCCCCGCCGCGGCCTGAGGAGGCAAACGGTGGCCGCACTCGACCACGTGGTGATCAACACCCTGCGGAACATGGATGCGGCCGCCGCAACCTGCGAGGCCCTGGGATTCACCTTGACGCCGCGGGGCTATCACTCCCTCGGCTCCATCAACCATCTGATGATGACCGCCGGGCCCTATCTGGAGCTCGTCGGCGTGCCGGAGGAGGGGCTCCAGCGCCAGGAGGTGCTGGACAGCCCCACCGGACTCTCCGGCCTCGTGTTCGCCGCGACGGATGCCGATGCGACTTATGCCCGCCTGTCAGCCGCTGGCCTGCCGGTGCTGGAGCCGCTTGCCTTCTCCCGCCCTGTTGCCCTGACGAATGGACGGGAAGAGGCAGCGCGGTTCCGCACGGTGCGCCTGCCGCGCGAGCAGAGCCCGGCCGGGCGCATCTATTTCTGCCAGCACCTGACGCCCGACCTCGTCTGGCGGCCGGAATGGATGGGCCACGCCAACGGCTTCGTCGGCATAGACCGCGTCGTGGTCGAGAGCACGGACGCGCCAGCGGACGCCACGCTCTACGCCCTTCTCGCGGACAGCCGCGCCGAGCGTCGCGCGGCCGGCTGGGCGGTGCCCCTCGATGGCGCGGAAATCCACGTGGTGGATGGGCCGCGTCCGCGCTTTGTCACCGCGGACCTGCTGTTCGATAATCTCGACGAGATCGAGCGGCGCGCCCGAAATCACCCTCCCGCGGAGTGGCGGCGGCATGGCGCCGACGCCGGCACCCTCGACCTTCCGGCGCTCGACGTCAGCCTCACCTGCCGCCTCGCGCCCTCGCGGAGCAGTTCATGACCCCGTCTTCCGCTCTTCCCGCCAATCTCGGCGACCTGGTGCTGCGCTCAGGCTTGCCCGGGCGCCCGCTCATCATCGGCCTCGGCGCCGACGGCTCCGAGACGGTCATGAGCCGCGCGGCGCTCGACGCCATGGCGGATGCCTTCGCCCGCGGCCTCCTCGCCCGCGGGCTTTCGCGCGGCGACCGCATCGCCATCGTTTCCGCCAACCGGCCGGACTTCGTGGCCCTGATGCTGGGCGCCATGCGCGCGGGCATCGTGCCGGTGCCGGTCAACTTCAAGCTGCCGCCGGCCGGCATCGCCGACATTATCCGCGATTGCGGCGCACGCCTCGTGGTCTACGACGCGCCGCGCGCCTCCTCCATCGACGCGGCGCGCCTGCCCGACGTCGCGCTCGCCGACTTCGATGCCCCCGGCGCCGCGGGCCTTTCGCCCTGGCTCGATCCCGGCCCCTTCACCCCCATCGTGCCCGAGCCCTGCGAGCCGGCGCTCAGCCTCTACACGTCGGGCTCCACCGGCCGGCCCAAGGGGGTGCTGCTCTCCCACGCCGCCCATCGCTGGGTGGTGGAGGTGCGCATGGCCGAGACCGACCTTGCCGGCGAGACCGTGCTCATCGCCGCGCCGCTCTACCACATGAACGCGCTGGCCCTGGCGCTGCTGGTCTGCGCGTCCGGCGCCACGGCGGTGATGCTGCCGCAGTTCGAGGCCAAGGCCTATATCGATGCCATCGCCCGCTATGGCTGCACCTGGCTCACTGCCGTTCCGCCCATGATCGCCATGATGCTGCGCGAGAAGGAGGCGCTGGCGCGCGCGGACCTCTCCGGCGTGCGTACCGTGCGCATGGGCTCGGCGCCGGTGAACGACGCGCTGGCGGGCGAGATCCGCGCGCTGCTGCCCAACGCGCGCATCATCAACGCCTACGGCACGACGGAAGGCGGTCCGGTCGTGTTCTCCGCTGCTCATCCCGGCGGCCTGCCGACCCCCGTGGGCGCGGTCGGCTGCCCCCATCCCGGCGTCAGCGTGCGGCTGGTGGGGGAGGGGGCGCCCGAGACGGGCGTGCTGGAGATGAAGAGCCCGGCGGTGATGCTCGGCTATCACAACCGCCCCGACGTGCGCTCGCCCATCACCGCGGACGGCTATTACAGCACCGGCGACGTGTTCCGGCGCGATGCCGACGGCTTCTATTATTTCGTCGGCCGCTCCGACGACATGTTCGTCTGCGGCGGGGAGAACATCTTCCCCGGCGAGGTGGAGGCGGTGCTGGAAGCGCATCCCGACGTGCTCCAGGCCTGCGTGGTGCCGGTGGAGGACGACATCAAGGGGCAGAAGCCGGTGGCGTTCGTGGTCCGCCGTCCCGGAACCGCGCTGGACGAGGCGGCGCTAAAGCAGCACGCCCTCGCCAATGCGCCGGCCTATCAGCATCCGCGCCGGGTGTGGTTCCTCGACCAGATGCTGCTGGCCTCCACCAACAAGATCGACCGGGCCGGCCTGAAGCGCCGCGCCGAGGCCGAGCTCAACGGCGCCTGAGGCCCGTGCGTGCGCGCATTGCCGGCGCACCATCGGCTTTCCATCCGCGGGCGTAGGCGCGCGGCGTGAGGGGACCGCTGGCTGAACCCGGCGGCGTCCGTTATGCCATCGCCTGTGCCGCCACCCGGGCCGCGCCGTGCGGCGCAGCTTGACAGGACGGCCTTCGGCCGGCCCCGGGCGGGCTGGCGACAGGCTCATATTCCGGCGCCGGCGAAGCCGCCGCGCCGCACCGGCCGGAGCGATCCGGCGCCATGCGGGAATATCTCATGCACGCTTCCTTCGATTGGGCCGCCGGCTACCCGTCCCGCCGTCTGCCGGTGTTCGGCACCAATGTGGTGTCCACCTCCCATCCTCTGGCGGCACAGGCCGGCCTGAAGATGCTGTGGCAGGGCGGCAACGCCGTGGACGCCGCCATCGCGGCCGCCGCCGCCATGACGCTGGTGGAGCCGTGCAGCAACGGCCTGGGCTCGGATGCCTTCTGCATCCTGTGGGACGGGCAGAAGCTGCACGGGCTCAATGCCTCCGGCACCGCGCCCGCGGCCTGGACGCCGGAGTATTTCCGCAAAAAGTACGGCGCCGATGCCCGCACCCTGCCCATGCGCGGCTGGGATGCGGTGACGGTGCCGGGCGCCGTCGCAGCATGGGTGGCGCTCTCGGAGCGATTCGGCCGCCTGCCGTTCGCGGACCTGCTGGCGCCGGCCATCGAGATCGCCGAACGGGGCTGGCTCGTCTCCACCAACGTTCAGCACAAATGGGCGGCCGCGGCGACGCTGCCGGACCTGGTGCGCCAGCCGGGATTCCGCGAGGTGTTCCTGCCAAAGGGGCGGGCGCCCTTCGTCGGGGAGCATTTCGCCATGCCCGGCGCCGCCCGCGCCCTGCGCGCCATCGGCGAGACGCGGGGCGCGGCGCTTTACGGCGGCGAGATTGCAGAGGCGCTGGAGGCCAGTGCCCGCGCCAATGGCGGCGCCCTCACCGCCGCGGACATGGCCGCCTACCGCCCGGAGTGGGTGGAGCCCATCGCCAAGGCCTACCGCGGCTACACAGTGCACGAGATTCCGCCCAACGGGCAGGGAATCACCGCGCTGATGGCGCTCGGCATCCTCGCCAATTTCGACCTCGCCGGCCTCGCGGTGGACAGTGCCGCGGCGCAGCACCTGCAGATCGAGGCCATCAAGCTCGCCTTCGCCGACGTCTACCGCTACGTCTCCGATCCGGCGGCCATGGCCATGACCGCGGCCGAGCTTCTGGACGACGCCTATCTCGCCGACCGCGCCCGCCTGATCGACCCGGCCCGCGCCCAGCGGTTCGCGCCGGGCAATCCGGTCAAGGGGGGAACCATCTATCTTACCGCGGCCGATGCCTCGGGCATGATGGTGAGCTTCATCCAGAGCAATTACATGGGCTTCGGCTCGGGTGTCGTGGAGGCGAACTACGGCGTCTCGCTGCAGAACCGCGGATTCGGGTTCACCCTGGACGAGACCCGCGCCAACGTGGTCGCTCCCGGCAAGCGGCCCTTCCACACCATCATCCCCGGCTTCCTCATGAAGGATGGGGCGCCGGTGATGAGCTTCGGCGTCATGGGCGGCAACATGCAGCCCCAGGGCCACGTGCAGACGCTGGTGCGCATGCTGGACTTTCAGCAGAATCCCCAGGCGGCCTGCGATGCGCCCCGTTGGCGCTTCGACCAGGGGCTCACCATCAATATCGAGCCCGGCGCCGATGCCGCTCTGCTCGACGGCCTCACGGCGCTCGGCCACGAGGCGGCCATCCTCAACGACACCTACCAGGATTTCGGCGCCGCCCAGTTCATCTGGCGCATGGGCGATCCGGCGATCGAGGGCTATGCCGCCGCCAGCGACCCTCGCCGCGACGGTCAGGCGGTGGTGGGCTGAGAGCTGCGATTCCCGCAAGGGAAGCATCGCCGGTAGACCGGCCAGATTCGCCCATTCGCCACCGGTGGGGCAATTTGGACGGGCTTCTACCCATTGTGGCGCCGCGCAAGTGTTGCGCCGCAATGATCGGCGGGACGAAGGTACGGCAGAGCTGTGGCGGAGCGCGTCCACAATGCTGCCGAGAGTCGCCCTCGGACCGCTCTCCGGCGCCGCGGGCTTCCCGATGGTCACATCCGCTCATTTCTCAGATTGCGAATGGCCGTGACCAAGTTGATGGCAGCGCAGGCGAATTTCTGGAAATCGTCGAAGGCATAATTGGTTAGCCATAAGCGGCCCGAGCACGGGCGGTACTGAATAATGGTGCTATGGTAGGTCAAACCCTGTAGTGCCATTCCTGCAACACCCGTGGGAAAAGCACGCTCGCGAGGCCGTGAACGGTACTGTTTGGATTGATCACAGGTCGGCCTTTTGTATGTTGGCTTTGCGACGAAGGGGGGCAGTCCCCGGTCGCCCATTACGTGCTCGGGGGGTCTGAGCGCGGAAATGGGAATCGGGGCAAGAACCCTCTCGGGGTGCAGCCGCACCGGCGAAGCGGAACTCGCTCCCTCGGAACCAACTTGGAGGTCACGATGAAGATGGTGAAGAGCCTTCTCCTCGGCAGCGCGGCGGGTCTCGTCGCGGTCGCTGGAGCCCAGGCCGCCGATCTGCCTGTGAAGGCGAAGCCGGTTGAATACGTGAAGATCTGCTCGGCCTACGGCGCGGGCTACTTCTATATCCCCGGCACTGACACCTGCATCAAGATCGGCGGCTACGCCCGCATGGACACCTACGTGAACGCGGTGGGTACGTTCAACCCCGCGATCGCTTCTACCACGGGCACGTACTTCAACGGTCCCGGCGTCGGCACCTTCGCCTATCCCTTCAAGGATGGTGACGATCCGGACTACCTGACCCGCGCCCGCGGCGTGTTCGACATGGACGCCCGCACCCAGACCGACTACGGCACCCTGCGGTCCTACGTGCGCTTCGGCATCGAGTGGAACTCGTCCTCGGGCGCCGGCGCCGGCCCGGCCAACAACCCCTACTTCGAGCGCGCGTTCATCCAGTTCGCGGGCTTCACCTTCGGCTACACCCAGTCGTTCTTCGACCCGGGCGTTGGCTACATGCTGACCACCCCGTATGCCGGTTCCAACCAGTGGACCAGCATGCTGGCCTACACCGCGCAGTTCGGCGGCGGCTTCTCGGCCACCCTGGCCCTGGAAGATGCGGCCAACCGCACCACCGGCGTGCAGATGGTCGGCTCCACCGCGCAGCCGGTGTTCAACGTCGCCACCGCCACGACCGGCCTGACCTACACCAACTACCAGGCTGGTCAGGAAGTCCCGGATATCGTCGCCAACCTGCGCCTCGACGGCGCCTGGGGTACGGCTCAGCTCTCGGGCGCGCTGCACCAGGTCACCGCGACGATGCCGCTCTATGCCGGCTTCTTCCCGGGCATGGGCACCACGGACAGCTGGGGCTGGGCCATCGGCGGTCACGTCGAGTTCAAGCTCCCGATGCTTGCCGCCGGCGACAGCCTGTTCATCCAGGCCGGCTACGCGGAAGGCGCTGCCTCCTACCTCGGCCTCTCTGGCACTTCGCAGGGCCGTTCCGTGGGCGTGGGCTCCCTCGACCTGAAGCAGGTCGGCGGCTCGCTCTTCGCCACCGGCGCGTTCTACACCGTGGCTGACGCTGTCGCGACCAACCTGTTTGGCGATTACAGCCTCACCTCCGGCTGGGCCCTCCAGGGTCAGTTCCGCCACTACTGGACCCCCGGTCTGCGTTCGGCCATCTACGCCGGCTACGTGGCCTACGAGGTTCCGGACAACATCGTCGCCGCCTTCAACTTCAACATGTGGCAGGTGGGTCTGAACACCATCTGGTCGCCGGTGAAGAACCTCGATATCGGCGCCGAAGTTCTCTACACCAAGGTCGACGGCTCCGTGCCGCTCAACCAGTATGCCTCGGTCACCCCGACCGGCGGCGTGCAGGGTTCGCTCGTGGGCGGCTCCACCGACATCTGGTCGGGCGGCATCCGCATGCAGCGCAACTTCTGATCGCTTCGATCCTCTGACGAGAGGCCCCGGTGGGAAACCACCGGGGCCTTTTGCTTTTGCAGGCGCTGTTCTTTGGATTAGCCTCAACGCGCCCGATGGGTTCTTGATTTATAATAATTCAATACTGACATCATCAGCCGTCATCGACGATTTTGCCTGATGAATCTCCTCGCGAAAGTGATAAGCTGAGCTTGATCCGAGCTATGCGCATAAGGCTCTGGGATCGGCTGCAACGGAACTCCATCTCCGGTCCGATCGCTTGGTGCCGTAACGTAATGATGATGAAAATCTAAGTATATCTGCTCGATCACATCGCTGAAGTTCTGTCTGATGTGATGTCGATCAATTTTCTTCTTGGTTCGAGATTGCATTACTGGCGCGAGTCTGATCTGGCGCGAGTCAGTGTCGTCTGCGATCCGGCTGCTTCCGTCATGGGCATGGCCCGGACGGGGCAGGACGTGCAAAGGAGGCTGGAATGCGTGTTGCCGCTCTTGAATGGATCGCCGAGCTTCGGCCGATATCGGGAGCCTTCTGGGCACGCGCGCTTCTTGTTGCGCTGACGGCGGGACCGGTTCTGAACGGTCCGGCGGCGTTTGCGGCGGACGTGGCGGGCAAGGCGCCGGCGGCCGAGGAGCCCGCGGAGGAGGAAGAGCCCTCCATCGCGCCGCAGCTCGGCTGGCTCGGCAACTGGGGCGGGGTGCGCCCCAAGCTCGCGGAGGCCGGCATCACGGTGGGTGTAAACTATATCGGCGAGGTCTGGCGCAACACCAGCGGCGGCATCGGCACCGGCACTGCCTATAACGGCCGCTTCCAGTTCACCCTCGATGCCGATCTCGAGAAGCTGTTCAAGTGGGAGGGCGCGACCTTCCATGTCAGCGCGCTGCAGATCCAGGGCTCCGGCTTCTCCGGCGAGTACCTTGGCAACATCATGGGCGTCAGCAACATCGACGCATTGTCGAGCACCCGCCTGTTCGAGCTCTATATCGAGCAGGAATTCTCCGGGGAGATGGGCAGCTTCCGCATCGGGCAGCTTTCCGCCGATTCGGAATTCGCCATCAGCGAGAACGGCAGTCTGTTCCTCAATTCCACCTTCGGCTGGCCCGCCCTGTTCGCCGCCGATCTGCCCAGCGGCGGCCCGGCCTATCCCCTGGCCACCCCGGGCCTGCGGCTGAAGCTGACGCCCGGCGACTACAGCTTCATGCTGGGCATCTTCAACGGCAATCCGGCGCCGTGCTGCGGCGACCCGCAGATCGAGAACAAGCACGGCCTGAACTTCCTCGTGGACCAGGGCGTGTTCGTCATCGGCGAGGCCGCCTACAGCTACAACACGCAGGACAATTCGCCCTGGCTGCCCGGCACCATCAAAGTCGGCGCGTGGTACAATTCCAACTCGTTCGACGACCAGCGCTTCGACGTCTTCGGCGTTCCGCTGGCGAGCCCGCTGTCCAACGGCATTCCCGCCAGAGCCGCGGCGATTATTCCGCTTATGCCATCCTCGACCAGATGATCTATCGCGTGCCGGGCAGCAAGGACCGGGGCGTGGGCTTCTT
Organism: Xanthobacter pollutisoli; assembly: GCF_040044995.1. Taxonomy (NCBI): domain Bacteria; kingdom Pseudomonadati; phylum Pseudomonadota; class Alphaproteobacteria; order Hyphomicrobiales; family Xanthobacteraceae; genus Xanthobacter; species Xanthobacter pollutisoli. The sequence goes on from NZ_JBDZDP010000002.1 coordinate 7,905, forward strand.
CGGCCGCATCATGGCGGCACCGAACGACCGGAACCAGCTCAGCTTCTATGCGGACGCGGGCCTGAACTTCAAGGGACTGGTCCCCGGCCGCGAGGCCGATTCGTTCGGCATCGCGTTCGGCACCGCCCGCGTGAGCTCGGCCGCCCGCGCCGCCGATCGGGACGTCGCCTTCTACAGCGGCACCTATTATCCGGTCCGGAGCAGCGAGACGGTGCTGGAAATCACCTACTCGGCCGAGATCACGCCCGGCTTCACCATCCAGCCCGACTTCCAGTACATCTGGCATCCCGGCGGCGGTGTGCTCAACCCGAGCGATCCGCTGGCCATCAGCACCATCCCCAATGCCGCCGTGTTCGGCGTACGGACCACCCTCAACTACTGAGCCGTGGGGCGGCTCGCTCCTCCCCCCGGCATCGCCTCGCCGTTCTCTCCTCCTTCGCAGGCCCTGCGCCCGCGCCCTCCGCCCGCCCCCTCGGCGCAGCCGGAGCGCGCGGGCGCTTTCGCATGGCCATGAAAGTGTGCTGAAGTCCCCTCCGGAACCACGCGGGCCGAGGCCGGCTACCTGCGGCCGGTGGCGGTCGGGAGGCTGCCCGCGCGGACCCAGCAGCGGCGCGAGACGTGGTGCAAGGAAGAGGCGGGCGGATGGAGGACGAGGACCGGCGCACAGCCGGAATGGGAGCAAAACGGACCGTAGGGCGTCTCTGGCCGCTCATCGCGGGCCTCCTCGCCCTCGCCCTGCTCGTGGTCTTCACCCTCGCCACCGCGCGCGAGCCCATCGAGGCCGACCTCGATGCGGCAGCGCGCGACATCCTTGCCCGCACGGGCGAATCCTGGGCCTCCGCCCGATTTGAAGGCCGCGACGCGACCATGGAGGGGGAGGCTCTGGCCGAGGAGGCACGCGCCAAGGTGCGCGCCTCGCTGGAGGGCATGTTCGGCGTACGGGTCGTGCGCGATGCGACCACCCTGCTTCCCGAGCGTCGGCCTTTCACCTTCAGCGCGGTGAAGGACGGCCGCACCATCGCCCTCGACGGCTACGTGCCGTCGGCCGATGCGCTGGCCCGCATCATCGCCGCTGCCCGCAGCGGCGGCGACCAGGTGACGGGGCAGGATCGTCTGGTGCGGGCGCGCGGCGCGCCGCCGGGGGATTTCGCCGCCCTCGTCATCTATGGCCTCGCCCAGTTGAAGAAGCTGCCCACCGGCCGCCTGACGCTGGCCGACGGCGCTATGGGCCTGGAGGGCCGGGCGCGCGATCTCGCCGGCTTCGACGAACTCGCGCAGACGCTCCACGGACCACTGCCGAGCGGCATGGTGCTGGCGCGCTTCGCCGTCCGCCCGCCGGTGGCGGCGCCGTTCCTCTGGTCGGCGGTGCGTGATGGCACGGTGCTGCGGCTGAGCGGCTACGTGCCCTCCGCCCAGGCGCGGAGCGACGTGGCGGCGGCGCTCTCCGCCGCGGTCCCCGGCATCGGCATCAAGGACGACACCCGCCTCGCCGATGGGGCGCCCGCGACCGAACTCTGGATGCGCGCAGTGCGCTTCGCCGGCAGCGCGCTGGCGCAGCTGCCCGAAGGCCGCGTCACCCTCTCCGACACCACCATCGCTGTGGAAGGCGCGGCGCCGAGCTTCACCGCCTTCGACATCCTGCTCACGCTCCGCCGCCAGACGCCGGAGGGCTTTCAGATCGTCCGCTTCGCCGTGGAGCCCCCGCGTGCCTCGCCCTTCACCTGGCAGATCGAGCGCGGTGCCGAGCAGGCTCGGCTCACCGGCTTCGCCCCCTCGGAGGACGCGCGGCGGCTGCTGCTCGATGCGGCGCGCTCCGGCTTCCAGGGCGTCCAGGTGGTGGATGAGATGCAGCTGGCGTCGGGCGGCCCGCCGCCGGAACTGTGGGCGAGCGCCGCCAGCTTCGCGGTGTCCCAGCTCTCGCGCATGCGCACCGGCACCGCCCACGTGCTGGGCACGCAGGTGATCCTGGAGGGGGAGGCGAGCGATTCCGCCGGCTACCTATTGGTGATGCAGGCGGTGCGCACGCCCCCGGCGGGGGTCACGGTGGATGCGGCCGAGGTGCGCCCACCCACCATCTCGCCTTACGTCTTCTCGGTGCGGCGGGAGGCGGACGAGCTGACCGTCTCCGGCTTCTATCCCGACGCGGAGGTCCATGCCGCCATCCGCTCGGCGCTGGAGCGCGACTTCCTGCGCGCCAAGGTTAATGACGTGTCTGCGGTGGGCGGCGGCGCGCCGGCCGGCTTCCAGGTGGCGGTTCTGGCGGGGCTCGCGGAGCTCACCCGGCTCGGCAGCGGCGAGCTCAGCGTCACCGACGGCCAGCTGCGCCTTACCGGCACGGTGCTCAATCCCAACGCCGCCACCGAGATCGAGGCCGAGCTGCGGCGGGTGGTGCGGCCGGCCTTCTCGCTGGAGACCATCTTCCAGCCGGCCGTGAACCTGCCGCCCGTGAACACCATGGAGTGCGGCCGCCTCACGGGCGATCTCCTGTCGCGGGGCGTCATCCGCTTCGCCACCGCCAGCGCGCAGATCGACCGGCAGAGCCGCGGGCTCGTCGATCGCATCGCACAGGTGTTGCGACGCTGCCCGGATGCGGTCGTGCGCGTGACAGGGCATACTGACGGTATGGGTGACCCGGAATTCAACCTGCGCCTGTCGGAAGCCCGCGCCAATGCGGTGGTCGCCTATCTGTCCGCCGCGGGCGTTGCCTCGGACCGGCTGAGCGCGGCCGGCTTCGGCTCGGGCCAGCCGGTGGCGCCCAACGACACCGAGGCCGGCAAAGCTCTGAACCGCCGCATCGAGATCGAGGTCAAGGAGCGCGCACCGTGATCTATCTCGCCCTTTCCCTCTGGCCCTACGTCGCGGCAGCGGCGGCGCTCGGGCTCGTCACCGGCTATGCCCTCGGGCGCTCCGGGCGGGAGGAACGGGCATGACCGCCTTTGCCGTCGAGGTTACGCTTCTGCTCTCCGCGGCGTTCCTGCTGGCCCTGGCGGTGGGCTATCGGCTGGCGCCGCGGCGGCGCGCCCGGGCGGATGGACCGGCCGCAAACGGGGCGGCCCCGCCCACACCTGTCCCGCCGGCCGTGCGCCCGATGGCGGCTGAGCGGCCGCTGCCGGAGAGTGCGCCCGCCTCAAGCGCCGAGTATGTCCCGCGGCCGCTGCAATCGGCCCTCCCGCCACCGCCCATCGCCCCGCCCCCACCGGAGCCGGACCTGTTCTCGCGCTTCGGCATCATCAACGGCACCGTGCCCCTGCCGCCGGAGGACGATGACGAGCCGCCGCCCCGGCCGCCGCCGCGCCGGCGCGCCCCGGAACACCATCCCGGCACGCGCCCGCCGGCGCTTGCCGCCCCCGAGGGCGAGGGGCCCGACGACCTGAAGCGCCTGAAGGGCATCGGCCCGCAGAACGAGCAGCGCCTCAATGCGCTGGGCATCTATCATTTCCACCAGATCGCCGCCTGGACGCCGCAGGAGGCCGCTTGGATCGGCAGCTCGCTCGCCTTCCCCGGCCGCATCGAGCGGGAGAACTGGGTCGGTCAGGCGAAAGCCATTCTCGAAGGCGGCGCCCCGCCGCCGGGGCCCCGGAGCCGCCGCCGCTGAAGGCAGGCGCGAGCGCCGGATTTGGCGCCAGGGGAGGGCGGTGGGGCCGCCTTGTGGTTTGTTCGGGGTGCTTGGTACGAGGAGGGTCCTCGGTCTGCCTGACCAAGGACAGCAGCTGTCGCATCGCCCTTCCGGCAGGTGGCACCCGGCCCGGGCGCCGATCGCCCGGATAAGCGGGGGCCGACAGAGCGCGGGAGCGAGGGCGGCGGGCGCGGGATGCGAGAGGGTCCCGCCGCGCCGAGAGTTTCGGCGCGACTGGATCGGACTGCGGGGCCTAGCGGCCGCGGAGGTCGGCTTCCATCTGCAGCTTGGTGGGGATGTTGAAGCGCACCTTGTAGACTTGGTAGTTCTCCATCACCCGCTGCACGTAATTGCGGGTCTCCGAGAAGGGGATGGATTCCACCCAGTCCACCACGTCCACATCGGGATCGCGCGGGTCGCCGTAGCGGGCGATCCATTTGGCGACGCTGCCCCGCCCGGCGTTGTAGGCGGCGAAGGCCAGCACGTAGTTGCCGCCATACTGCGCCACCAGCTCACCCAGCTCGGCGGCGCCGAACTGCACGTTGTAGGACTGGTCGCGCATCAGGCGGCCCTCGTCGTAGGCGACGCCGGTCACCTTCGCGACCTGCCGGCCGGCGGCCGGTGTCACCTGCATCAGGCCCATGGCCTTGGCGCTGGAGAGGGTGGAGGCGTTGAACTGGCTTTCCTGCCGGGCGATGGCATAGACCGCCGCCTTGTCCACAGGGTCGCCGATGGGGCTGTAGCCGGGCAGCCCGAAGGTGGGGAAGGCCTCGGCCTCCAGCGGATGGCCCTCGGCGAGGCCCTCCTTGCCCACCACCAGCGCGCCGCGGGCGTCGTCATTGGCTTCGGCGAGGTCGGCGAGCATGGCGAGCTGCGCGGAATCCTCCATGCGCCAGGCGAGGTCGTAATAGATGGTCAGCGGGATGTCGCGCGCGCCGATGGCGTAGAGCATGCGGATGGCCTTCACCGGCTCGAGGCGGGCGAAGGTGTTGCGCGAGTCGAACGAGGGCGAGGGCGGACCCTTCAGCACCACCGGTGCCATGCCGAGGCGGGTGCGCGAGAGCTGGCCGTAATAGGTGGCAGAAAATCGCGCGGCGGCCTCGTAGCCGGCGCGGGCGCGCCCGCTGTCGCCCAGGGCCTCAGCCGCGCGGGCCTGCCAGTAATAGGCCCGCGACAGGGTGATGGGGTGCTTCTGCTCGTCGTCGATCTTGGCGAAGTGCTGCGCGGCGGTGCGCGGATCCTTCAGGAAGCGCAGAGCGATCCAGCCGGCGGTGAAATGCTGCTCGGCACGGTAGTTGTCGGCCTGGGGCGGCACGCCGGTGGCGGCGACCTTGTAGGCGGTCTGGAAGTCGCCGGCCTCCAGAAGCTCGCGCGACACCAGACGGCGCTCGATCCACCATTCGTCGGGGTCGGCGCGCACCTGGTCGGAGGTGGCGCCGGCGAGCAGCGCGCGGGCGGCTTCCTGGGGCTTGTCGGCCCGCCGCAGCAATTGCGACTTGGCGAACAGATAGGCCGGATCGTTGGCAAGCGTGAACGGCACCTGGGCGAGGAGCTTCTCGCCGTTGGGCTCCTTGCGGGCGATGGCGAGGCGGGCCTTGGTGAGGGCCACCACGTCGCTGCCGGCGCGGCCAGCGGCGCGCATGGCGCGGTCGGTGTCCGGCTTGTAGCTGAAGCGGTCGGCGCGCAGCTTGTGGTCGGTGCGCGTGAGGAAGCCCGAGAATTCATCGAGAATCTTGTTCTCGAACAGCTCGTTGAGATCGTCGTCGCGCCACGCCTCGCGCACCCAGTCGGCGGCGTCCGAGCGGTTGCCGACGGAGACGAGATAGCGCGCCAGCGCCACCTTGCCCTCGCCGGAGAGGGGACCCTGCTCGGCGAAGAAGGCGCGGGCCTTGGCCGGGTCCTTGTTTTCCTGGAACAGGACCCGCTCGGCGCGGCGGCGCAGGGTGGACTGGGTGGGCCAACCGGGCTTTTCGTGCAGGAACTGGTTGATGGCCTCGAAGCCGAGGTCGTTGGGCGCGTGGCGGATGACAAGCCAGGTCACAAGCGTGCGCGCCACCGGATCGTCGAGCTGCTGGGTTGCGGCCATCGCCTCGGCGGCACGGCCGTTGCGGGCGGCGGTCACCGCCACCTTCAGCGCGGCGAGGTCGCCGCCGGGAATGTTGGCCGAGGCCCCCACCGTGGGCGCCGCCTGGGGCGCGGCGGGGCTGACGCGTGCGGTGGCGGGCTTCGCGGCGGCCGGTTTCGTCGCCGTCGGTTTGGCCGCGGTGGGCTTGGCCGCAGCGGGCTTCGCAGCCGCGGCTGCTGCGGGCTTGGTGTCCTTGGCGTCCTTGGCCGGCGCGCCGGATTTCGAAGTGGCTGCAGCCTTGGCGTTGGCGCCCTTGGTGGTGTCCTTGGCCGCCGGTTTGGCGGCGTCCTTTGCGTCCTTTGCCGCGGGCTTGGCAGCCGGTGCTGCGGGCTTGGACGGAGGCGCCGGAGTGGATTCCGCGGCGGCCGGCACCGCCCCGCTCCAGGCGAGGGCAAGCGCAACGACGCTCACGGACATCAGGCTCGAGACAGACGACATCAGCTTCCTCTCGGGCGTGCTTGGCTCACGGGCGAGCTTGGCGTGCTGGGAATCCCCCGGACATGTTCCGTCACCGGCGTTGACGAAACCCTAACCTCAATGAAGTCCGAAAAGCGGGCGAAACCACGGCTTGCGGCGGCCGGAGGTTGCGGGGACGGCATTTGCGCCCTCCGGTACCGCAGCGGCGCAGGGGCCTACCACCGGCTTTGCGGCATGCGGGCGGGCGGAGGCGGAGATCCTCCCCCTTTCCGGCGGGCCGGCAAAAGGATAAGGGTCAAGGGATCCGCCGCTCGCCCGAGCCGGCGCCTGCCCGAACCGTCCGCCCCCGCGGCCGCGTCCGGGCCTATCGACAAGCTCCAGGAACCAAGGCGTTCGCCATGTCGCCCATTTCGTCTGCGTCGCGCTTTCGCGGCTCGTTTACCGCTCTCGTCACGCCGTTCCGCGACGGCGCGTTGGACGAGAAGGCGTTCCGCGCCTTCGTGGACTGGCAGATCGCCGAGGGCACCCACGGGCTCGTTCCGGTGGGCACCACCGGAGAGAGCCCGACCCTGAGCCATGACGAGCACAATCGCGTGGTGGAATGGACGGTGGAGCAGGCCGCCGGCCGTGTGCCGGTGATCGCCGGCGCCGGCTCCAACAACACCTCCGAGGCGGTGGCCCTCGCCGAGCATGCCCAGAAGGTGGGCGCGAGCGCACTGCTGGTGGTGACGCCCTATTACAACAAGCCCACCCAGGAAGGCCTTTACCGCCACTTCAAGGCCATCGCCGACGCGGTGGACCTGCCCGTGTTCATATACAACATCCCGAGCCGCTCAGTCATCGACATGTCGGTGGAGACCATGGCGCGGCTGTTCGAGATCAAGAATATCGCCGGCGTGAAGGATGCCACCGCCAATCTCGCCCGCGTCTCGCTCCAGCGGCAGGTGCTGGGGCCGGACTTCATCCAGTTGTCCGGCGAGGACGCGACGGCGCTGGGATTCATGGCCCACGGCGGGCACGGCTGCATCTCGGTGGCCTCCAATGTCGCGCCGCGCCTGTGCTCGGAATTCCAGACCGCCTGCCTCGCCGGCGACTTCAAGGCCGCCCTCGCCATCCAGGACAAGCTGATGCCGCTGCATACGGCGCTGTTCGTGGAGACCAATCCGAGCCCCACCAAGTACGCCCTCTCGCTGCTCGGCAAGATGACCGAGGACGCGCGCCTGCCCATGGTCCCGGTGTCAGAGACCACGCGGGCGGTGGTGCGCAGCGCCATGGTGCACGCCGGCCTCATCAACTGAGGCGGCGTGTCTGCGATCCTCGGCGCCATCACCGAGCAGGCCGCGCCGCCGTTCTTCTGCTCGCTGCGGTGGAGGCTCGCGTCATCGCCGCCTTAAGGGCGATCCGTCGAGCAGCTGAAGCCGGGGCCCCTTCGGGCCGGGCGGCTTCGGTGCGCGGAACCCTGTGACGGGCGATGCGTCGCGCCGTCGTTGTCGACTCTCGCATCGAGCCGGGCGGCAATCTCTTGTCCGTGCTCGGCATCTAACCCTGCGCGCAGCAGCGGCCATGACCAATCCCGCTTGCTTCGGCAAGGCGCCACGACCACATTCCAGGCTATGAGCGACAAGAAGAACGACGTCCCCCGCAAGATCGCCGCCGACAACCGGCGCGCCCGGTTCGACTACGAGATCGGTGAGACCTTCGAGGCTGGCATCTCCCTCACCGGCACCGAGGTGAAGAGCCTGCGCACCGGCAAGGCCACCATCGGCGAGAGCTATGCCGCCCAGAAGGACGGCGAGATGTGGCTCTACAACGCCTATATCCCGGAATATCTCGAGGCCAACCGCTTCAACCACGAGACCCGGCGCCCCCGCAAGCTGCTGCTGCACAAGCGGCAGATCGCTAAGCTCGGCCAGGCGGTGGAGCGCGAGGGCATGACGGTGGTGGCGACGAAGATCTATTTCAACGACCGCGGCCGCGCCAAGGTGGAGCTCGCCCTCGCCAAGGGCCGCAAGGCGCACGACAAGCGCGAGGCGTCCAAGGAGCGGGACTGGGCGCGCGATAAGGCGCGGCTCATGCGCGAGCGGGGCTGAGGCGGGAGGACGGCGTGGACGGCAGGATCGCGTTCGACCATTGCGTGGTGCATGTGAGCGACTTTGCGCGCTCCAATGACTTTTACGCCGCCGTGCTCGGCGCCGAGGTGGTGGAGGTGGGCCGGGGCTTCGCGTATCGCTTCGGCGACCGGCAGCTCAACCTGCATGGTCCCGGTGTGGACGCGACGCCGGTGGCGCGGCTTCCCGTCCAGCCCGGCAATTCCGACCTGTGCTTCCGCTGGGCAGGGTCCATCGCCGGCGCGATCGCCCACCTCGCCGCCAACGGCATCACGCCGGAACTCGGTCCGGTGCGCCGCTTCGGCGCCAAGGGGCAGGGGACCAGCGTCTACTTCCGCGATCCCGACGGGTCGCTGCTCGAATTCATCTCCTATGATGGGGCGGAGGGAGCCTGACATGAGCAACGACACGCCCGGCTACGCGGGCCTGCCCGACAATCTTCCCGCGCCGGAGGACGACGGCCTCGCCAGCCATCTCCCCGGCCTGGAGCTACCGATCATCGGTCTGCCGGCGACGGACGGACGGCACGTCGACCTGTCGTCGCTCTCGGGCCTCACCGTCGTCTATGCCTATCCCCGCACGGGAGTCCCCGGCCGGGCGATGCCGGAAGGCTGGGATCAGATCCCCGGCGCGCGGGGCTGCACTCCGCAATCGTGCGCCTTCCGCGACCACTATGCCGACCTGAAGGCGGCCGGCGTGGAGCACGTGTTCGGCCTGTCCCTGCAGGATACGGACTATCAGCGGGAGGTCGCCGAACGGCTTCATCTGCCGTTCCCGCTGCTCTCGGACCATCGCCACGCGCTCACAAACGCCCTTCGTCTGCCCACCTTCACGGTGGAGGGCGCAGTCCTTCTCAAGCGCATCACGCTGGTGATCGAGGAGGGGGCGATCTCCCACGTCTTCTATCCGGTGTTCCCGCCGGACCGGAACGCCGCGGACGTGCTCGCCCATGTGCAGGCGGCGAAGGCGATCTATTCCCCGTCCAGATAGGCGCGTACCGAGGCGAACACGGCGCGGAACATGGCCGGCGTCAAAACGCCGGTATTGGTGTTGTAGCGCGAGCAATGGTAGCTCGCGAACAGGCGCACCAATCCAACGGTGTCGCTGGCGCCGTGGCCGAACTTCAGCCGCGAGGCCCGCTCGCCCAAAGCGTTGAGCGTGGAATCATGGGCGATCTTGCCGAGGGTCACGATGGCGCGCAGGCGCGGCATCTCACCCATGGGGGCGGCGAGGAAGGGCCGGCAGGTGCGGATTTCTTCCGTCGTCGGCTTATTCTGCGGCGGAACGCAGCGCACCGCATTTACGATCCGCGCGCCCTCCAGCGTCAGTCCGTCTTCCGGATGGGCGGCGTAGGTGCCGCGGGCGAAGCCGTATTCGATCAGCGTGGCGTAGAGCAGGTCGCCGGCATAATCGCCCGTGAACGGCCGCCCGGTGCGGTTGGCGCCGCGCAGGCCGGGGGCGAGGCCGACGATGAGCAGCGGCGCATCGCGCGGGCCGAAGGCGGGCACGGGCGCATTGTGCCAGGAGGGCTCCGCCGCCCGCCATTCGGTGCGGAACGCCGCGAGGCGCGGGCAGAGGGGGCAGTCGCGGCCGGGCTCGGCCGCGCCGGGGGGCGCGGATGCGCCGCCGGCGGGACGCGTTCTCGGCGGCATGGAGGCGTCAGTCGTTGCCGTCGCCGGCCGCGGTCGCGGCGTTGCGCCGCTCCAGGAAGCGCGGGGTCTCCTGCATGCGGCCCTGACGCTCGGAGGGGTCGCGGCCGATCTTCGGCTGCAGCTCCACGAGGTCGATGAAGATGTCGGCCTGGCGGCGCAGGTCGTCGGCGATCAGCGGCGGCTGGGTGGAGATGGTCGAGACCACCGAGACCCGCACACCCTTGCGCTGGAGCGCCTCCACCAGGGAGCGGAAGTCGCCGTCGCCCGAGAACAGCACGATATGGTCCACGTGCTCGGCGAGCTCCATGGCGTCCACCGCGATCTCGATGTCCATGTTGCCGCGCACCCGGCGGCGACCCTGCGCATCCGTGAACTCGCGGGCGAGCTTGGTGACGACGGAATAGCCGTTGTAGTCCAGCCAGTCGAGCAGCGGGCGGATCGAGGAGTATTCCTGATCCTCGATGAGGGTCGTGTAGTAGAACGCGCGCAACAGATACCCGCGGCTCTGAAACTCCTTCAGCAGCCGCTTGTAGTCGATATCGAAGCCGAGCGCCTTGGTGGCGGAATAAAGATTGGCGCCATCTATGAGAAGAGCGATCTTTTCAAGGCCCTGCATACAAAGGTCCGCCGGTGGAATGGGATGGGCATAACGAGGAACGGCTGCAAACCACATCGTCCAGCCGCCTTTCTCCGACGAAGAACCGTTCAAGGCAAGCGAAAAAGGCGAAGGCGGGGGTCCCCGGGCTTGCCCGTCCCGAGGAATTGCTGTATCGACCCCCTCTTCTCAAGGCCTGTATTCTGCGCGCTGGCGCATGACGGAGTGACGAGCCCATGGCCCGTGTCACGGTAGAAGACTGCATCGACAAGGTGGACAACCGGTTCGAGCTCGTGCTGCTCGCCGCCCACCGGGCGCGCATGATCTCGTCCGGCGCCCAGATCACGGTCGATCGCGACAACGACAAGAATCCCGTTGTCGCCCTGCGCGAGATCGCCGACGAGACGGTGAGCCCCGAGGATCTGAAGGAAGACCTCATCCACTCGCTGCAGAAGTACACCGAGGTGGACGAGCCCGAGCCCGAGGCCGTGCCGATGATCGCCTCCGGCGACAGCTCGGGCGGCGACGATGCCGACGTCATGCTCGACCGCATGACCGAGGAGGAGCTCCTCGCCGGCCTCCAGGGCCTGGTTCCCCCGGAGCACAATGACGACGACGAGGGCTGAGCCCATCTCATCGAGTCGCGAAGTTCCGGCCGGGCCCATGCCCGGCCGTTCTCATGTCAGGGCCGGGCGCTGAACCGATTCGACCGACGGTTGACGCTGCCGAGCCCGAGGCCTAACGTCCCGCCATGCCTCGTTCCGAAACCCATATGCCGGCGCTTCGCTTGGCCCTGCGGCGAATTCCTCGCCCGGTCGACCCTGTCGGCCGGGTAGACTGACGCGCCGCCGGGACGTCTGGCCAGCGGCGCGCTCCTCACCTGGGCGAAAGCCCTGAGGTCCCCGCGTGGCGCTGCCCGCATCAGTTCGGAACGTTCCCCATGTCTCCCGCCTGTCCCGAGCCGCCGTTTCGGCGCGAGGGCGCCGATCTCTACCGCCTTGCGGTGGAGGCCGAGCCCGAAACCAACCTTCTCCTGCGCCTTCTCGAGCCCTTCGTGATCCACGATGTCCTGCCGAGCCGCATCGACTGCGCCGCAACCGGCGACGGCCTCTCGGTGGAGCTGGAGTTCACCGCCGCGGAGGCGTTGGCGATCCGGCTGCACCAGCGGCTGTCGGTGATGGTGGGGGTCCGCGACGCGGCCCTCGCCACCGTCGGCCATGCCCGCGCGGCCGCATGGCGCGCCGCCTGACGGATCCTGCATGCTGAACACGCTCTCGGACATTGCCGTCATCGTCCTGCCGGTGTTCGGCATGGTGCTTGTGGGCTACCTCTCCGCCCGCATCGGCCTCGTCAGCGAGCGGGCGACAGACGGGCTGGCCGAGTTCGTGTTCAGCCTGTCGGTGCCGGTGCTCATCTTCAAGACGCTGAGCGAATCGAAGCTGCCTGAGGCCCAGCCCTGGGGCTATTGGATCGCCTATTTCGCCGGCGCCTTCTTCGTCTTCGGCCTCGCCATGCTGGCGGCGCAGCGCCTGTTCGGCCGGAGCCGGCCGGAGGCGGTGATCCACGGCTTCGCCGCCGGGCAGGCCAACACCGTCTTCGTCGGCGTGCCGCTGATCCTGAAGGCCTATGGCGATGCGGGTGCGGTGCCGCTGTTCCTGCTCATCGCCATCCACCTGCCGGTGATGCTGGTGGCCGCCACCATCCTTTTGGAGGGCAGCGGCGGCTTCTCCCGCGCCACAGTGCTGAAGCTCGCCAAGGCGCTGGCCTTCAATCCCATCCTGCTGGGCATTTACGCCGGGGCGCTCGCCCGGGTGCTCGGCATTCAGGCCACCGGCGTGCCCAAGCAGATGATCGACCTGCTCGCCGCGGCCGCCACGCCCTGCGCGCTGATCTCCCTCGGCCTGTCGCTGAAACGCTACGGCATGGCGGGAGGCGATATCGTTCCGTCCGCTCTCATCAGCGTGCTGAAGCTGATCGTGCATCCGGCGGCGGTGTTCGCGCTCACCTTCGTCTTCACCATGCCGCCGGTGTGGGCCGGCGTCGCCGTGCTGTTCGCGGCCATGCCCAGCGGCATCAACGGCTACCTTCTGGCCCAGCGCTACGGCGTCGGCGTCGCCGCTTCCACCAGCGCCGTCTCCCTCTCCACCGGGCTTGCGGTGTTCACCGTGGCGGTGTGGCTCTACATCCTCGGCGTAGGGTAGGGGCTGTCGGCGGGAAAGAGTGCGGAGGCGGGCAGATCCAGCCAGCGGCGGATGTCCTGCGCCGTGGCGCCGCCGGCCCTCAGCGCGGCGAGACTGGTGGCGGAATTGCTCTTGGAGAGCTTGTGGCCGCTCTCGTCCAGGATCAGCCGGTGGTGATGGTAGATGGGCGTCGGCAGCCCCAGCAGGCGCTGGAGCAGCACGTGGACCGAGGTGGCGTGGAACAGGTCCATGCCGCGGATGACATGGGTGATGCCCTGGGCCGCGTCGTCCACCACCACCGAGAGGTGGTAGGAGGTGGGCACCTCCTTGCGGGCCAGCACCACGTCCCCCCATTGCGCGGGATCGGCGGGGATGGCCGCGCACGGTCCTTCCGGTGCGTCCTGCGCCTCGGGCCAGGACAGGGCGCCGCCCACCTCCTCCAGCGCCGCCGCCATGTCAAGGCGCATCACATAGGGCGTGCCGGCGGCCTTGAGGCGACCGCGCTCCGCGACGCCTACGCCGGCGCGCCGGAAGGGATAGAGCGGCGCGCCATCCGGGTCGCGCTGCGCCGCCCGGCCGCTCGCCGCCTCGCCCTCGATGACAGCGCGGGCGATGTCGGATCGGCTCTCGAAGGCGGCATAGACGAGGCCCATCCCCTCCAGCCGGGCGAGGGCCGCGGCATACTCCGCGAAATGCTCGGACTGCCGGCGCGGCGGGGCGGCGGGGACGATGCCGAGCCAGCCCAGATCGTCGAGGATCGCCGCCTCGTGCTCCGGGCGGCATCGGGTGGCGTCGATGTCCTCCATGCGCAACAGGAAGGTGCCGCCGGTGCGGCCGGCCGCCTCGGCATTGACGAGGGCGGAGAAGGCATGCCCGAGATGCAGCCGGCCATTGGGGCTGGGCGCGAAGCGGCAGACGAAGGCAGGGCTTTGGAACATGGCGTCAGCCATTACAGCCGCATCCGCCCGCTTCGGACAAGACGGACGATGAGGGAGCACCCCATGAACGAACCGCTGCTCGCCGACCAGCCGGCCTTCGACCGGGCCTTCGACGCTCTGCTCGCCCTTGACCCGCGCCTCGTGCCGCTGGCGCAGGTGGCTGGGCGGCCGGCGTTGCGGCGGCGGGAGCCGGGGTTTGCCGGCCTGTGCGCGGTGGTGGTGGCGCAGCAATTGTCGGTGGCCTCCGCCCGCGCGATCACCGCCCGGCTGGAGGCGACGCTGGGCGGCGTGCCGACGGTGGAGGCCATGCTGGCGGCACCGGTGGAGCGTCTGCGGGCCGCCGGCCTCTCGGCGCCGAAGATCCGCACCCTCACGGGCATCGCCCGCGCTCTGGACGCCGGCGAGGTGGACCTCGACGCCCTCGCGCGCATGCCCGCCGACGCCGCCGCCGACGTGATGACGCGGCTTCCGGGCATCGGGCTCTGGACCGCAGATATCTATCTGCTGTTCTGCCTCGGCCGGGCCGATGCCTTTCCCCACGGCGACCTGGCGCTGCAGGTGGCGCTGGGAGATGGCTTCGCCCTCGGCGGCCGCTGCACGCCGCAGGGCCTGAAGGCGGTGGCGGAGGACTGGCGGCCGCTGCGCGGCGTGGCGGCCCATCTGCTGTGGGCGTATTATGGCGCCCGCCGGTCGCGCCTGGGCGCGCCGGCCTGACTGGAGCCGGCCCGACCATGCATTTTCCCCTCGACGGCGTCTCGCTGGACGATCCCATCCTGGAGGGGCCGCGTCTGCGCCCGCGCACGGGGCGCGATCCCGACTGCCTCGTGGTGCTGCTGCACGGCTATGGCGCCGACGGCAACGATCTGATCGACATCGGCAACGCCTGGGCCGACCTGCTGCCCGGCGCGGCTTTCGTCTCGCCCCACGCGCCCGACCCCTGTGAGGGGGCGCCCATGGGCCGGCAATGGTTCCCGCTCACCTTCCGCGATCCCCACGAGCTGGCACGGGGCGTCGAGGGCGCGGCGCCGCTCCTGCGCGACTTCCTCGACGCCGAGCTGGAGAAATACGCCTTGCCGCCGGAGCGGCTCGCCCTGGTCGGCTTCAGCCAGGGCGCCATGATGGCGCTCAAGATCGCGACCACAGCTCCCGTCGCCCCCGCCGCGGTGGTCGGCTATTCCGGCATGTGGGTGGAGGCGATGGGCGGCCGCGGCGCCGAGATCACGCTTCCCGTCCGCCCGCCGGTGTTGCTGGTGCACGGCACCGAGGACGAGCTGATTCCCGCCCAGGCGCTGTTCGCTTCGGCGCAGGGGCTCGCCGCCGCCGGTGTGCCGGTCGAGTGGCATCTCAGCCAGGGCATCGGCCACGGTATCGACGAGGGCGGTCTTGCCCATGGCGGGGCATTTCTGGCCGAATTTCTGGCGCCGCGCCGGTAATCCCGGGCGCGGACGATTCGGCGCCAATATTGAACAGTCGGCTAGGGTGATTTGGGGCGCGGCTTCACAAGAATGACACGGACCATATAGAGTATCCGCCGCGCATCGGGATCGTCAGGCGCGATTCGGATGCGCAGACGAGGAGTTCGGTCCTTGACCACTGCTTTGTCACCAGGTGCCTGGCCAGCGCTCGTACTCAATGCGGACTACCGTCCCTTGAGCTACTATCCGCTGTCCGTCTGGAGCTGGCAGGATGCGATCAAGGCGGTGTTTCTCGACCGGGTGAACATCGTCGAATATTACGACAAGGCGGTGCGAAGTCCGGGGTTCGAGATCAGGCTGCCCAGCGTCGTGTCCCTGCGGACCTTCGTGAAGCCGACCCGCCAGCCGGCTTTCACCCGCTTCAACGTCTTCCTGCGCGACCGCTTCTCCTGCCAGTACTGCGGCTCCCGCGAGGATCTCACCTTCGACCACGTCATCCCGCGCTCGAAGGGTGGCCAGACCACTTGGGAAAACGTGGTCGCCGCCTGCTCACCCTGCAATCTGCGCAAGGGCGGCCACATGCCGGCGGACGCGGGAATGTGGCCCGCGCAAATGCCCTTCCAGCCCTCCGTCCACGA
Source organism: Xanthobacter pollutisoli (assembly GCF_040044995.1). Taxonomy (NCBI): domain Bacteria; kingdom Pseudomonadati; phylum Pseudomonadota; class Alphaproteobacteria; order Hyphomicrobiales; family Xanthobacteraceae; genus Xanthobacter; species Xanthobacter pollutisoli. The sequence continues at coordinate 23,589 of NZ_JBDZDP010000002.1, forward strand.
CCTGCACCAGAACGGCCGGCACTTCCCGCCGAACTACCTGCACGAAAGCTGGATGGACTATCTCTACTGGGATACCGAACTGGACCCCTAGGGGCTGGCTCAGGCTTTGCGACCGGTTGTCGCGCCGATTGCGCCCACCACCGCAAGCCCTGCGGCGATCAGTGCATTCCACCCCGCCATGGAGAGGCCGAACAGCCGCCACGCGGCCTCGTCACAGCGCGGCACGCGGGCGCCCTTCAGCGCCGACAGCACGTTGCCCGTGACGGTCGGGGCGCCGGTACAGGCTGTGGGGCCGGTCCAAAGCTGCCACTCCACACCCGCGTGATAGATGGCGAGGCCCATGTTGCCGAGCATCGCCAGCGCCAGCACGGCGAGAATCGCCCGGGCGAGGGCCGTGCGGCCGCTGCGCGCGGCGGCAAAGGCAATGAGACCCAACGGGATCGCAGCGTAATAGGCGAGGCGCTGCTCCAGGCAGAGCGGGCAGGGGGCGAGACCCACCACCAGCTGGAAATACCACGCTGCTGCAAGTGCGAAGGCGGAGCCTGCCACGAGGAGCAGGGCGGCGGATTCCGGGAGGCGCAGGGACAAGGCTCATCTCGTTCAGCGGCAGCACCCAGCTTGGTGCGCGGACCCGCGATAGACCGCCCGAAGCTGCTTTGTCCATGGCTTGGCGGGGCGGTGCCGCGCATGTGAGCGGGGCCGCCGCTGAACTCAGCGGTGCGGGCCTACCTTGGAAATGTTCTTACTCAGGCCCGGCCGTATGGCGTTGCTCTGCAGCATGAGGTATAAATTGCTAGTCGTCTTCGGAGGCATTCGCATTGCGTTTCTTCTGATGGCGCATATTTTGGTTTTAGCTACATAGATTGCAGCCGAAATGAACGAGATGCCCCGCTCCCGCTCCGCCTTCGGTGCCTCGCTGACACAGGGTGTCGATATGCAGGACGAACCGATTCTCCCTGTCGCCCAGCTGCGGGACATCAACACGGCGCGTCGCACCGGCTGCCCCTTTCACGACGTCCGCGAAATGCTGAAGGAAGTGGGCCTGCGCCCCACCCGCCAGCGTCTCGCCCTCGGCTGGCTGCTGTTCGCCAAGGGCGACCGGCACGTCACTGCCGAAATCCTGCATGAGGAAGCCATCAAGGCGCGCTTCCCGGTCTCGCTGGCCACCGTCTACAATACGCTGCACCAGTTCACGGAAGTGAGCTTGCTGCGCGAGGTCGCGGTGGACGGCTCGAAGACCTATTTCGACACCAACTCCTCCGACCATCACCATTTCTACGTCGAGGGCCAGAACGACCTCGTCGATATCCCGGCCTCGGACGTGGCCGTCCACCTGCTGCCCGAGCCCCCCGAGGGCTACGAGGTGGCGCGGGTGGACGTGGTGGTCCGCCTCCGCCGCAAGGGGTCCAACCGCGGCTGAGACCGCACTGCGAGCGCGCTTGCCCAATTGAATTCCAATGGCCGGGCCTGTCCCGGCCATTTTCGTTTGGGGCGGGGATGGGATTGGCGGTGAACGGCCTGCCTGCGCGTCGTGAAACGGCACGCGGACCGTCGCTCCGCCGCAAACGCGCGTCGCGACTCAGATGGTGCGCAGAGGTTTTTCCAGCACGGCCAGTACGCGCGGCAGTTCGTGGCCGCGCTTGAGGATGAGGCCGGTCTGCGAGACCACAGCATACATGCCCTGGCGCCGGGCGAGGCGCGGGTCCTTCTCGATTCGGTAGAGCGGCACGTCCATGGCACGGCGGAAGATGGCGAACACCGCCTTGTCGCGCTGAAAGTCGATAGCGTAGTCCCGCCACTCGCCCTGCGCCACCATGCGTCCGTAGAGATCAAGAATGCGGTCGAGCTCTCGGCGGTCGAACGTCACCTTGAGGGGGGCGGGGGCAGGCGTCGTCGGCTGGACTGGCGCGGTGCCCCGCTGCGACAGGAATATGGGTTCGATGTCCCCCATCGGGCCTCCTCGCCGCTTTCCGTGCTTCTCCGACGACTATGATCCCCCGCCGCCGCGAGCCTTTCAAGGGGCTTCCGTAGCCGACTGGTAAGGACGCTTATTCTGCATCCAAATACCTATCACGCCAACGTCAATCAAATCACAGTCTCGCCGGAATTCGGTCAATCGCACGCCGCGGCCCAAGGCGAGATTGCTTCGCGTAGCAGGGCCGGTTCGTGAGGCGCTCCGGTCTATCCCAGCCCCCCAGCCCCCCGGGGTGCATCCGAACCGGCCACTGCTACGCACCGACTTCAGACCCCCGATGTAGGCCATCCGCAAGGATGGCCTCTTTTTTTGTGCCGTGTGCGCGCCACGCCGCCCGCACGACGACGGGGCAGGCGCGAGGAGCGATCTCTGCTTAGCGCAAGGGGACGAGGGTCGCGCCGATGATCTGGCCGGGGCTGGCGGGGGTGCCGGTCTGCACGAGCACCGCCACCGCATCCACGCCATCGAGCCTCAGATCCTGCAGCGGAACGGTGAAGCTGCGGCCCTCGCCCTGCCAGCGCGCCACGCGGTGCCAGCCGCGCACCACATTGGCATACGTCACGTTCCGTCCGACGTTCTCGCCCCGGCTGATGGAGACGGACTGGCTGCGCGCCACGGGGCAGACCCACAGCTCCGCGCCCTCCTCGACGGCGGCGTGGGCGGGCAGGACGATCTGAATCCCGTCGCCCTCGCGCCGGGCCTCCACCTGCACCACGAGGCCGCCGGCAGTGCGCGCGGTCATCATGGCGCGTTGCACGGCCGCCCGATCGCTGCCCTTGGCCGCGAGCTTGCCGTCAATCACCATCTGAGGGGTGTAGACCTTCTTGTCCGCCCGCTGGTCGGCATAGGCCTTCTGGCGGATGGAGTGGCCGTGCAGGGCCAGCGTGTCCTTCCAGCCCACATAGTCCCAATAGTCGACCGCCAGCGTGAGCGCGAGCACCTGAGGATCGCGCGCCAGCTCGGTGAGAAGAGCGTCGGCGGGGGGACAGGAAGCGCAGCCCTGGCTGGTGAACAGCTCCACCACGACCTTCGGCTGGCTTTGCCCCAGCGCCGGACCGGCGATGAGGGCGACGAGGAGCGCAAGGGCGGGGCGGATCAATCTCATGGAGCGCAATGGGTTAGACGGGACAGGGAATGCGGTCTTCGAAATACCGGAGGCGCCCGGCGCAGACCAGTCACAAAGGGGTGTCGGACGGTATCATATGCCCGACCGCAAATGTAAAACGCCGGCCCGGCAAGGGCCGGACCGGCGGTGTTCACCTCTTCGTCAGGCGGCAAAGCATCCCCGCGGGACGCCGCGTCGCCGGATCACGCCGCGAGCGAACGCAGCACGTAGGGCAGGATGCCGCCGTTGCGGAAGTAGTCGAGCTCGTCGAGCGTATCGATGCGGCAGATGAGATCGACATTTTTCACCGAGCCGTCGGCAAACTTGATCTCGGCGGTCATGGTCTGGCGCGGCTTGAGGTCGCCCTCGATGCCCTTCAGCGTGACGATCTCGTCGCCCTTGATGCCGAGGGTCTGCCAGCTCTCGCCGTCCTTGAACACCAGCGGCACGATGCCCATGCCGACGAGGTTGGAGCGGTGGATGCGCTCGAAGGACTGGGCGATGACGGCCCGCACGCCGAGCAGCTTGGTGCCCTTGGCCGCCCAGTCGCGCGAGGAGCCGGTGCCGTATTCCTTGCCGGCGAAGACCACCAGCGGCACGCCCTCGGCCTTGTACTTCATGGCCGCGTCGTAGATCGGCAGCTGCTCGCCGTCCGGATAGTGGGTGGTCACGCCGCCTTCCACGCCCGGCACCATCTGGTTCTTGATGCGGATGTTGGCGAAGGTGCCGCGCATCATCACTTCATGGTTGCCGCGGCGGGTGCCGTACTGGTTGAAGTCCACCGGCCGTACCTGATGGTCGATCAGATACTTGCCCGCGGGCGAGGCCTGCTTGATGGAGCCGGCCGGCGAGATGTGGTCGGTGGTGATGGAATCGAGGAACAGGCCCATGATCCGCGCGTCGATGATGTCCTTCACCGCCTCGGGCGCCTTGGTCATTCCGACGAAATAGGGCGGGTTCTGCACATAGGTCGAGCTGTCCTGCCAGGCATAGGTCTGGCCGGTGGGCACCTCGATCTTCTGCCAGTTCTCGTCACCCTTGAACACGTCCGAATACTTCTCCTTGAACATCTTCTTGGTGACGTTCTCGCGGATGTATTCGGCGACCTCCTTGTTGGTGGGCCAGATGTCCTTGAGGTAGACCGGCTTGCCTTCCTTGTCGGTGCCGAGCGGCTCGCTGGTGAGGTCCACCTGCAGCGAGCCGGCCAGCGCATAGGCTACCACCAGCGGCGGGGAGGCGAGGTAGTTCGCCTTCACGTCCGGGTTCACGCGGCCCTCGAAGTTGCGGTTGCCGGAGATCACGGCGCCGGCCACGAGATCGTTCTTGTTGATGGCCTCGGAGATGGCCTCCGGCAGCGGCCCGGAATTGCCGATGCAGGTGGTGCAGCCGAAGCCGACGAGGTTGAAGCCGAGCTTGTCCAGGTCGTCCTGCAGGTCGGCGGCCTTCAGATAGCCTTCCACCACCTGCGAGCCAGGCGCCAGCGAGGTCTTCACCCACGGCTTGGACTTGAGGCCCTTCTTCACCGCCGCCTTGGCGAGGAGGCCGGCGGCGATCAGCACCGAAGGGTTGGAGGTGTTGGTGCAGGAAGTGATGGCGGCGATCACCACGTCGCCGTGGCCGACGGTGTAGTCGGTGCCGGCGACCGGGATGCGCTTTTCAGCCTCGCCGGGCTTCTTGAACTCGCCTTCCAGCGCGGCGAGGAAGCCGGTCTTGCTCTCGGAGAGCAGCACGCGGTCCTGCGGGCGCTTCGGGCCGGCCATGGAGGGCAGCACGGTGTCGAGGTCGAGCTCCAGCGTGTCGGTGAAGACCGGGTCCGGGGTCTCCTTCTTGCGCCACATGCCCTGGGCCTTGGAATACTTTTCCACCAGCTCCACGCGGCTGTCCTTGCGGCCGGTCTCTTCCAGATAGTCGATGGTTTCGCGATCCACCGGGAAGAAGCCGCAGGTGGCGCCGTATTCGGGGGCCATGTTGGCGATGGTGGCGCGGTCGGCGAGAGAGAGATGGTCCAGGCCGTTGCCGTAGAATTCGACGAACTTGCCCACCACGCCCTTCTTGCGCAGCATCTGCGTGACGGTCAGCACCAGGTCGGTGGCGGTGATGCCTTCCTTCAGCTTGCCAGACAGCTTGAAGCCGATGACCTCGGGGATCAGCATGGAGATGGGCTGGCCGAGCATGGCCGCCTCGGCCTCGATGCCGCCGACGCCCCAGCCGAGCACGCCCAGGCCGTTGACCATGGTGGTGTGCGAGTCGGTGCCCACCAGCGTGTCGGGATAGGCCACGGTGACGGACTTGCCGCCCATCTCTTCCTTGCGGGTCCACACCGTCTGGGCGAGGTATTCGAGGTTCACCTGGTGGCAGATGCCGGTGCCGGGGGGGACGACGCGGAAGTTGTCGAACGCGTTCTGGCCCCACTTCAGGAAGCGGTAGCGCTCCTGGTTCTGCTTGTATTCCTCATCCACGTTCTTCTTGAACGCGGACTTGTCGCCGAAGAAGTTCACGATCACTGAGTGATCGATCACGAGATCCACCGGTACCAGCGGGTTGATCCGCTCCGGGTCGCCGCCCAGCGCCACCATGGCGTCGCGCATGGCGGCAAGGTCCACCACGGCCGGGACGCCGGTGAAGTCCTGCATCAGCACGCGGGCGGGGCGGTAGGCGATTTCCTTTTCCGCCTTGCCGCGATTGTTCAGCCAGTCGGCGACCGAGATCACGTCGTCCTTGGTGACAGACCGGCCGTCCTCGAAACGCAGCAGGTTCTCGAGCAGCACCTTCATGGAGAAGGGCAGAGCGGAAACGCCTGGAAGGCCGTTCTTCTCCGCCAGCTCGAGGCTGTAATAGACGTATTCCTTATCGTCTACCGTAAGGGTGGTGCGGCACTTGAAGCTGTCGAGGGAGGTCACGGCGCGAAAACTCCGGTTCGATGATCGACCGAAACAGCACGGACCGAGACGGCGGAGGTCTCGTCTCCACCACCTTGGACTGCGCGGCTGCGGGCTTTATAGAGCCATTTCAAAGCGTGGTCATGCGATAACAGCAGCGAATGTGCAATGCACCAAAAGGCAGGGGGCGGCAACGCATGGCAGTGTCGACGCTGGTGGGGGACAACCTCTCCTGCCGCCGTGGGTTCAAGCTCCTGTTCGAGGGGTTGAATCTTGCCGCACCGGCAGGGCGGGCGCTGGTGGTCGTCGGCCCCAACGGCGCGGGCAAATCCTCGCTGCTGCGGATCCTCGCCGGCCTGCTCGCCCCCACGGCGGGCGGCGTCCGCCTGGAAGGGGCGGGCGATGCCGCCCTTGGCGAGCACATCCATTATCTCGGCCATGAGGATGCGGTGAAGGGCGCGCTGACCGTCGCCGCCAATCTCGGCTTCTGGCGCACGGTGCTCGGCCCGACCGGCATCTCGGTGGACGAGGCGCTGGAGGAGGTGGGGCTCGCCGGCCTCGGCCGGCTGCGGGCACAGGTGCTGTCCGCCGGCCAGAAGCGGCGCCTCGCCATTGCCCGCCTGCTGGTCTCGCGCCGCCCGGTGTGGGTGCTGGACGAGCCCACCACCGCCCTCGACGTGAAGGCGCAGGCGCGCTTCGCCGCCTTCGGCCGGGCACACTTGGCGGCCGGCGGGCTCCTCATCGCCGCCACCCATGCACCGCTCGACCTCGGCCCGACCGACGAGCTGCGGCTCGGAGGGGCGGGGGCGTGACGATGGTTCGGCTTCCCACCCCCGCGTTTCTCTCGTCCCTCCCCAAGGGAGCGGGGGCGGGGGAGAGACGCCTCGCCTCGCTCCTCTCTCGCAAGGCAAGACGGTTCAAAGGCGGTGCGGCGGGCAGGTGCCAGCATGTGCCGTGCAGCCATCGCCGCGGAGGCCGCCCGTGATCGCCGCCTTCCTCGCCATCGTTCGCCGGGATCTGGCGCTGTCGCTCGGTTCCGGTGGAGGGGCCGGGCTCGGGGTGGTGTTCTTCCTCAGCGTAGTCACGGTGGTGCCGTTCGCGGTGGGGCCGGACCTCGCGCTTCTCGCGCGCATCGGCCCGGCCATCCTGTGGATCGGCGCGCTGCTGGCGAGCCTCATCGGGCTGGAGCGCCTGTTCGCCGCCGACGCGGAGGATGGATCGCTGGACGCCCTGTCCCTTGCCGCACTGCCGCTGGAGCTGGTGGCGGCGGCCAAGGGCCTCGCCCATTGGCTCGCCACTGGCCTGCCGTTGGTGCTCGCCGCACCTGTGCTGGCGCTCATGCTCAATCTGGAGCCGGCGGCCATCGGCGCCGTGGTGCTGACCCTGCTGGTGGGAACGCCCGCTGTCACCTTCCTCGGCCTCGTGGGGGCGGCCTTCGCCGGCGCGTTCCGGCGGGGCGGGCTGCTGATCGCGGTGCTGGTGATTCCCCTTGCCATTCCGGTGCTGATCTTCGCCGTTTCGGCCACCCAGGCGGCTGTGGTGGGGCCGGTGCCCTTCGGCACGCCTTTCCGTGTGCTGGCGGGCCTAGCCCTGTTCGCGCTGGTTCTGGGGCCGGTCGCCGCGGCCGCGGCGCTGCGGGCGGCGCGGGCCTGACTATTGGGCGGCGCTGGTGACAGGCGCGAGCTCTGCTTCGAGGGCCGCAAGCTCGGACCGCGTCGCCGCGGTCGCCGCCTTCTCGATGGCGCGATAATGGCCGACCACGGCCTGCCCGAGGTCGGTCAAGGCGGTGCCACCGCCCTGCCGGCCGCCGGTCCGGGGGGAGACCAGAGGCGCGGGGAAAAGGCCGTTCAGCGCCTCCACCAGCTCCCAGGCGCGGCGATAGGACATGTCCATGGCGCGGCCCGCCGCGGAGATGGAGCCGAGCGCGTCGATCTTCTCCAGAAGCTCGATCTTGCCGGGGCCGATGCGATGCGGCCCGAGGTCGATGCGCACGCTGAGCGAGACCATTGAGTCGGGTATCCGGCGATGCCCGCCGGAACACCGGCTGAAGGGCGCCACCACCCTACCAAACCCGGCCGCGCCTTGTCGCCGGCCAGGAAAAATTTGGCACCGGGGGCGCGAGGCCTCCAGTGCCGCCGATTCGGACGCCACGCATGCTGACGGACTTCGAACGGGGAAAAAGGGTCAAGGCTCAGTTGAAGCTGGTTCCGCGCGCGTTGCGCCGGTCTCATCTTGGGCAGGCTCATCACAAGGGCGCGCAGGCCGTTCGACGGCAGGTTGAGGGCGGCGCTGCAGCCGTCCGGCCTGCTGAAGGTCAAGCGGAAGCGGCTGCCGTCCACCGCCACCTCGGGCCAGAAGGTCCTCGCCGATGATGTCGTACGCTGCATGGAGGAGGCCTCGCACCGGCCCGGCTGAGTCGGAGCTATATTCGCTCAGATATTGTGCATGCCAAGCGGTCCTCTCTCGTCGCTCCGCCGGCGGTAGCCCAAGAGGGGAGGGGCGCGGGCGGCGGAGTGGATGCAGGCGTCGGGCGCGCAAAGGCCTGGCGCTCATGCTTCCTTTACGGTGCGGGCGTCACAATCTCGCCCGCGCCATTGAGGATAAGCCTTCGCATCTGCCGCTGCCGCCATCGAAAGCAACGCCGTGACGTCCCTCGCCCCCTTGTCCCCCGACCCCCTGCTCGCGAACGAACACGGCGCGGCGCCGACGCCCACCATTCTCGTGTTCGATTCGGGTGTGGGTGGCCTGTCGGTGTTCCGTGAGGTGGCGCGGGCTCGGCCGGATGCGCGCTTCGTCTATGCGGCGGATGACGCCGCCTTTCCCTATGGCGCGCTGGCCGACGACGTCCTGGTGGAGCGGGTCGCCCATGTGGTGGAGCGGCTCATCGGCGCTGTGGCGCCCGATCTCGTGGTCATCGCCTGCAACACCATCTCGACGCTGGCGCTGCCGACCCTGCGGTCCCGCCATGTGGTGCCTTTCGTCGGCACCGTGCCGGCCATCAAGCCGGCGTGCATGGCCTCGCGCACCAAGCGCGTGAGCGTGCTGGCGACTCCCGGCACGGTGCGGCGCGACTATACGGCCGCGCTCATTCGTGAATTCGCCCAGGGCTGCGACGTCGCCCTCGTGCCCAGCGACCGCCTCGCCGGTCTTGCCGAGGCCGCCATGGCGGGGGATCCCGTGGACGACGCGGACATCGCCGCCGAGATCTCGCCCTGCTTCGTCTCCGCCGATGGCCGGCGCACCGATACGGTGGTCCTCGCCTGCACCCATTATCCGCTGCTGGTGGACCGCTTCACCGTCCTCGCGCCGTGGCCGGTGACTTTCATCGACCCCGCGCCCGCCATTGCCCGGCGGGTGACGCAATTGATCGGCCCTGCCACCGCGCCGCCCGATACGGCGCCGGTGCGGGTCCTCTCCACCCTGCGCGCCTTCGAGCCGGCGCGGGTGCGCGCCATCGTCGGCCGCGAGGTCGCGGCGCCGGAGGTGCTGGCCACCACCGGACCCTTCGCCGTCACCAGCTGATCTTTCAAGGAAAGCCATGCCCCACGACGACCGATCCTGCCCCGCCATCGGCCGCCGCGCCTTCACCTTTGGTCTCGCGGGCGCCTCGTTCCTCGCGGGCGCGGGGCTTCTTGCTCCCCCGGCCTTCGCCCAGCAGGCGGGCCAGCCGTTTCCCCGCTGGGTCGAAACCTTCCGCGCCCGCGCCCGGGCCCGCGGCATTTCCGACGCCACCTACAATCGCGTCTTCGGCGGCCTGAAGCCCGACACCTCGGTCTATGCCCAGGACCGCAACCAGGCTGAGTTCACCGAGCAGACCTGGCAATATCTCAACCGCCGCGTCTCCGACTGGCGCATCGCCACGGGCAAGCAGAAGGCGAAGCAATATTCCGGGCTTCTCGACCGCATCGAGCAGACATTCGGCGTCGACCGGCGGGTGATGCTCGGCTACTGGGGCATGGAGAGCGCCTATGGCGAGGTGCTCGACAATCCCAAGCACATGAAGCCGGTGTTCAACTCCCTCGCGGCCTTGGCCTGGGGCGATGCCCGCCGCCGCAAATATTGGGAGACGGAGCTGCTCAACGCCCTCGTGATCGTCGAGCGCGGATGGGGCACGCCGCAGGAGATGACCGGCTCCTGGGCCGGCGCCATGGGCCACACCCAGTGGATGCCCGAGGTGTGGCTGAACATGGGGGTCGATTTCGACGGCGACGGCCGCGTCTCGCCCTTCGGCAAGCCCGATGATGCCCTGGCCGGCACCGCCAATTATCTGGTGAAGCGCGGCAAATATCGCCGCGGCGAGCCATGGGGCTTCGAGGCGAAGCTGCCGGGCAATTTCAACACCGACCTTGCCGACAACAAGAGCCGCCGCCCGCTGTCCCAGTGGGGCGAGCTCGGCATCACCACCATCGAAGGGCAGTCCCTGTCGGGCTACGACGAGCCGGCGCGCCTGTGGCTGCCGGGCGGCGCCGGTGGTCCGGCGCTGCTGCTGCTCCACAATTTCTATGCGGTGCGCTCCTACAATCCCTCGTCCAACTACGCGCTAGCCGTGGTGCATCTGGGCGACCGGGTGATGGGGGAGGGGCCGTTCGTCGCCTCCTGGCCCGGCGGCGAGCGGGCGCTGACCATCTCGGAGATCCAGGAGATCCAGCAGCGCCTCACCGCCGCCGGCTTCGACACCGGCGGCACGGACGGGCGCGTCGGCGCCGACACCATGCGCGCCGTGCGCGCCTTCCAGCAGAAGGCCGGCATCGACCCTGCCGACGGCTACGCCTCCCTCGCCGTCCTCAGCGCGCTGCGGCAGGGACGATAGCGGAGGATCCGCGCTCCGCGAACGGCGCGAGCAAGCGCGCCTCGCGAGCCGGTCACCTCGGCAACCGCAGCACCCCGCCTCCCTCATCCCAAACCAACGTCGCCCTCCGGCTTGACCGGAGGGTCCATGGCACGGCAGGGGCGGGGAGATGGGTGCTCCGGTCGAGCCGGAGCACGACGGCGGGAGGAGCGTGAACAGCGCTCCGCCGTCACACCAAACCTACCTGTCACGCCCTAAAACCGCGATTCCCCGCCTCCCCCATCCCAAACCGCCGTCGCCCTCCGGCTTGACCGGAGGGCCCATGTCACGACGGGGCCGTGGTTCGGGGCGGGGAGACGGGTGCTCCGGTCAAGCCGGAGCACGACGGCGGGAATGGCGGGAGGAATGGCCGGAGCGCTGCGCCGGTGCGCCACGCCGGCCTTCGCCTCAGGCCCGGCCGAACACCCGCTTGAAGATGTTGTCCACGTTCTTGAAGTGGTAGCCGAGATCGAACTTCTCGTTGATGTCGTCCTCGGACAAATACTTCCGCACGTCAGCGTCTTCCAAGAGGAAGGTGCGGAAGTCGCCTTCGCCGCGCCAGACCCGCATGGCGTTGCGCTGCACGAGGCGGTAGCTGTCCTCGCGGCTGGCGCCCTTCTGGGTGAGGGCGAGGAGCACGCGCTGGGAGTGGATGAGGCCGCCCAGCTTGTCCATGTTCTTCTGCATGTTGTCGGTGTGGACAACGAGCTTGTCCATCACGCCGGTAAGGCGGGAGAGGGCGAAGTCCAGGGTCACGGTCGAGTCGGGGCCGATCATGCGCTCGACGGAGGAGTGGGAGATGTCCCGCTCGTGCCACAGGGCCACATTCTCCAGCGCCGGCGTCACATAGGCGCGCACCATGCGGGCAAGGCCGGTGAGGTTCTCCGTGAGCACCGGGTTGCGCTTGTGGGGCATGGCCGAGGAGCCCTTCTGCTCGGGGGAGAAATACTCCTCCGCCTCGAGCACCTCGGTGCGCTGGAGATGCCGCACCTCGATGGCGAGCCGCTCCACCGAGGAGGCGACCACGCCGAGCACGGCGAAGAACATGGCGTGCCGGTCGCGCGGGATGACCTGGGTGGAGACGGTCTCCACCTTCAGCCCCATCTTCTGCGCCACATGGGCCTCAACCGCCGGGTCGATATGGGCGAAGGTGCCCACCGCGCCGGAGATGGCGCAGGTGGCGATCTCCTCCCGCGCTGCCACGAGGCGGGCGCGCGAACGCTGGAATTCGGCGGCGGCGATGGCGAGCTTCACGCCGAAGGTGGTGGGCTCGGCGTGGATGCCGTGGGAGCGGCCCACCGTGGGCGTCAGCTTGAACTCGAACGCCCGGCGCTCCAGCACGCCCAAGAGCTTGTCCACGTCGGCGATCAGCAGGTCCGCCGCCCGCGCGAGCTGCACGGCAAGGCAGGTGTCCAGCACGTCGGACGAGGTCATGCCCTGATGGACGAAGCGCGCCTCCGGCCCCACGAACTCGGCGAGGTGGGTGAGGAAGGCGATGACGTCATGCTTCACCTCGCGCTCGATGGCGTCGATGCGCTCCACGTCGAACTCGGCCTTGCCGCCCAGCTCCCAGATCTTGGCCGCGGCCTCCTTGGGCACGATCCCCAACTCCGCCATGGCGTCGGCGGCATGGGCCTCGATCTCGAACCAGATGCGGAAGCGGGCCTCGGGGGACCAGATGGAGGCCATTTCCGGCCGGCTGTAACGCGGGATCATGGGCAAGCGCTCGTGAAAATGTAGGGCAGGCGGCTCGTCTAGCAGATGCGGGGGGCGCCGGGTAGCCGCGCGGGTCAGGGTCTTGCGAGGCCACCAAAATGGTGCATCATCGCAATATTCAACTTATGGGGGCATAAGATGGCACTCACACCGTTGCGGTCTGCCAGCGTTTTTGCGGACCAGCTTGTGGAAACCCTCGCCACCGATCCGCAGGCGGCCGATCGCCTGAAGGCCGATCCCGGCCAGCTCAAGACGCTCGCGGCCGAGGCGGTTGCAACCGCCGATTCCGAAGAGCAGAGGCTCCTCGAAAGCCGTGGCATGGTGCTGGATGCCAATGTCTACAAGACGGTGGTCCAGATGCTTGGACTGAGCGTGATCCTGTCGGTGGTGTCCATCGCCGGCATCTCGATCTACACCATCTTTCAGTTCGGCAACGGCGCGAACCTGCAGGTGGCGATCCCGGACGGAATAGTGGCGCTGGCGTCGGCCTCCGTGGGGGCGCTGGCCGGACTGCTCACGCCCCTGGGCGGGCGGCGCTAGGCGCGCGTTCGGATCCGCCGCGCCAGGGGCAGCAGCACCACCGGCAGCAGGTAGATGGGAAACTGGGAGGCGGCCACGTAGAGCCAGGCCTCTGGCGGCAGCGTGGCGCCGGTGGCGGCGATCAGCACCGCGACGTTGCGGTGGCCGCCGGCAAAGCCCAGCATCAGCGCATCGCCCGGATCGACGGCGCGGAACACCAGCGCCGTCAGGCCGAAGCCGAGCAGCGAGACGGCGAAGGCCAGCGCCATCAGCCCGCCCATGAAGGCCGGCTCCGACAAGAAGGCTTCGGTCACGCCGTCCATGAGCCCCACAGCGAGCAGGCCGAGCAGCAGCACGTTGGCGCCATCGAGATGGGCGCCCATGGCGGCGACGCGCGGAACGCCGAGCAAGCGCCGCACGAGCAGGCCCGCGCCCATGGTGCCGCCGACCACCGCGGCAAGGCGCAGCGCCAGCGCCAGCGGATCAATGGCCAGCGCGCCGCCGGAGAAATGGAACACCAGCGCCGGTGCGGTCAGCGGGGTGAGCGCCATTCCGCCCAGCATCGCCACCAGCACCAGACGCGGATCGAGGCCGAGCAGCAGCGCGAAGGCCGGCGCGGACATGATGGGCGGCGCCGACGCCTGCATCACCAGCGCGAGGGGCACGGCACCCGCTTCGCCGAGGAACCGCAGGACTAGTCCCAACGCCAGCGGCAGAGCCACCATGATCCAGCCGATCGCAAGCGCCGCCACCCCCGCGCGCCGGGTGGTGAAGGCCCCGGCGAGGGAAATGCGCACGAAGGCGAGCACCAGCAGCGCCAGAATGGTCGGCACCACCAGCGGTTTCGCCAGCGCGGCGAGTTGCGGCAAGGCGAGGCCGACGAACACGCTCGCGGCAACCGCCGGCGCACTGCGGCGGCCGAGCGCGGCGAGGGCCCGGGCGGGCAGGGAGGAGGCGAGGGGGAACGGCATCGGAGATGCGCCTTCTAGCCGCTCGCAGGGCGGGAGGAAAGGCTGGCGCGCGGCCGGCTCTCTAGCCCCGGGGCCGCGTTCCGGGTAGCGTCCACGGGAAACCGGACGGACCCCTTGCCGAAGCGCCCCACCAAGCCTCCCCAGCGCCCCTCCAAGTCAAAGGCGGCCCAGACGGGCGACAAAACGCCTGCGCGAGCCCCGCGCGCGACCAAGTCGCGGGCCGCCCGCAAGGAGGCGGCGGCGCGCCATGCCCAGGCCGAGGCCCTCGTCGTCGCCCGTCACGCCACCGGCGCCATGCCGACGAAGGATCAGGTGCTGGCCTTCATCGCCTCCCAGAGCGGCGAGGTGGGAAAGCGCGAGATCGCGCGGGCCTTCGGCCTCGACGCCGCCCAGAAGATCGAGCTGAAGGCGCTGCTGCGCGACCTCGCCGAGGAGGGCACGGTCAGCCGCGAGCGCAAGCGCCTGCATGTGCCCGGCGCGCTGCCCGGGGTGGTGCTCGCCGACATCGTCTCGCGCGACGCCGACGGCGAGTTCATCGCGGTGCCGGTGGAATGGGATACGGAGGCGCAGGGCGAGGCGCCGCACATCCTCGTGCAGGTGCCGCGCGGCGGGTCGCGCCGCACATCGGGTCCCGCGCCCGGCCTGTCGGACCGGGTGCTGCTGCGCATCGTGGAAGGCTCCATCGAGCATGCGGTGCCGCATGTGGGCCGCGTCATCAAGGTGCTGGAGAAGGCCCGCCGGCAGGCCATGGGCATCTTCCGCGCCGCGCCGCCCGGCTCGCCCCAGAAGGGCGGAGGCCGGATCATCCCCATCGACAAGAAGCAGCTCGGCCGCGAACTCCAGGTGCCTCCGGGCGCCGAGCAGGACGCCGAGGACGGTGACCTCGTCACCGTGGAGCTGATGCGCCAGCGGGTCTTTGGCCTTCCCACCGCGCGGGTGAAGGAGCGGCTGGGCTCGCTGAAGTCTGAGAAGGCTGTGAGCCTCATCGCCATCCACGCCCACTCCATTCCCAACGTCTTTCCGGAGGCGGTGCTGAAGGAGGCGGAGGCGGCGAAGAAGATCACCGTGCGCGGCCGCGAGGACTGGCGCGACCTGCCGCTCGTCACCATCGACCCGCCCGACGCCAAGGACCATGACGACGCCGTCCACGCCGTGGCCGACGGCGACGGCGGCTTCATCGTCACGGTCGCCATCGCCGACGTGTCGGCCTATGTGCGGCCCGGCTCGGCGCTGGACCGCGAGGCGCTCATCCGCGGCAATTCGGTGTATTTCCCTGACCGCGTCGTGCCCATGCTGCCCGAGCGCATCTCCAACGATTTGTGCTCGCTGCGCCCGAAGGAGGACCGGCCGGCGCTGGCGGTGCGCATGCTCATCGGCGCCGACGGGCGCAAGCGCTCCCACAGCTTCCACCGTATCCTCATGCGCTCGGCGGCCAAGCTCGCCTATGCCCAGGCCCAGAATGCCATCGAGGGCCGCACCGATGACGTGACCGACCCGGTGCTCGAGGGCGTACTGAAGCCCCTCTATGCCGCCTATGCCTGCGTGAAGAAGGCGCGGGACGCCCGCCAGCCTTTGGACCTCGACTTGCCGGAGCGGAAGATCCTGCTGAAGCCCGACGGCACGGTGGACCGGGTGGTGGTGCCGGAACGCCTCGACGCGCACCGGCTGATCGAGGAGTTCATGATCCTCGCCAACGTCGCCGCCGCCGAGACGCTGGAAGAGCGGCGCACCCCGCTCATCTACCGCGTCCATGACGGTCCGACGCTGGCCAAGCTCTCCAACCTGCGCGACTTCCTCAAGACCCTCGACATTGCCCTGCCGAAGATCGACCAGGTGCGCCCGGCCCATTTCAACCGGATCCTCGCCGAGGTGAAGGACACGGACTCCGCGCCGCTGGTAAACCAGGTGATCCTGCGCAGCCAGAGTCAGGCGGAGTATGCGGCGGAGAATTACGGCCACTTTGGCCTCAACCTGCGCCGCTACGCCCATTTCACCTCGCCCATCCGCCGCTATGCCGACCTCGTGGTACATCGCGCCCTGGTGCGGGCCCTCGCCCTCGGCAAGGACGGGCTGCCCGAGGAGGCGACGGTGGAGAGCCTCGGCGAGGTGGCGGCCGCCATTTCCGTTACGGAACGTCGAGCCATGGCGGCCGAACGCGAGACGGTGGACCGCCTCATCGCCCATCACCTCGCGGATCAGATCGGCGCGACCTTCAACGGCCGCGTCACCGGGGCGACCAAGGCGGGACTCTTCGTCGCGCTCGACGTCACCGGCGCCGACGGCTTCATTCCTGCCTCAACCCTCGGGCAGGACTATTACCGCTTCGACGAGACCCGGCAGGCGCTGGTGGGCGACCGCACCGGCGAGATGCACCGCATCGGCGACCGGGTGGAGGTGAGGCTGGTGGAGGCGGCGCCGGTGGCCGGCGCGCTCCGGTTTGAGCTTCTGAGCGAAGGCTCCTATGTAAAGGGTCCGCGCGGCCGCCCCGGACCCTTGCGGCGGGGTGGTGCCGCGGGCCGGGCGGCAGGCCCGGGCCGCAGCGGTCCGCCCAAGGGCCCGGCGGGCTGGAACCGGTCCGGAAAGGGCAAGCCTGGCGGACGGCCGGGCAAGTAGGATCAAGCCCGCCGCGCGGCTGGGCGTCTGAAAGGTTGCGACGTGACGACGCCGACGAGCATGACGGTGACGAAGAAGCTGGGGCAGGCGGACGGCATCATCGCCGAAGCGCCGGCGGCGCCTTTGCCTGCCCGGCCGGTGCAGGGCGCGCTGATGCGCGGCGCCCGTTGCCTGTGCCCGGCCTGCGGCGCCGGCAGCCTGTTTTCCAGCTACCTCAAGGTAACTCCGTTCTGCGCCACGTGCGGCGAGGAGCTGTACCACCACCGGGCCGACGACGCGCCGCCCTATGCCGTGATCTTCGCGGTCGGCCATATCGTGGTGCCGCTGATGGTGCTGGTGGAGGAGATGTTCCGCCCCGATGTGTGGGTTCATCTCGTCCTGTGGCTGCCGCTCACGCTCATCCTGTCGCTGGTGCTGCTGCCGCCGCTCAAGGCCATGCTGGTGAACCTGCAATGGGCCTTGCGCATGCATGGCTTCGATCCCCTGAGCGCCGAGCGGGAGGCGCCTCCGGAAGGGGTGGTCCGGCCCGTGGTCCGCGCCGTTCGTCCCACCCGCTGAGACCCCATGACCGACCTTGCCACCCGCCTGACCAAGAGCGAGCGCCGTCAGGATTTCCCGAACGTCCGCCCCAGCGACGCCGCCACCCTGATCCTCATCGACCGCAAGGCGAAGAAGCCCCGCGTGCTCATGGGGCGGCGGCACCCCAAGCTCAAGTTCCTCCCCGGCGTGTTCGTCTTTCCCGGCGGCCGGCTGGAAAAGGCCGACCGGGCCATGCCCGTCTATGGCGTGCTCGATGCCGACAGCGAGCGGCGCCTGATGGCCAAGGTGCAGCGCCCGACGTTCAGCCGCGCCCGTGGCCTTGCCGCAGCGGCAATCCGCGAGATGTATGAGGAAACCGGCCTTCTGGTGGGCACGCGCGAGCTCGGCGCGCCGAGCGCGCCCTGCGACGAGTGGCGGGTGTTCGAGGAGCGCGGTGTGTTCCCCGATCTCGGCGCGCTGAGCTACGTTGCCCGGGCCATCACCCCGCCGCGCCGCCCGCGTCGCTTCGACACCCGGTTCTTCGCGGCCGATGCCGGCGCGGTCTGTGACGAGGTGCCGGGGCTGGTGGGTGAAAACTCCGAACTCATCGAGCTCGCCTGGCTCACCTTCGAGGAAACCGAGACGCAGGACCTTCCGGCCGTGACGCGCGTTGTGCTGGAGGAACTGGCCGGTCGCATCGACGCCGGCTTTGGTGCACACCTGCCGGTTCCGTTCTACGCCTGGCGCCACGGACGGTTCGTCCGCACCCTTCTGGACTGATACCGACACGATGCACGCTCCCGACAGGCCGCTCAGCCACATGAGCCGGACGGCCTCCATCACCGCCGCCATCTCCGCCATCACCGTGGTGGGGGTGGGGATCAGCCTCTCCATCCCGCTTCTGGCCCTCGAGCTGGAATCGCGCGGCATCTCCAGCTTCTGGATCGGCGTGAACACGGCCGTGGCCGGCGTCGCCACCATCGCCACCGCGCCGTTCGTGCCGCTGCTGGTGCGCAAGCTGGGCCTGCGGCCGCTGCTGGTGGGGGCCATCGTGCTCGCCGCGGCGAGCCTCGTGGGTTTCAAGGCGGCGCCGTCGTTCGTCCTGTGGTTTCCGCTGCGTTTCGCCTTTGGGGCGGCGCTGTGCATCCTGTTCGCGGTCTCCGAATTCTGGATCAATGCCCTGGCTCCGCCGGGACGGCGCGGGCTCATCATGGGCATCTACGCGACGGCGCTGTCCCTTGGGGCGGCGCTGGGCCCAACCATCCTCAGCGTGCTCGGCGCCTCAGGCTGGGCGCCCTATCTCGCCGGTGCCGTCGTGCTATTGGCCGGGGCGATCCCCATCCTGCTTGCCCACGGAATCACCCCGCGCATCCACAATGGCGACCACCACGGCGTGCTCACTTTTGTCCGGCGCTCGCCCTCGGCGGTGCTGGCGGCATTGGTGTTCGGCGCCATCGAGACTGCGGTGATGACCTTCCTCCCGCTCTATGGCCTGCGGTTGGGACTGACCGACACCAACGCGGCGCTGCTGCTGACCGCGGCGGTGCTGGGCAACGTCGCCTTCCAGATCCCGCTCGGCCTCATCAGCGACCGGGTGGATCGCCGCGTGCTGCTCCTCATCTGTTCGCTGGGGGGCGCGCTGGGGGCGTTGATCCTGCCGTTCGTGGAAGTCTCCAGCCCGCTGTTCCTGGGCATGATTTTCCTCTCCACCGGCGTCGTCGGCTCGCTTTATACCGTGGGGCTCGCCCATCTCGGCGAACGCTTCCACGGGGCGGATCTGGCTGCGGCGAATGCGGCCTTCGTGATGCTCTACTCGGTGGGCCTCATCGTCGGGCCGCCCGCAGCCGGCTTCGGCATGAAGCTCTACAACCCGTACGGCTTCGCCTTCGTCATCTTTGGCATCCTCGCCATGTATGCGTCCGTGGTGGCGGTGCGGCTGGCGATGCGCGGGCCGCGGGCGCCCTGAGCTGGCCTGGATGGGTTGCAGGCCTTGACATTGGCGGCGCGTTGGGAGAGTTTCCGCCCCCACGAGCCGCCGGGACCGGCAGCGCGTCCGTTCTTCTTTTCGCAACCTCAAGGTTTGCGTGACCTCGGGGTCCTCGCTCAACCGGACGGTCGCGCGCCGCACGCGGCACCCAGGGATCAAGACATGGCCAAGGCTGCTACCATCAAGATCAAGCTCCTGTCCTCGGCGGACACGGGCGTGTTCTACGTCACCAAGAAGAATTCCCGCACCAAGACCGACAAGCTGGTGCTGAAGAAGTACGACCCGGTCGCGCGCAAGCACGTCGAGTTCCGCGAGACCAAGATCAAGTGAGCCGCGGCGGCGCGTGATCCCCGACGGGGGGACGTGCCGCGCGATCGCCATGATTGCCGCCGAGAGTGGCCAGACTTCATCGTGACTGACGGGCGCCGCAAGGCGCCCTTCTTTTTTGCGCGAGAGGTCAGGAGTTTGCCGGGCCCCATCACGCGTCGACGCGTGATCCATCGGCCTTGAGTCTCGGACGGGAAGGCCGGACGAAGATCTGTAGCGCGATCGGAAGCGGCTAGCCGGCAGGGGTAGGATGGCCGGCGGGGAGCAAGCGGGGAGGCCTCCCGCAAAGCTCACCCACCGGCCAAACCCCACGGACCCAGGAGATGCGGCGGACCTGAGCACTCCGTAGGGTTGTCGGGAACCGGAAGACGCCAAAGCCCCGCATCCCGACGTGAGGAGGGGCCGGCATTCTTGTCGCGGCCGAGAGTGACCGCGCGTCTTCCGCTTCGCATCTGCAAGGCTTGAAGACTAGCACAACGCGCCGAAAGGGGAAGGCCGGCGATTCGCCCTGCGGACCTTCTCCCGGCTGCGAAGGGGCCCCTCAGCCGCCGGCGAACTGGCGCACCGTCTGGAGAAATTTCGCCACCGAGATGGGCTTGGAGAGATAGGCCTCACAGCCCCCGGCGCGGATCCGCTCCTCGTCGCCCTTCATGGCGAAGGCGGTCACTGCCACCACCGGAATGGCGCGCAGCTCGGGATCGGCCTTCAGCTTGCGCGTCACGTCGAGGCCGGAGATCTCGGGGAGCTGGATGTCCATGATGATGAGATCGGGACGGTTGGCGCGGGCGAGCTCCACCGCCTCCACCCCCGAGCGGGTTTCGACGGTCCGGTAGCCGTGCGCCTCCAGCAGGTCGTGGAAGAGCTTCATGTTGAGCTCGTTGTCCTCCACGATCATCACTGTCTTGGTCGTGCCTGTTGCGGCCATCGCCCGTCCCCCGACCCCCGCCTGCCCTTCGCAGCACGCTGCGAACGTGCTGGAATGCGAACGACAGCTAGACCCCAATCCTTGCGGAAGCGCAAATGCCCATTCAGGACAAACCGAGAGGCCTCAAGGCCCAGCGCGAGGCGGCGCAGGAGGTGGCGGTGGCGGCTCTCGCCTTCATCGCCGCCGACGGCGAGCGCCTGGTGCGATTCCTCGCCGAGACGGGCCTCAGCCCTGCCACCCTGCGGGAGGCGGCGGGCCGTCGCGATTTCGGCGCCGGTGTGCTCGCCTTCCTCATCTCCGATGAGCCCATGCTGCTCGCCTTCGCCGCCGAGAAGGGGCTGGAGCCGAAGCATGTGGTCGGCGCCCACGACATTCTCGCCCCGCCGGCGGATCCCGACGCCGCCTTGCGCCGGCCCATGTAGGGCACGGCTGTCGTGAGACAGGCGCGATGACGGGGCCCGGCTTCTGCCGCGACTGCCTGGCCGACGCCCCGAACGGCCTGCGCTGCTCAGCCTGCGGCAGCCCGCGGATCGCGCGCCATCCCGAGCTCGACACCCTCTCCATCGCCCACGTGGATTGCGACGCCTTCTACGCCGCGGTGGAGAAGCGCGACGACCCGAGCCTTGCCGACGTGCCGCTCATCATCGGGGGCGGCAAGCGGGGGGTCGTGTCGACGGCCTGCTACATCGCCCGCATCCACGGGGTCCGCTCGGCCATGCCCATGTTCAAGGCCCTGGCCCTGTGCCCGCAGGCTGTGGTGCTGAAGCCCAACATGGAGAAGTACGTCCGCGTCGGCCGCGAGGTGCGCGCCCGCATGCAGGCGCTGACCCCGCTGGTGGAGCCGCTCTCCATCGACGAGGCCTTCCTCGACCTGTCGGGGACGCAGGCGCTGCACGCCATGAGCCCGGCCCGCACCCTCGCGCGCTTTGCCCGAGACGTGGAGCGCGAGGTGGGCATCACCGTCTCGGTGGGTCTGGCGGCCAACAAATTCCTCGCCAAGATCGCCTCGGACCTCGACAAGCCCCGCGGCTTCTCGGTGCTGGGGCAGGCGGAGGCGGCGGATTTTCTGGCGCCGCGTCCGGTGACCTTCATCTGGGGCGTCGGCGCGGCCTTCGGCGGGCGGTTGGCGCGCGACGGCTTCGCCACCATTGGCGATCTCCAGCGGGCCGACCGGGCCGACCTCGCAAGGCGCTACGGGGCGGAAGGCCTGCGCCTGGCCCGGCTCGCCTTCGGCCTCGACACCCGCAAGGTGGAGCCGCGGCGCGAGGCGAAGAGCGTGTCGGCCGAGACCACCTTCGACAAGGACATCGCAGCCCTGCGGCCGCTGGAGCAGACCCTCTACGCCCTTGCCGAGGAGGTGAGCGAGCGGCTGAAGCGCGCCGACATCGCAGGCCGCTCGGTCACCTTGAAGCTGAAGACCGCCGATTTCCGCCTGCGCACCCGATCGCGGACCTTGGAGGCGCCCACCTGCCTGGCGGCGCGCATCCATGCGGCGGCCCACGAGCTGCTGGTGAAGGAGACGGACGGCACGGCGTTCCGCCTGATCGGCGTCGGCGTCTCCGACCTCGGCCCCATTGCCGATGCCGACCCGGCGGACCTGGTGGACACCACCACCCAGCGGCTCAAGGCGACGGAGGCGGCCATGGACAGCCTGCGGGCGAAATTCGGCAGGGCTGCCGTCTCACGGGGCATCCTGCTCGACGCGACGACCGACCGGCGCAACCGCAAACGCTGAAGGCGCTGGTCTAACGCGACACCGAGGCGCGATAGACGTAGCCGCGCTTGTCGGCGGAGGCGACCTCACACCAGGTCTTGCAGGAATAGAGCTTCACCTTGGTGCCGGCGGCGAGCGTGCCGATGGCCGAGGCGGAGCGGCGCGGGCCGGAGCGCAGCGTCACCGCCGAGCGGATGCGGGCGGAGCGTGCGTCGTCGTCATCGTCGTTCGCCGGCGTCATCTTCGACGGCCGCGGCGTCGGCAGGGGCACGGCGTCCTCAAGCGGCTCCACGTCCGCGAGGGCAACCGTGGTCGGCGCGGCAGCCGCCTCCTCCGGCTCGTCGCCCGCAAGGGGCTCGAGGAAGGCGGGGCGGGCGAAGTCGGCATCGGTGGGGCCGGCATCGACCGGCGCGGCGGCCGGGCCGGCAACGGGCGTGGCAGCCGCCGTGGACGCAGCGGCGGGACTGACGGGCCTGGCCGACGCGTCCCCGGCGGAGCCCAGGATGGACGCGACTTTCATGGCAGACTGGGTGTGAACGGCGTCGGCGATCGGCCGCGGCCGGGGTGCCGGGGCCGGCGTGGGCGCCGCGACGGTGATGCCGGGACCACCGGGGGTGACCAGATGAAATGCCAGCACGCCGCCCATGCCGAGGATCATGACGGCGGCGGAGACGCCCAGCACCCGCCACAGCAGGAGGCCCTCGGACGCCTTGCGCACGGACGGACGGCGGGCCCGCTCCGCCGCGCCAGAGCGGGAGGGGAGGGTGGGGCGATGGTCCTGCGCGTGATCGCGGGGCGTCTCGACGCGGTCGGCATCCAGCCTTACGGCATCCATGCGCCGTGCGGCCACATAGGTGGCGGCATAAGCCGAGCCTTGCGGGTTTGGGGATTTCGAAGCCGGGGATTTGGTCGCGGGGGATGTCGGCGCCTGCCGCGCCGGAGCGTATTTTGCGGCGTATTTGGCCGGCGAAGGCTGGGCCGCGGCGGGAGCGGAAGGTCGGGCGTCGGGTCGCGCCCCAGCCGTGGGGGCACCGTCCATCCGCTTGGGATTGAACTCGACCACGTCCGGCCGCGGCGCCTGCGCGTAATCGCGCGGATCGCCCTCGAATTCGTTCCGTCTGCGCGCCGCGTGTCCAAGGCGAGCCATGGATTTCACCTCCCCGTCGGACCGCGAGCGCCAGTTCTGGCGCGGGGCCGAGGCTGAAAACCAGAGCGGGGGGACCATCCCTTCCTGACGATCCCGGCCGAACTCCTTCCATTCGCCGGCGCACATCGCCGACATGACCGCATAAAGCGGCGCGGAGACTGACCGCGAAATGCGGCCGTTATTTGCCCTTGCGGCATCCCGCTCAGCTTACCGGCACGCGCCAGCGAATCAAGCGCGCGTCGATCTTCGGGCCCCGCGCTCGGCCCGTGCGATCCATGTCATCGCACCACGGTCGAACGCACGTCGCATTGTTCCATTTCAAGGGTGCAAATTGCCTTACCGGCGCGCATGATTGCTGAAACACAGCGGGGGCTGGCATGTTCGATCCGACGACGCTCGTGGGCTTTCACACCTGGCTCAGCCTGATCGCCATTGTGCTTGGCATACCGGTAACCCTCGCGCTGATGCGCGGCGGCATGGCGGGGCCGGCCCTTACGGGCGCCTTCCTCGGTCTCGCCTTTCTCACCAGCGCCACCGGATATCTCTTTCCTTTCAATGGGCTGAAGCCGTCGCACGTGGTCGGGGGCATCGCCATCGCGGTGCTGGCGGTGGCGGCCTATGCGCTCTATGGGGCGGCCCGGGCCGGGGTCTGGCGCGGGATCTATGCCGGCACGGCGGTGGCGAGCCTCTATCTTCTGGTATTCGTCGCGGTGGCGCAGGCGTTCGCCAAGGTGCCGGCGCTGGCCGCCGCCGCGCCCACCCAATCGGAGCCGCCGTTCGCCATCGCGCAGGCGATCGTGCTGGCGCTGTTCGTCTGGTTCGGCTTCGTCGCGGTGCGCAGCCGCCCGGTCACCCGCCTGCCGGCCTGAGACGTCAGCGGCCGTCCGCGTGCCACCACGTGTCGGGCAGGGTGCCGTAGAGGGCGGCCCGCTTGGGCCGCTCGATCCGTGTCCAGCGGGCGAGCCACTGGCCGGGGGTGTGGAAGAGGGGCACCGCATAGGCGCCGGAGATCAGCACCCGGTCCAGCGCCCGCACGGCGGCGATGTAGTCCTCCTCCTCCCGCGCGGCCAGCAGGGCAGCGATGGCCGCGTCCACCGCCGGCGACTTCACGCCCATGTAGTTGCGCGTGCCCGGCGTGTCGGCGGCGGCCGAGCCGAAATAGAAGGCCTGCTCGTTGCCGGGCGACAGGGACTGGCCCCAGGCATAGGGGATCATGTCGAAGTCGAAGGCACCGCGTCGGGCATCAAACTGCACCGCGTCCACGATGCGCACCGCGAGGCTTATGCCCGCGCGCTTCAGCTGCGCCTGCCAGGCGAGGGCGAGGCGCTCCTGGTCGCGCGTCACCACCATCAGCTCGAAGGCGAACGGGCGTCCGCTGGCGGCCTCCACGAGGGCGCCCTTGCGCAGCACGAAGCCGGCGGCCTCCAGCAGGCCGAGGGCGCCCTTGAGGCGGGTGCGGTCGCGGCCGGAGCCGTCGGACACCGGCGGGCGATAGGTGCCGGCGAGCACGTCGGGCACCACCGAGCCGGGGAAGGGGGCAAGCAGAGCCCGCTCGCGCGCATCGGCGCTCCGACCGGTGCTGGCGAGCTCGGAGCCCTCGAAGAAGCTCGCGGTGCGGCGGTAGAGGCCATGGTAGAAATTGCGGTCCAGCCACTCGAAATCGAACAGCTCGATCAGCGCCTGCCGCACCCGGATGTCGGCGAAGAGCGGGCGGCGGGTGTTGAATACGAAGGCGGAATAGGGCTTGGGCGTGCCGGTGGGGATCATCTCCTTCACCACCTCGCCCGAGCGCACGGCGGGGAAGTCGTAGCCGGTCTCCCAGCGGCCCGGATCGCCCTCGAAACGGGCATCCACCAGGCCCTTGCGGAAGGCCTCGAACTCGCTGTTGGCGTCGCGGAAATAGATGTAGTCGAGCCGCTCGAAATTATAGAGCCCGCGGTTGAAGGCGAGGTTCCGGCCCCAATAGTCGGGATTGCGCGTCAGCGTCACCGTCGCACCCGCATTGACCTGCGCCACCCGATACGGCCCGGAGCCGAGCAGGGGCGTGAGCGAGGTTTCCTCGAATCGCTCCCGTTCGGTGGCCGTCTGCGAGAACACCGGCAGCAGCCCCATGATGAGCGGCAGTTCCGGGTCCGGCTCGGTGAAGGTGAAGCGCACCCGGTGCGCGTCCGGCGCCTCCGCCCTAGCGACCTTGCCATAATAGAGCCGGTGGTTGGGGCGGCCGGCGTCACGCATCAGCGCGAAGGAAAAAATCACGTCCGCGCTGGTCAGCGGGCTGCCGTCGGAAAAGCGCGCGGCGGGATCGAGCTCAAATTCCACGTAGGAGCGCGCGGCATCGGTGGAGACCGTGCGGGCGATGAGCGGATAGAGGGTGAAGGGCTCGTCGAGGGAGCGCGCCATCAGGCTCTCGGTCACCGACCCGCGCAGGAAGAGCGGTGCGGAACCCTTGACGATGAAGGGGTTGAGGCTGTCGAAGGTGCCGAGCAGCGACAGAGTGAGGCGCCCGCCCTGCGGTGCGTCCGGGTTGGCATAGGGCAAGGCGGTGAAGTCCGGGGCGAGGTCCGGCGCCCCGCGCATGGAGATGGCCGGGGCTCTGTCGAGCGCCTGCGCGGCGGAGGGTCCGACCGCGGCCAGCCAGAGCGCAGCCGGCAGCAGCAGGCAGGACGCCCGCCGCAATCTCAGGCTGCAGAAGGATTTCATGGACCCCGTCCCCGCTTCGCGCCGCCCCCGGCCCAGCTTGGGCTGCCGCCGGTTCATGAAAGGTGTGGGCGCGCACGAGGTGTGGATCGGCGTGCCGTAGCGGCACGAATTCGCGCAATCCGCTGGCCGCGCCGTTAGTTGGCCGTATTCGTCCGCAAGGTAGCACACGTCGCCCGATATGAAGCCGCTGTCCGGTTCCGTCACCTTCTCGCCTTAATTGGGCTTGAGAGAGCCGGTGTCCGAGAGGGGGGCGGGGCGCTCCGGCGTGCGCATGCGCGCGGGCGGGCTGGAGCCCGGCGGCTGAGACGACAGGAAAGGCCACAATGACCAAGACCCAATCCATCGCGCGTCTATCGGCCTCTGTCGCCGCGACGCTCATCACCGTGGCGCTCGCCGGGCCGGCCTTTGCCCAGGCCCAGCCGCAGCCCGCCGCACCCGCCGCCAAGCCTGCGGCGCCGGCCGCCAAGCCCGCCGCGCCTGCGGCCGCTCCGGCCAAGCCGGCCGCGCAGGCGCCCGCCGCCCCGGCTGCCGGTGCTCCGCAGCAGGCCCAGCCCGGTCAGCCCCAGGGTGAGCAGGACGTGAAGTTCTCCGCCTCGCCGTGGCAGAAGATCTGCCAGGAGATCCCCGAGCGGAAGAAGCAGGTCTGCGTTCTGACCCAGGTGCTCGGCGTCGAGAACCAGGCCATCGCCAAGGTCGACATCATCGAGCTTCAGGACGAGCCGAAGAAGCGCGTCAACATCTCGGTGCCGCTCGGCATGCGCCTCCAGCCCGGCCTGCGCATCACCCTGGACAAGGATCCGGTGAACATCCCCTTCGTGCTGTGCCAGCCCATCCAGGGCGGCGGCGCCACCTGCATCGGCGACCTGGAAGTGGACGGCGCCTTCGTCGCCAAGTTCCGCAAGGCCAATGCCGTCTATCTGCAGATGGTGAACGGCACCGGCCGCACGCTCTCCCTGCCCATCTCCAACGCCGATTTCGGCAAGGCCTATGACGGCCCGGGCATGGACGCCAAGGTGGCGCTCGAGCAGGAGCGCAAGCGGATGGAAGAGGCGCGCGCCGCCCAGCAGCAGCAGGAAGAGCAGAGCAAGGCGGCCCTCCTCAAGAAGGGCCAGGAGCTGGAGCGCGCCAAGCAGGGCGGCCAGTGATCCTCAGGTAATCGGGAGAGGGCTCCAGCCCCTCTCCCCAGCAAAAAGGGCCGGCTGATGCAGCCGGCCCTTTTTTGTATCTGCCCGGGTTCGGATGAAGCGAGCCCCAGATGCCTACACGCGCCGCCGCGAACCCCGCGGACGCGAACGTCCGGCGAAACGCCTGCGACTCAGTGCACCAGATCGGGCCGCACCCGCCAGCCGCCGGCGCCATCGTCGGACAAGGCCTCGGTCACCTTGGGGTGGCGCACCGGCTCTTCCGAGAGATCACGCTCGAGATTCTGCTCGGAGACGTAGGCGACGTATTCGCTGTCCGCATTCTCGGCGAGCAGGTGGTAGAAGGGCTGGTCCTTGTGGGGGCGGATCTCCTCGGGAATGGAGAGCCACCATTCCTCGGTGTTGTCGAACACCGGATCCACGTCGAACACCACGCCCCGGAAGGGGAAGTGCTTGTGGCGCACCACCTCGCCGATGCGAAACTTCGCCTGCCTCATGCCGGACCCGAGGTCCGCCGCCGCCGGCGGCAGCCGCTCGCCGGGGGTCCCGTCGAGCACTGGCGCGGCGCCGGCGGGCTTTGCGTGCGCTTTCTCCTGACTTGCCATATCCCGCCTCATCCTGTTCCTGTCCGGTCCCGGACGGCGCCGCGGCACCCGTCACCGCGGACGATCGTTACCCAAGTGTCTCACAATCCGTAGGCTTTGCCCATTTCCGGATCCTTGGCTGCGACAATGCGGGCGAGATCGACGATCACCTTGGCCTGCTTCCAGGTGGCGTCGTCCTGCATCTTGCCGTCGATCATCACCGCGCCCGCACCGTCCGGCATGGCTTCCAGGATCTTGAGGGCGAACGACACTTCGCCCGGATCGGGGGAGAACACGCGCTTGGCGATCTCGATCTGGGTCGGGTGCAGCGACCAGGCGCCGACGCAGCCCTGGAGGAAGGCGTTGCGGAACTGGCTCTCGCAGGCGGCGAGGTCCGCGAAGTCGCCGAACGGGCCGTAGAAAGGCTTGATGCCGTTGGCGGCGCAGGCGTCCACCATCTTGCCGACGGTATAATGCCACAGGTCCTGCTGGTAGCCGACGCGCGGCTTGTCGCCGTCGGGATCGGCCAGCACCTTGTAGTCGGGATGCCCGCCGCCGACGCGGGTGGTCTTCATGGCGCGGGATGCGGCAAGGTCGGCCGGGCCGAGGCTCATGCCGTGCATGCGCGGGGAGGCGCTGGCGATCTCCTCCACATTCTTCACGCCCTCGGCGGTCTCGAGGATGGCGTGGATGAGGATGGGCTTCTCGATGGAATGGCGCGCCTCCAACTGGGCGAGCAGCTGGTCGAGGTAGTGGATGTCCCACGCGCCTTCCACCTTGGGCAGCATGATGACGTCGAGCTTGTTGCCGATCTCGCTCACCGTCTCGACGATATCGTCCAGCACCCACGGGCTGTTGAGGCAGTTGATGCGGGTCCACAGGCCGGTCGAGCCGAAATCGGTGGCCTTGGCCATCTCGATGAAGCCCTTGCGCGCCGCCTCCTTGGCGTCGGACGGGATGGCGTCCTCCAGATTGCCCAGCACCACGTCCACCTGCTTGGCGATGTCCGGCACCTTGGCGCGCATCTTCTCCAGGTGCGGCGGCACGAAATGGATCATCCGTTCCAGCCGCACCGGCAGCTCGCGGTAAGGTGCGGGTGCGCCGATGGCGAGCGGCTTGAAGAATTGGCGCGGCAGCTTCATGTGTCCCCCGAACGTTCATGCGGCCGGCCGGTGCCAGCCGCAGGACTTCTTGATTGCAATGCAGCATAGCTCGCCTCCCGGTGCAACTTGACCCGCGCCGGAACCGAGCGACCCACGACAGCAGGTGAGCGAGAGCCGATGATCTCCAGACGCCGTGCACTCCTAGGGCTCGCCAGCTTCGGCCTCGCCGCCGCTCCTTCCCTCGCCAGTGGTCCGGCCGCGGCCCGGGATTTCTGGGGCGAGGCCATGCCGGGCCAGCCCACGGATTTCCTGTTCGGCTACGGCACCCTCATCAGCGAGCCGTCGCGCACCGCCACCTCGGGCCGCCGGGTGAGCGCGGTGCCGGCGCGCATCTCGTCCCGCTTCGGCCTGATCCGCGGCTTCGTGGCGCGCGGGCATGGCGGGGTGGGCTTCACCGCCCTCGGCCTGCGCCCCCCGCGGGCGGGAGAGGCGGCGTCCAGCATCAACGGCGTGATATTCCCCGTGGCGGGCGCCGACGAGATGGCGGCGTTCGACCGGCGCGAATCGGGTTACGACCGCGTGGAGCTGGACCCCGCCCTCGTCGAGCCCGTCGGCTGGCAGGGCCTGCCGCGGGGCGGGCGGGTCTGGATCTACCAGCCGCGGGCACGGCGCGATGCCGGCGAAGGGTCGGACGTGGCGGATGCCGACTATCCCCTGGTGCAGTCCTATGTGGACGTGGTGCTCCAGGGCGCGCTGGCGGAGGGGCCGGCCTTCGCGCGCGAACTGATCGAGACGTCGTTCGACTGGAGCCCCTTCTGGCTCAACGACCGCCCCATCCCGCGCCGGCCCTGGGCGGAGACCGAGGACGCCGGGGCCATCGACCGCCTGCTCGCCACGGTGGAGCCGGCGGCGAGCCAGTTCCGCAACCGCCTCTATCCCGAGCTCTACGCCGCCCGTCACCTCATGGCCGCCCAGCCGGCGGTGCCCCGCTGAGGCACACGCCATGGCTTTTCATCGCGCGCCCGCCTGACTAGGAAGGGGCGGTGGCGCGTTGCCTCCTCCGTCCTGACCTTCGGCCCCCATGAGCGACCTTTTCGGCCTCGCCTTTCCCTTCTTCGGCCTGATCTTCCTCGGCTATTTCTGCGGCCGCCGGGTTCGGCTGCCGGAGGCCGGGCTGGCGTGGCTGTCCTTCTTCATCATCTATGTGGCCCTGCCAGCGCTGTTCTATCGCATCGTGGCGCAGACGCCGTTCCACGAACTGGCAAACCCGGCCTTCATCCTTGCGGTGGTCGCCTCCACCGCGACCACGGCGATGGTCGCCCTCGGCATCGGCCTGTGGGCGCGGCGGGGCAATATCGGCGAGGCGGCCATCGCCACCACCGTCGGCGCTTATGCCAATGTGGGATACATGGGGCCGGGCCTCACCCTCGCCGCGCTCGGCGCCCAGGCGGCGACGCCGGCGGCCCTCATCTTCGCCTGTGACAGCGTCTTCTTCTTCACTTTGGTGCCGCTGCTGATGGCCATGCGCGGCAAGGGGGAGAGCCTTCTCCACACGTTCGGCCTCATCGCCAAGCGGGTACTGACCCATCCCTTCAACATCGCCACGCTGCTGGGGGTGCTGGCCGCGGCCATCGAGTTCCGCGAGCCGGACGCGCTCTCACGCATGCTGGATTTCCTGAAGAATGCCGCCGCCCCTTGCGCGCTCTTCACTCTGGGGGTCACGGTGGCGCTGCGGCCGCTCACCCGCGTGCCGGTGGAGCTCGGGCCGCTCCTCGCGCTGAAGCTCCTCGTCCACCCGGCCATCGCCCTTGTCAGCCTGTCGCTGTTCGGGCCCTTCTCCCCCGTATGGGCGCAGACGCTGCTGCTGATGGCGGCGCTGCCGCCCGCCCTCAACGCCTTCGTGCTGGCGCGGCAGTACCATGTGTTCGTGGAGGAGGCCTCCACAGCGGTGCTGCTCGGCACCCTGTCGTCGGTGGTGACGGTGACGCTGATGCTCTATCTGCTGCGCGAGCAGCTCATTCCGCTCTCGCTGCTGCCCTGAGCCAAGCGCCTCAGGCCGCCCGCTCGCCGATGCCGAGGCGCATCAGCTTGCGCCGGAGGGGGCCGACGCGGTCCAGCAGATAGAGGCCGAAGCCGCGCACCCCCTGCACCGGCACGAGATCGGACAGGAGCGAGCGGTTGAGCAGGTCCACCGCCGTCATCCGGCCGGAGATGTCGCGCTTGCGGTGGGCGGCATAGCGCTCCAGCACCGTTGCGCTGCCGGGGTCGCGGCCGGCGGCGACGGCGCCCGCCACGATCTCCACCAGGGCTCCGGCATCGCGCAGGCCAAGGTTGAGACCCTGGGCGCCGATGGGCGGCATCACGTGGGCGGCCTCGCTCACCAGGGCGACGCGCTCGCCCACCAAAGTCTCTGCCGTCTCAGCCGCCAGCGGGAAGGCGCCGCGCCCGCCCACCATCTCGAATCGTCCCAGGACGGACGAGGCGCGCGCCTCGAGCTCCCGCGCCAGCGCGGCATCGTCGAGGCCAAGGAGGCGCACGGCCTCCCGGTCGGTCACGACGCAGACGATGGACGAGCGGTCGCCCGGCAGGGGGACCAGTGTGAAAGGGCCGCTTTCGGTGTGGAATTCGGTGGACGTGTCTTCGTGCGGGCGGGTGTGGCGCACGGTGGCGGTGAAGGCGACCTGCGGATAGGCGCGGGTGCGCATGGTGATGCCCGCCGCCGTGCGCACCGTGGACTGGCGCCCGTCCGCCCCGACCACCAGGCGGGCGCGCAGGGTGTGGCCGTCGGCGAGGTGCAGGGTCGCGGCCTCGCCGGAAAGATCGAGCCGCTCCAGCGCCGTGCGGGCGATATGCAGGCCGCTCTGCTCCATGGCGGCGGCGAGCAGGCTCTCGCGAAGGGCGTCGTTCTCGATGTTGTATCCGAAGGCCTCAAGGCCGATCTCGGCGGAGCGGAACGTCACCTCGGGCGCGCGCACCAGCCGGCGGGTGGCGTCGGCGATGCGCATGTCGCGCAGCGGCGCGGCGCGCTCGGCGATGAGCGACCACAGGCCGAAGCCTTCCAGGATGCGCACCGAGCCTTCCAGCAGCGCCGTGGTGCGGTGGTCGGCGCCGCGGTCGGGGCCGGTGACGAGGGCGGTCGACACGCCCCGGCCGGCGAGAGCGATGGCGGTGGCAAGGCCGGCGGGACCTGCGCCCACCACGACCACCTCATGCAAGCCGTCGTGCTCCATCGCCTTCTCCTCGCCTCGTGCGCACCGCGGACACTAGAGCCTGCAGCCGGCCCGGGAAAGCGCACCGGTGCCGCGCCCTGTCGCGCCCGATCGTGATGTTGCAACGCCGGCACGCCCGCTCCGTTTCCCCGCCGCCGGCCATGGGCCGGGTTGCGGCTTCACCGGATTTGCTCATTCTTCGGCCGATTGCTGGGAGACGTTCGGAATGTTCGACTGGATTGCCTCGCCCGAGGCCTGGGCCGCTCTGGTCACCCTGACCGCCATGGAGATCGTGCTCGGCATCGACAATGTGGTGTTCATCTCGCTGGTGGTGCAGCGCCTGCCGCCGGCGCAGGCGCTGCGAGCGCGGCAGGTGGGCCTTTCCGCCGCCCTCGGCCTGCGAATCGCGCTCCTCTTCGCCCTCAGCTGGCTCATCGGCCTCCAGCAGTCGTTGTTCAGCGCCTTCGGGCACGACTTCTCCTGGCGCGACATCATCCTCATCGGCGGCGGCGCCTTCCTCATCGCCAAGGCGACGCGGGAGATGCACGGCGCGCTGGAAGGCGAGGACGAGGCCGGCGCCGACGATGGCGCCGGGGGCCTCGGCCAGAAGGCCTTCATGTCCATCGTGGCGCAGGTGATACTGCTCGACCTCGTCTTCTCGGTGGATTCGATCCTCACGGCCATCGGCATGGCCGAGCACCTCGCCATCATGGTACTGGCGGTCATCATCGCCGTGTGCATCATGTTCGTGGCCTCGGGGCCGCTCTCGGCCTTCATCGCCGCCCATCCCACCACCAAGATGCTGGCGCTCGCCTTCCTGGTGCTGATCGGCGTGACGCTGGTGGCCGACGGCTTCGGCGCGCACATCTCCAAGGGCTACATCTATGCCGCCATGGCCTTCTCGGTGATGGTGGAGGTTCTGAATGTCGCCGCCGCCGGCCGCCGCCGGCGCCGGGTCGAAGCGACGCGGCGGGGAGGCGGTTGATGACGGACGGGACATTCAAGGACGACGCATTCAAGGACAGTGTGCTCGTGGTCACCGGCGGCAGCCGGGGCATCGGCGCGGCGTGCGTCCGGCGGGCGGCAGCGGCGGGCTATGGCCGCATCGTCATCAACTACACCCGCGACAAGGCTGCCGCCGACCAGGTCGCGGCGGAGGCCGGCGCGCTGGGCGCACAGGTGCTGGTGGTGCAGGGCGACATGGCGGTCGAGGCCGACATCGCCCGCCTGTTCGCGGAGACCGACGCCCGGTTCGGTCCACTTACCCATCTCGTCAACAACGCCGGCATCACCGGCCTTGCCGGGCCGTTCGCCGACGCCGATCCGGCGGAGATGGCGCGCGTCATCGACCTCAACGTCACCGGCGCGATTCGCGTCGCGCAGCAGGCGGTGCGGCGCATGGCGAAGAGCCGCGGCGGGGCTGGGGGCGCCATCGTCAACATCTCGTCCATGGCGGCGGCGCTGGGCTCGCCCGGTGAATATGTGTGGTACGCCGCGAGCAAGGGCGCCATCGACAGCTTCACCCTCGGCCTTGGCCGCGAGGTGGCGCGCGACGGCATCCGCGTCAATGCGGTGGCCCCGGGCCTCATCGCCACCGACATCCACGATGCGAGCGGCGTGGCGGGACGCCTGGAGCGCCTCGCCCCCACCGTCCCGGCGGGCCGCGCGGGCACGGCGGAGGAGGTGGCGCAGGCGGTGCTGTTCCTGCTCTCCGAGGCGGCGAGCTATACCGCCGGCGCGGTGCTCAAGGTGTCCGGCGGGCGCTGAGCGCGCTTGCGGGGCGGGGGCCGCGCCCTATGATCGCCGCAACGAGGGACGCAACAGGGTGGCGACAGATGGTCCACGCGGTTCAGGTGCATCAGACGGGCGGTCCCGAGGTGCTGACCTATGAAGAGGTCCAGGTCCCGGCGCCGGGGCCGGGGCAGGTGCAGGTCCGCCAGACGGCCATCGGTCTCAATTTCATCGACGTCTATTTCCGCACCGGGCTCTACAAGGCCGCCGGCTCGCCCTTCATCCCCGGCAACGAGGGTGCCGGCGTGGTTGAGGCGGTGGGCCCCGACGTGAACGACTTCCACCCCGGCGACCGGGTGGCCTATGCCATGGCCATCGGCGCCTATGCCGAGGTGCGCAACGTGCCGGCCGCCGTGCTGCTGCACCTCCCGGCCTCCATCGACGAGCGCACCGCCGCGGCGATGATGCTGAAGGGCATGACGGCGCAGTATCTCGTGCGCCGCACCCACCACATCAAGCCGGGCGACACCATCCTCGTGCAGGCGGCGGCCGGCGGCGTCGGGCTCATCCTGTGCCAGTGGGCGAAGCATCTCGGCGCCACCGTCATCGGCACGGTGGGCTCCAAGGACAAGGCGGAGCTCGCCCTCTCCCACGGCTGCGACGAGGTCATCCTCTACCGCGACGAGGATTTCGTGCACCGGGTGAAGGAGATCACCTCCGGCAAGCTGTGCGACGTGGTCTATGACGGCGTTGGGCAGGCGACCTATCCCGCCTCCCTCGATTGCCTGAAGCCCCTCGGCCTGTGGGTGAGCTTCGGCAACGCCTCGGGCGCCATCAAGAATTTCGACCTTCTGCTGCTGTCGCAGAAGGGCTCGCTGTTCGCCACGCGCCCCACCCTTGGCACCTTCGTGGCCAAGCGGGCTGACCTCGTCGCCACCGCCAACGACCTGTTCGAGGCGGTGCTGACCGGGGCGGTGAAGATCCCCATCCACCAGACCTACGCCCTGAAGGACGTGCAGAAGGCGCATCGCGACCTTGAAGGCCGCGGCACCACCGGCACCACCCTCCTGCTGCCCTGAACCCCCGAGCCCTCGCCGTCGGGAGAGGGAGCAGGGCCGCTCTATGGGGGAGGGGCGCCGGCGACCATGGCTTGCGCAACCCGCCCTCCGGCATGATATCTACCCAACAACAAGGATGGAGCGGGCGCCCCGGGCCTGCTTCGCCGTGCTGCGACGGATCGTTCCGGCCATGATGCGCCAATACGAACTCGTCGAGCGCGTTCGACGGTATAATCCCAACACCGACGAGGCGCTGCTCGACCGCGCCTATGTGTATGCCATGCGCGCGCATGGCAGCCAGCTGCGCGCGTCCGGCGACCCGTATTTCTCCCACCCGCTCGAAGTCGCGGCCATCCTGACCGACCTCAAGCTCGACGATTCCACCATCGTCGCGGCGCTGCTGCACGACACCATCGAGGACACCAGCGCCACCCGCGCGGAGATCGAGCGCCTGTTCGGTAAGCAGATCGCGACGCTGGTGGAGGGCCTCACCAAGATCAAGAAGCTCGACCTCGTCTCCAAGCAGGCCAAGCAGGCGGAGAACCTTCGCAAGCTCCTCCTCGCCATCGCCGACGACGTGCGCGTGCTGCTGGTGAAGCTCGCCGACCGCCTCCACAACATGCGAACCCTGAAGTGGGTGCCGCCGGAGAAACGCGACCGCGTCGCCCAGGAAACCCTCGACATCTACGCCCCCCTCGCGGGCCGGATGGGCATGCAGGACATGCGCGAGGAACTGGAGGACCTGTCCTTCCGCCAGCTGTCGCCGGAGGCCTACGAGAGCATCGCCACCCGCGTGTCGGAGCTGCGGCAGGGCAACGGCCCGCTGGTGCAGGAGATCGAGCGCGAACTCGCCGAGGAGCTCCAGCGGCGCGGCATCAGCGCCGACGTGAAGGGGCGCGAGAAGCGGATCTATTCCATCTGGGGCAAGATGGAGCGCAAGGCCATCGGCTTCGAGCAATTGTCCGATCTCTACGGCTTCCGCGTCATCGTCTCCTCGGTGGAGGACTGCTACCGCGCGCTCGGCGTCATCCACACCAAGTGGGCCATCGTGCCAGGTCGCTTCAAGGACTACATCTCGACCCCCAAGCCCAACGACTACCGCTCGCTGCACACCACCGTGGTGGGACCGCGCCGCCAGCGGGTCGAAATGCAGATCCGCACCCGCGACATGGAGGAGATCGCCGAATACGGCATCGCCGCCCATGCTCTCTACAAGGACGCCTCCGGCGCGCCGGGGGAGATGCTCTCCCACGAGAGCAGCGCCTACGCCTGGCTGCGCAAGACCATCGAGAACCTGTCCCAGGGCCTCTCGCCCGAGGAGTTCCTGGAGCACACCAAGCTCGAGCTGTTCCACGACCAGGTCTTCTGCTTCACCCCCAAGGGCCGGCTCATCGCCCTGCCGCGCAAGGCGACGCCCATCGACTTCGCCTATGCCGTCCACACCGACGTGGGCAACACCGCTGTGGGCTGCAAGATCAACGGCTCCATCGCGCCTTTGGTGTCGGAGCTGAAGAACGGTGACGAGGTGGAGATCATCACCTCCAAGGCCCAGACCCCGCCGGGGGCGTGGGAGACCATCGCCGTCACCGGCAAGGCGCGGGCCGCCGTGCGCCGTGCCACCCGCGCCGCGGTGCGTGCGCAATATGCCGGCCTCGGCCGCAAGATCACCGAGCGCGCCTTCAAGCGCGCCGGCTGGCCCTTCTCCGAGGAGGCGGTGGTGAAGGCGACGCCAAGGCTCGCCCGCACCTCGGCGGAGGACGTCTTCGCCGCCATCGGCCGCGGCGAGATCAAGACCGACGACGTCATCCGCGCCATCCATCCCGACTGGGTGCCGCCGCGCCCCGAGGAGCGCGAGCGGCCCACCAACGGCGAAGGCTGGTTCGAGCTGAAGCGCGGCCATAACCTGAAGTTCAAGATTCCGGAAGGCGCGCGGCCGGAGCGGCTGGACGCCATCCCCATCCGCGGCATCAATGGCGATCTGCCGGTGCGCTTCGCCCCCGAGGGCGGGGCGGTGCCGGGCGACCGCATCGTCGGCATCCTCACCCCCGGCGAGGGCATCACCATCTACCCGATCCAGTCCGCCTCGCTGCAGAATTTCGAGGACGCGCCCGAGCGCTGGCTCGACGTGCGCTGGGACGTGGACGAACTGTCCGAAGGCCGCTTCCCGGCGCGCATCACCGTCACCGCCCGCAACGCCCCCGGCTCGCTGGCGCAGGTGGCGAGCGCCATCGGCGATCGGGGCGGCAACATCGAGGGGCTGCAGATGCACGCCCGCTCGGCCGATTTCCACGAGATGGTGATCGACATCGAGGTGTTCGACCTGCGTCACCTCAACAACATCATGGCGGACCTCAAGGGCCGCGACGTGGTCTCGCAGGTGGAGCGCGTCAACGGCTGAGGCCGGCGCGAGAGGAGCGGACAGCATGGCGGGGATCAAGCCGGTGCGGCTCGGGGTGAACGTGGACCATGTGGCCACCGTGCGGAACGCGCGCGGCGGCATCCATCCCGACCCGGTGCGCGCCGCCGCCCTTGCCCGTGCCGCCGGGGCCGACGGCATCACCGCGCACCTGCGCGAAGATCGCCGCCACATCCGCGATGCCGACATGGCGCGGCTGAAGGCGGAGGTGGATCTGCCGCTGAATTTCGAGATGGCGGCCACCGACGAGATGGTGGCCATCGCCGAGACGATCCGCCCGAATGCCTGCTGCCTCGTGCCCGAGCGGCGCGAGGAGCGCACCACCGAGGGTGGGCTCGACGCCGCCGGGCAGGCGGGTGAGCTCGCGCCGCGCATCGCCCGGCTCAAGGCCGCGGGCATCCGCGTCTCGCTCTTCATCGCCGCCGAGGAGCGCCAGATCGCGGCGGCCCGGGCGCTCGGCGCCGACATCGTGGAGCTGCACACCGGCGCCTGGTGCGACGCCGTCGCCGAGGGCCGGCAGGGGGCCGCAGACGCCGAGTTCGCCCGGCTTCAGGCCGGTGCGCGACAGGCCGCGGGCCTCGGCCTCGAAGTCCATGCCGGGCACGGGCTCGATTTCGAGACCGCCGCGCAGATCGCCGCCTTCCCCGAGATCGTGGAGCTCAACATCGGTCATTTCCTCGTCGGCGAGGCCATCTTTATCGGGCTGGAGGCGGCCATCGACACCATGCGGGCGGCCATCGCGGCGGGCCGGAAAGCCGCCAGCGGGGGTGCCGCCGCATGATCCTCGGCATCGGCTCGGACTTCTCGGACGCCCGGCGCATCGCCCGCGCCATCGAGCGCTTCGGCGACCGCTTCCTCGACCGGGTGTTCACGCCGCTGGAGCGCGCCAAGGCGGATCGGCGCAAGCTGCGCGCCGAGACCTACGCCAA
This sequence comes from Xanthobacter pollutisoli, assembly GCF_040044995.1. Taxonomy (NCBI): domain Bacteria; kingdom Pseudomonadati; phylum Pseudomonadota; class Alphaproteobacteria; order Hyphomicrobiales; family Xanthobacteraceae; genus Xanthobacter; species Xanthobacter pollutisoli. The sequence goes on from NZ_JBDZDP010000002.1 coordinate 61,686, forward strand.
GCGCTTCGCCGCCAAGGAGGCCTGCGCCAAGGCGCTGGGCACCGGGCTCAGCCACGGCGTGTTCTGGCGCGACATGGGCGTGGTGAACCTGCCCACCGGCCAGCCGACCCTGGTGCTCACCGGCGGCGCGGCCCGGCGTCTCGCCTCCCTCGTCCCCGAGGGCTACGAGCCGCGCATCCACCTCTCGCTGACCGACGAGGGACCGCTGACAGCGGCCCATGTCATCATCTCGGCGGTGCCCCGTACCGCCGCCTGACGCTGGAGGAGGCTCCGGCCGCGCGTTGCCCGCGGGCGGGGAAGCCTCTATAGGGGCACGCTGACCTCGTGGAGGCGGGGCGCCCCGGGGCGACACCTCCTCAGTTTCGGCGCAGTTTGTCTTACGCTGCGCCTCATTTTTGAAACCTGGACACCCGATGACCGCGACCAGCGATTCCAAGAAGGACGGCGGCTTCCTCGAAACCGTGCGGGTGATCGTCCATGCGCTGCTGATCGCGCTGGTGATCCGCACGCTGCTGTTCCAGCCCTTCAACATTCCGTCCGGTTCGATGAAGGACACGCTGCTAATCGGCGACTATCTCTTCGTCTCCAAGTACAGCTACGGCTATTCGCGCTTCTCCATTCCCTTCTCGCCCAACCTGTTCGCCGGCCGTCTGTTCGGCTCGGAGCCGACACGCGGCGACGTGGTGGTGTTCAAGCTGCCGCGGGACAACGAGACCGACTACATCAAGCGCGTCATCGGCATGCCGGGCGACAAGATCCAGATGATCAGCGGCGTCCTCAACATCAACGGCACGCCGGTGAAGCGCGAGCGGCTGTCCGACGTCACCGAGGATGACGGCAGCGGCCGCAAGGTGCCGGTGAAGCGCTGGCGCGAGACGCTGCCCAACGGCGTCTCCTTCGAGACCCTCGATCTCGTGGACAACGGCTTCTACGACAACACGCCGGTTTATGAGGTGCCGCAGGGGCACTATTTCATGATGGGCGACAATCGCGACAACTCGGCGGACAGCCGCGTGCTGAGCCAGGTGGGGTATGTGCCGTTCGAAAATCTCATCGGCAAGGCGCAGCTGATCTTCTTCTCCATCGACGAAGGCGCTTCCGCGTGGCAGGTTTGGACGTGGCCTTGGACGGTGCGATGGGATCGGCTGTTCACACGGGTGCATTGAACGGCGTGGGGACTGACCTTGCCGTACTCGAGGAGCGGATCGGCTACCGCTTCCGCGATCGCGACACGCTGGCGCTCGCCCTCTCGCACATCAGCGCCGTCAAGGGCGAGGCGCCGCGCCTGAGGTCGTACCAGAGGATGGAATTCCTCGGCGACCATGTGCTCGGCTCGGTGGTGTCCCACATGCTGTATCTCGCCTTCCCGGAAGGGGAGGAGGGGGAATTGTCGCGCCGGCTGGCGGAGCTTGTGCGCGAGGAGGCCTGCGCCGAGGTGGCCGAGGACATGGACCTTGGCCCCTTCATCCGCCTCGGCCCCGGCGAGAGCCAGTCGGGCGCCCACAAGCGCCGGGCGATCCTGGCGGATGTCGCCGAAGGGGTGGTGGCGGCGGTGTTCCTCGATGGCGGCTACGACGCCGCCCACGCGCTGGTGGAGCGCTTCTGGCGCCCGCGGCTGGAGGCGCCGCGCCGTCCGCTGCGCGACGCCAAGACCGTGCTCCAGGAATGGGCCCAGGCCCGCGGCCTGCCGCCGCCGGTCTATCGCGAGGTGATGCGCTCCGGCCCGGATCACGCGCCGCGGTTTACCGTGGTGGTGGATTTGCCGGGTCTTCCCTCCGCCCAGGCGGAAGGGGCATCGAAGCAGAATGCGCAGAAGGCGGCAGCCGCCGCCTTCCTCGTCCGCGAGGGCGTCTGGGAGAAGGACGAGGCCTGATGGCACCCCGAAAGAAGAAGGGCGAGACGCCTCCGGCGAACGCCGAGGCCTCCGACCTGGCCGCAGCCGAGGCGGCGGGCGAGGCAGAAATCATCACTGACGCGGAACTCGGATCCGAAGGCGCCGTCACCGACCCCGATCTCGGCGAGGAGGATCTCGGTGAAGAGGATTTCGCCGAGGACGGTTTCGAAGATGAGGACGACGAGGCTGACGACGACGAAGGCGAGGAGGACGCCGGCCCGCGTCCCGCCCCGCCGCCGCTGAGCGGGCCGACCCGCTGCGGCTTCGTCGCCTTGCTCGGCGCGCCCAATGCGGGCAAGTCCACGCTCACCAATGCGCTGGTGGGCACCAAGGTCTCCATCGTCTCCCACAAGGTGCAGACCACGCGGGCCATCGTGCGCGGCATCGCCCTCGACGGGCCGTCCCAGATCGTGCTGGTGGATACGCCCGGCATCTTCTCGCCCAAGCGGCGGCTGGAGCGGGCCATGGTGACGAGCGCCTGGACCCATGCGGCCGACGCCGATGTCATTGCCCTGCTGGTGGACGCCAAGCGCGGCCTCGACGCCGACATCGAGGCCTTGCTGGTGCCGCTGAAAGACATCAGGAAGCCCCGCGCGCTCATCCTCAACAAGATCGACCTGATCCGCCGCGACACGCTGCTGGCACTCGCGGCGCAGATCAACGCGATCCTGCCGTTCGACCGGGTCTTCATGGTCTCCGCTCTGACTGGAGACGGCGTGGAGGACGTGCGCCGCTGGTTCGCCGAGACGGTGCCGCCCGGCCCCTGGCTCTATCCCGAGGATCAGGTCTCGGACGCGCCCATGCGCATGCTGGCGGCGGAGATCACGCGGGAAAAGATGTTCCTGCGCCTGCACGATGAGTTACCCTACCGTTCGACGGTGGAAACCGAGAGCTGGAAGGAATTGCGCAACGGCTCGGTCCGCATCGAGCAGACGATCTATGTGGAGCGCGAAAGCCAGCGCAAGATCGTGCTGGGCAAGGGCGGCAGCACCATCAAGACCATCTCCTCGGAATCGCGCGCCGAGATCTCGGAGATCATCGAGGCGCCGGTTCACCTCTTCCTCTTCGTCAAGGTGCGCGAGAGCTGGGCGGACGACCCCGAGCGCTATCGCGAGATGGGGCTGGAATTCCCCAAGGGCGGCTGAGCGACCTTGCTCCGCGCGTGATGCGTCCCCTACCGCCCCTGGGGGGCGATGCGTCCCCTCTCCCCCGGGGAGAGGGTTAGGGGAAAGGACGTCGGGTCTCACGACCCGTGAGGGCGCCGCCCCTCACCCCAGCCCTCTCCCGATGGGAGAGGGAGCTCTGCCGGTGACCGGCCCCAACAGAGTATCCCGCGGTGCCCCGCCTGCAGGCTCACTCCCGCCGTCTCTTCCGCTTGGCCGACGCCAAGCCCACCCCCGTCGCCCTCCGGCTTGACCGGAGGGCCCATCGCGCCGTCAGACCGTGCAAGTGCGACGGAGATCCCTGTGGCGGTGAAATGGGTGCTCCGGTCGAGCCGGAGCATGACGGTGGTTTAGTTTCCCCGTCGCCCTCCGGCTTGACCGGAGGGCCCATCGTGCCGCGGGACCGTGCGCGGCGGACGGATATCCCTGTGGCGGTGAGATGGATGCTCCGGTCGAGCCGGAGCATGACGGTGGTTTATTTCCACGTCGCCCTCCGGCTTGACCGGAGGGCCCATCGTGCCGCGGGACCGTGCGCGGCAGACGGAGATTCCTCTGGCGGTGAGATGGATGCTCCGGTCGAGCCGGAGCATGACGGTGGTTTAATTTCCCCGTCGCCCTCCGGCTTGACCGGAGGGCCCATCGCGCCGTGCGACCGTGCGAGTCGGACGGAGATCCCTTTGGCGGAGAGATGGATGCTCCGGTCGAGCCGGAGCATGACGGTGGTTTAATTTCCACGTCGCCCTCCGGCTTGACCGGAGGGCCCATCGTGCCGCGGGACCGTGCGCGGCAGACGGAGATTCCTCTGGCGGTGAGATGGATGCTCCGGTCGAGCCGGAGCATGACGGTGGTTTATTTCCACGTCGCCCTCCGGCTTGATCGGAGGGCCCATCGTGCCGTGAGACCGTGCGCGGCGGACGCAGATCCCTCTGGCGGTGAAATGGGTGCTCCGGTCGAGCCGGAGCATGACGGCGACCAGCCTGCCTGCCGTAGGCTCGTCGCGCGCGCTGCGACCCGAACCCGGCCCGCGGTCGAATATTGCAATAATGCAATACTGCCTTGCACATTGTCGTCTGGCCATGAGCATCCATGCACGTCTAAACCGATGGCCGAACCCAACCGGGAGACGTTTCCATGTCCAAGCCTGTCGTCGCCATCGTCTATCACTCCGGATTCGGCCACACCAAGGTTCAGGCGGAAGCCGTGCTCGCCGGCATCCAGGAGGTGGAGGCCGTCGAGGGCGTGCTCGTTCCCGTGGACGAGGTGGAGGAGAAGTGGGAGGCGCTGGACGGCGCCGCCGCCATCATCTTCGGCACGCCCATCTACATGGGCAACGTCTCCGCCGCCTTCCAGGCCTTCGCCGAGAAGACCTCCAAGCGCTGGTACGAGCGCAAGTGGGTCAACAAGCTCGCCGCCGGCTTCGTCAATTCCGCCTCGCAGAATGGCGACAAGCACCAGGGCATGCTCGCCTTGTTCGGTCTGTCGCAGCAGCACGGCATGATCTGGGTGGGGCTCGGCCTGCTCCCCGGCAACAACAGCTCCCAGGCTTCCATCGAGGACATGAACCGCCTCGGCAGCTTCGCCGGCGCCTATGCCCAGTCCAATGCGGACCAGGGCCCCGACGTGGTGCCCCCGGCGAGCGACCGCAAGACCGCGAGCCACCTCGGCCGCCGCGTCGCCGAGGCCGCCCTTCGCTGGACCAAGGGCGCCTGATCGGCCCCGTCCCCGACCCCCCGCCGCCGCAGGCGGGGGAGGGGACGGACCCGTTCCGTACAAGGCGGCCCATGGGCCTGCGCCGCACTTCGGCGTGGGCCGATGCGCTTTCGCCGTTCGGCCTCCGCCCCCGCCGGGCGCCCGACCCCGCTTCCGCTCGCGACGGCGGCAGGCTAAGGGGGACGGGATTTTGCGCGCTGCGGAGGATTCTCGATGCGTGACCGGAGCCTTCTCGTGGTGGTGCTCGCCGCAGGGGAGGGCACGCGCATGAAGTCGCGCCTGCCCAAGGTGCTCCACAAAGTCGCCGGACGCTCCATGCTGCATCACGTGCTGGAGGCTACCCGCGCGGCGGGGGCCACCCGCACCGCCGTCGTCGTCGGTCCCGGCCGCGAGGACGTGGCGGCCGAAGCGATGCGCATCGTGCCGGAGGCCGAGGTCTTCGTGCAGACGGACCGGCTCGGCACCGCCCATGCGGTGCTGGCCGCCCGCGCGGCGCTGGAGCAGGGGGCAGACGACGTGCTGGTGCTCTACGCCGACACGCCTTTGGTGCGGCCCGAGACCCTCGCCGCCTTGCGCGCGCCCCTCGCAGACGGCGCGGCGGTGGCTGCCCTCGGCTTCACCCCGGACGACCCCACAGGCTACGGCCGCCTCGTCACGTCCGGCGACGCGCTCCTCGCCATCCGCGAGGAGAAGGATGCGAGCCCCGAGGAGAAGGCCATCGGCTTCTGCAACGCCGGGCTGATGGCCCTGTCCGGCGCCCACGCCCTCTCGATCCTCGACCGCATCGGCAACGCCAACGCGAAGGGCGAATATTATCTGACCGACGCGGTGGAGATCGCGCGGGCGGACGGCCTGCCGGCGGTGGCGGCCCGGGCCGACACCGAGGAGGTGGCTGGCGTCAACAGCCGCATCCAGCTGGCCGAGGCCGAAGCCATCCTGCAGAAGCGCCTGCGCCTCGCCGCCATGGCGGGCGGCGCGACGCTGATTGCCCCCGAGACGGTGTTCTTCTCCGCCGACACGCAGCTCGGCCGCGACGTGATCGTGGAGCCCAACGTGGTGTTCGGCCCCGGCGTCAGCGTCGGCGACGATGTGATCATCCACGCCTTCTGCCATCTGGAAGGGGCGCATCTGGAGGCCGGCGTCTCCATCGGTCCCTATGCGCGGCTGCGGCCGGGCACGCGGCTCGATGCCGGGGTGCGCATCGGCAATTTCGTGGAGACCAAGGCCGCCCATATCGAGAGCGGCGCCAAGGTGAACCATCTGTCCTACGTGGGGGACGCCCATGTGGGCGCGGGCGCCAATCTCGGCGCCGGCACCATCACCTGCAATTACGACGGGTTCGCCAAATACCGCACCGAGGTGGGCGCCGGCGCCTTCATCGGCGTCAATTCCGCCTTGGTGGCGCCGGTGACCATCGGCGCGGGGGCCTATGTGGGCACCGGCGCGGTCATCACCTCGGACGTGCCGGCCAACGCCCTCGCCCTCGCCCGCAGCCGGCAGGTGGTGAAGGAGGGCTGGGCCAGCGCCTTCCGCGCCGCGCGGGCGAAGAAGGACGACAAGGCCTGAGGGCGGCTGACACCATCGGAAAGGCGATGTGATTGCGCGCCTTGCGCGAGGCGGGCTAGGAACGGTCCATTCAGCTTTTGCGGCGCACCTTGAGCCTCGCAGCGGCGGGCGCGGAGCGCGGCCCCCATAACCATCGGAGCTTTTGCGCATGTGCGGGATCGTCGGCATTCTCGGCAAGAGCGCCGTCGCGGACAAGGTGGTGGAATCGCTGCGGCGGCTCGAATACCGCGGCTACGATTCCGCCGGCATCGCGACGCTGGAGAGTGGCCACCTGGAGGTCTGCCGCGCCGAGGGCAAGCTGCGCAATCTCGAGATCAAGCTCGACAAGCACCCGCCCAAGGGCCATTCCGGCATCGGCCATACCCGCTGGGCCACCCACGGCAAGCCCTCCGAGCGCAACGCCCATCCCCACGCCACCCGCCGGGTGGCGGTGGTGCACAACGGCATCATCGAGAACTTCCGCGAGCTGAAGCAGGGGCTGGCGGCCGAGGGCGTCGCCTTCCGCAGCGATACCGACACCGAGGTGGTGGCGCAGCTGGTTGATCGCGAGATGCTGGCCGGCAAGGACCCGGTGGCGGCAGTGGCGGCGGTCCTGCCGCGCCTCAAGGGCGCCTTCGCTTTGGCCTTCCTGTTCGACGGCAAGACCGACCTCATGATTGCCGCGCGCCGCGGCTCACCGCTGGCCATCGGCTACGGCCAGGGCGAGATGTTCCTCGGCTCCGACGCCATCGCCCTTGGACCCTTCACCAACCGCATCTCCTATCTGGAGGAAGGCGACTGGGCCGTCCTCACCCGCGAGGGCGTGGAAATCCGCGACGAGGAGGGCCGCATCGTCGAGCGTCCGGTGCAGAAGGTGCCGGCCGGCGCGCTGCTCGTGGACAAGGGCAACCACCGCCATTTCATGGCGAAGGAGATCTACGAGCAGCCCGAGGTGATCTCCCACACGTTCGGCCATTATCTCGACCTCGCCGCCGAGACGGTCTGCCTGCCCGACTTCCCGTTCGACCCGAAAGAGGTCCAGCACATCTCCATCACCGCGTGCGGCACCGCGCTCTACGCCGGCGCGGTGGCCGAATACTGGTTCGAGCGGTTCGGCCGCGTGCCGGTCTCCACCGACATCGCCTCCGAGTTCCGCTACCGGGAGACGCCGCTGGCGCCGGGCGGGGTGACCATCGTCATTTCCCAGTCGGGCGAGACGGCGGACACGCTGGCCTCCCTGCGCTACGCCAAGGAGTGCGGGCAGAAGGTGGTGGCGGTGGTGAACGTGCCCACCTCCACCATCGCGCGGGAGGCGGACGTGGTGCTTCCCATCCTCGCCGGGCCGGAGATCGGCGTCGCCTCCACCAAGGCCTTCACCTGCCAGCTGGCGACGCTGGCTTGCCTGTCCGTCGCCTTTGGCCGGGCCAAGGGCGTGCTGGGCGAGGACGACGAGCACAAGCTGGTGCGGGCCTTCATGGAGGTGCCGCGGTTGATGACGGAGGCGCTCAAGCTCTCGCCCGAGATCGAGGTGCTTGCCCGCACCCTCGCCAAGGCGCGCGACGTGCTCTACCTCGGCCGCGGCACCAATTATCCGCTGGCGCTCGAAGGCGCGCTGAAGCTGAAGGAAATTTCCTACATCCACGCCGAGGGCTACGCCGGCGGCGAACTGAAGCACGGCCCCATCGCGCTGATCGACGAGAAGATGCCGGTGGTGGTCATCGCCCCCCATGACCGCATCTTCGACAAGACCGTCTCCAACATGGAGGAGGTGGCGGCGCGCGGCGGCCGGATCATCCTCGTCACCGACCCCAAGGGCGCCGAGGCCGCCCCCGTCGAGGCCGTGCAGAAGCTCATCCTGCCGGAGATGCCGGCAACGGTGTGCCCCATGGTCTATTCCATTCCCGTGCAGCTCATCGCCTACCACACGGCGGTCATCATGGGGACGGACGTGGACCAGCCACGGAACCTTGCAAAATCCGTTACCGTGGAGTGACGCGGCCTCGCGCGCGACCAGACCATCTGGTTACATTTATCCGTCGCAACCCCGCAAACCGCTCGCAAAGGGCTTGCGCGACGGGAGAATCTGGGCCCTTCTGTCCGCCACGCTTAAGCCAACGCGGTCGCTAGCGGATGCACGTCGGGCTCTTCCCCGCGGTCATGAACGTTGCCCTTGCGATGCTGCTCGCACTGGGCTTCTTGGCGCTTGCGGTGATGCACCGCGGCTCGCGCTCCCCCGTCTGGTTCGCCGCCAGCTTCGGCATCGTCGCTCTCGCACCCCTCGCCATGCTGGTGCAATCCTACACCGGCTGGAGCATGGTCCTCGCGCCCGTGATCTACCTGCCGTTCGCGGCAAGCCTGATCCTGATGGTGCCGGGCCTGGCCGGGCTCTACCGCCAGCCGATTCCCTGGCCCATGGTCGTGGGCCTCAGCGCCATCACCTTCCTGTCGGCGACGGTGATCCTTGATGCGCGCGAGAATACGTTCCTGCGCGTGTTCTTCTATCAGCTGCCCTTCACCCTCGCGACCGGCGCCTGCGCCTGGGTGGTGCTCAGCCACAGTTCGCGACGCCTGCGCGACCTGCTGCTCGCCGGCCTCTACGGGCTTTTGTGCCTTCAGGTCCCGCTGAAGGCGACGCTGGCCGTCAGCCTGGGGACGGGGCCGCATCAGATCAATTATCTGGACTCCGCCTATGCGGTGGTATCGCAGCTCACCACCGGCATCCTCATGATGGCGACCGGGCTGACGCTCCTGGTGGTTGCCGTGCTCGAGCTGGTCCGCGAAAGCGAGGTGGTGGCGGAGACGGACTCCCTGTCCGGCCTGCTCAACCGCCGCGGTTTCGAGCAGCGAGCCGCCCGCGCGGCGGCGCAGGACGAGAAGCGCGGAACGCCGACCGTGCTGCTGCTCATGGACATCGACCATTTCAAGGGCGTCAACGACACCTACGGCCATGCGGTGGGCGACCGGACGATCCGCGCCTTCGCCGACATGCTCCAGCGCACCGTGCCCCAGTCCGCCCTCGTGGGGCGGCTTGGCGGCGAAGAGTTTGCGGTGCTTCTGGAACGGGCCTCCCTGGAGATGGGGCGGCTTCAGGCGGAGGCCATCCGCCTTGCCACCCTCGGCCAGGACGAAGCGGGTATCCCGCGGTTGACGGTCAGCGCCGGCGTTGCCGAGCTCCGCCGGGACGCGAGCCTCCAGGCCAGCATCGAGCGGGCGGACGCGGCGCTCTACGAAGCCAAGCGCACGGGCCGCAACAAGGTGTGCTGCGCCGCCGCGGAATCGCCGTTGCACAACGTCGTGTCGCTGCGGCGCTGACACCAACGGTGGCGGTGTTGATGGGGCGGGGGGCGGAGCGCCGATTGCGCGGCTCCCTATTCCTTACCGAACGGCGATTGGCGCGCCCTTCGCCCGCCGCTCAACGCGTGCGGGCGTAGACGCTCGCCACGTAGAGCGCCACCACCGACCAAGCGGCGAACAGGATGGCGAACACGGCGCCGGCTTGCAGCGGCGGGGTGGGGAACGCTTTTTCATGGGGCAGGGTCGGCGCCATGAAGGCGAGGATGTAGACCTGCTGGCGCGCCCGTTCCATCCGGGCATCGGCGAGTTCGGCCTCCGCCTGCTTCAGGCGCTGCTCGGCGAGGCGCCGGCGGGCTTCCAGCTCGGCGCCCGCGACCAGATTCCCGCTCGATCCCTCCTGCCCGCCGCTGCCGCCAAGCAGCGCACCGTCCAGGCCGGCGATCTTCTCGTCGAGCGAGCGCAGCCGCTCCTTCAGCGCCCGCACCACCGGGGACTCTTCGGCGAGCCGGGCGCGGGCGGCGGTGAGGTCGGTGTTGAGGGCCGAGCGCTGGTCGCGCAGCTTCGAGATCACGGCGAAGGCGTCGCTGGCCGTGCGGGTGGGGTCCAGCGTGCCCTGGGTGTTGCGGAACGCCTCCAGGGACGTGCGCACCACGGCGAGCTCGGTGAAGGCGGCGCGCTCCTCCGCCTCCGCCTCCAGCACCCGATCGCCGCGATTGCGCGCCGTGAGGTCGTTGGCCACGGCCTCGGCCTGGCGCACCACGGCCGCCGCCAGCAGCGCCGCGCTCTCGGGACTGAAGGCGCTGACCTGCACGCGGATGACGCCCGAGAGCTGCTCCAGGCTGACGCTGACCTGGCGGTTCCAGTAGGCCACCAGATCCTCGGTGCTCGCCGAGCCCGAGAGGGCGAACACCGGGTCGCGCGCGCCGATGCCGAACACCCTTTTAAGGTTCAGCTGCTCCTGCAGGGCATCCACCATGGCGCGGCTGCGCAGATAATCGACGATGACCCGCGCCTCCTGCGTGTTGGCCACCTGGGGCACGTTGCTGCTGGACACTGCCGCGCCCGTGTTGGAGACGGTCTCAAGATTGCCGCGCACCACGAAGCGCGTCTCCGATCGGAACTGCGGCGCCGCCAGGGTGGCGAGATAGACGAACACCGCCACCGTCGGCAGCAGCACGCAGAGGGCGAAGCTCGCGGCGGCAAGCTCGGCGCGGGTCAGGCGTGCCCGGCGTCCGGCAGCGAGCTCGACCTTGGCCGAGACATCATTGCGCCGGCGGGCGAGGGTGCCGCCGGGGATGCGCAGCGAATGGAGGCGGGGCAGGAAGCGCTGGAGTCTGCGAGACACAGTGACGCCGGCGGCCGCCGGTGCTGCGGCGGGCGGGTCGCTGGCCTTGCTGATCTCGTTCGCCGGTGCCGGTGAGATCATGCCGGGCCGCCCGCTATTGCGCCACCGCCGCCGTGCTTACCACGGGTTGCGCGACGGAATTGAACAGCGAGGTGATCTTCTGCAGGTCGGCGAGCGGCGCATTGGCGATGTAGATCGCATCCTTGCTGCGCAGCTGGAAGCCGCGGGCGAGGAAGATGAAGTTCGGATCGCGCATGTTGAGGCGATAGATGACGCGAACGTAGCCGTTGCTCTGGAGCGGCTGCTCGTCCGGCCGCAGCCGCGCGGCAAACCGGACCGGCTCGACCCGCATGAGATAGACGCCCGACGGATCGGCACGGAAGTCGAGCAGGCCGCCGACCCGCGCGATCGCCTCTTCCAGCGTGATGCCCAGGGCATCGAACGGGACGACCGTGGGGTTTCCGGCAGCGCCGAACACGGTGAAGGTCTGCGGGTCGCGGATGAGGACGATCTTGTCCAGCGGGCGGACGTAGACGTCCTCCTTGGGGTCATTCATCAGCGCCTGCATGGGCACCGTCACGGTGGAGCCGCCGCGGCTGAGGCGGACGAACACCTCGTGGGCGGGCACCTTGATGCCGCCGGCGGAGGCGATCACGTCCAGCACGCGGTCGCCGCGCGGCGAGAGGGGAATGATCGCCCCGCTCGTCACCTCGCCGAGCACGGTGGCGGCATTGCTCACGCTGCGCGACACGACGACCACCACCTGCGGCTCGATGGCTTTGCCGTTGAGCCGGTCCACGATGGTCGCCTCGATCTGCGCCGGGGTCTTGCCTGCTACCGCGATGCGCCCGGCGTAGGGCACGGTGATGGAGCCGTCCTGCGCCACCTGCTGCTCGGGAATGACCGCGCTGCGCGAACCGGTTCCCAGCCGGTCGATGACCGGGCCGGAGAACAGGCCGCCTGCCGCGGCCTCCCAGATGGTGACGGTCAGGGAATCGCCCACGCCCACCACGTAGCGGGTGGGCGGCCGATAATCGCCGAAACGGGTGCCGAAGGTGGGCGCGCGCTCCTGGGCGAGCAGAGCGAGGGTGCGGTCGTCCACGTCCACCAGCAAGTAGCGCTGGTCGTCCGCCGGCTGCGCCATCTCGATCTCGGTGCGCGACGGGCCCGACGAAGGTAGCACCGTGCAGCCGGAGATCGCCCCGAGAAACAGGAACAGGGCCAGGGCTCGGGTGATCAATCGCATGAATACCGCTTCGTGTCCGCCGCAGTTGGCGCCGCTGTTATACAACCCGCGGCGGGTGAGAGCGACCTAGCCATACAACGTTTAAGGGAGCGTTGCGGTGCTGCAACACGTATAGATGTCTTAACGCTTCGTTTGCTGCAATGCGAGATGGTGGTGAACAGGAGGTATCGTTTTGTCGGAAGCGCTGCCGTGAGGCGCGGACCCGCGCCGCCTGTGGATACGGTCGCATCTCGCCCCCTGGCCATCATCAGTGGCGGCGGCAGCGGCATCGGCCTGGCAGCGGCCCTGCGTCTCGGCCGGGCCGGGTGCCGCGTCGCCCTGCTCAGCCGCGATGCCCACAAGCTGGCGCAGGCCCAGCATGCGATGGCGGCCGAAGGGATCGAGGTGGTGGTGCAGGCGCTCGACGTGCGCGATCGCGCCACCTGCGCCGACGTCGTCTCGAACCTGTGTGCGGAACATGGGGCGCCGCTCTGGCTGGTGACCAGCGCTGGCATCGTCGAGCCGGGATTCTTCCTGGAGCAGGATCCGGCCCTCGCCGCCGCGCAGATGGACACCAACTTCCACGGCACCTTGAACCTGGTCCACGCCGGCGTCCCGCCCATGGTGGCGGCGGGGCGGGGCCATGTGGTGATGGTGGCCTCGTCGGCCGGCCTGTTCGGGGTGGCGGGCTATTCCGGCTATTGCGCGTCGAAATTCGCTGTGCGGGGCTTCGCCGAGGTGCTGCGCATCGAGCTGGCGCGCACGGGCGTGAGCGTGACCGTCGCCGTGCCGCCCGATACGGACACGCCCCAGCTCGCCTATGAGTCGAGGCTGCGGCCCGCCGCCATCGCCCCCTTCGCGGGAGCCGGCACGCCCCTGTCGCCGGACAGGGTCGCGGCCCACATGATCCGAACCGCCGAGCGCGGTGGATTCCTGTCGGCGCCGACGGCGGACCTTGCCGCCATCGCCCGCCTTCAGGGCCTCGCCGGCGGCGTCCTCGCCCGGGTGCAGATGCGCCTTCTGCGCCGCCCCGCGAAGCGCTGACGGCTTCACCCCGCCGCGGACTCGCTGGCCCGCATGCCGAGATAGGCGGCGATGACCCGCGGATCGCTCGACAGCGCCTCGGCCGTATCGCCGAAGAGGATGCGGCCGTGCTCCATGACGTAGCCGTAGTCGGCGACGCCGAGCGCCTTGCGGGCGTTCTGCTCCACCAGCAGCACGGTGGTGCCCTGGGCGTTGATGTCGGCGATGGTGGCGAAGATGTCGTTCACCACGTGCGGCGCGAGGCCCATGGAGGGCTCATCGAGCAGCAGCACCTTGGGCCGGGCCATCAGCGCGCGTCCCATGGCCAGCATCTGCTGCTCGCCGCCGGACAGCGAGCCGGCATACTGGAAGCGCCGCTCCTTGAGCCGGGGAAAGCGGGCGTAGATGCGCTCCATGTCCTCGGCGATGGCGGGGTCGTTGCCGCGCACATAGGCGCCGACCTTCAGATTGTCCTCCACCGACATGGAGGCCACCACCCGCCGCCCTTCCGGAACGAGGGAGACGCCGGCCCGCACGATCTTGTCGGCGGGGCTGCGCGTCATGTCGCGCCCGTCGATGCGCACCGCGCCGGAGAAGGCCCGCACCAGGCCGCAGATGGTGAGGAGCGTCGTCGTCTTGCCCGCGCCGTTGGCGCCAATGAGGCAGACGCAGGCGCCCGCCGGCACGGTGATGTCGATGTCCTCCACCGCCGCGACGGCGCCGTAGCCGGAGGTGACCTTGGCGAGCTCAAGCATCCTCGGTCCCCAGATAGGCCTCGATCACGCTTGGCATGCGGCGGACCTCCTCCGGCGTGCCTGCGGCGATCTCGCGGCCGAAGTTCAGCACCACGATATGGTCGCTGACCCGCGCCACGAACTCGATGTCGTGCTCGATGAGGAGCACGGTGACGCCCATGTCGCGGATGGCGATGACGAGGTCGGCGAGGGCCCGCTTCTCGGCGAAATTCATGCCCGCCGCCGGCTCGTCCAGCAGCAACAGGCGCGGCTTGGTGGCGAGGGCGCGGGCGATCTCCACCCGCCGCCGGTCGCCGTAGGAGAGCCCGCCAACGGGCACGTCCCTGAGATGGGAGATCCCGACGAGGTCGATGAGCGCGGCGCAGCGCTCGGTCTCGCGCTGCTCGCTGCGCTTCAGCCCCGGCAAGGAGAAGAGCACGTCGATCAGCCCCGCCGACTGGTGGCGGTGGGCGCCAAGCAGCACGTTGTGGAGGGTCGTCTCGCTGGACAGCAGGCGGATGTTCTGGAACGTCCGCGCCACGCCCAGCGCCGCCACCCGGTGCGGCGCGTAGCGGGCGATGTCCACGCCGTCGAGCTTTATGTGGCCGGCATCGGTGGGGTAGAGGCCGGTGATCATGTTCATGGTGGTGGTCTTGCCCGAGCCGTTCGGCCCGATCAGACCCGTCACCCGCCCGCGGGCGGCGGTAAGCGAGACGCTGTCCACCGCCACCACGCCCTGGAAGCGCTTGGCAACCTGCCAGAGTTCGAGGGTCGCTGCCATCATTCCGCTCCCTGCCGCACGGCGGTGCCCGCCGGCTTGGCCGCGCGCGGGCGCGGCCGGAACCGGAGGAGGGACATGGCCCCGCCGGGCAGGAACAGCACCACGGCGAGGATCAGGAGGCCCATGAGGATCTCGCGCCACTGGCTGGAGAAGCGCAGCAGCTCGGGCAGGATGGTGGTGAAGATGGCGCCCACCAGCGGGCCGAGCAGCGCGTTCACGCCGCCGAGGATGGGGTAGGCGAGGGCGTCGACGCTGCGGATCAGGCCGAAGTCCGACGGGCCGATGAAGAAGTTCATGTGCGCCGCGAGCCCGCCCACGCCGCCGCTGACGAAGCCGGAGGCGATGAAGAGGGACAGGCGCTGGGCGAAGACGTTGACGCCCATGGCCTGGCTCATCACGTCGTCCTGCCGGATGGCGGCGATGGAGCGGCCGAAATACGAGCGGCGCAGCGCGAACACGAAGTAGATGGCGATCAGCACCAGCACCACCAGCTGCCACGTCTCGGTGTGGCGCGGGATGCCGTAGATGCCGATGGCCCCGCCCGTCACCGCGTCCCAGTTCAGGGCGATGACGCGCACCACCTCGGTGAAGGCGAAGGTGGCGAGCATGAAGTAGTCGCCCCGCAGCTTCAGCACCGGCGCGCCGATGACGAGCGCGATGGCCGCCGCCAACACGCCGCCCGCCAGAACGGCAAAGGCGAAGGGGACGCCCACTTGCATGGTGAGGAAGACGCTGCAATAGGCGCCGGCCGCCATGAAGCCGCCGGTGCCCAGCGTGAACATGTTGGCGGACAGCGCCAGCCACACCCCGTAGGCGAGCAGGGTGTTGAGCAGGCACAGGTTCACCAGGTTGCCGTAGCTCGCCATGAAGTTGTCGAGGACGGCCATCATGCGCGGCGCTCCTCGAAGCCGGAGAACAGGCCCGTGGGCTTCACCAGGAGGATCAGGAAGATCAGTCCGAAGCCGATGGCGTCGCGGAAGGCGGACGAGACATAGGCCACCGAGAACACCTCGACGAGGCCCAGGAGGAAGCCGCCGGCCACCGCGCCGGGAATGTTGCCGAGGCCGCCGAGGATGATGACGGTGAGGCCCTTCACCAGCATGTGCTCGCCCATGAAGGGCGACACCACGTTGAACAGCAGGCCAAGCAGCACGCCGGCCGCGCCGGCCAGCGCCCCGGCGATGAAGAAGGTGGCGAGGATGGTGCGGCCCACCTCCACGCCGACGATGCGGGCGACGTCCTCGGAGAAGGCGACGGTGCGGATGGCCCGCCCCATGGAGGTCTTCTGCAACGTGAAGCCGAGGATGGCCATGAGCACCACGGCCGTCACCACCACGATGACCTGGAGCAGTTGCACCCGGACGCCGCCGACCTCCCACACCATCGCGGTGAGGGAACTCGGTGGATAGCCATGGACGGCGGTGCCGAAGATTTCCTGGGCGAGGCCGACGAGGAGCCGCGCCAGCGCGAGGCTCGCCACCAGCCCCATCCATTTGTGTCCGCCGCGCATGCGCAGCACGCGGAAGACCAGAAGCTCCGACGCCATGCCGAGAAGGCCGCCGCCCACCAGGGCGACGGCGAGCGCCAGCGGCAGCGGCAGGCCGAGGAGCGCCACCTCCAGCCCCAGATAGGCGCCGACCATGAAGAAGGCGCCCTGCGCGAGGTTCACGATGTTGAGCACGCCGAAGATCAGGGTGCAGCCGATCGCGAACACAGCGTAGATCGAGCCGAGCGAAAGCCCGTTCACGACCTGCTGGAGGAAGGTGGTCATCCGCGGGTCTCCCGGCCGGTGCGGAAGGTCACTTCACGGGGGCGAGCTGGAACTTGCCGTCCTTCAGCTCCAGCACCTTGGCGGCGAGCACCGGCTCGCGGTCATTGTCGAAGGAGAAGGGGCCGAGCACGGTGTCGAGGTCCTTGGTGTCGGCGATGGCGGTGCGCAGCTTCGCCGGATCGGAGACGCCGCCGGCGCGCTTCACCGCATCGGCGAAGATGGTGACGGCCGCATGGGCCTGCGCCGCGAAGGTGTCGGGCGAGGAGCCGTACTTGGCCTTGTAGGCCTCCACGAACGCCTTGTTCAGCGGGCTGTCGAAGTCGATGAACCAGCCGGAGCCCACGAGGAAGCCCTCGGCGGCGGGGCCGGCGAGGTCGGCGAGCTTGGTGGAGATGGCCGCGTTGGCGCCGAGGAAGACGGTGGTCTGGGGAATGCCCAGCTGGCGCGCCTGCCGAACGATGTTCGCGGTCTCCTCGGCGAGGCCGCCGACGACGATGATGTCGGGGTTGGCCGCCTTGATCTTGGTGAGCTGGGCCGAATAGTCCACGTCGCCCTTCTGGAAGGTCTCGGTGGCGACCACCTTGATGCCGGCCTTGTCGAGGGCGGCCTTGTGCACGCCGTAGGCCGCCTTCATCAGCACGTCGTCGATGCCGTAGATCTGCGCCGCGGTCTTGGGCGAATAGCGCTTCTGGGCATAGGCCAGGACGCCGGGGAACACAGCCGCCTCGGGGGCGCTGGTGCGGAAGATGTACTCGCCAATGGCCGGTACGCCGGGCGCGGTGTTGGACGAAGCGATCACCGGCACCTTGGCGGCGTTGGCGATGGGATCGGCGGCGAAGGCCGAGGTGGTCAGGGTGGGTCCGAAGATGACCTTCACCTTGTCCTGGTTGATGAGGCGCTGGAAGATGTTGACCGTCTGGCCGCGATCGCCGGCATCGTCCTGGTGCACCGGCACCAGCTTGATGTCGCCGAGCTTGCCCGAGGCGTTGATCTCCGCAGCGGCGAGCTCCGCGCCGTTCTTCTGCATGGTGCCATAGAGGGCGGCCGAGCCGCCGGAGGTGGACTGGACCACGCCCAGCTTCACGTCTTCCGCGAGAGCGGAGGTGGCGAGGGCGCAGGCGGAGACGGCGACGAGAAGGCGCGTAAGGCGCGTGTGCATGATCGTTACTCCTGAGGAAGGTTTATTTTTTGGTCGTTCGGGACCGCGAGCCCGCCGGCGAGGGCGAGCAGGGGCATGAGGCTGTCGGCACGGAAGTGGACATGGGCGGCATCCGCCGGCTCGGGCAGGCCGTGGTCGCCGATCAGCACCGTCTGCATGCCGAGCGCGTGGGGGATGAGGAGGTTCACCGCCCGGTCGTCGAACATCACGGAGCGTTCGGGAACGATGCCGTGGCGCTCCAGCAGGGTCTCGTAGGCGGCGCGCTCGGGCTTGCCCACGTAGCCGCAGGCGGCGATGTCGCACACGCCCTCGAACAGGTCGGCGATGCCGAGGCGCCCGAGCACGCGCTCGGCATGGGCGGCGGACCCGTTGGTGAAGACGATGCGCCGACCCGGCAGGGCCGCCAGCGCGGCCGACAGCTCGGCGCTGACGTCGAGCGCCGACAGATCGATGGTGTGGACGAAAGCGAGGAAGTCCTGGGGCTTCACGCCGTGATGGCGGGTCAGGCCGACGAGCGAGGTGCCGTAGTCCTCATAATAGCGCGCGTGCAGGGCCACCGCGGCGTCCCGCTCGCAGCCGGTCAGCTCCTGGATGTACAGGACGACCCGGGCCAGCATCTGGGCATAGAGACCCGCCGCGCGGGGATAGAGCGTGTCGTCGAGGTCGAAGACGAAGGTGTCCGTGCCCGGACGCAGGCGGAAGGTCGCGCTGTCCGCGCCTTCCACTGCGGCCGCAAGTGCCGGTCCACCCATCGCCACGTTCATCCCCGCGCTCCTCGCCGCACGTGCCGCCGCGCTTCTGCCGCCATCAGGTGGACATCTGCTTCAGGCGGTCGATGGTGCGGTGGGCGCTTGGCTTGATGTCCTTCACGTCCAGGCTGATGTCGAGCGCCTTCACCGTGTGGGTGAGGTCGCCGATGGAGATCACGTCCACCCCGAGCTCGGCGATGGGGACGATGGTGGTCTCGTTGATGCCGCCGGACGCCTCGGTCATGGCCCGGCCCTTGGTGAGCTTCAGGCCGTCGCGCATCTCGTCGAGGTCCATGTTGTCGAACATGATGATCTCGACGCCGGCGTCGAGCGCCTCCTGCACCATCTCCAGGCTCTCGCATTCCACCTCGAACTTGAAGGTGTGCTGGGCGGTGGCGCGCAGGATCTTCACCGCCTCGGTGATGGAGCCGGCGATCTTGATGTGGTTGTCTTTCACCAGCACGCAGTTGGCGAGGTTGAAGATGTGGTTGTGGGCGCCGCCCACGCGCACGGCATACTTCTGCACCATGCGCAGGCCCGGCCAGCCCTTGCGGGTGTCGGTGATGCGAACGCCGGTGTGCTTTACCAGATCCGCGTAGCGGCGGGTCTTGGTGGCGATGCCGCTCATCTGCTGGAGCCAGTCGAGGGCGGAGCGCTCGATGACGAAGAAGGTGGAGGCGCGGGCCTGCACCCGCATCAGCACGGTGCCGGGCTCGACCGCATCGCCGTCCTCGACGAGGTATTCGATGCGCGCCTCGGGCTCGATGGAGCGGATGGTCTCGTCGGCGAACAGCATGCCGCAGACGATGCCCTTGCCCTTGGCATAGATGTTCGCCGTCTGGATCGGATCCTCGCCCACCAGGAACCCGCCGGTCGTGTCGCCGGAGCTGAGCTCCTCGCGCAGGCCCATCTCGATGAGCGGACGGATCATAAAGCGGTTCAACTTCATCGCGCGGGCTCCTCGGGCATCTTGCGGCCCGGTCTTGGTTACGGCCTAGCACTCAATTTCAACTAACTCAATTGAGTTAGTACATTTATTTGGGGACGGCCCCCTCACGCGGCGAGGCGGTTGGTAAAGGCCTTGCCGCCCTTCATGACCAGATGAAGGCGCTCGCGCTCTTCGAGGATGCGAATGTCCGTGAGCGGATCGCCATCGACCACCAGCACGTCCGCGTGCATGCCGGCCTTCAGCGCCCCGACGCCGCCCTGCTCGATGCATTCGGCCGCCTTGGTTGTGGAGGCGACAATCACCTCCATGGGCGACATGCCGAGCCAGTCCACCATGAAGCCGAGCTCGACCATGTTCTCGCCTACCAGCAGGCGGTGGGACTGGTCGGTGCCCATGGCCACCTTCACGCCGCGCTTCACCGCCTCCTTCCACAGGGGGATCTGGGTCTGCATGAGCGAGTAGATCTGCGCGTCCTTCACGTCCTCCTGCCCGAGCTGGTGGCTCGCCCAGGCGGAATTCTTGCGGCGGTGCTCGATGGAGAGCGGCACGAGCGCCAATGTCGGCACCCACCAGATCCCGCCCTTGATCATCAGGTCTACGGATTCCTCATCCATGAACCAGCCGTGCTCCAGTGAATGGATGCCGGAGCGCACCGCGTTGCGGATGCCGGCGAGGCCTTCCGCGTGGACAGCCACCTTCTTGCCCTTGGCTGCCGCCTCGCGCACCGCGGTGGAGATCTCATCGATGGTGAACTGCGGCTCGTCCCAGCTGTCGGTCACCGAGGTGATGCCGCCGGTGGCGCAGATCTTGATGAAGTCGGCGCCGCGCATGAGCAGCTCGCGCACCAGGCGGCGGATCTCCTCCACGCCGTCGGCGACCATGTGGGGGAGCCAGGCGCGCTTCTGGATGCGCATGCCGGCGGGGAGCCAGTAGTCGCCGTGGCCGCCGGTCTGGGAGACCATGCCGAGGGAGATCAGCAGGCGCGGCCCGTCGATGACGCCTTCCTCGATGGCCTGGCGGAAGCCGGCATCCGCGCCGCCCATGTCGCGCGCGGTGGTGATGCCGCAGGCCAGCGTCTCGCGGAACACCTCGATGGACTTCAGCACATTGTAGGTGGGCGTGTTGAGCAGATGCTGGCGCATGTCGCGCGCCCGGTAGGTGCCATGGACGTGGGTGTCGATGAAGCCGGGGAGCACCGTGCGGCCCGCCGCGTCGAGCCGCGTGGCATCGGCCGGGAGCCGCACCTGGCTCGACGGGCCGGCGGCAGTGATGCGGCCGTCCTCGATCACCAGCACGGCGTCCCGCACCGGGTCCGCCCCGGTGCCGTCGATCATGGTCCCGCCGACAATTGCGATGGCCATACGCTCTGAGCCTCTCTGGTCTGGTTAAAAAGCTAGCAAGGCGACTTGCTGGGCATTGAGAGCCAGCGGCCGTCGCATCGATGGGTCCAGGGCCAAGTTTGTGGCCCCATTTCGTTCACGCTACGTGAGGTCCACCACCACGTTCTTGATCTCGCAGTAGAAATCGAGCGCGCTGAGGCCCAGCTCGCGGCCGATGCCGGAGCGCTTGTAGCCACCGAAAGGCGCGAACACCGAGGTCTTGGACGCACTGGGCAGCCCGTTGACCGCCACCATGCCCGTCCGCACCCCCCGCGCCACCCTGAGCGCCCGGCCGATGTCGCGGGACCAGACCGAGCCGTTGAGGCCATATTCGCTGTCGTTGGCGAGGGCGATCGCCTCCGCCTCCGTCTCGAAGGGTGTGATGGAGCAGACCGGGCCGAACATCTCAGTGCGGAATGCCGGATTGTCCGGCCCCACCTCGCCGAGAATGGTCGGCGGATAGAAGAAGCCGTCGCCCGCGGGCATCGCGCCCCCGGTGACCAGTTTGGCGCCGGCGTCGCGGGCGAGCGTCACGCTGCGGTCCACGGCCTCCCGGTGGCCGGCGGAGATCAGCGGGCCCAGGCTCGTTCCGGGGTCGAGGGGCTCGCCGGTCCGCAGCTTTTCCGCCGCTGCGGCGAAGGCGGCAGAGAAGGCGGGAATCGCCGCACGCTCCACCAGCAGGCGCGAGCGCGCCGAGCAGGACTGCCCGGCATTGCCGAAGCCCGATGCCACCGCGCTCGCGGCGGCCTTGGCGATGTCCGCGTCGGCGAAGACCACGGCGGCATTCTTGCCGCCCAGTTCCAGCGCCACGCGCTTGATGGAGGTGGCCGCGAGGCGCATCACCTCGGCGCCGACCGCCGTCGAACCGGTGAAGGAAATGCCGTCGATGCGCGGATCCTCCGCGAGGATCCGCCCCACGTCCGCGCCGCCGGGCAGGATGTTCACCACGCCGTTGGGCACGCCTGCGGCGCGGCACACCTCGGCGAGCAGCAGCGCGCTGAGCGGGGTGAGCGGCGCCGGCTTGAGGATGGCCGTGCAGCCTGCCGCGAGCGCCGGGGCAAGCTTCCAGGAGGCGCCGAGCAGCGGAAAATTCCACGGCACGATCTGCGCGACCACGCCGAGCGGCTCGCGCAGGGTGAAATCCAGCAGGTCCCGCCCGAGCGGGATGGTGTCGCCGAACACCTTGTCCATGGCGCCGGCGTAGTAGGTGAAGACACGGGCCGCGCCCTCCACCTCGCGCATGGCGCCGGACACCGGCTTGCCGCCGTTGAGCGCTTCCACGGCGGCGAAGTCGTCCGCGCGGGCAAGGATGCCGGCGGCGATGCGGTGGAGGATGGCGCCACGGTCGGCCGGAGGCAGATGGGGCCAGTCGGTGGCGTCGAAGGCCCGGCGGGCCGCGCCGATGGCGGCCTCGCTCTCGGCCGCGCCGGCCATGACCACCTGCGCCAGGGGCCGTCCGGTCCAGGGCGACACGAGGGTCTCGCCGCCGCCCGCTGCCGGGGCGAAGGCGCCGTCGACGAAGGGCGTCGACGGCAGGTCGCGCGGCAGGGAGGCCGTCCGGCTCACGAGGCCACCCGTTCCTGCTCCTGCATCTGGGCATAGAGCTTGGCGGCGGCAGCGGCCGGGTCCGGCGCGTCGGTGATGAGGCGGCCGACGATGGCGAAGCGGCGCGGGCAGGCCTGGGCCGCGGCGAACGCGCCCGCGATGGTGCCGCCGAGGGAGCCGAAGCCGGTGAGGAAGACCAGCGGATCCTTCACATTGCCGGCGATCCACTGCGACCAGCGCGTCACCTTGGCGATGTCGTGGGCCGGCAGCACGAAATGGTCCGCCCCGGCAGCGGCCGAGCGGGCGAGGATACGGTCCAGCGCGTCGTCGAGCAGGTAGCCGCCGCCAGAGACGCCGTAATCGGCGACCGGGATCTCGCCACCCACCACCGGCGCGATGCCGGCCTTCAGCGCTTCGCCGACGAAGCCGTCCACCGCCGTGGGGCCGGCGACGGGAAACAGGATCAGGCCATCCACCTCGGCCTCGGCGCACAGGGCGGTGAACTTCTTCGCCATGTCGGGCATGTCCGGCCCGGCCTTCTGGTGGTCGTACAGGATCGGCAGGTCGGTGAGGTCGCGCACCCGCCGCATGGCTTCCTTGAGGCCGTGGCGCATCACGCTGGTGAGCCCGAGCTTGTAGCCGGCGACGCCTTCCACGCCGGACGTGGCCTTCACCACCGCGTCGAAGCGCTCCTGGGTCTCGATGTCGAGGGCGGGGACCAGTCCCACCCTGCCGGAAAATGCCTTGGCCATTGGTTCCTCGCGGCTTTTCATCCTGCGATCGGACGCTAGGCGGGGTCCGTGCGGCGAGGTAGCGCCTGTGAATGTCGGGCTTATGGAGCCAGTGGCGGATCGCAGCGCCGTGGGACCAGTCCGCCGCCCGCCGCAGCGCGCCTCAGCCCGGAGCGCGGGCCATGGAGGCGAGCAGCGTCAGGGCATCGACGAGGTCCTGCTCCTCGAGATCGCGGCCGATGAGGACCATGCGGTTCTCGCCCGCCGTGGCGCGCGCCGCATCCGGCAGCGTGCCGGGCGAATAGACGAGGCCCTGCACGCCGTGCAGCACCACGGGCTCCGCCACTTCCTCCAGCAGCAGGATGCCTTTCAGGCGCAGCAGAGCGCCGCCAAACAAATCGCCGACGCGGTCGAGCCAGGCGTCCACGTCGTCCTGCGTCAGGCGGCCGGGAAACACCAGGGAGGAGGTGGTAACGGCATGGGTCACGGCGCTCGCCATGAACCGCCGGCGCAGCGGCCGCGGCGCCTCGCGCGGGTCGATCCAGATCAGCGAGCCGTCGCGCGTCGCGCCGGACAGAAGATGCCGCTCCGCCAGCGGGTTGAGGGCCGCGACCTCGGTCTCCACCAGGGCGATCTGGTCGGCGCTGGCCAGATCCGTCTTGGTTACGAGGATGCGGTCGGCGAGCGCCACCTGCGTCACGCCCTCGGCGTGGTGGGCGAGGGTTGTGGGAAAGTTGGCGGCGTCCACCACGGTGGTCACGCCGGCGATGGAAAAATGCCGGTTGAACAGCGGATCGGCGATCAGCGCATGGAGGATGGGCGCCGGATCGGCGAGGCCGCTCGCCTCCACCACCACGCGGGCGAAGCTCAGGCCGTCGAGGGCGCGGCGGCGCAACAGGCCGTTGAGGGTGGTGTTGAGGCTGCCCTTCATGCGGCAGCAGATGCAGCCGCCTTCCAGCAGCAGCACGTCGTCGCTGCCGGTCTCGAGCAAGGCGTGGTCGATGCCGGCGTCGCCCGCCTCGTTGACGATGACCGCGGTATCGCGGAATTCGGGGCGCTTCAGCAGGTCGTTGAGCAGGGTCGTCTTGCCGGCGCCGAGGAAGCCGGAGAGCAGGACGACCGGTATGTCGCTCATGCCGAAAGCTGGCCCTTCAGCAGGGTGAGGGCGGCGCGCACCGCCTCCAGCCGCACGTTGTCGCGGCTGCCGGGAAAGACGTGCCGCTCTTCGGCCAGGCCGCCGTCGCGGGTCGCCGCGGCGACGAAGATGGTGCCGACCGGATTGATGGCATTGCCACCGCCCGGCCCCGCATAGCCGGTGATGGCCACAGTGGCGCCGGCCTGGGAATGGTCGAGGAGGCCGAGAGCGAGCCCGCGCGTGACTTCCGCGCTGACCGCACCGTGGGCCGCCGAGACCGCTTCCGGCACGTCGAGGCCGGTGGCCTTGGCGGAGGAATGATAGAGCACATAGCCCCGCTCGAAGATCTCCGAGGCGCCCGAGACCGAGGTCAGGCAGGCGCTGACGAGGCCGGACGTGACCGTCTCGGCCGCCGCGAGGCGGATGCCGCGGGCGCGGGCGGCGGCGAGCACCTCGGCCGCGAGGTCCAGCAGGGCAGGGGGGAAGAGGGTTTCATCCGCGGCGAGCAGGGCGGTGTCCGGCATACGCGTGGCCTTGTCCTTGGAGCGGCAGTGTTATTGAGCGGCAACGTCGGAGAGCGGCATCTTGGTGCGGAAGGGCTTCGCGGGAAGCACGCTCTTATCTTGGGAAAAATGGTTTCCCGGCCTGCGGCAAGTCAAGCAAGGGGAAGGCGTGGCCCCAAAAGGCCGTCATCGACTGGCCCTCTCGAAACTGGCCCCATCACGCTCTAGGATTTCGGGTGGTCCAACCAGCCGGGGCGCGACGTGCTGATCTCCCTCGACCGAACTTCCGCCCAGAGCCTCCAGGAGCAGCTCTTCGAGCAGATCCGCCAGCAGATCCTGGACGGACGGCTGAAGGCGGAGGCGGCGGTGCCGTCTTCGCGCCACCTCGCCCAGCAGCTTGGCATCTCCCGCAATTCGGTGACGTTCGCCTACGAGCGGCTCATCAACGAGGGCTATCTCATCACCCGCCCGATGGTGGGGACCTATGTGGCGACCGTGCTCCCCGAGCAGGCCATGAGCACCGTCGGGGGTGCGTCGGGCGTGGCGGCGATGCCCGATGCCGTGCCAGCCGCCGAGCGGCGCTCGCCGGAGCGCCTCGCCCCCGCCGCCTTCACCGGCCGGCCCCACTCGATCCTCAACAACAGCCGCATCCCCATCGACTTCTGGCCCCAGCGCACCGATCCGCGCGCCTTTCCGCTGAAGACATGGCGCCGGCTCATCCTGCATTCCCTCGCGGTGGCCGGGCACAACCTCACCGAATACGGCGATCCGTGCGGGCTCATGGCGCTGCGCAGCGCCATCGCCGACCATGTGGCGGTGCTGCGCGACATCCATGTGCGGCCCGAGCAGGTGGTGATCGTCGCCGGCGCGCAGCTCGCCCTCAACCTCGCCCTCCGAGTGCTGTCGCGGGAGGGCGACGCCATCGTGGTGGAGAACCCGTGCAGCCAGGGCGCGGCCTATCTGTTCGAGAGCGTAAACATGCGCCTCGCCCCGATCGACACCGACGAGCACGGCATCGACACCCGCCGGCTCGCAGGGGTGGAGGCGCAGCTCGCCTATGTCATGCCGTCCCACCAGTATCCCATGGGCGGCGTGCTTTCGCTGGAGCGCCGGCGCGAGCTCCTGAGCTGGGCCGACCGCACCGGCGCCTATCTGATCGAGGACGATTACGACAACGAATTCCATTTCGGCGGCATGCTTCTGCCGGCGCTCAAGGCCATGAGCCCGGAAAACGTGATCTATCTCGGCACCTTCTCCAAATCCCTCGGGGCGGGGCTGCGCACGGGCTTTGCCATCTTCCCCGAGCATCTGGCGCCGGCGGCCGCCGCCGCCAAGGCGCTGCTGGACAACGGCCAGGTGTGGCTGGAGCAGGCGGCGCTCGCGGAATTCCTGCTCACCGGCGGCTTCGTGCGCCATCTGCGGCGGGTGCGGCTGCGCTACCAGCAGCGGCGCGACGCGCTGCTCTCCGCCCTGCGCGGCCAGTTCGGCCGGGTGGAGGTGCGCGGCACCGAGGCCGGCACCCATCTCGCGTGGAAGATCCCGCCCGGCCTGCCGCGCGCCCACCAGATGGCGGCGCTGGCCAAGAGCCGGAACGTCGGCGTCTATACCATCCAGACCGGCGGCGGCCACGAATACGGCACCGCAGACGTGAGCAACGACTGGTTGCTGATGGGCTATGCCTCGCTCTCCGAGGAGCAGATCGAGGCCGGCATCACCCGCCTGCGCGAGCGCATCTAGCCGCTCGCGCTGCGGGGGTCAGGCCGGATCGCCATTGCCACCGCGCAGATGCTCGGAAAGAAAATCCACGAACACCCGCACCCGCGCCGGTGTATTCGGGCCTCCGACGAAGACGGCGTGGATGCTTTCGCGATCCTGCGGGTTGAAGTCCTCCAGCAACGGCACCAGCGCGCCCTCGGCAAACTCCCCCCGGGCGCTCGCCTCGTCGATGTGGAAATTGCCCACCCGGGTGATACCGACGCCCTGGGCGGCGAGCTGCACCAGCGTCTCGCCATTGTTGGCGGTAATGTTGCCCTTCACCGCCAGCATGTAGTCGCGTCCGTTCTCGCGGAAGGGCCAACCCGGCTCGATGCGACGGAAGCTGAAGTCGAGGCAGTTGTGATCGGCAAGGTCGGCGGGCACCCGCGGCGTGCCGTGGCGGGCGAGATAGTCGGGCGAGGCGATCACCGTGCGTCCGGTCTCGCCCAGGCGCCGCGCGGTCAAGGGGCTGTCCAGCAGCGGCCCGAAGCGGATGGCGACGTCCACCCGCCCGCCGATCACGTCCGCCACCTCGTCGCTGATCTCCATTTCCACCGCGATGTCCGGGTAGCGCGCCACGAACGCGCCCAGCAGCGGCACGATGACGAGGCGGCCATGGGCCATGGCGGCGCTGACGCGGATGCGGCCGCGCGGCCGGGCCCGGTCGGCGAGGGCGCTCTCGGTCTCGTCGAGATCGGCGAGGATGCGCCGCGCCGCCCGCGCATAGGCCTCCCCTTCGGCGGTGAGGCGCAGCTGGCGGGTGGTGCGCACCATGAGGCGCACCCCGAGCCGCGCCTCGATGCGGGCGACGATGCGGCTCACCGCCGAGGGGGTGAGGGAGAGCTCCCGCGCCGCGCCGGAGAGGCTGCCGGCGCACGCCACCTTGAGGAAGATGGCCATCTCGCCCGCGCGATCGGCACGCTCCATTCGTGACTCCGACGCAAAGATGCTTGACCGGACGGGGCTCTACTGCGCCACCGCAGGGTGGATCATATACCGCCATGGAACAATTCGGCGGAGCTTTTCGGCCATGAAGATCAATCTCCCCCTGCTGGCGCTCGCCATCGGCGCGTTCGGCATCGGCGTCACCGAGTTCGCGCCCATGGGCATGCTGCCGGTGATCGCCGACGACCTTGGCGTCTCCATCCCCGCGGCGGGCCTGCTGGTGAGCGCCTACGCCTTCGGCGTGCTGGTGGGCGCCCCCATCATGACGCTCACCTTCGCCAGCATGCCGCGCCGCCGGCTCCTCATCCTGTCCATGGCCATCTTCACCGTCGGCAACCTCATCTCCGCCTTTGCCGACGGCTATTGGACGCTGCTGGCGGGCCGCATCGTCACCTCGTTCAACCACGGCGCCTTCTTCGGCGTCGGAGCGGTGGTGGCGGCGAACATCGTGCCGCCCGAGAAGCGGGCGGGCGCGGTGGCCGCCATGTTCTCCGGCCTCACCATCGCGACCATCGGCGGCGTGCCGCTCGCGGCGTGGGTGGGCGAGGCGGTGGGCTGGCGCACCGCCTTCTTCGGCATCGCCCTCATCGGCGCCGTGGCCATGCTGGCCCTGCGCTTCTCCCTGCCGCCGCTGAAGACCGACGGGGAAACCGACATGCGCTCGGAACTGCGGGTGCTGGCGCGCGGGCCGGTGCTCGCGGCGCTGCTGCTCACCGTGGTGAGCGCGAGCGCCATGTTCACCGTCTTCACTTATATCGCGCCCATCCTGCGCCTGGAGACGGGAGCCGCCTCCGCCTTCGTCACCGCCATGCTCGTCATCTACGGTCTGGGGCTCGCAGTGGGCAACTGGATGGGCGGGCGCTTCGCCGACCGCTGGCCGGACGGCACGCTCATCGGGTCGCTGGTGGCCGTGGTGGTGCTGCTGACCCTGTTTGCCATCGGCATGGACTCCAAGGTCGCCTCCGTGCCGCTGGTCTTCCTGTGGGGCATTGCCAGCTTCGCATTGGTGCCGCCGCTGCAGATGCGGGTGGTGCACGAAGCCGCCGAGGCGCCCCATCTCGCGTCCGCCATGAACATCGGCGCCTTCAACCTGGGCAACGCCCTCGGCGCGGCGCTGGGCGGGGCGGTGATCGACGCGGGGCTCGGCTATCCGGCAGTGTCGCTGGCCGGCGCGGCCACCGCCCTCGCAGGCCTCGCCTTCGCCCTGATCCTGCGCCGCGGCCGCCGCCCGATGGAGACGGTGCCCGCCTGAGCCGGAGGCGACGTGGGGGCGTCGCCTCGGGTCGGTGTCCCCCACGATGAAGGCATCGGCCGCACTCTCGCCGGCGCACGCCCGGGACATCCGCAGGCCTCATGCTTTGGGAGGGCATGAGCGCGAGCTCGGCAGCTTTCGACGTCGGCTACGAGAGCGTGCCCCAGTTCACGCGGGAGTATGGCCGCTTGTTCGGTGCGCGATATCGAGGCGGCGCGGCCTGAGGGCAGCCGGTGGTCGCGGCTGTCCTGCCTGCTACCGCCTCGTACGAAAATGCGAAAAGCGAGAATGGACTGGGGCGCAAAAGCCTCGGCGGAGCGAGGTACGGTACGTCGCCACGCAACTGGCCCCAAAAGCGAAAACCCGGGCCTGCGCGCGAGCAATCGCGCGCAGGCCCCGGCTGAGCGGGGGCGCCAGGGACGTCTGGAAGGGTGGGGAACCGCCTCCCCATCGCCGACGCCGCCGCAACCATCGAAGAGCTATTTGCCGATGCGGTGGAGCGGGCGCCCGCCCACGCCGAGGCACAGGGCGATGAGAATTTCGTCCGGCCGCGGCGCGTCGGGGATGGCGATCTCCGTCGAATCCATGTCGTCGAAGCTCCAGATGTTGTTCTTGTTGGTCAGCGGCATGAGGAGCGGCGCGCCCGGCCCGCCCATCTTCTTGGTGCCGGGGATGATGTCCTTGCCGGTGCCGACCGCGGCCCGGACCGGTGCGCCGAATCGCGGATGCAGCAGGGCGGCCGAGTGTTCCAGCTCTCCGTTGACCCCGACCACGGCGCCCTTGCCGTAGCTCACCACCTCATCCGGCGCGATCCCCAGTGCCGCCACGCCACGGGTCGCCAGCAGGCCGCCCACTTCCGCGCCGAGATCGTAAAGCGGGGTCAGATCATCCACATACTTTCCTGCATAGGGATTGGCGATGACAGCCGCCACCGTGACCTTGCGGCTGGGCGGGGAAACCGCGCGGCCCATTTCCTCATGGGTCTCTTCCACCTGCACCACGAGCTTGCGCACCTTCAGCAATGACATGACATTTCCTTCGGACTTGGATGACGGGCGAAACCTCGGTCAGCTCTTCAGCAGGGCGCATTCGCTCTGGGAGAGCGGCCGGAAGGCGTCCTCGGCGGGAATGGTGGCGCGCAGCTTGTAGTAGTCCCACGGCGCCTTGGACTCGGCGGGCTTCTTCACCTCGAATAGATACATGTCGTGGATCTTGCGCCCGTCCGCGCGGATGCGGCCCTCGCCGAACAGGGGGTCCTTGATGGGCTTGGCCTTCATGGCGTCCACCACCTTGCGGCCGTCCTTGGCATCGCCCAACTCCGCCACCGTCTTCAGATAGTTGAGGGTCGCGGAATAGACGCCGGCCTGCACCATCGTCGGCTTGGCGCCGCGCATCTTCTCGGCGAAGCGCTGGGAGAAGGCGCGGGTCTTGTCGTTCATGTCCCAGTAGAAGGGCGAGGTGAGGATCAGCCCCTGCGCGACGGGAAGGCCCATGGAGTGCACATCGGAAATGTAGATGAGCAACCCGGCGAGGTTCTGGCCGCCGGCCACGATGCCGAATTCAGCTGCCTGCTTGATGGAGTTGGTGGTGTCCGCTCCTGAATTGGCGAGTCCGACAATCTTTGCCTTCGATCCCTGCGCCTGCACGAGGAAAGAAGAGAAGTCGGACGTGCCGAGCGGAACGCGCACGCGGCCGATCACCTTGCCGCCGTTCGTCTCCACCACGTCAGCCGTATCGCGCTCCAGCGCCTGGCCGAAGGCATAGTCGGCGGTGAGGAAGAACCAGGTGTCCCCGCCGGTCTTGACGATGGCCTGTCCGGTGCCATGGGCGAAGGCCCAGGTGTCGGAGGTCCAGTGCACGGTATTGGGCGAGCAGGCCTTGCCGGTGAGATCCGAGGTGGCGGGGCCGGAGGCCAGCATCACCTTGTTCTTGTCCCGCGTGATCTGGTTGACCGCGAGGGCCGCCGCCGAATTCGTGACGTCGGTGATCATGTCGACGCCGTCCACGTCGAACCAGCCGCGGGCAACGTTCGCGGCAATGTCGGCCTTGTTCTGGTGGTCGGCGGAGACCACGTCGATGGTCCAGCCCTTCTGCTTCAGGCCGGAATCCTCGATGGCGAGCTGCGCGGCGACGACGGAACCGACACCGCCCATGTCGGCATAGGCGCCGGACTGGTCGTTGAGGACGCCGATCTTCACCGTCGTCGGGGCTTGCGCGCCCGCTGCTGTCGTTGCGGCGAGAAGAATGGCAAGTCCCATAAGGATGCGTGATTTCATCTTGTTTCCTCCATTGTTTTTGTTCGTTCTGCTTGCGGCTTCCCCGTTATGTCCGTGAACTTCGTTTGGCGCCGAAGTTCAGAGGGTTTTCAGATAGGAGATGACCGCGGAATAGTCCCGACCGCGCCCGCCATTGGCCGCGTAGCGCCCGAAGATGTCCTCCGCCGCTGCGCCGAGGGGGGTGCGGGAGCCGCTGGCGTCGGCGGCTTCCTGCGAGAGGCGAAGGTCCTTCGCCATCAGCTCGGTGGCGAACCCCGGCGTATAGCCGCGATTGGCCGAGGCGGTGGGCACGGGGCCCGGCACCGGGCAATGGGTGGTGAGGGCGTAACACTGGCCCGAGGAGGTGGAAGCCACCTCGAACAGGGCCTGATGGGAGAGGCCGAGGGACTCGGCGAGGTTGAACGCCTCGCTGACGGCGATCATCGAGACGCCGAGGATCATGTTGTTGCAGATTTTGGCCACCTCGCCGTTGCCGGGCCCGCCGCAATGCACGATGCGCCGCCCCATGGCCGCAAGCAGAGGCTGGCCGACGGCGAAGGCCTCGTCCGTGCCGCCCGCCATGAAGGTCAGCGTGCCTGCCGTCGCGCCCTCTGTGCCGCCGGAGACCGGCGCATCGAGGGAGAGCAGTTCCGCGGACGCCGCCAGATCATGGGCCGCGCGGGAGCTCGCCACATCTATGGTGGAAGAATCGATCATCAGCGCTCCCGGCGCCATCTGCGGCACCACCCGCGCCCAGACCTCGCGCACCGCCGCGCCGCTCGGCAGCATGGTGATGACCACGTCCGCGCCGTTGAACAGGCCATCCTGCGACGACGCCACCTTCAGCCCCGCCCCGGTAGCCGCCGTGCGCGCCTCGGCCGACAGGTCGAAACCGGTGACCGAATGCCCGGCCTTCTGGAGGTTGGCCGCCATGGGACGGCCCATGTTGCCGAGGCCGATGAAGACGATATGTGCCACGCCGAAAATTCCCCTTCTCGCGCGGCCGATGCCTTGAAGAGCGGTGCGCGAATGTGCGGCAACGAGGATTAGCTGTTCCTTCATGGACAGGCGCTGCTTATGTTTCCGCCATAGTTGTGCAGAAATGGGCAGCGGGGCGTGGCATGAACTGGGAGTATCTGCGGGCGCTCATCGCAGTGGCGCGAGGTGGCACGCTTTCAGCTGCGGCGAAGACTCTGGGGGTGAAGCATTCCACGGTCAGCCGCCATCTCGCGGACCTGGAGGCGGACATCCGCACCCGCCTCGTGGTGCGCGCGCCGGGCGGTCTGACGCTCACCGACGCAGGCCTGCGCCTGCTGGAGGCGGCCGAGGCCATGGAGCTTCAGGCCCAGACCGCGCAGGACGAGATAGCGGGGCGCGACGTGTCCATCTCCGGAACGGTGCGCATCGGTGCGCCGGATGCCTTCGGCGCCTATTTCCTGTCACCGCGCCTCACCCGCCTATTGGACCAAAACCCGGCGCTGAAGGTGCAGCTCGTCGCCACGCCGCGCTCCTTCAACCTCACCAAGCGCGAGGCGGACATCGCCATTGCCCTGACCATGCCGGAACGCGGGCGCCTCGTGACCCGCAAGATGGCGACCTACGGCCTCGGCGTGTTCGCCAGCGCCGCCTATCTCGCAGCCAATCCCGCGATCCGCAGCGTGGAGGACCTGCGCCGCCATCGCTTCATCAGCTATATCGACGACCTCATCTTCACCCGCGAACTGGACTATCTCGGCGAAGTCGCCACCGGTATCGATGCAGCCTTCCAGAGCTCGAACCTCTTTGCCCAGATGCATGCGGCGCGGGCTGGACTCGGTGTCTGCATCCTGCCCTACTTCCTCGCGTCCGGCTGTCCGGACCTAAAGCTGGTGCTGCCTGAAGCGGTACGCCTCGTGCGCTCATGGTGGATCATCGTGCATGAGGAGCAGAAGAACATCGCGCGGGTGCGCATCACAGCAGATTTCATCACACAGGAACTCGCCAACGAAGCCGCCATACTGATGCAGCCGGCCGAGCAGAACCTTTGAGACGGCGGGCGAGGCGCCATTCAGTCTTGAACTTGGCTGACATGCGAACGCGCCAGGGGTTTCTTGACGACCAAGACGACCACACCCGGTGCGTTGGCACAAATTCCGGGGAGCCTAGCCTCTCCTGGACACCCGTACTTCTCGGAGAGACGCAGCCAGGCCTCTGCGCCATCTGCGCCGGCAATCGGGCGCGCGTGGCAAATAACTGCCATGCCACAACCGAAGCCGGCGTTGGATTAGGGCTTGGCCGCGGAACATCCTCCTTCGAGCACCAGCTCGCCTTGTGAATGGCGCATATAGGCTCTGGCCTCCTCCTTGCCGGAACCCCCGCCTACGCGTTGACGGGGATCTGCCAGGGTGATTTGCGGCCAACGATGCAGCCTAGGTTGCCCTATGGCTTGCGTTGTCCCGGCTCATCCGCACGGTGTTGCGCAGGATGCCGATCCGGTCGACGTCCAGTTCGATGACGTCTCCATCCGCGAGAAAGCGGTCGAGTTCAAGCCCGCAGCAACCGCCGACCGTGCCAGACGCGATGATTTCTGCGGGATGCAAGGTCTCGTCACAGGAGATGTAGGCGATTATGTCCTCGAAGCCGTGCAGCATTCCGCGCATGTCCGTGCGGATCCACTCCTCGCCGTTGACCTTCACGCAGACCTTGAGATCGCGGTAGTCGCCGAGTTCGTCCGGGGTGACGATCCACGGCCCGAAGGCATTGCCGCCGTCAAAGCTCTTGCCCTTGGCCGGACCCAGCCAGCCGGTCATCTCTACGCTTTGCCGGTCGCGGGCCGAGAAGTCGTTGAAGATCGTGTATCCAAAGATGTGTCCAGCCGCCTGCGATGCGTCGATATTGCGCCCACCCTGGCCGATCACCGCGGCGATTTCCAGCTCGAAGTCCATGATCTTGCTGTAGCCCGGCCAGACGATCTCAACGTCGGGCCCGACGACATTGAAGCGGTTGCTGATATAGTAGACCGGCAGTTGCCGATAGACGGCGGGGACGCCGTCTCCACCTGCCGGCTCGGGCGGCGACCGCCCCTGGAGCCTCGCGGAGACGCGCGCCATGCCGGCGGCGCCGTCGCGGATGTGCCGCTCGAAGACGGAGCAGTCGCGGAACTGCGCCGGAACCGGCAATGGCGCGAGAAGGCGGACCTCCGAAAGGGGGGTGGTGAAGTCGCCCTGCGACGTGCCGGCGGCCACCAGCCGTCGCAGGTCGGCGAGGGCATCCGGTCCGGCCGTTATCAGCGCCTCCATGGTGCGCAGCCGCTCATCCCGCCCGCCCGCCTGCGCGCTGGTGGCGGCGTAGGGATCCAAGATGATCGAGCGTTCCGTGTCGACGACGCCTAGCCTTTGTCCGTTGTCCGTCAGATAGGTGGCAAGCTTCATGATGCGTCCTTTCGGCGTCTCAGTCGTGGACCAGCGGGCAGGCACTGCCCTTGAGGGGCGGCATGGCGTCGGCTGCGGAGATCTTCTTGATTACCTTGTAGATGTCCCAGGGCTGCTTGGATTCCGCAGGGGACTTTACCTGGAACAGGTAGTAGTCACGCGAAACCAGACCGTCGGGGCGGATAGTGCCATGGGTTGTCGCGTCCTCGACCGGCGTGCGCCGCATCTCCTCGGTCACCACGGACAGGTCGCGGCTGCCCGTCTTGCGCACCGCCTGCAGGAAATGTCGGACGCCGCTATAGGTCCCCATGTGCGTCATGGATGGCGCGTAGCCCGTCCGCTTGCTGAACGCCTTGGCCCATTCCCGCGTGCCCTCGTCGAGGTCCCAATAGGTGGGCGCCGCGACGTACATTCCCTGCGCGTTCTCAAGTCCGGCGCCGAACACCTGATGCTCCCAGATCATGGGATTGGTGAGCTGCTGGCCTCCCTGGCGAACGCCGAACTCGGTCGCCTGCTTCACCTGGTTGGCGACGACCCCGCCCAGGATCGCAACCACATCTGCGCGGGAGGCCTGGGCGGTCGTCAGGAACGAGGTGAAGTCCTCGGTGAGGATGGGAATGCGGACCACGCCTGCGACCCGTGCATCGCGGCTGTTGAGGTCCGCGAGCATCGTCTCCTCGGTCGATCGGCCCCAGGCCGATTGCTGGGATATCAGGTACCAGCTCTTAAAGCCCTTATCCATCAAGGCAGACGCAATGACATGCGCGTTGGAATAGGCGTTGAACGCCCACACGAAACCGCCCTTGGAACAGGCGACGCCGAACAGGTCGTTGGCGCCGGCGCCGGAGAAGATCGCGACCTTCCCCTTTTCTCGCGCCACGGCCGCAACCGCGAGGCCGACCGCCGAGCCGATGGTGTCGGCGATGATGTCGACCTTGTCCACGTCGAACCAGCGCCGCGCGATCGCCGCCCCCACGTCCGACTTGTTCAGATGATCGGCCCGCAAGATCTCGATCGGCCCGAGATCCTTGAACTCTTCCGCCGCCATCTGCGCGGCCACGACCGAGCCGGGACCGGAGAAGTCGGAGAAGACCCCGCTCATGTCCGAAAGCACGCCAATCCTGATCGGCTCGGCCGCAGCGGCCGCATTCGCGGACAGGGCCGCAAATGAAAGCACAAGAGCGGCCCATCTGGATCGCAGATTCATTTTGTTTCCTCCCAGTTTATATTTGAATTTTTATCGGCTCGACATGGTACTTCGGCGTGCCGCGGTAGCCGCCTCGTCGATGCCGTCGTCGCTCAGCACGACGCCGTAGTCCCGCTCGGCGCCCTCCCGGCTGACATAGCCGAGGCGCACGTCGCGCAGGACGTCCTCCACGGATCGTTCGACCGCGGGGCCGAACCCGCCGCCGCCGCCGCTGCGGACATAGGCGAAGTCACCCGCGCTAAGCCGGCGTTCGCCCTTGCTGAAGCTTTCGCGCGTTCCGTTCGCGCGGAGGATCTCCACGCTCGCGGGCAGGCCGGCGCCGCCCCCATGCACACCCCAGGGCGGGCAGGCGACTCGGTCGAACCCGACCACCAGACGGCAGTCACCGAGGATGCGATAGACCTTCTCGACCCCGAGTCCACCGCGGCACCGGCCCACACCGCCGCTGTCGGGACGCAGGCGCTTGGCCTCGATGCGATAGGGAAAGAAGCTCTCCTGCATCTCCACCGGCACATCAGGCACATCGCCGTGGCCGTTGGAGCGGTACGGGCTTGGTCCGTCGGCGACTGCCGTCGCGCCCCAGCCGCCCGTCACCGTATCGAGGTGCTGGAATCGCTCGCCGGTTTCGGGATTGCGGCCGTCGAAGGCGTGGATGCCGTAGATGCCGTGATGTGCCGCCGCTGCCCGCTCTGGGAGAGCCTGACCGAAAGCGTTCAGGATGGCGTCGACGACAGTCGGGACTGTTGATCCCGAATGCCCTATGGCCGCATCGGGCGATGCGCTGAGAAACCGGCCATCCGGGATCTCGACCCGCAAGCGCCTGAAATCGCCATCGTTCACCGGCGTGTCGGGGGAGAACAAGTACTTGCAGGCGATGCGGGCGGCGGCGATCGCGCCGCCGTTGCGACCGGCATTGAACGGGCCCGCAGTCTGGGGGCCGAGGCCGGACAAGTCGACGAGGATCTCCTCGGCGCTCAGCGTGACGGAGATGTCGACGGCAACCCGGCGGCCGGGCGTGACACCGTCGTCGTCGAGTTCCGCGCGCGCGATGTAGGTTCCGGGCCTGGCCCGCGCGAGGGCAGCCTTCACCGCGTGGTCCGCGCCGTCCCACATGGCCACGATGGCGGATTTGATGGCTTCGAGGCCGTGGCGCGCGGTGATCTCCTGAACCAGATCGTGGCCAGTCTGGCAGCCGGAGATCTGAGCTTCTACATCGCCGAGCAGAAAGGCCGGAAAGCGGGTATTGGCGGCGATGAGCCTGAACAGCTCCGGCCGCTTGCGGCCGCGTTCGAGCAGCTTCAGTGTCGGCAGCTGCAGTCCTTCCTGCCACACGTCGGTCGTGTTGCTCGCGACGCACGAGCCGGGCACCGAGCCACCCACGTCGACCCAATGGACGAGCACGGCGAAGAACCCGATCAGCTCACCCTCGACCCTGACAGGCGTGTAGGCGACCACATTGTTGAGATGCTGACCCAGCCAGGCCGGATTGTTGGTGATGACGATGTCACCGTCATGGATCTGGTCCGGTCCCAGAACCTCCAGCCCCTCGCGGACGGCCGTTCCCAGGGCGTTCGCGACGAAGATCGGCAGGCTGCCGCGCGACTGCACGACGAGGCGGCCGACAGGATCGACGAAGCCGACGGAATAGTCCTTGTACTCGTAGACCAGCGGACTGAAGGCGGTGCGCTCGATGTTGCGCTCGATCTGGTTGGGGATCGCGGCGAGCTGGTGGCGGATGATCTCGAGGGTGATCGAGTCGATCGGCGGCCTGGCCGCCATGGCACCTGTGGTGCGCGTTGCGAGGGTCGTCACGATTATCTCCTGGAAGCCGCCGGGCAGGTGATGCGGAGTTCACCGAGCCGGCCCACTTCGATCCGGTCGAGGGGGCCGACGATGGTGGTCGCGCTGTATTCCTCGATCACCGCCGGCCCTTCGGCAGCAAATCCCACCGGCAGTTCCGCCCGCCGATAGATCGGCGTGACGAGGCGCCCGCCCACGGCTTCGAAGTGCACCTGCCGCAAGCGCGGCACGGGTGCCGCAGTAGCCCCGACCTCGGGAACGAGGTCAGACAGGTTCGGGCGCGGGATGGGCACCAGCGCGCCGACGCGCAGCACCACGAAGTCGATTTCGCCGCCGTCATTCAGCCGCCCGTAGCGGGCCTTGTAGCCGGCCTCGAAAGCCCGTCGCGCCGACGCGGTGGTGAACGGCTGCTCCAGGCGCACGCGCACGGTGTGCTTCTGGCCGCGATAGCGCATGTCCGCTTCGTACTCGAAGGTCGCGCCCGCCACGCCGAACTCGGCGGCGGCATTGTCCGAGGCCTCGGCGGTCAGTGCCTCGAAGCCGGAGCGGACCTCCTCCATTCCGGCGTCGCTGAGGCGCGTGAGTATGGTGCGTGCGAGGTCGAGCCGCGCCTCCGCCATCAGCATCCCCAGCGAGGAGAAGGCGCCCGGCTGCGGAGGCACGACCACAAGGCCGATCCCCAACTCGCGGGCCAGCTCGCTACCGAAGATCGGGCCGCCGCCACCGAAGACGAACAGCGCATAGTCTCGGATATCGCGTCCGCGCTCGATGGTGATCTCCTTGATGGCGCCGGTCATGGTGACAACCGCGAGGTCCAGGACGCCCTGCGCGACACGATCCGTGCCGCCCTCACCCTCGAAGCCGAGGGGCGCGGCGAGGCGATCGCGGATTGCGTCCCGGGCTCCATCCAGATCGAGGGGCAGACGCCCGTTCATGAAGCTGTCGGGACCGATGCGGCCGAGCGCGACGTTGGCGTCGGTGACGGTGGGCTCGACGCCACCCCGGCGGAAGGCGATCGGGCCGGGATCAGACCCCGCGCTGCGGGGGCCGACCCTGAGGCGGCCTTGCGCATCGATCCAGGCGATCGACCCACCGCCGGCGCCCACCTCCACGATATCGAGGACCGGCGTGCGCACCGGGAAGCCCCGTTCGTAGCCGCCGACATAATAGGTGCTCTGGACGTCGAAGCTGCCATCCTCCACCAGCGCGCACTTGGCCGTCGTGCCGCCCATGTCGAACGCGATCAG
Organism: Xanthobacter pollutisoli; assembly: GCF_040044995.1. Taxonomy (NCBI): domain Bacteria; kingdom Pseudomonadati; phylum Pseudomonadota; class Alphaproteobacteria; order Hyphomicrobiales; family Xanthobacteraceae; genus Xanthobacter; species Xanthobacter pollutisoli. Next base: position 100,192 of record NZ_JBDZDP010000002.1, read on the forward strand.
GCGGTCAAGGCCGAGGGCTGTTGCATAGGCACCGGCCCCGATGCACCCGCCGATGGGGCCGGACTCCAGCAGAGCGATGGGCTGCCGGCGCGCCTGTGCCGTCGACATGATCCCGCCGTTCGAGCCCATCATGTACAGGGGGCCGTCGAACCGCTGCTCCCGCAGCCGCGCAACGAAATCGGCGATGTAGCGGTCCATATTGGTGCCGACATAGGCGTTGGCGACTGCGGTGGTCGCCCGCTCGAACTCCGACCATTCCCGGCTGAGGCGCGTTCCGCTGGTGACGAACACGCCCGGCAGAAGACGGGCCAGCACCGCCTCGGCGCGATCCTCGTGGTCCGAATTGCGATACGCGTTGATGAAGGAGACGGCCACCGCCTCCACGTTCGCCGCCCGGATCGCCTCCGCCACCGTCTCCAGCGCCGGCTCATCCAGAGGGAGCAGCACCGCGCCGTTGTGATCTATCCGCTCCGGCACCTCGAAGCAGAGCGACCGCTCCACCAGCGGGGGATTGCGGCGGAAGCCGATTTCGAACGGGATCGGCCTGTTTCCGCGCGCCATCTCGACCACATCGCGAAACCCCTCGGTGGTCACCAGCGCCACGCGCGCGCCGCTCCTCTGGATCAGCGCATTGATGACATGGGTCGTTCCGTGCTTGACGAGGCGTGCCTCGCTGAGCTCCGCGGACGTATCAAACAGGCCCTCAAGCACTCCGGCGACGAGATCGCCGTAGTTCGTGAGCGTTTTGCCGAAGTGAGTCTGGCCGTTCTGGGTGTCGTGTACGGCGAGATCCGTGAAGGTCCCGCCCGTGTCTGCCGCAATGAGATATCGCATCCCGCCCTTCCTGTTTCGCCAAACCTAGCGAAGGGGGAAAAGCGAAAAAGGCCGCGCGGCTACGGACTGGCGTGCAGATTTTACATCAATCCGTAGCGGGTTCCGAAAGGGCCTTCAGGGTTTCGAGCAGGTAGTCGGCCATGAGGCGCACACTCGGCAAGCGCGGCCGCTCCGCATAGGTGAGCCAGACCGCAGGATCCCGGCCATCAGGATCGACACTCCTGAAATCGGCAAGCACCTCCTGCAGATCGCCTCGGGCGATCGCCGGTGCCGCCATCATGTCGGCGATCCGGATCAGCCCCAGCCGGCGTATCGCCAGGTTCAGCAGGGCCGGATAGCTGTTCGTCTCGATCACAGAACCCACGTCGCGTGTGACGAACGCCCCCTCCTGATTGCGAAAGGTCCAGCGCTGCGTGTCGTTCAGGCTGTGCACGAGGCAGTTATGACGTTCCAGGTCGTCGGGCGAGGTCGGCGTCCCGTGTGACGCGAGATAGTCCGGCGCGGCGCAGATGAGCCGGCGATAAGTGTGGATCCGCCGACCGACCAGCGTCTCCTCCGGCATCGGACCGACATGGATGGCGATGTCGTATCCCAGCTTGATCGCCGCGATCGGGTCCTCCTGGAGGGAGAGCACGAGCCGGACCCGGGGATGCTGCTCGCGAAACCGGGTCACCGCGTCGAGCAGATATCGAGGCCCCATATAGTCGTTCGCGGCGATGCGAACGGTGCCGACCGGCTCCTGCGCCTGCATGCCGATCTCGCCGCTGATGTCCTCGTAACTGGCGATGGTCTGCTCAGCCCACCGAAAGAACCGCGCGCCCGCATCGGTCAGTTGCACCCTTCGCGTTGACCGGCGCAGAAGCCGCGCGCCCATCGTCTCTTCGAGCGACGCGATCCGCCGGCTGGCAAGGGACGGCGATATCCGCAATGCCTCCGCGCCGGCCGCGAAGCTGCCCGACTGCGCCACCGCGACAAACAGACGGAAGTCATCAATGTCCGGCACGCAGACAGGCTCCGTATTTTCCCGCCGGCCACACGTCGGGGCCAGCTGGCGTCAGGTCGTCATGGAACCGAGGAGTGCGAAGATTTTCAATCCATAGCAAGCGCGGCGGCGGTGGATGACAAGAGGACGCCCCAGATCCAATCAGGGGCGGCGAGATCAATGGACCAGCGTTAAGGACAGACGATACAGCGCTATGGCATCTACCACCCCTCTACCGAGGGCGGGGCCATCAAGGATCTGCTGCCGCATGGGCCGCACAACATACGAGACATGCTGGCGTCTCTTTTTTGAAGGCAACGGGCTCCTGCGAACGGGCGAGATACGCCATTCAGGACAGCCGGAGATGGTCGCGAGCCATTACGGCCGGTTCCTGCCGCAGGACAAGGCCGCGCTCGCTGCGCAGAACCTCAAATGGTGTGAGAGGTGCTGTAGGGGAGGGGGAACCATTGCGTCGCGTTCAAGGCGAAGCCGGATAGGTTACGCATCCGCAGAGGACTCAGGCATTTGGTGGCGTGGCGACTCGGTCGCGACTCACGGCTCCGGATGCGCCATCCGGGAGCGGGTGTCAGGATAGATTACCTGGATTTCTGAGGGATTTGCGATGGTACAGGTGGGTGGGCTCGAACCACCGACCTCCGGTTCCACAGACCGGCGCTCTAACCAACTGAGCTACACCTGCAAGGCTCCGGCGCCCGCGGGCGCCGGAAGAGAGGGCGGAACCTACGCGCCACGATCGGCAATTTCAAGGGGCTGAATGCCATTGGCCACAGGGCGCGGCAAAGGCCGCAGCCCGTTGCCGGCACAGGCCCGCCGGGCGTCAGTTCGGACGCTCGGCGTCGTCCTCTTCCTGGGTGAGGGCGGAGACCTTGCTCATGATGGAGACCCACACCCGGTGCTCCTCCACCTTTGCGCCGATCTCGAAGCTCTCCGCCATGCGCTGGGCGAAGGCGACGCCCTCGGGGCCATATTGCTCGGCGATGATGAAGGCGGTGCGCCAGACATCTTCTTCAGTAACCATGGACCGATCCTCCCTGCGCCAGAGACCCCTGCAAGCGTGCTGGAATTGTCACAAATCCAACACCAGCAGGTCGCCTTTGGCACGCGAGACGCAGGCAAGGAAATAGCCCTGGGCCTTCTCTTCCGGCTTCAGGCGCTTGTCGCGATGGTCGGCCTCGCCCTCCAGGATCTTCACCTTGCAGGTGCCGCAGGCGCCCTGCTCGCAGGCGGTGGGCACCTTCACGCCGGCCTCTTCCAGCGCCGTGGTCACCGAGCGGTCGCCGGGGATCTTGATGACCTTGCCGGTGCTGGCGATCTTCACGTCGAAGACCTTGTCCAGCAGCGGCGCGGCGGCCTTGGCGGTGAAGCGCTCCACATGGATGCGGTTGACGCCGAAGCCCTTCTGCTGGGCCGTGATGAGAATGGGATCGAGCCACCAGTCCACCCCGCACACGAAGATGTGGGTGTCGTCGGGCCGGTCGGCGAGGAGCGACACCGCATTGAGGCGCGGCTCGGTGGCCTCGAAATAGAAGGAGGTGTTCTCGGCATAGGCCGAGGCCTCGATGGTGGCGCGGAACGAGCCGGGCGAGCCACCGGCGAAGAGGTAATGGAATTCGAAGGGGATGCCCTTCGCCTTCAGATGGTCGGCGATGCTGAGCACCGGGGTCGCGCCGATGCCGCGGGCGAACAGCAGGGCGCGCTTGACGTCGCGCGGCACCTCGAAGCGGTTGCGCGGCGTGCCGACGGCCAGGCGGTCGCCCTCGTTCACCTGCTGGAACAAGGTCTTGGAGCCGCCGCGGCTGTTCGCATCCTTCCACACGCCGATCACGTAGCGGTGGCGCTCGCTAGCGCTGTTGCAAAGCGAATACTGGCGCACCAGCCCGCCGGGCAGGGTCACGTCCACATGGGAGCCGGGAGTGAAGGCGGGGAGCTCATCGCCCTCCGCAGGGACGAGTTCGAACGAGGCCATATTCTCTGCCTCGATCGTCTTGCGCTTCACGATAACCGGGCTCAGGGCCTCGTCCGACATCGCATCCTCCATCCGCACGGAACGCTTGTGCGGAAGAGCGTTGCAAGGCCGGGGCCAACCGGCGGGGTCCGCCGGTCACTGGAAATGCCCCAGCGTCAGGCGAGGCGGGCCAGCGCCTCCTGCGCCAGCCGGCGGGTGAGGTCGGCGGCGGGCAGGCCGCTGGCGAGGGGGCGGGCGAGGGCGGCGGCCTGGCCGCTCCACAGATTGGTGAAGTCGTCGCGCCCCTCCGCCTCGGCCTTGGCGCGCAGCGGCGCGAGGGCGCCGCCGGCCAGAGGGAAGGCGGGCGCCTCGGCCGATATGGGGCCGACCTCGCGCATGACCCGGTTCATGATGCCCCGCGCCGGCCGGCCGGTGAAGATGTTGGTCACCGCCGTCGCATCGTCGGTGGCCGCGGCGAGGGCGGCCCGGTGCACGGCGGGGATGCGGGCCTCCGGGCTGTACAGGAAGGCGGTTCCGATCTGCACCGCCGCCGCGCCCAGCGCCAGCGCCGCGACGATGCCGCGCGCGTCGGCGACGCCGCCGGCGGCGATCACCGGGACCGACACCGCATCCACCACCTGCGGCACCAGAGCGAAGGTGCCGACCTGACGGGCGAGGTCCTGCCCCGTCACGTCGTCGCCGAGGAACAGGCCGCGATGGCCACCGGCCTCCAGCCCCATGGCGATGATGGCATCGCACCCCCGCGCCTCCAGCCAGCGCGCCTCCGCCACCGTCGTGGCGGATGAGATCACCCGGGCGCCGCTGTCCTTCACCCGGTCCAGCAGACGCGGTTCCGGCAGGCCGAAATGGAAGCTCACCACCTCGGGCCGCAGCTCTTCCACCTTGGCGCAGAAGGCGTCGTCGAAGGGCGCGCGGCCGCCGGCCGGCGGCGCCGCCGCGGGGTCGAGCCCTTCGGCGACGTGATAGGGGGCGAGGCGCGCGCGCCAGGCCATGGCCCGCGCGGGATCGGGCTGCGGCGGAACATGGCAGAAGAAATTCAGGTTCAGCGGACGGCCCGGCACGGCGGCGCGCACCTGTCGCGCGGCCGCCTCGAGGTCATCCGGCGCGTACATGGCGCAGGGCAGGGAAGCCAGACCGCCGGCCGACCCCACCGCGATGGCAAGCTCCGGCGTTCCGGCCCCCGCCATCGGCGCCAGCAGGATGGGATGGGTGATGCCGAAGAGGTCGAGGATGCGCCGGTCGGGCCAGAGGGCATCGGGCGTTTGCGTCACTGTCGGTCTCCTCGGGCACGGGCGGGGCGGGTGCATTATGGCGACGATCATCATCATTGAAATTGAAAGATTGAGATGATTTAGTTCACTTCTGATGATGGAAATCCGCGATTTCCGCTTCCTTGAGGCGGTGGCCGAGACCGGCAGCGTCACCCGCGCCGCCGCACGGCTGGGCTGCGTGCAGTCCAATGTCACGGCGCGGCTGCGCAAGCTGGAGGACCGTCTGGGCCAGAAGCTGGTGGAGCGGGTGGACGGCCGCATGGTGCCCACCGCCGCCGGCACCCTTGCGCTGGACTATGGCGCGCGCATCGTCCGCCTCTGCACCGAGGCGGAGGATCGCCTGCGAAGCGCGGCGGACCTGTGGCCGCCCCTGCGCCTGGGCAGCATGGAGACCACCGCAGCGGTGCGCCTGCCGCCGCTGCTCAAGGCCATCCGCACGCGTCTGCCGGGCCTGCGGCTGGACATTTCCACCGGCACCAGCGGCGCGCTGATGGCGGCGCTGGCGAAAGGCGGAATCGACGTCGCCTTCGTGGCGGAAGAGGCGGCCGACGCGCGCTTTTCCTGCCAGCCGCTGTGGGAAGAGACGCTGGTGGAGGTGCGCCCGCCGGCCGCGGAGCCGGACGGGGCGGCGATCGTGTTCCGTGCCGGCTGCTGCTATCGCGCGCGCCTGCAATCCCTCTTCGGCGACCTGCCCGCGCTGGAGATGGGCACCCTCGACGGCATCATGGGCTGCGTCGCCGCCGGCCTCGGCCGCACCCTGCTGCCGGCTGCCGCGGTGGAGCGGTGGCGCTCGGCGGGGGAGGTTACGACCCGCGCCCTCCCACCGGATCAGGCGCAGGTGCGGACCATGGCGGTGTTCCGTCCCGCCAGCCCCTCGCGGCGTTCCATCGATGCGGTGCTGGCGCTTGTTGTTCCGTAAGGTCGGGGGAGAAGCTCGCGACTTCGTGTGCGCAGATCCGCGCCGCGGCGGTAACGATCTGCTTCCACCCAACGAAGCCCGCCGTAGAACCCATCAGTGGGTTTCGGCGTTTATGCCGGGAGCGCGATCCGCTCCCGAGGCGCGAGGTGAGATGAGTACATTCCCCAAGACGCGTTCGCCGCAATCCCCGCGCGGCGCAATGCTGACCCGCTTCCTCGATGTGCGCGCGCGGACCGAGGAATTGGCCGCGGGCCTTCATCCCGAAGACCAGACTGTGCAGTCCATGCCCGACTGCAGCCCCACCAAATGGCACATGGCGCATGTCTCGTGGTTCTTCGAGACCTTCCTTCTGGTGCCCCATGCGCCCGGCTATGAGGTCGCGAACGCCGACTTCGCGTTCCTGTTCAATTCCTATTACGAGGCGGCCGGCCCCCGCCATGCGCGGTTCGCCCGCGGCCTCATCACCCGGCCGACCGTCGAGGAAGTGGCGGGCTATCGCCGCCACGTGACCGACGCCATGGCCGGGCTGTTGGAAGGCGCGGACGATGAGGCCTTCGCCCGCCTCGCGCCGCTGGTGGAGATCGGCATCAATCACGAGCAGCAGCATCAGGAGCTGATCCTGATGGACATCCTCAACCTGTTCTCGGCCAACCCGCTCCACCCCGCCTATCGCACGTTTCGCATGGACGAGGCGCGCCCCGCCGCTGCCCTCGACTTCATCGATCACCCCGGCGGCATCTTCAAGATCGGGCACGATGGCTCGGGCTTTTCCTACGACAACGAGAGCCCGCGCCATGAGGTGCTGCTGCGCCCCTATCGCCTCGCCAGCCGCGCGGTCACCAATGGCGAGTGGATCGACTTCATGGAGGACGGCGGCTACCGCCGCCCCGAGCTGTGGCTCGCCGATGGCTGGGCGCGGGTGAAGTCCGGTGAATATGAAGCGCCGCTCTATTGGCAGCATGGCGACGCGGGCTGGCAGGCCATGGGCCTAGGCGGTCTGCGCGCCGTCGACCCGGCCGCGCCGGTGGTGCATGTGAGCTATTACGAGGCCGACGCCTTCGCCCGCTGGGTCGGGCGGCGCCTGCCCACCGAGGCGGAATGGGAAGTGGCGGCCCGCGAGGTGCCCGTCGCCGGCAATCTCCTCGACACCGGCGCCCTGCGCCCGATGCCGGCGGGCGAGGGGCGGCCGGCGCAGATGTATGGTGACGTCTGGGAATGGACGGCGAGCCCCTATGTCGCCTATCCCGGCTATCGCCCCGCGCCCGGTGCGCTCGGCGAGTACAACGGCAAGTTCATGTCGTCGCAGATGGTGTTGCGCGGCGGCTGCTTTGCCACCCCGGCCGACCATATCCGGTCGACCTACCGCAACTTCTTCTATCCCCACCAGCGCTGGTGCTTCGCCGGCCTGCGGCTCGCGGAGGACGCGTGATGGCTCAGAGTGCCCTTGCCTGCGTGGCGCCCGATCAGGAAAATCCGGAGCTGGACGCCTTCCGCGCCGACGTCATCGAAGGCCTCTCGTCCAGCCCCAAGGCGCTTTCGCCGAAGTATTTCTATGATGAGGCCGGCTCGCGGCTGTTCGATCTGATCTGCCGTCTGCCGGAATACTATCCGACCCGCAGCGAACTTGAGATCCTGACGGCGCGGGCGGGTGAGATCTCGGCGTTTGCCGGCCCCCATGCCAGTCTTGTCGAGTTCGGCTCCGGCTCGAGCGTGAAGGTGCGCCTCCTGCTCGACGCCCTTGAGCGGCCCGCCGCCTATGTGCCTATCGACATCTCCGGCCCCCACATGCGGGCGGCGGTCGCGCGGCTCGCGGCGGATTATCCGGACGTCGCCATGACGCCGGTGGAGGCGGATTTCACCCGTCCGCTGCATCTGCCGGCGCTCGAGGGCGGGCGGCGGCTCGGCTTCTTTCCGGGCTCCACCATCGGCAATTTCTCCCCGGAGGCCGCCGGCAGTTTCCTCGCCCATGCGGGCGAGGTGCTGGGCCCGGACTCGGCTCTGGTGGTGGGCTTCGATCTGCCGAAGGATCGCGCCGTGCTGGAAGCGGCCTATGACGATCGGCAGGGCGTGACGGCGGCATTCAATCTCAATCTGCTCGCGCGGATGAACCGGGAACTCGGGGCGGACTTCGACCCAGCCGCCTTCGGCCACCGCGCCTTCTTCAATGCCGAAGCAAGCCGCATCGAGATGCATCTGGAAAGCCGGCGCTCCCAGGTGGTGCGCGTCTGCGGCCAGCGCTTTCCCTTCGCGGCGGGCGAGACCATCCACACCGAGAACTCCCACAAATACGCCGTGCCGGTCTTCCTCGACATGGCGCAGGCGGCGGGATGGCACGAGCGGGCGGTGTGGACCGACTCCCGCGGCTGGTTCGCGGTGGCGATGCTGGAGCGGCGGTGAGGGCACCCTCGCTTCTGCGCAGCACGATGGAGGCCTCCCTCAAGGGAGGCCTTTTCGTCGCGCCGGATGCGGCAAGACCGCCTGTCTGTGCCAACCTTTCGTTACGCAAGATGCTCGCGTCGGCGCGAAACAAAGATGAGCCGGCGCGGTTGATCCAAGACTATGGCACGCTACTGGACCCGCGAACTCTCTCAACCCATCTGGCTCCACGACGGCTCGTGGCTGGTCACGCTGTCCGACTGCGGCCGCCTCCTGCTTCAGCTTTTCGCGGAAGGGGAGAGCGGGCCAGAGCTGGATTCGGCGCTGAAGGCCCTGATCGGCGCGGCCGAGGCGGGGCGTCCGGAGGACATCGCCTTCGCCGAGCGGCAGGTGCGCCTGTTCTTTCGCGCCAAAGCGCTGCTCTGACGCGCCCGGCAGCGCGCTCCGGACACGGGCCTTGATCCCACCGCCTTTGAGGTGCTCTCTTCGTCGATGATCTGCGCCCAATGCGACCGATGCGGTCGCCGTTCCATGCTCTCCGCCAAGGACCCCATGACCGAGCGCCCAGCCGTCGACCGTCCGGTCCTTGCCGGGCCGGAGGGTGAAGGCGTGCGCCTGCGCTGCGACCTGTGCGGAAGCCGGAGGGTCAGCGTGCGGAATTTCGAGTCGCTGTTCGAAGCCGTGGCGTTCGTGAACGGGCGGGGATCATCTGCGGCGCGCTGAACCATCCGCCAGCTGCTGCCCCAGCGTCATCACCGGTCCGCCGGGGCCAGTGGCCGCGCGATGGCTCAGGATGGGGGAGCGCAATTTTCGGCTCCGCGCACCGGTCCATAGACGCTGCCGGACGGGCGGCGTTGATCCAGCGAGCCAACGGAGAACAGGGCGCTGTCCTGCAAGGAGCGCCCCTCCGCGTCCAGCGCGTAGACCCCGACCCAAGTGCAATGGGCCCCGTCGCCGGTGGCCATCGAAATCGCCAGGTCCTCATCGAAACAAATCGTTTCGCTCTCCAGGACCAAGCTGCCTCCTTCGCGTACCATCGCCATCACGAGGTATGCGCAAGGAGAGCCGGTAAACGACATTATCGCGTCCCTTTCCGCCCCCGGATCGGTCCGTGCCGCGCACCTTCGGCACCTCGGCACCGCGACGATCGGAACCTTACGCCTTGGCTCATTCGGGCGCTACTGTTGCATTGTCGCGACTCTCATCGACGCTTCTCGGATCAAGGCGCTCGCGGTTCATGGGTTCGGTTGTTGTCTCAAATCTTGTCCTGCTCGTGGTTGCAGCGCTGGTGGTGGTCGGCACCCTTTCGAGCCTGCTCGCCGCCCGCTTCGGCGCGCCTATCCTTTTGGTGTTTCTCATCATCGGCGTCGCCGCCGGCGAGGCCGGGCCGGGCGGCATCCATTTCGATGACTATTGGGCCACCTACATGGTGGGCTCCGCCGCCCTCGCGGTGATCCTGTTCGACGGCGGGCTGCGCATGCGGGTTGCGAGCATGCGCGGCGCCGTCCTGCCCTCCATCGCGCTGTCCACCGTGGGCGTTGGCTTCACCGCCGCCCTCGTGGCGCTGGTGGCCGCGCTGCTGCTCGGGCTCGGGACCATGGAGAGCCTTCTGGTGGGTGCCATCGTCGCCTCCACCGACGCGGCGGCGGTGCTCTTCCTGGTGCGGGCGCAGGGCCTGCATCTGGGGCGCCGGGTCGCCTCGGTGATCGAGATCGAATCCGCGACCAACGATCCGGCGGCGGTGTTCCTCACCGTGTTGCTGGTGGAGATGCTCACCAGCCACATGGGTGATCCCGGGCTCGTGGTGGTGCTCGGCGCGCTCAGGGAGCTGCTGGTGGGCGCGGGCATGGGCCTCGCCGGCGGCTATGCCCTGGTGGCGCTGCTGAACCGGGTGGACCTGCCGGGCGGCCTGCATCCGGTGATGGTGGTGGGCGTCGCGGTGCTGGTTTTCGCCCTCACCTCGCTCATGCACGGCTCGGGCTTTCTCGCGGTCTATCTCGCGGGTCTGGTGGTGGGGAACCGGCCGGTGCGGGCCATCGCCTCCATCACCTCGTTCCTCGATACCCTCACCTGGCTGTGCCAGATCGTCATGTTCGTGATGCTCGGCCTCCTCGTCTCGCCCGACAAGATCATGCAGTACGGGCTGCCGGCCCTCGGCGTCGCGGCCTTCCTCATCCTCGTCGGCCGCCCCGCCGCCGTGTTCCTGTGCCTCGCGCCGTTCCGCTTCTCCACCAAGGAGAAGCTGTTCGTGTCCTGGGCGGGTCTGCGCGGCGCGGTCTCCATCTTCCTCGCCACCATTCCCATGCTGGCGCACCTGCCGCAGGCCGAGGTCTATTTCAACATCGCCTTCGCGGTGGTGCTCATCTCCCTCATCCTGCACGGCTGGACCATGGGCTTTGCCGCCCGCAGGCTCGACGTGGCGCTCTCCGATCCCGCGCCGGGGGTGCGGCGCTTCGAGATCGACCTGCCCGGTCAGGTCGACATGGAGCTTGTGGCCTATCCGGTGATGAACGGCACGCCGGCGGTGGGGCAGGGGCAGCTGCCCGCCTGGGCGCGGCTGGTGATGGTGGTGCGCGGCCGGCAGACCCTCACGCCCGAAGCTGCGGGTGCGCTCAAGGCCGGAGATTATGGCTACGTGCTGTCGCCGCCCCAGCAGGTGCATCAGCTGGACCGCCTCTTCCGGCCGCAGGAGGCGACGCCCCTCAACGACAGCGCCGCCTTTCCCTTCGTCGGCGAGGTCAGGCTCGGCGACCTCGCCAGCTTCTACGGCCTTGCGGTGCCCACCAACGAGCTCGGCCTCACCATCGCGGACGCCTTCGCCGACCGCTCCGATGACAAGCCGGCGCCGGGCATGCGCATCATCTTCGGTCATGCGGTGATCGAGGTGCGCGAGGTGGTGGAGGGCCGCGTGGCCTGGGCGGTGCTGCGGCTGGAGCCCGGGCGCATCCGCCGCTCAATCGCCTGGGCGCGGCGCATGCTGCGCATGGAGCCGGAGGGCAACGGCGATCTGGACTGACGGCGCCGATAGGGGAAGCCGTCACGCTCCTGCCGCGAGCGTGGGTGAAACAGGAGCAGCAGAGGAGACCGGGGAATGCGACTGTTCATGCGCCGGCGCGGCGAGGCGGATGCGACACGCGACGCCGCCCGCGTCCTTGCCGATTTGGTGCGCGACACGCTGGCGCTGGACGAGGCGGCGACCGTCTCGGTCTCGGAAATCTCCTGCGGCGATCCCGCCTGCGGCGGCGCGGAGACGGTGGTTCTCGTCATGCGCCCCGGCCGGCGCACCGAGGCCGCCAAGGTGCTGATGCCCATGGCCCAGGTGACGCCCCAGGCGCTGATCGCCGCCCTCGGTCCGCTGATGGCGGGCGAGGCGCCGGTCTCGGCCGGGCTTTCCCATGGCGGCGGAAGGGTCTAAACGGTGCGGGCCTCCTCCACGCCGCGACCAAGCCATGACGTCTGAAGCCCACACCAAATCCCGTGCCGGTTCTCCCGGCGTGATCGCCGTGCCCGCCCGGCCGCTCAATCCCATCTATGCCGAGCTGCCCACCACCATCTTCGAGGTGATGTCCCAGCTCGCGCGGACCCATGAGGCGGTCAATCTCGGCCAGGGCTTCCCGGATGATCCGGGCCCGGAGGATGTCCGCCGCCGGGCCGCCGAGGCGGTGGTGGACGGCTGGAACCAGTATCCGCCCATGATGGGCCTGCCGGAACTGCGCCGCGCCGCAGCCGCGCATTTCCGCCGCTGGCAGGGGCTGGAGCTCGATCCCGACAGCGAGGTGATGGTGACCTCAGGCGCGACCGAGGCGCTGGCCGGCGCGCTCATGGCCCTCATCGAGCCGGGCGACGAGGTGGTGCTGTTCCAGCCGCTCTATGACGCCTACCTGCCCCTGGTGAAGCGGGCCGGCGGCATTCCCAGGCTGGTGCGCCTTGAGCCGCCGGCGTGGAGCATCACCCGCGAGAAGCTGGACGCGGTGTTCTCCGAGCGCACCAAGCTGGTGCTCTTCAACAATCCGCAGAACCCCACCGGCGTCGTCTATGAGCGTGCCGAGCTGGCGCTGCTGGCGGAGTATTGCGTGCGCTTCAACAGCTACGCGGTGTGCGACGAGGTGTGGGAGCACGTGATCTTCGACGACGTCGAGTTCTGCTCCATGATGGCGCTGCCCGGCATGCGCGAGCGCACCGTGAAGATCTCGTCCGCGGGCAAGATCTTCGGCATGACCGGCTGGAAGGTGGGGCTGGTCTTCGCGGCGCCGGCGGTCATGAAGGTCCTGTCCAAGGCCCACCAGTTCCTCACCTTCACCACGCCGCCGAACCTCCAGGCCGCGGTGGCCTACGGCCTCGGCAAGCCCGACAGCTATTTCATCGAGATGCGTGCGGCGCTCCAGCGCTCACGCGACCGGCTGGCGCAGGGGCTCGCCGGGCTCGGCTTCTCGGTGCTGCCCTCGCGCGGCACCTATTTCCTGTCCATCGAACTCGCGGCGCACGCCGACGCGTTGGACGACGAGGCCTTCTGCCTCGACCTGGTGCGCAGCCACAAGGTGGCGACCATTCCGGTGTCGGCCTTCTATGCGCAGGATGCGGTGAAGAGCGTGGTGCGCTTCTGCTTCGCGAAGCACGACGCCACCATCGACCGGGCGCTGGAGCAGCTCGCGGCGCTGCGCCGGGCGCTCTGAGGACGGCGCAGCTCAAGATGACGCGGGCTGCGGCCCGTCGATCACGAAGCTGTCATTGCTCTGCTTGACCGCATTGGGCTACCTGACCAAACCTTAATTGGACCCTGCAATCGTTTTATTGTTGCATTGCCGCGCAGGGTCCGGGACCGCGCCCCAATCGAGGATTGCATGGACGCCCAAAAGCGATCGCGTAGTGCGGGACGACGGATCGTCCTCGCCATCTTCTGTCTCGCGCTCCTGGGCGCCGGCGCGTGGGTCTGGGACAAGAAGCCGTGGATGAGCGCCGCCGCACAGCGGCCTACGCCCAGTCCGCAGCAAAGGATCATTTCGGTGCTCGCCGGCAAGGCCGAGCGTACCTCCCTGCCGGTGCGGGTCGAGGCGCTGGGCACGGTGGAATCCATGGTTACCGTGCCGATCCGCTCGCGCGTTGCGGCCGCGGTGGAGAAGGTCGGCTTCTCCGACGGCGCGACGGTGAAGGAGGGAGATCTCCTCTATTCGCTTGATGCCCGCGTCATCGACGCCCAGATCCAGCAGGCCGAGGCGACGCTCGCCCGCGACAAGGTCCAGCTCGACAAGAGCCTGCGGGACGTGGAGCGCTATTCCGGCCTTGCCTCCCGCAATGCGGTGTCGCAGGTGCAGGTGGACGACGCCCGCACCACCGCAGACGTGCAGAAGGCGACGGTGGCGCAGGACCAGGCCAATCTCGACTCCCTCAAGGTCCAGCGCGGCTATTACGAGATCCGCTCCCCCGTCTCAGGCCGGGTCGGCGTCTCCGCCGTCCGCCCGGGCACCGTGATCCGGGTGGACGACACCCTTGCCACCGTGCGCCAGATCAATCCCATCTACGTCGCCTTCGGCCTGCCCGAGCGGTACATCTCCGGGCTTCGCGCCGCGAAGGATGCCACCGTCTCCATCACCCTGCAGGGCTCGGGCGAGGTCATCTCCGGCGGCTCCGTGGCGGTGATCGACAATACGGTGGACCCGCAGACCGGCACGCTGACCGCCCGCGCCATCTTCCCCAACACCGACGACCGGCTGTGGCCGGGCACTCTCGGGGCCGTCACGGTGACGCTCAGGGTGGAGAACAACGTGGTCGCGGTGCCGAGCGAGTCGGTGCAGAACGGCCAGGACGGCAATTTCGTCTTCGTGGTGGACGACGGCATCGCCAAGGTTCGCCCTGTCACCGTCGCGCGGACGGTGGACGGGCGCAGCGTCATCTCCAAGGGTCTGGATGGCAGCGAGACGGTGGTCACCGACGGCCAGCTTTCGCTGCGCGACGGCATCCGGGTGAACGTGCGAACCCGGCCCGCGCCGGTGGCGGGGAGCTGAGCCCATGTTCTCGGAGCTGTGCATCCGCCGTCCGGTCATGACCACGCTGCTGATGCTGTCGCTGGTGGTGGCGGGCCTGTTCGCCTATCGCCAGCTGCCGGTGGCGGCGCTGCCCCGCGTCGATTTTCCCACCATCAACATCAGCGCGTCGCTGCCCGGCGCCAGCCCCGAGACCATGGCGACGTCGGTGGCGACGCCCATCGAGCGCCAGCTCGCCACCATCGCCGGCATCTCCTCGCTCACCTCCTCGTCCACCCAGGGCTCCACCTCCATCACGGTGCAGTTCGACCTCAACCGCAACATCGACGCGGCGGCTCTGGACGTGCAGTCGGCCCTCTCGGTGGCGCAGCGCCAGCTGCCCGACGAGATGACCACGCCGCCGAGCTATCGGAAGGTCAATCCCGCCGACGCGCCGGTGATCCTGCTCGCCATCTCCTCCGACACTTTGCCCCTGTCGGCGGTCAACGAATATGCCGACACGCTCATCGGCCAGCAGATCTCCCAGCTGCCCGGCGTGGCGCAGGTGCAGATCTACGGCTCGCAGAAATATGCGGTGCGCATCCGCGTCGATCCCGCCGCCGCCGGCGCCCGCAACATCTCGTCGGACGACATCCAGCGCGCGGTGGAGGCGGCGGCCTCCAATACCCCGCTCGGCATCGTCTCCGGCCCCAAGCAGGCCCAGACCATCGACATGGGCACCCCCAAGGCCGACGCCGGCCAGTTCCGCCGCATCGTGGTGAAGGCGCGGGACGGATCGGTGGTGCGCCTTGAAGAGATCGCCACCGTCTCGGACGGCGTGGAGAACGAGCGGGTGGCGAGCTGGTTCAACGACCGCCGCGCCGTGGTGCTCGCCGTGGTCCGCCAGCCGGACGCCAACACCGTGCAGGTGGTGGACGAGGTGCGCGGACGCCTGCCGGAATTCCGCGCCCAGCTGCCCGGCGCCGTGAACATCGAGGTGCTCAACGACCGCTCCGTCTCCGTGCGCGACGCCGTGGCGGACGTGCAGAAGACCCTGTTCGAGGCGGTCGTCCTCGTGGTGATGGTGATCTTCCTGTTCCTGCGCAACGTGCGCGCCACCCTCATCCCGTCGCTGGCGCTGCCGCTCTCCATCATCGCCACCTTCGCCGCCATGTGGGTGCTGGGCTATTCCATCAACAACATGACGCTGCTGGCGCTCACCCTGTGCGTCGGCTTCGTGGTGGACGATGCCATCGTCGTGCTGGAGAACATCTACCGCCACGTGGAGAACGGCGAGAAGCCGTTCCGCGCCGCGCTGCGCGGCTCGCGCGAGATCGGCTTCACCATCATCTCCATGACGCTGTCGCTGGTGGCGGTGTTCATCCCCGTGCTGTTCATGGGCGGCGTGGTGGGCCGGGTGTTCCGCGAGTTCGCCGTGACCATCTCGGTCGCCATCCTCGTGTCCGGCTTCGTCTCGCTCACCCTCACGCCCATGCTGTGCGCGCGGATAATGAAGCCGGTGGACCATTCCAAGAAGCCCGGCTGGTTCTTCCGCGTCACCGAGAGCATGTTCGATGTATGGCTCGCGGCCTACCGCGTGAGCCTCGACTTCGTGCTGCGCCACCGGCCCTTCATGCTGGTGGTGACGCTCGCGACCGTCGGCCTGTCGGTCTATCTCTACGTCATCATCCCCAAGGGCTTCTTCCCGCAGGAGGATAACGGCTTCATCACCGGCACGGTGGAGGCCGCGACGGACAGCTCGTTCGCCGCCATGGTGGAGCGGCAGAAGCAGGTGGCGGACGTGGTCCGCGCCGATCCGGACGTGGACTATCTCGTCTCCACCGCCGGCGCCACCGGCATCAGCCGCACCACCAACACCGGCCGCCTGTTCATCGCCCTCAAGCCGCGCGGCACCAAGGAGGGTGAGCGCACGCTCACCGCCAACGAGGTCATCCAGAATTTGCGGCGGCGGGTGTCCCAGGTGCCGGGCGTCAACGCCTTCTTCCAGCCGGTGCAGAACATCAACGTCGGCGGCGTCGCCTCCAAGAGCCAGTACCAGTACACGCTCCAGAGCTCGGATTCCGAGACGCTCTATGCCGTCGCAAAGGACATGGAGCAGCGCCTCGCCGCCCTGCCGGGGCTCAGGGACGTGACCTCGGACCTGCAGATCTCCAATCCGCAGCTCACCATCGAGCTCGACCGGGACAAGGCGGCAGCCCTCGGCATCAACGAGCAGCAGCTGCGCGACGCCCTCTATACCCAGTTCGGCACGCGTCAGGTCGGCACGCTCTATACCGACACCAACCAGTTCTCCATCATCGCCGAGGTGCAGCCCCGCTTCCAGCGCGACCCCAACGACCTCGGCCGGGTCTATCTGCGCACCGGATCGGGCAATGTGGTGCCGCTGGAGACCGTGGCCAACATCAAGCGCACCATCGGTCCGCTCTCGGTGCAGCACCAGCAGCAGCAGCCGGCCGTGACCATCTCCTTCAACCTCGCGCCCGGCGTCGCCCTCGGCCAGGCCGTGGAGGAGATCAACGCCACCGCCCGCGCCGCCCAGGTGCCGGTGAGCATCACCACCGGCTTCCAGGGCACCGCCCAGGTGTTCCAGGATTCGCTGTCCAACCAGCCGCTGCTGATCCTTGCGGCGGTGGTGGTGATCTACATCGTGCTCGGCATCCTCTATGAGAGCTTCATCCACCCCCTGACCATCCTCTCGGGCCTGCCGTCGGCCGGCATCGGGGCGCTGCTGACGCTGATGGCGGCGGGGATGGAGCTGTCGGTGATCGCCATCATCGGCATCATCATGCTGGTGGGCATCGTGAAGAAGAACGCCATCATGATGATCGACGTGGCGCTGGAACGACGGCGTGCCGGCGTGCCGGCGCAGGACGCCATCCGCGAGGCGGCGCTGCTGCGGTTCCGGCCCATCATGATGACGACGCTCGCCGCCATCTTCGGCGTGCTGCCCATCGCGCTCGGCGCCGGCGCCGGCTCCGAGCTGCGCCAGCCGCTCGGTGTCGCCGTGGTGGGCGGGCTTCTGGTGTCGCAGATGCTGACGCTCTTCATCACGCCGGTGATCTATCTCTATCTCGACCGGCTCGACGCCATCGTGCATCACGCGGTGTCCGGCCGTCACGAGGAGGCCCACGACAAGCCCCACGGGGCCCCGCCGCTGCCGGAGCGCGTCGCCGCCGAATGAGGCTGCCGGAGTGAGGCGGCGCGCTATTTCTCGGTCTCGGTCAGTCCGCGGACGAACAGGCGCTGCATTAGGGCGATCACCAGCACCGGCGGCAGCATGGCGAGGATGGCGGTCGCCATCACCAGATGCCACACCGGGTCGGCCTCGCCCGCCGCCGACACAAGCCGGCGCAGCCCCATCACCACCGTGTAGTAGGATGTGTCCGTGGTGACGAGCAAAGGCCACAGATACTGGTTCCAGCCGTAGAGGAACAAGATCACGAACAGCGCCGCGATGTTGGTGCGCGACAGGGGCAGCAGGATCGTCCAGAAGAAGGTGAGCGGCCCGGCCCCGTCCACCAGTGCCGCCTCGGTCAGCTCGTCCGGGATGGTCATGAACACCTGGCGGAACAGGAAGGTGGCCGTCGCGCTGGCGATCAGCGGCACGGTGAGGCCGGCATAGCTGTTCAGCAGGCCGAGATGGGCCACCACCTCGAAGGTGGGCAGGATGCGCACCTCCACCGGCAGCATCAAGGTGATGAAGATCAGCCAGAACGCCGCCGCGCGGAAGGGAAAGCGGAAGTAGCAGACCGCGAAGGCCGAGAGCAGCGAGATGGCGATCTTGCCGAGCGCGATGACGAGCGCCATCACCAGCGAGTTCCACAGCATGGGCCCGACCGGCGGGATGCCCGCCGTGCTGGAGCCGTCCAGCAAGGCGAGACGGTAGTTCTCCATGAACCGGGTGCCGGGGATGAGGCCGACGCCGCCGGAGAGGAAGTCTGCGCCGGGGTGCGTCGAGGCCACGAACGCCACATAGACCGGCAGGACCATGATGGCGACGCCGGCGAGAAGCACCAGATGGGCGAGGAGGAGCGCGAGGCGCGAGCGGCCGGCCATCTCAGTAGTTCACCCGCCGCTCGATGTGGCGGAACTGGAGGGCGGTGAGCGCCACCACGATGGCCAGCAGCACCACCGACTGGGCCGCCGAGCCGCCGAGATCCAATCCCTCGAAGCCGTCGCGGAACACCTTGTAGACCAGGATGGTGGTGGCCCGCCCCGGCCCGCCGCCGGTGGTGGCGTGGATGATGCCGAAGGTGTCGAAGAAGGCGTAGGTGAGGTTCACCACCAGCAGGAAGAAGGTGGTGGGAGCCAGCAGCGGCAGCACGATGTGGCGGAAGCGCTGGAGCGGCCCCGCCCCGTCGAGGGCCGCCGCCTCGATGGCTCCGGTGGGGATGGATCGCAGGCCGGCATAGAAGAACAGGAAATTGTAGCTCACCTGCTTCCACGCGGCGGCGACGATGACCAAGGCGAGGGCCTGTCCGCCGTCGAGGAAGTGGTTCCAGGGAATGCCGGCGGCCTTGAGCGCCCGGGCGACAATGCCCATGGAGGGATCGAACATGAAGAGCCACAGCACGCCCGCTACCGCCGGCGCCACCGCATAGGGCCACACCAGCAGCAGCTGGTAGAGGCCCGATGCCTTGCCCACGGCGTCCGCCGCCGCGGCGAACACGAGGCCGAGGCCCATGGCAAGGAAGGTGACGCAGGCGGCGAAGACGAAGGAGACCCCCACCGCCTCCAGATAGGCGGGATCGCGGAACAGCGCGGCGAAATTGGCGAGGCCGACGAAGGTCTCGCTCAGCCCGAAGGCATCCTGCGCATAGAGCGAGGACAGCAGCGCCCGCCCGGCCGGCCAGAGGAAGAAGACGAGCGTCACCCCCACCTGCGGCGCGAGCAGCAGGTAGGGTACGAGGCGGCCGGGGAAGGTGACGCGCTTCGCCTGCATGGCGTCAGGCGTGGGCCGGCGCGGGGCGCCTCACGGGTTGGCCTGCTCGAAGGCTTCGAGCAGCGCGTTGCCGCGCTTCTGCGCCGCCTCCAGCGCCGCCTCGGCGGTCTTCTGCCCCGCCAGGGTCGCCTCCAGCTCCTCCTCGATCATGTCGCGGATCTGCACGAAATTGCCGAAGCGGAGCCCCTTGGAATTGGGGGTGGGGGGATTGAGCGTCATCTGGCGGATGGAGACGTCGGTGCCGGGATTGCGCTCATAGAAGCCCTGCGCGCGGGTCAGGTCGTAGGAGGCCTGGGTGATGGGCAGGTATCCCGTGTTCTGGTGCCACCACGCCTGCACGTCGGGCTTGGACAGATAGGTGAAGAACTTCGCCACGCCCTTGTATTCCGCCTGCGGCCGGCCGGTGAGGACCCAGAGCGTCGCCCCGCCGATGATGGAGTTCTGCGGCGCGCCCTTCTCGTCGGGCCAATAGGGCATCATGCCGTAGCCCAGCTCGAACTTGGAATTGGCGAGGATGCCGGCCCGCGCCGCCGAGGAGCCGATGCTCATGGCGCATTCGCCGGTGAAGAACTTGGGATCCGCCTTCGACTGGCGGCCGCCGTAGTCGAAGACGCGCGTCTTCTGCCATTCGGCGAGCATCGCCCAGTGCTTGCGCGCCAGCGGATTGGCGATGGTAAGGCGCGCGGCGGTGCCGCCCAGCCCGTTCTCATGGGTGCCGATGGCCACGTTGTGCCAGGCCGAGAGGTTTTCCAGGTGGACCCAGGACGGCCACTGGCTGGTAAAGCCGCAGGCGACGCCCGCCGCCTGCAGCGCTTTCGCCGCGGTCGCCATCTGCGGCCACGTCTTCGGCGGCTGCTCGGGATCAAGGCCCGCCTGCTTGAACAGGGTCTTGTTGATATAGAGGATCGGCGTCGAGGAATTGAACGGGAACGACAGCATATTGCCGGCGGTATCGGTGTAATAGCCGGTCACCGCCGGCAGATACACCTTGGGATCGAAGGGCTCGCCGGCATCGGCCATGAGCTTGTAGGTGGGATAGACCGCGCCGCGGGCCGCCATCATGGTGGCGGTGCCCACCTCGAACACCTGCACGATCGCGGGATGCTGGCGCGCCCGGAAGGCGGCGATGGCCCCCGTCATGGTCTCGGGATAAGTGCCCTTGAACACCGGCACCACCTTGTAATCGCCCTGCGAGGCGTTGAAGTCGTTGGCGAGCTTCTCCAGCTTCTCGCCCAGCGGGCCCGACATGGCGTGCCACCACTGGATCTGGGTCTGCGCCGCCGCCGGTGCGGCGAGGAGCGCGGCGAGCGTGCAGGCGGCCGCGGTCCGCGCGAGAGCGCCGGCCGCGCGGGGTCGAAGGGAAAGGAACGAGCAGAGGGAGGCCATGGCGTGCTCCTTGAAGCGGAGCCGTGCCCCGCGTCCGTACCCGTGGTGATGCGAGGCTAGCACGACGAAGCCATGACAGGTGCACGACGCGTCGGTGAATGCGCGCGTGCCCGGAGCCGCCCGCGCGCGGGGGCCGCTGCGCCGCACGTCCGCCTGAGCCGGGCCAGCCTGCCAGGAGGCACAATTGCGGGCGGCCGGTTGTGCGGCTAAATCCTCGCCCGGCGGGTGGTGCGCCGCATAAGCGCAGATCAAGGGACGCGGGATGAGTCTGACCTACCGGTCCGACATCGACGGCCTGAGGGCGGTGGCGGTCGGCAGCGTGGTGCTGTTCCACGCCCGCATTCCCCCGTTCGACGGCGGCTTCATCGGCGTCGACGTGTTCTTCGTCATCTCCGGCTTCCTCATCACCTCCATCCTTTCTCGCGAGATGGCGGCCGGCACCTATTCGCTGGTGGATTTCTACGACCGCCGGATCCGGCGCATCTTCCCGGCGCTGTTCGTGGTGCTGGCGGCGACGACGCTGCTCGCCGCGCTGGTGCTGATGCCGCGGCAGATGGGCACCTATGTGGACACGCTGATCCCCTCGGCGCTGTTCTACGCCAACATCCATTTCGCCGAGCTCATCAATTATTTCGGCCCCAAGGCGGACGAGACGCCGCTCCTGCACCTGTGGTCGCTGGCGGTGGAGGAGCAGTTCTACATCTTATTCCCTCTGCTGCTCTTCGTGCTGATGAAGGCGGGCGGGCGGCACCTCGCGGCGGGGGCGCTGGCGCTCGTCGCCCTCGCCTCGCTCGCCTACGGCCAGAGCATCGTCGAGACCGACCAGCCGGCCTCTTTCTTCCTCCTCACCAGCCGCGCCTGGGAGCTGATGGTGGGCGCACTCCTCGCGCTGGTGGCGTGGCCGCGCGCGTCCCGGCTGGTCGCGGCGGGGATCGCCATCGCCGGCGCGGCCGGCATCCTCGTGCCGGTCTTCCTCTACGGGCAGAACACCCCCTTTCCCGGCCTTGCCGCGCTTCCTCCCGTTCTGGGCGCCGCGGCCGTGATCTACGGGGGCGGCTTCGCGCCGGGCAACATCGTCGCGCGCGTGCTGAGCCTGCCGGCCATGGTCTATGTGGGCCGCATCTCCTACGCGCTCTATCTGTGGCACTGGCCGCTGCTGGTTCTGGCCGCCCTGTGGAAGGGCCGGAACCTCACCCACTTCCAGTCCGCCGGGGTGATCGCGCTCGCCGTCCTGCTCTCGGCCCTCTCGCTGAGATATGTGGAGGCGCCCATGCGCCGGGGAGAGCGTTTCGGCGGCCGTCGGCTCTCCCGCATCGGGGCCGGTGCAGTCGCCATTCTCCTCACCTCCGGCGTCGCCCTCGCTCTGGCGCAGGCGGGGCGGGGCTTCTTCTCCATCTCGCCCCTCGGTGCCGCCGCCGAGGCGGCCATGGACGACAAGAGCCCCTTCCAGCGCGAGTGCAACAACCATGCCCGCTTCTGGCAGCCGGACCAGATGAAATCCATCGCCCGATGCGCCCTCGGCGCAGGTGCCGAGCGCGGCAGCTACGACGTGCTGGTGTGGGGCGATTCCCATGCCGGCGCGACCTTCATCGGCGCCGCCGAGCAGGCGGCGACACTCGGGGCCACCACCCGCCTGCTGACCATGGCGGGCTGTCCGCCGCTTATCGGCGGCACGGCGCGGCGCGACCAGATGTCGGGCCGCGTGTGCGCGGGCTTCAACGTGGCCGTGCTGGAGGAGATCGCCCGGGTGAAGCCCAAGGTGGTGGTTCTGGTGGCCCGCTGGTCCCTGTGGACCACCATGGCCGGTCCCGCCTTCACCCTCGTCACCGACGAACTGCCGGGCGGCAACGCGCCCAGCCGCCAGAACAGCCAGCGCGTATTCGCGCACATGGTGGAGCGCACCGTCGCCGAGCTGCGGCGCATGGGACCGCAGGTGGTGCTGCTGGGCCAGCCGCCGGAATATGCGCCGGCCCCGGCGCGCTGCATTGCCGCTCGCGAGTTCAACCGTCAGGGCGGCGCGGCGACCTGCATGGGCCAGAGCCGTGCCGAGGCGCTGAAGGCCATCGGTCCCGGCAATGCGGTGCTCTCCGCCGCGACCGAGCGCCATCCGGGCGTGTCCGCCGTCCTGATGTCCGATGTGTTCTGCCGCGACGATCGCTGCACGGCGGGGGAGGGGCTCAGCTTCTATTATGTGGACGGCGACCATCTCTCGGCCACCGGATCGCGCCACGCCTTCGAGGATGCGGCCCTGCGCCGGACCCTCGCGGCGGCGCTTTCCGCCGGCTTTTCCGGCAGCGCCGCGCTGAAGCCTTAGGGGGTCGCCCTGCGGCGGTTGGCTTGCCGCGCGCCTCAGCCCGGGTCGAGCAGGCCGGCGAGCTTGAGGGCGACGCCCTGCGAGCCCTCCACCTTCAGCCGGCCGGTGGAGAAGGCCATCATCGGCCCGATGCGTCCGGTGATGAGCTTGTCGAGCGTATCGGTGGAGAGCTTCAGCACCGCGTCCGCCTCGCCCGAGCCCTCGCCCACCTCCACGCCGCCGCCGGTGGCATCCAGCAGGATGGCCTCGCCCGTATCCGTGAGATCGAAGCGCACCTTGTAGCCGAGCTCGGAGAGGGCGCCCGCGCGCTCGCGCATGGCTTCGACGAGGGATGAGAGATCGGCCATCGGGGATTTACCTCTTGAGCAAGCCGCCGAGAGGGCGGGCGGGGAATGATAGCAGGCCGAAGCGGGGCGTGCGCGCCGGCGGGTGGCGGTGGTTCCGGCGGTGTGCTTCCTCCGTCGCCCTCCGGCTTGACCGGAGGGCCCATGGCACGGCCGGGCACCGGGCGGGTGGAGAGATGGATGCTCCGGTCAAGCCGGAGCATGACGGCGGTTTAACTATCCCCCGTCGCCCTCCGGCTTGACCGGAGGGCCCATGGCAGGCCCGGGCATGGCGCCGGGCGGAGAGAGGGATGCCCCGGTCGAGCCGGAGCATGACGGTGGTGTGGGCAGGCGGGGAAAACCTTCGCCCCTCCAGTGCCCCCTCAGAACATCGCCTCGTCCAGAGCCATCATGGCGCCCTTGCCGGCCTTGATGGAGCCCCACAGGGCCGCCACGTCCGGCAGGATCTTCTCCATGAAGAAGCGCGCGGTGACGATCTTGGCATCGTAGAAGGCGGCGTCGTCCGGGTTGGAGACGCGCTTCTCGTAGGCCACTTCCGCCATGCGCACCCACATGTAGCCCAGCGCCACGAGTCCGAACAGCCGCAGGTACTGCGTCGCGGCGGCGCCGGCCTCTTCCGGGTCCTTCAGGCCCTTCTCGGCGATATGGGCGGTGGCGAGCTGGAGCGCGCCGAAGGCCTTGGAGAGAGGGGTGATGAGGGGGCCGAGATTCTCGTCGTCCAGCTTCGCATCCATGTAGTTGAGCACGGGATGGAAGAAGGAGCGCAGGTAGCGGCCCATGTGCGCCGGCAGCTTGCGGCCCACGAGATCCAGCGCCTGCACGCCGTTGGTGCCCTCGTAGATCATGGCGATGCGGGCATCGCGCACATATTGCTCCATGCCGTGGTCGCGGATGTAGCCGTGCCCGCCATAGACCTGCATGCCCATGGAGGTGGCCTCAAAGCCCAGATCCGTGAACAGCGCTTTCACGATGGGCGTCATCAGCGCCGTGAAGTCCTCGGCGCGCTTGCGCTCTTCCGGGTCTTCCGCCCGCTCCATCAGATCGAGGGCGCGCGCCACCCAGCCGGCGAGCGCCCGGCAGCCCTCGTTATAGGCCCGCATGGTCATCAGGGTGCGGCGCACGTCGGGATGCACGATGATGGGGTCCGCCGGCTTGTCCGGATGCTTGGCACCGGAGAGGGCGCGGCCCTGCAGGCGCTCCTTGGCGTAGACGACGGCGGCCTGATAGGCGGCCTCGCCGAGGCCGAGGCCCTGCGTGCCCACGGAGAGGCGCTCCGAATTCATCATGGCGAACATGGCGCGCATGCCCTTGTGGGGCTCGCCCACGAGCCATCCGGTGGCCTCGTCGAACGACATCTGGCAGGTGGACGAGCCGTGGATGCCCATCTTGTGCTCGATACCGGTGCACAGCACGCCGTTGCGCGGGCCGACGGAGCCATCCTCCTTCGGCAGGAACTTCGGGACGAGGAACAGGGAGATGCCCTTGATTCCCTTGGGCGCGTCCGGCAGGCGGGCGAGCACCAGGTGGACGATGTTCTCCGTCATGTCCTGCTCGCCGGCGGAGATGAAGATCTTGTTGCCGGTGACCTTGTAGGACCCATCCGGCTGCGGCTCCGCCTTGGTGCGCACGAGACCGAGATCGGTGCCGCACTGCGGCTCGGTGAGGCACATGGAGCCGGACCACACGCCATCCACCATCTTGGGCAGGAAGCGGTCCTTCAGCTCCTGCGAGGCATAGGCCTTCAGCGCCTGATAGGCGCCGTGGGTGAGGCCGGGGCAGATGCCGAAGGCAAGGTTGCCCGAGCACAGCATCTCTTCCACCAGCTTGTTCACGCTCGCCGGCAGACCCTGTCCGCCATATTGCGGATCGCAGGCGATGCCGTTCCAGCCGCCCTCACGGAAGGCGGTGTAGGCCTCCTTGAAGCCCTTCGGCGTGCGCACCACGCCGTTCTCATAGGTGCAGCCCTCAAGGTCGCCGGACTGGTTGAGCGGCGCGAGCACCTCGGTGACGAACTTGCCCGCCTCCTCCAGCACCGCATCGATGAGGTCGGGCGAAAGCTCCTCCAGCCCCTTGAGTTTGCTCAGCTCCTCGCTGCCGTGCAGCTCGTGGAGGACGAAGCGCATGTCGCGCAGCGGGGGGGTATAGACCTGCATGGCGTTGGGCTCCCGTGTCGTGCTTCGCGTCGTCCTTCCTCAGGAAGGGAAGCGATTGATTTCCTTCGACGCCGTCACCCTCCGGCTTGACCGGAGGGTCTATCGCGTCGTTCGGCCGCCGCCGTTGTTTTGTCCCGGCCCGACCATGGGCCCTCCGGTCAAGCCGGAGGGCGACGGCGCTCTATCCCTCAATTCCTCAACGGCCGGCCGGTCTCGAGGATATGCTCGATGCGGTCCAGCGTGGCCTCGGTGCGGATGAGCTTCATGAAGCCTTCCCGCTCCAGCTCCAGCACCCGCGCCGCCGGTACCGGGGCGATGTGGTCGGCATCCCCGCCCGTGAGCACCTCGGCGAGGGCCGCGGAGACCACCTTGTCGTGCTTCGTCGCCATGCCCCTTTTGGCGAAGCCTTCCACCGCCATGTCCATGGCCACCTTGCCCGACGGGCCGGGCAGGAAGAACTCCACGGGCTTGGGCGGCGTGTACCCATCCACCATGGACAGGGCCTTGGCCTTCGCGTCGGCCAGGAGCCGGTCGCGGTTCATGGTGATGCCGTCGCTCTCGCGCAGGAACTTCAGCTCCTTCGCCTCGGCGGCGGACTTGGCGACGGTGGCGGTGGAGACCGTCTCGAACACCTTCGAGGGGGCCGGCATGGGTCCCTTGGGGAATTTCGGGTCGCTCGCCCAGCGCTCCAGCATGGCGGTGCAGCCGCCCCAGGCCGGCAGAACGCCGACTCCGCATTCGACGAGCCCGATATAGCTCTCGGCATGGGCCTGAACCGCACCGACATGCAGCAGAATCTCGCACCCGCCGCCCAGCGCCATGCCGGACGGCGCGGCCACCACCGGGAAGGGGGCGTACTTCACGTCCTGATAGGTCTTCTGGCCGGTGGCGACGAGTTTCTCGACCTCGCCGAAGGCGCCGATGTTGCAGGCAAACAGAGCGAGGCCGAGATTGGCGCCGACGGAGAAGTTCGAGCCCTCGTTGTAGATGACGAGCGCCTTGTACTTGTCCTTCACCAGCTTCAGCGCCTTGGCGAGCAGCGTGATGATGCCCTCGTCCAGCGAATTGCTCTTGGAGGTGAATTCGAGGCACACGACCCCATCGCCGATATCCCACAGCGCGGCCGAGCTGTTCTTCATCAGCGGTTCGGAGCGCAGCTTGATGTCGGCGAGCAGCAGCACGCCCTCGGGGCGGACGATGTCGCGGTAGGTGCCATCCAGCGCAAGGTATTGACGCCGGCCGTTTTCCACCCGGTAGAACGGGGTGTCGGCGGCAAGCGCCAGCAGCGGCGGCACCTCTTCCCCATCGGCCTTCAGCAGCGCGATGAGGCGGGCCGCGCCGATGGTGTCGATGAGCTCGAACGGGCCGAATTTCCAGTTATATCCCAAGCGCATGGCATCATCGATGGCGACGATGTCGTCCGCCGCCTCGGGCACCAGTCGGGCCGCGTAGGCGAGCGTGCGCACCATCACCGCGCGGGCATAGCGCCCGCCTTCGCCCGGGGAGGAGAGGAGGGCGAAGAGGTCCCTGCCGCCGCCGTCTTCCAGCTCGGCGACGTTTGCTTTGCCCTGCGGGCGATAATCGCCCGTGGACAAGTCTATGGCTTCCTTGAGCTTCTGGCCGCCGTCGCGGTTCAGCC
Organism: Xanthobacter pollutisoli; assembly: GCF_040044995.1. Lineage (NCBI taxonomy): Bacteria > Pseudomonadati > Pseudomonadota > Alphaproteobacteria > Hyphomicrobiales > Xanthobacteraceae > Xanthobacter > Xanthobacter pollutisoli. Next base: position 127,320 of record NZ_JBDZDP010000002.1, read on the forward strand.
GGTAGAAGCCGCCCTTGCCCTTGCGGCCGGTGTAGCCGGTCGAGATCATCTTCTCGATCAGCGGCTCGTCGCGAAGCGTTGCGTGGAAAGGGTCCGTGGCCGGAAGCGCCCGCTTCAGCGAGCCCTGCACATGGGGCATCAGATCGAGGCCCACCAGGTCGATGAGGCCGAACACGCCGGTCTTGGGAAAGCCGAAGGGGCGGCCCATCACGGCGTCGGCATCCTCCACCTTCATGCCCAGCCCAAAGGCCTCGCCCACCGCCAGCTGCAGCCAGTAGGTGCCGAGCCGGTTGGCGATGAAGCCGGGCGTGTCCTTGCACATCACCACCGTCTTGCCGAGCTTCACGTCGGCGAAGCGGGCGACGGCCGCCACCGTGTCAGGATTCGTCTCCGCCCCGCAGACGATCTCCAGCAGCCGCATGTAGCGGGGCGGATTGAAGAAATGGGTGATGAGGAAATCGCGCCGGAAGCTCTCCGGCAGTCCGGCCGTGAGGTCGGCGAGCGGAATGGTCGAGGTGTTGGACGACACCGCCGAGCCCGGCCGGCGCGCCGCCTCGATCTTCGCGTACAGCGCCTGCTTCAGATCGAGCCGCTCGATGATGGCCTCGATGATGAGGTCACAGTCCGCGAGGCCGGAAAGATCGTCCTCGATGTTGCCGGACTTCACCAGCTTCGCCGCCGCCTTGGACATGAAGGGGGCGGGATCGGCCTTCAGCAGCTTCTCCACGGCCGTCTCGGCGATGACGTTGCGGTTGGCCGCGCCCTCCGGAACGATATCGAGGAGCAGCACCTCCACGCCCGCATTGGCCACATGGGCGGCGATGCCCGCGCCCATGACGCCAGCGCCGATGACGGCGACCTTCTTGATCTCGAACGCCATGAGAGCCTCCCTCAGACGCGCTCGAGGACGGTGGCGATGCCCTGACCGCCGCCGATGCACTGGGTGGCGAGGGCATATTTGCCGCCCTCGCGCTTGAGCAGGGAGGCGGCCTTGCCGACGATACGCGCCCCGGTGGCGCCGAGGGGATGGCCGAGCGCGATGGCGCCGCCGTCGAGATTCAGCTTTTCGTCCTTGATGCCCAGCTCGCGCTGGCAGGCGAGGGCCTGGGAGGCAAACGCCTCGTTCAGCTCCACCACGTCGATCTCGGAGATGTCGATGCCGGCGCGGGCAAGGGCCTTCTTGGTCGCGGCGACGGGGCCGATGCCCATGATCTCCGGCGCACAGCCGGCTACCGCCACGCTCGTCAGCCGGGCGAGGGGGGTGAGACCGTGCTTCTCGGCATAGGCCTCGGAACAGACCAGCACCGCGGACGCGCCATCGGTGAGGGGGGAGGAGGTGCCGGCCGTCACCGTGCCGTTCTCGTCGAAGGAGGGCTTGAGGCCGGCGAGACCTTCCATCGTCGACTCGGGGCGGATGCAGCCGTCCTCGGTCACGGTGGCGTTGACCTTCCCGTTGGCTTTGATGGGGACGATCTCGTCCTTGAAGCGCCCGTCAGCCTGGGCGGCGGCAGCCTTCTGCTGGCTCTTCAGCGCAAAGGCATCCTGGTCCGCGCGGGTGATCTGCCACTTGTGCGCCACGTTCTCGGCCGTGTCGCCCATGCCCATGTAGGCGGCCGGCATGGACTTGTAGAGCGCCGGGTTGGGCATGGGGTTGAAGCCGGTCATGGGCACGCGGCTCATGCTCTCGATTCCGGCGCAGATGAAGGCGTCGCCGGCACCGAGCTGGATCTGCCCCGCCGCCATATGGACCGACTGCATGGACGAGCCGCAGAAGCGGTTCACCGTGGTGCCGGCCACCGATTGCGGGAGTCCCGCGATCATGCCGATGAGGCGGGCAATGTTGAAGCCCTGCTCGGCCTCGGGAAAGGCACAGCCGACGATGAGATCCTCGATGTCCTCGGCCTTCACGCCGGTGCGGGCCACGAGCTCGGCCACCACCTGGGCGGCCAGATCATCGGGACGCACGCGGGCCAAGTCGCCCTTTTTGGCAAGGGTGAAGGGCGAGCGGGCGTAGCCCGCGATCACGACGTTCTGCGTGGGGGCGCGCGTAGAGGCGCTCATGGGGCTCTCCTGCCTGTCTGTCTGTTTGTTTTCCCCGCCGCTTGGGGGCGGGGCTGGTGGTCATCCCGCCCGAGGGCGGCTGTCGCGAGGCGGCTAGCCGGCCGCCTTCTTGTCCGCGGCCTCCTGAGCGAGGGCAGAGTTGGCCTGCTCCTCGATCTCCTTCAGCTCTACGATGGTCTCTTCCAGCGCGAGCCGCTGGTCCTCCAGCATCTCCAGGCGGTTCTGCACCTTCTTGAGCAGCAGGCGGATCTGCTCGGCCTGGCTCGGGTCCATGTCGTAGAGGTCGAGATAGTCCTTGATCTCGCGCAGCGAGAACCCGAGCCGCTTGCCGCGCAGGATCAGCACCATCCGCGCCCGATCGCGCTTGGTGTAGACGCGCATGGTTCCGGCGCGGCGGGGGGCGATGAGCCCCTTGTCCTCGTAGAAGCGGATGGTGCGGGGCGTGACGGAGAGGTCGCGCGCAAGCTCGGTGACCGTGAAGAAGGTGTCGGTCAGCGCGCCGGCGCCGCTGCGTTTGCCAGTCGATGCCACAGGTTCACCTATACGTCATCTGTCAGACCTGAAGATACATGCTTTGACCTTGGGCGCAAGCCCCGAATACCGGATGACATCACGGCAACGGCTTCACATCCGGGGGAGGTTCACAACAGGCGTCTGCTGCGGCCGCGAAGACGAATGGCGGTGGATGACGGGGGTCGCCGATCCTGTCGGCGATGGACACCGGGCCGCCCGCACCTGCACTGTTGCCGGCGTGCCACGCTGGCGGACTTCGCCAGGGTTGCAGCGCGTAGCGCCGGGAAAGCTGGTTGACGATCCGGGGCGAATAGGCATGCTGGGTGACGTATAGGGCACCGTAAAAACGTAAAGTGCACCGCAGCGTGCCGGGCCCGGAGGAACAAGCCTAGGAGGGGTCTCCATGACGATGCACAGATGGGCCTTGCGGGTGGGTCCGGTGCTTGCGGTTCCGGTCGCGGTCCTTGCGGGCAGCGCTGCGCAGGCCGGCGGCTTCGGCCTCAGGGAGCAGAGCTCCTATTATCAGGGTACATCGTTTGCCGGCACGGCCGCCGGCGGGGCGGGTCTCGGGTCCATGTTCTGGAACCCGGCGGCCATCAGCTTCTCGCCCGGCCTGAATGTCGAAGGCAACATCACCTACATCGCGCCCCACGCCAGCATCGACGTGATTTCCGCGACCGCGCCTCTCACCGGCGCGTCGCTCGGCAATCTCGGCGTCAGCGACATGACCGACAACGGCACGCTGCCGACCTTCTTTGCCACCTACGCCTGGGAGAGGTGGGCGATCGGCTTCGGCGTGACTTCGCCCTTCGGCCTCGTCACCGATGCGCCGTGCAACTGGTCGGGCCGCTATTACGGCTGCTACAGCCGCATCTTCGACATGAACGCGCAGGCCTCTGTCGCCTACAAGGTGACGGATTGGCTGACCCTGGGCGCGGGCCTGAACGTCAATTACATCGACGCCAAGCTGACCAATGCCCAGTTCGCCGGCATCGTCCCGCCCACCAATAATCTCTATGCCCAGGTGAACGGCGACGACATCAGCTACGGCGTCAATCTCGGCGTGCTGTTCACGCTGGCGCCCGGCACGACCCTCGGCGTGGGCTACAAGTCCCAGATCACCCACACCCTCAGCGGCGATCTCCAGCTGTCGGTCGCCAATCTCATCCCCGTCACCCAGATGCAGGCGACCGCCGGCCTGACGCTGCCCGACCAGATCACGGCCTCTTTCCGCTCCCAGCTCACCTCGCAATGGACGGTGTTGGGCACCGTGGAGTGGACCAACTGGTCCACGGTGCAGGAGCTGGTGGTGAAGTCCCACAATATCCCCGTCAGCACCCTCGACCTGCAGTGGGAGGACGGCTGGCTGTTCTCGGGCGGCGTCGAATACCAGTGGGACGCCAAGCTCGCCCTGCGCGCCGGCCTCGGCTACGAGCTGTCGCCGGTGCCGGACTCCACGCGCTCGCCGCGCCTGCCCGACAGCAACCGCTTCTGGCTCTCCGGCGGCTTCACCTACAATTTCACGCCGCAATTCTCGGCCGATTTTGCCTACACCCACCTGTTCGGCGAGACGAGCTCGATCTTCCTCACCCCTGCCGATCCGGCGAACGCACTGCGCGGCACGCTGGTGGCGCAGGTCAACGACAGCTATGCCGACATCGTCTCGGTGGGCCTGCGCTACAAGTTCAACGCGCCGGCTGCCCCTGCGCTCATCACCAAGTAAGGTGCCGTTGGCCCCGCCTTGCGGCGGGGCCAACGCGGGCCATCGCGAGACCGACGCAATCGCCGCGCACGGTGGTTTGCCAAATGTCCTGCGTGTGCGCGCATCAACGGGCGGCGCGCGGACGTCTTGAACGCAGGCGTGTGTGACCCAACGTCAGTGACTGGAACCGCCGGCCATGGCAAGACAATGAAAATGGCGCCGGCGGGAGGAGGGACGTCATGCTCCATCGCACCGATGCCGGGGCCCTCGCCCTGTCGCCCGTTCCCGAGCTTCTCGATATCAGCGTCGCGGAACACGGCCCACACACGGCGCTGAGTTTCCTCGGACGCAAATGGACCTATGCCGAGCTCGGTGCGGCCGTGGACCGGGTCGCGGCCGGCCTTCAGGCCCAAGGGGTGGGCAAGGGCACGCGGGTCGGCCTGTGCCTGCCCAACACGCCCTATTCCGTCATCTTCTTCTTCGCTGTGATGAAGGCGGGCGGCACGGTGGTGAACTTCTCGCCGCTCTATGTGGAGCGCGAGCTGCGGCACCAGATCCGTGATTCCGGCACCTCCATCATGGTGGTGCCCGACCTCAAGCTGATCCACGCGCGGGTCGCGGCGGTGGCGCAGGAATCGGGGCTGAAGAGCATCATCGTCTGCCCCATGGCCGGCATCCTGCCCTTTCCCAAGGGCCTTCTCTTCAACCTCTTCAAGCGCAAGGAAAAGGCGGACTACAGCACCGGCGACGGGCTGCACCTCAACTATGACCGGCTGTTGAAGCACGGCGCCCGGCCTCGCCCCGTGCCGGTGGATCCTCAGACCGATCTTGCCGTACTGCAATATACCGGGGGCACCACCGGCGTGCCCAAGGGTGCCATGCTCACCCACGCCAACGTTTCCGCCAACGTCCGCCAGCTCATCCTGCACGCCGATTGCGAGCGGATCGGCGTCACGCGGGTGCTTGGCGTCCTGCCGCTATTCCACGTGTTCGCCATGCAGACGGTGATGCTTATCCCCATCTGCCTCGGTGCCGAGATCGTGCTGGTGCCGCGCTTCAACCTGATGGGCCTGCTCGACGACATCGAGCGCGAAAAGCCCACCATGTTTCCGGGCGTGCCCACCATTTACGGTGCCATCAACAATGTGGAGGGCATCGAGCAGCGCGACCTGTCCTCGCTCACTTTGTGCATTTCGGGCGGAGCGCCGCTGCCGCAGGATGTGCGCGAGCGCTTCCAGCAGCTCACCGGCTGCCGGCTAGTGGAAGGCTATGGCCTCAGCGAGACCTCGCCGGTGGTCAGCGCCAACCCGCCCCTCGGCCTGGTGAAGGACGGCTCGGTCGGGCTGGCGCTGCCGCAGACGGTGATCGAGATCCGCGATCTCGCCGATCCCCGGCGGCTGATGCCGGTGGGCGAGAAGGGCGAGGTCTGCGTGCGCGGGCCGCAGGTGATGTCGGGCTATTGGAACCGGCCCGAGGAGACCGCCAACGCTTTCATCGACGGCGCGCTGCGCACCGGCGACGTGGGCTATCTCGACGCCGACGGCTACCTGTTCCTTGTGGACCGCATCAAGGACGTGATCCTGTGCGGCGGCTACAATGTCTACCCCCGCGCCATCGAGGAGGCTTTGTACCTGCATCCCGCAGTGGCGGAGGCTGTGGCCATCGGCGTTCCCGACAGCTACCGCGGCCAGGCGCCCAAAGCCTTCGTAACCCTGCGCAAGGATGCCGAGGCGACGCCCGAGGAACTGATGGCCTTCCTCGCCGCGCAAATCTCCAAGATCGAGATGCCCAAGGGCATCGAGATCCGCGAGAGCCTCCCGAAGAGCGTGGTGGGCAAGCTTTCCAAGAAGGAGCTGGTGGAGGAGGAGCGCCAGAAGGCCCAGGGCTGAGTCGTCCGTCGGACGTCGAAGGGCACGCGCAGGCCAACGGTATCTTGACCGCGTCGCCCGCAGGGTCTCAGATTGGACCAATGATAAATGCCGACCCCTCATGATGGGGCGGACGTGGAGGCCAACTCCGCGCCGCGACCGGGCCGGCTCAGGGAGGAAGGCATGTCCGAGGCCTTGAACGCCGCCCGCGTTGCGGTTGCCGGCGCCACCGTCGTCCGTATCCCCATCAGCATGACCGTCAACGGCAAGGCGGTCTCCGCCGAGGTCGATCCGCGCATGCTGCTGGTCAGCTTCCTGCGCGAGGCGCTCGACCTCACCGGCACGCATGTGGGCTGCGACACCAGCCAGTGCGGCGCCTGTGTGGTCCATCTCGACGGCGGGGCGGTGAAATCCTGCACCATGCTCGCCGTCCAGGCGGATGGGGCGGCCGTCACCACCATCGAGGGGCTCGCAAAGGGCGGGGTGCTGCATCCCATGCAGGAGGCCTTCCGCGAGAACCACGGCCTCCAGTGCGGCTTCTGCACGCCGGGCATGATCATGAGCGCGGTGGACCTCGTCGCCCGCTACGGTCCGGGCCTGGATGAGGCGACCATCCGCGAGAATCTCGACGGCAACCTCTGCCGCTGCACCGGCTACCACAACATCGTCAAGGCGGTGGCCGCCGGCGCCCGGGCCATGGGCGAGGCGCATATGGCCGAGGCGCCCCGCGCCGCCGAATAGGCTCCGCGCCCCGGCTGCGCCGGACCCTGCAAGACCTTCAGGCCGTCCCCGTGGGAGGACACCCATGAACGCCAGCGTTTCCAGCTCCGTCACGCCCATCGGCGCCGCCGTCAGGCGCAAGGAAGACTTCCGCTTCATCACCGGCAAGGGCCGCTATACGGACGATCTCGACCGGCCCGGTCAGGCCTATGCCTATTTCGTCCGCTCGCCTTATGCCCACGCCCGCATCCGCCATCTCGACGCCACCGCCGCCAAGGCGATCCCGGGCGTGGTGGACGTGCTGACCGGCGCGGACCTCGCCGCCGATGGCGTCGGCGATCTCATCTGCGGCTGGATGATCCATTCCACCGATGGCAGTCCCATGAAGATGGGCTCTCATCCGGCGCTGGCTAAGGAGAAGGTGCGCTACGTGGGCGACCACGTGGCCGTCGTTATCGCAGAGACGCTCAACATTGCCAAGGATGCCGCCTTGGCGGTGGAGGTGGAGTACGAGCTCCTGCCGGCGGTTGCCGACCTCGCAACGGCGACGGAGGGCGAGCAGATCCACGACTGCGCGCCGCGCAACACCGCCTTCGAGTGGGAGCTGGGCGACAAGGCCGCCACGGACGCCGCCTTCGCTCGCGCCGCGAAGGTGACGACCCTCGACCTCGTCAACAACCGCCTCGCGCCCAATGCCATCGAGCCGCGCGCCGCCATCGGCGAATATGACGCCGGCGACGAGGCCTTCACCCTGTGGACGACGAGCCAGAACCCGCATGTGGCGCGCCTGGTGCTCTCCGCCTTCGTCGGCATCGCGCCCGAGCACAAGCTGCGCGTCATCGCCCCGGACGTGGGCGGGGGCTTCGGCTCCAAGATCTTCATCTATGCGGAGGAGACGGTCTGTGCTTGGGCGGCCAAGAAGGTGGGCCGGCCGGTGAAGTGGACGGCGGACCGATCGGAGGCCTTCCTTTCCGACGCCCATGGCCGCGATCACATCTCCCATGCCGAGCTGGCGCAGGATGCCGATGGCCGGATCCTGGCGCTGCGGGTGAAGACCCGCGCCAACATGGGCGCCTATCTCTCCACCTTCGCCTCCTCCATCCCGACCTATCTCTACGCGACGCTGCTGTCGGGCCAGTATGACATCCCGGCGATCCATTGCGCGGTGGATGCCATCTACACCACCACGGCACCGGTGGATGCCTATCGCGGCGCAGGGCGGCCGGAGGCGACCTTCCTCCTCGAGCGCATCGTGGAGAAGGCGGCGCGCGAGCGCGGCGAAGACCCGGCGGAGTTCCGCCGGCGCAACTTCATCACTGCCTTCCCCCACCAGACCCCCGTCATCATGTGCTACGACGCGGGCGACTATGTCGCCTCCCTCGACAAGGCGCTGGAGGTGGCGGACTACAAGGGCTTCCCGGCTCGCCGCGCGGAATCCGAGGCGCGCGGCAAGCTGCGGGGCATCGGCCTCTCCGCTTATATCGAGGCCTGCGGCATCGCCCCATCCGCTGCGGTGGGCTCGCTCGGGGCTGGTGTCGGCCTGTGGGAGAGCGCCGAGGTGCGCGTCAATCCCACCGGCAATGTGGAAGTCCTCACCGGCTCCCACAGCCACGGGCAGGGTCACGAGACCACATTTGCGCAGCTGGTTTCCTCCCGGCTCGGCATCCCCATCGACCAGATCACCGTGGTCCATGGCGACACCGACAAGGTGCAGTTCGGCATGGGCACTTATGGCTCGCGCTCCGGCGCGGTGGGCATGTCCGCCATCGTCAAGGCGCTCGACAAGGTGGAGGCCAAGGCGAAGAAGATCGCCGCCCACATGCTGGAGGCCTCCGAGGGCGATATCGAGTTCAAGGACGGCAAGTTCACCGTCGCCGGCACCGACCGTTCCCTTGCCTTCGCCGAGGTGGCGCTGAACGCCTATGTGGCGCACAAATTCCCCACCTCGGAGATCGAGCCGGGACTGAAGGAGGGGGCGTTCTACGACCCCACCAACTTCACCTTCCCCGCCGGCTGCCACATCTGCGAGCTCGAGGTGGACCCGGAGACCGGCGTCGTCGAGATCAAGCAATTCGTGGCCATCGACGATTTCGGCATGATCATCAATCCGATGATCGTGGAAGGCCAGGTCCACGGCGGCATCGGGCAGGGCATCGGGCAGGCGCTGATGGAGGGTGTCACCTACGATTCGGACGGTCAGCTCGTGACCGGCTCCTACATGGACTACACCATGCCCCGGGCGGGCGACCTGCCGTCCTTCACCGTGGGGCTCACGCAGACCCGCTGCCCCTCCAACCCGCTTGGCATTAAGGGCTGCGGCGAGGCGGGCGCCATCGGCGCGCCGCCGGCCGTCATCAACGCGCTCACCGACGCTCTGGGCACGGAGGATGTGCCCATGCCGGCCACTCCGGCCAAGGTCTGGGCCATCTGCCAGGCGCGCGCCGCCCGGCAGGCCGCGGAATAGGAGGACGCCATGTACGCCTTCGACTATCAGCGCCCCACCGCCCTTTCGGATGCCGGCGCGGCGCTGTCCGCCGATCCCGAGGCGAAGGCCCTCGCCGGCGGCCAGACCCTGCTGCCGACCCTGAAGCAGCGGCTCGCCCAGCCGACCGCTCTGGTGGACCTTTCGCGCATTCCCGGCCTCTCGGGCATCTCCGCGATCCCGGAGGGGGTCTCCATCGGCGCGATGGCGCGCCACGCCGAGGTGGCCGCTTCCGCACTGGTGCGCGAGACCATTCCCGCCCTTGCCGAGCTCGCGAGCGTGATCGGTGACGCGGCGGTGCGCAATCGGGGCACCATCGGCGGCTCGCTCGCCAATGACGATCCCACAGCGGACTACCCTGCCGCCGTGCTCGGCCTCAACGCCACCGTGGTCACCGACCGGCGCTCCATCGCCGCCGCCGACTATTTCCGCGGCCTGTTCGAGACCGCGCTGGAGGAGGGCGAGATCATCACCCGGGTGGATTTCCCCCGGGTCGCGGCAGCAGGCTACGCCAAGTTCCGCAACCCTGCCTCCCGCTACGCAATGGCCGGCGTGTTCGTGAGCAAGACGGCGGCTGAGGTGCGGGTGGCGGTGACGGGGGCGGGCCAGTCCGGCGTGTTCCTGTGGACCGAGGCGGGCGCGGTGCTGGCGTCGGACTTCTCTCCTCAAGCGGTGGCGGACCTCGTGCTCGACCCCACCAACCTCATGAGCGACCTGCACGGCAGCGCGGAGTATCGCGCCCAGCTGGCCAAGGTCATGCTGAAGCGCGCGGTGGAGCGCGCCCGCGCCATGTGAGCCGGACGGAGACTAGGGCTGCCCGCGCCGGTTGCCCTCACCCGCCTTGGCCGCGGGCTGCCCTCATGCTCTACTCACGCCATGAGCGCGGATGCACATCACGGCGGCTTGCCCGGCTCCATCGACGCCACGCAGCGCCTGCTTGAAGGCCAGGGCTACGTGGCCGACCGGGCGCTGTCCACCGTGCTCCATCTCGCCCTGCGCATGGGCCGGCCCCTTCTCCTGGAAGGTGAGGCCGGGGTGGGCAAGACCGAAGTGGCGAAGGCCCTCGCGGCTGCCCTTGGCCGGCGTCTCATCCGCCTGCAGTGCTACGAAGGGCTGGACCTCGCCGCCGCGGTCTACGAGTGGAATCACGCGGCGCAGATGATCGCCATCCGCCTCGCGGAAGCCGCGGGCGAGAGCGACAAGGCGGCCATCGCCGCCGATGTCTTTTCCGAACGCTATCTGCTGCGCCGCCCGCTGCTGGAGGCGCTGGAGCCTCAGCCCGAGGGCCCTCCCGTTCTGCTGGTGGATGAACTCGACCGCACCGACGAGGCGTTCGAGGCGTTCCTGCTGGAAGTGCTGGCTGACCATCAGGTGACGATCCCGGAACTCGGCACCGTGAGGGCACCGGCGCCGCCCATCATCGTTCTCACCTCCAATCGCACCCGCGAGATTCACGACGCGCTCAAGCGGCGCTGCCTCTACCACTGGGTCGACTATCCCGACGCGGCGCGCGAGATGTCCATCCTCAAGGCGCGCCTGCCGAACGCCCCGGCGCGGCTGTCGGCCGAAGTCGTCGCCTTCGTGCAGGCGTTGCGGCGGGAGGATCTGTTCAAGGTGCCGGGCGTGGCGGAGACCCTCGACTGGGCTTCGGCACTGATCGAGCTCGACGCCGCAGCCCTCGATCCGGCGATGGTGGGTGACACGCTTGGCGTGCTGCTGAAGTATCAGGACGACATCGCCCGTACCGACGCCCCCCGCATCGCCCGCCTCGTGGAGGAGGCGCGCCACGCCGCGCGCGCAGCGGAGTGAGGCGACGGGCTCTCAACCGCCGTCGCCCTCCGGCTCGACCGGAGGGCCCATGGCCGGGTCAGGCAGCAGTGCGGGCGGAGAGATGGGTGCTCCGGTCAAGCCGGAGCACGACGGTGGTGGCAAAGACCGCCGCCGGAGCGCTTTCTGATGCCGCCCCGCGTTCGCTTTCGCCTTCGCCAGCCTCCTTCGTCCGACCCCCGCCTCACCGCCTTCGCCCTCTGGCTCGACCGGAGGGCCCATGGCCGAGCCGAGTGCGCGTGCAGGCTGCTTCACCATGACTGACGGACGCTTGCCCGAGAACATCGCCTGGTTCGGCCGCGCGTTGCGGGCTGCCGGGCTGCCAGTGGGGCCGGGCCGCGTGCTCGATGCGGTGGCGGCGGTGGAGGCCACCGGCATCGGCGCGCGGGAAGAATTCTACTGGACCCTCCACGCCCTCTTCGTTTCCCGCCACGAAGACAGCGTGGTGTTCGACCAGGCCTTCCGCCTGTTCTGGCGCCGGCGGGCGCATCAGGAAAAGCTCATCGCCATGCTCTCCCCCGTCGCCGTGCCGGAGCGCGAGCAGCGGCGGGAGAGCGTGCTGCGGCGGGTGGAGGAGGCGCTGTTTGCCGGCATCGGCACCGAGCGGCCGGCGGACCCCAAGCGCGTCGAGGTGGAGGCCCGCCGCGCCGCCTCCGCCGAGGACGTGCTGCGCACGCGGGATTTCGCCCAGATGTCGGCGGCCGAGCTCGCCGACGCGCGCCGCCGCATCGCGCGGCTCGCCATGCCCGACGACCGAGCGCGGATCCGCAGGCTGAAGCTCGATCCGAGGGGCCGCCGCCTCGACCTGCGCGCCTCATTGCGCGCTGCGCTCTCCACCGGCGGCGATCTTCTCACCCTGAAGCGGCGCGGCCCGCAGCTGCGGCCGCCACCCGTGGTGGCGCTTCTGGATATCTCCGGATCGATGGCGGATTATTCGCGCCCCATCCTCGCCTTTCTCCATGCGATGTCGCGCCGGCGGCGCGTGTCCGTCTTCCTGTTCGGCACGCGGCTCACCAACGCCACCCGAGCCCTCGCCCGGCGCGATCCCGATGCGGCGTTGCAGGCGGTGGCACGAGCGGCGCAGGATTGGGCGGGCGGCACCCGCATCGCGCCGTCCCTGCGCGCCTTCAATCGCTTATGGTCACGCCGGGTGACGGCGCAGAACCCTGTCGTCCTGCTCTTCACCGACGGGCTAGAGCGCGAGGTGGACGCGGGCCTCGCAGAGGAAATGGCGCGGCTGCAGCGCTCCTGCCGGCGCCTCGTCTGGCTCAATCCGCTGCTGCGCTATGCCGGTTTCGAACCGAAGGCGCGCGGCGTCGCGGCCATGCTCCCGCATGTGGACGAGATGCGCCCCGTCCACGATCTCGCCAGCCTGGAGAGCCTGGTCTCGGCGCTCTCCGGCCCGGTCAGCCGGCGGCTTCCTCCACCGCCAGCTCGAAGGTGATGAGCACCGGATTGTCGCCGCGCACGAGCCGGCCCTCCGCCGTCACGCCGCTCAGCCCCACCAGGGACAGGGAGATGTCCGCCACCAGTACGCCTTCGGCATCCTTCGCCACCGTTCCGTCGGTGATGAAGACCTCGGTGGCGTAGTCATCCACCGGCGGCGCGGTCTCGAAGCGGGCGCCGATGATGCTGCCCACCCCGCCGCGCAGCCGTCCCGCCGCGAAGCCGTGGCGTCGGCAGATGTCCTCCACCGCGGTGAAGAGGTCGGTGTTCGGCCGCACCCGCGCGAAGGCAATGCGGGGCGCGCCCTGCGGCGCCATGGCGGCATGGGGGGTGAAGAGGGGGAAATTCGTCTCGGGATCGAAATCGGCCGTGGTCTCCACCTCCGCTGCGGCGTAGGCGCGGGCGCGAATGGGGGCGGCAACGACGGTGTCGTGGGGCATGATGTGGCCGCCGTGACGGCTGCCGTCGGCCTCGGTCCAGAAGGCGTGGCAGTGGATGAAAGGAGCGCCCTCCTTGCGGCCGAAGGTGACGTTGCCGCGCTCGAAGCGGGTCTCGCCGGGCGGCGTGAAGGCGGCGCTGTACCATGCGGCGTGCAACGCATCGGTGGCCGCGGCGGGCATGACATAGGTAAAAGGACCGAGCGCACCGCCGGAGAGCTCCACCTGCGCGGCGCCCATGCTGGCCCTGAGCAGCGGCCCGCAGACCGCTTCGTTCAGGGTGAGGCCCGCCTCCAGCTCGAAATCCAGCACCGTCAGCGTGCCGACGGCGCTCTCCACGCGCTCGATCGCTTCCGGCCCCGGCTGGGCCACGCGGCGCGGCTCCCCCATGTCGTCCTCCATGTGGCGCGGGCTTCACGCGCCCGGCGGATACAGATGCACCCCGCCGCAATTGTCGGTGACGGCGAGCCCGTCGCCGGCCTCGGCGAGATGGCCGGGGGTGAGGGGCACCTTGCCCGCCCCGCCGGGAATGTCGAGCACGTAGGTCGGCAGGGCAAGGCCGGACAGGCGGCCGCGCAGCGCGCGCATCAGCGCCTGCCCCTCCGCCACCGTCAGTCGGAAATGACCGGTCCCGGGGGCGAGGTCCGGGTGGTGAAGGTAATAGGGTTTCACCCGGCACTCCACGAGGGTGCGGAACAGCTCCGCGAGCGTGACGGCATCGTCATTCACCCCCTTCAGCAGCACCGACTGGGAGACGAGCGGGATGCCCGCATCCGCCAGGCGTGCCAGCGCGGCGCGGGCGGGCGCGGTCAGCTCGCGGGCGTGATTCACATGGACGGCCACATAGGGGGTGATGCCGGGCGCCTTGAGCGCCGCCACGAAAGCCGCGTCCACCCGCTCCGGCGCGGCAACAGGCACGCGGGTGTGATGGCGCACGATCCGCACATGGGGCACGGCGGCGAGGCGTTCCACCACCGCCGCCATGCGCCGGGGGGCCAGCATGAAGGGGTCGCCGCCGGTGAGGATGACCTCCCAGATTTCCGGCCGGCGCGCGATATAGGCGAAGGCCGCCTCCAGCGCGTCGGCGGACAGCATGGACCCGGTGCCCGGCCCCACCATCTCGCGGCGGAAGCAGAAGCGGCAATAGACGGCGCAGACGCCCACGATCTTGAGCAGGACCCTGTCGGGATAGCGGTGCACGACGCCCGGAACGGGGCTGTGCGCATCGTCGCCGATGGGGTCGGCCCGCTCCTCGGGCCGGATCTTGAGCTCGGACGGATCGGGAACGAACTGGCGGGCGATCGGATCGTCTGGATCGGCACGGTCGATGGCGTGGGCCAGCGTCGGCGTCAGCGCCACCGCATAGCGGGCGGCCACCTCGTCCGCCGCCGTGCGCGCCTCGGGCGCGAGGAGGCCGGCGGCGACGAGATCGTCCGCGGTGCGCAGGGTCCCTTGATCGCGGGCGGCGCGGGACACAAGCTCGGGCACGGGGCGCGCCAGGTTTTTCGACAGGAGGTTGGGCATCTTCGGGCCGGACACCTATATGGGATCGCAGGGGCCTTGCCAAATATCCCTCAAGGGAAGGAGACCGGCGATGGACGTAACCGAGAGCGATGTTCTGGCCGCCGCCGAGCGCTGGCGCCGCGAAGGGCGCAGCGTGGCGCTCGCCACCGTACTGGAGACCTGGGGCTCGGCCCCGCGCCCGGTGGGCAGCCGCCTCGTCATCGACGCCGACGGCAATTTCCTCGGCTCCGTCTCTGGCGGCTGCGTCGAGGGTGCGGTGGTGAGCGAGGCGGCGGAGGTCATCGCCAGCGGCGCCCCGCGCACGCTGGAGTTCGGCGTCGCCGACGAGACGGCCTGGAAGGTGGGCCTCTCCTGCGGCGGCAAGATCGCCGTCTATGTGGAGCGCGTGGACTGAATGCGCCGCGCCCGGTGACGGCAGGCCCTCGGCGTTATATTCATTGGGGAAGATGATCGGACAGCTCCCTGAGGGAGGACCGCCATGCGTCTCGACCTGCTTGAAGCCCTGAATGCCGAGCGTGCCGCCCGCCGCGCCGCCGTGGTGGTGACGGAGCTGGACAGCGGCGCCCAGCGCCTCGTCACCGCCGCCGGGCAGGCGTCCGATCCGCTGGCGCGGGACATCGGCGCGGCCCTGGCATCCGGCCGCAGCGGCATGGTGGGGGAGGGCGCAGGGCGGGCCTTCCTGGCGGTGGACGTTCCGCCGCCGCGTCTTCTGGTGGTCGGCGCGGTGCATATCTCACAGGCGCTTGCGCCCATGGCGCGGCTTGCCGGCTTCGACATCACGATACTCGACCCGCGCACCGCCTTCGCCACGCCCGAGCGGTTTCCCGATGTGCCGGTGATCGCCGAATGGCCCGAGGAGGCGCTCCCGGCTTACGGGCTCGATCCCTTCACCGCCGTGGCGGCGTTGACCCACGATCCCAAGATCGACGAGCCGGCGATCGCGGCCGCCCTCACCGCCGGCTGCTTCTACGTGGGCGCACTCGGCTCGCGCCGCACCCATGCCCGGAGGGTGGAGCGCCTCGCCGGGGCGGGGCTGTCCCAGGCCGCCATCGGCCGCATCCATGCCCCCATCGGCCTCGACATCGGCGCCGCGAGCCCGGCGGAGATCGCCGTGGCCGTGCTCGGCGAAGTGATCCGGGCGCTGCGCCTCGGCGGCGCAGCGGCCGGTTCGGCCGAGGGAGCCGCGGCGTGAAATTCGGCCCGCTGCCGCTGGCGGATGCCGAGGGCGCCATCGCCGCCCATTCGGTGCGGCTGCCCGGGGGCACTTTGAAGAAGGGTACCCGCCTTGGTGCTGCCGAGATCGCGCGCCTCGGTGCCGCCGGCATCCGCGAGGTGGTGGCGGCACAGCCTGAGCCGGGCGAAATACACGAGGACGAAGCTGCCCGGCGCCTCGCCGCGGCGGTGGCCGGCGCCCATGTGCGGGCCGAGGCGGCGTTCACTGGCCGCGCCAATCTGCATGCGCAGGCCGCCGGCGTGCTGCGCCTTCCCGGCAACGGTCTCGATGCGTTCAACGGGGTGCACGAGGCCATTACCCTCGCCACCCTGCGCGACTACAGCGCCGTCGCGGCCGGCGATATGGTCGGCACGGTGAAGATCATTCCCTACGCCGTCCCCGCCGCGCTCGTGGAGGCGGCCGCGGCGGCGGGGCGTGGCGCCATTGAAATCGCGCCGTTTCGCCTGCGGCGGGTAGCGGTCCTTTCCACCCTCCTGCCCGGGCTTGCGGACAAGGTGGTGGCGAAGACCCTGGCGATCACCCGCGCACGCCTTGCCCCGGCGGGGGCCGAGGTGATCCGCCACGAGACGCTGCCCCACGCCTCCGCCAGCCTGTGCGCAGCGCTGGGCCGAGCTGTGGAGGCGGGGGCCGAGCTCGTCATCGTGTTCGGCGCCTCCGCCATCGCCGACCGCAACGACGTGATCCCCGCCGCGCTGGTGGCCGCCGGGGGCACGGTCCTGCGTCTCGGCATGCCGGTGGACCCGGGCAACCTCCTCATGCTCGGTCATCTGGGCGCTGTGCCGGTGCTGGGCGCGCCGGGCTGTGCCCGCAGCCCCAAGGAGAACGGCTTCGACTGGATCCTCAATCGGCTGCTGGCGGGACTTGAGGTGACGGCGGGCGAGATCGCCGGGCTGGGCGCCGGCGGGCTCCTCACCGAGATCGCGACACGGCCCCAGCCTCGCGCCGAGACCGAAGCGCCGGAGGATGGCTTCGCCGCCGTCATCCTCGCCGCCGGGCGGTCGTCGCGCATGGGCAAGGGCATCAACAAGCTGCTTGCCGAGGTGGGCGGACGGCCGGTGATCCGCCGTGTCGCCGAGGCGGCGCTGCAATCGGCGGCACGGCCGGTCATCGTCGTCACCGGACATGAAGCGGCGCGGGTCGCCGCGGCGCTGGAAGGGCTGGAGGTGACGCTGGTCCACAACGCCGCCTATGCCAGCGGTATGGCCTCATCCCTGCGCAAGGGCATCGGCGCGGTGCCGGAGACAGCGGCCGGGGCGCTGGTGGTGCTGGGCGACATGCCGTTGGTCGCGCCGCAATTGCTGGACCGGCTGATGGCGGCCCACGCCCCCGAAGCCGGCCGGCTCATCGCCGTGCCGGTGGACGGCGGGCAGCGGGGTCATCCGGTGCTGTGGTCCCGGCGTTATTTCGCCGATCTGTCGGCACTGGAGGGCGACGTCGGCGCGCGGCACGTCCTTGCCGCCAATGCGGACGTGGTGGCCGAGGTGGCGGCAGACGGTGACGGTGCCTTCCTGGACGTGGACACCCCCCATCTCCTTGCCGCCGCCCGCGCGGCCGTCGCCGGGCCGGCGACGGAGGAGGACATCGCGCCCGCCCCGGTTAAGTGATCTCAGAACGGCGCGGGGATCAGGTGGGTGACGCCGATGTCCAACCGCTCGCACATCCATGCGGCGAGGCGCAGGCGGTGGCAGCCCTCCACATGCCGCTCGTAGCATAGAAGGCACAGCCGGCGGCCCTTGGCGAGATCGGCGAGCTCCTCCAGCGCCGCCTGCGCCGGGGCGGTGGCGAGGTGGGCATCGTAGATGCGCATGAGTGCGTCGTGATCACCGCTGCGCGCGGCAAGGCGCCCCTCCTTCGGCGTGCCGAGCGCGCGCAGGTGCACGTAAGCGATGGAATGCTCGGCGATGCCGGCAGCCAGCGCCGTCTTCGAGAAGCCGGGACGGCGCGAGGCCGCGACCGCGCGCACGTCCACCACCAGATCCACCTTCGCCTCGCTTAGGGCCGACTGGAAGGCGGACGGGGTCGACTGCTCGTAGCCGATGGTGAAGAGGGAGGTGGCTGCACGATCTTCGCTCATGCGCCGATCATGCCCCGCCACTCCTCGCCCCGCTAGCCATAGAGCGCCTTCGGCAGCCACAGCGCGATGCCCGGGAAGACGTAGAGCATCACCATGGAGAAAATGACGATCCACAGGAACGGCATGACTCCCGAGAAGATCTCGTCGATGGAGACGTGCTTTGGCGCCACCCCCTTCAGATAGAACGGCGCCATGGCCACGGGCGGCGACAGGAAGGAGGTTTGCAGGTTGAGCGCCACCAGCACCCCGAAGAAGATCGGGTCGACGCCGAAATTATCCAGAAGCGGCAGGAAGATGGGCAGGAAGATCACGATGATCTCCGTCCATTCCAGCGGCCAGCCCAGAACGAAGATGATGGCCTGCGTGAGCAGCAGGAAGCCGATGGGCCCGAGGTTGAGGGAGAGCACGAAATTCTCCACCACCTGCTGGCCGCCGAGCAGTGCGAACACGGCCGAGAAGACCGCCGAGCCCACGAACAGCCAGCACACCATGGCTGACGCGCGGGCGGTGAGGAAGACGCTTTCCTTGAGCTTGTTCATGGAGAAGCTGCGATAGGCGAGGGCGAGGATGACCGATCCCGCCGCGCCCACGGCTGCCGCCTCCGAGGGCGTCGCCAGGCCGAACACGATGGCTCCGAGCACGCCGGAGATGAGCAGCGCCAGCGGCAGGAAGGAGGACGCCAGCGCCCACACGACCTCGGCGGTGGAGCTCGCGCGCATCTGCGGCGGCAGCTTTGGCGCCATGGCCGGGTTGAGCGTCGCCCGCACGATCACATAGACCATGTAGAGGCCAGCCAGCATGAGCCCGGGCAGGAACGCCGCTGCATAGAGCTTCACCACCGACACGCCGGCCGTCGCGCCGTACAGGATGAGCATCACGCTCGGCGGGATGAGAATGCCGAGGCAGCCGCCGGCGCAGACCACGCCAGCGGCGAGCCGGGTGTCGTAGCCGGCCCGCAGCATGGCGGGGAAGGCGAGAAGCCCCATGAGCGTCACCACGGCACCGACGATGCCCGTCGCGGTGGCGAACATGGCGCAGGTGATGAGGGTGGCGACCGCCAGCGAGCCGGGCACCCATCCCGCCGCCAGCTGGATGGCGCGGAACAGCCGGTCGAGGATGTTCGCCCGCTCCACCACGTAGCCCATGAACAGGAACAGCGGGATGGAGATGAGCACGTCGTTCGCCATCACCGAATAGGTGCGCTGGACGAAGAGCTGGAAGACGGTGTCGCCGCGCGTGAAGTAGCCGAAGCCGACGCCCAGCGCCATCAAGGTGAAGGCGATGGGGAAGCCGAGCATCAGGAACACGAGGAACAGCACCAGCATCAGGATGCCGAGGGCGGGATCGGACAGAAACATCACAGCGCCCCCCGACCGATGGCCTCGGCATCCGCCTTGTTGGCGGCCTGCTCCAGGATGAGCTTCTCCATCTCCTCCACATCGTTCAGTCGTGGCGGCCATTCGCCGGTGCGGATGGCGATGGTGCAGCGGATGACCTCCACGATGCCCTGCAGCAGCATCAATACCCCCGTGAGGGGGATCAGACCCTTGAACGGCCAGATGATGGGCCCGTCCGGGGAGAAGGAGGAATGCTCGTTGAGCAGCCACGAGAGGCGGAAATAGCCCCAGCCGGAATAGATGAGGGCGAGGATGCCGGGGAAGAAGAACAGGAAGTAAAGCACCAGATCCACGGTCGCCTGGCGCTTCACCGGCCAGTTGCGATAGAGGAAATCGCCCCGCACATGGCCGTTGCGCGACAGGGTGTAGGCTCCCGCCATCATGAATAGCGTGCCGTAGAGCATGTAGGACACGTCATAGGCCCAGGAGGTGGGCGCGCGCAGGACGTAGCGGCAGAAGACCTCGTAGCAGATCGCCACCGTGAGGATGACAATCGACCACGCGAACAGCTTGCCGATGAAGGTATTGACCGCGTCCACGGCCAAAAGGAACCGTTGCATGGGCGGGAAATCCTGAGGAAGGTCTTGTTGTTTTCAGCCCGGGTTTGCCCCGGTGCGTCGTCGTACCTAAAAAGTCGCGCGCCATGCGGCCGCCCGGCGCAATGCCGGGCGGCCGGTTTGGGCGCGGTTCTGGGCTCGCGTCAGGCCTTCTTGAAGAAGTGGTTGTAAGCCATGGCGCTGTCCGGCTCGTACTCGAGACGGAAGCCGACCACGCGCTTCGCCCACGCCATCTGGCTGTCCACGACCTTCTTGAAAAACGGATCGCTGGAGAGGTTGGCGATGACCTTGTCCCAGGCATTCAGCTGGGCCTGGAGCACCGCCGCCGGCGTCTGGATGACCTTGACGCCACGTGCCTTGAGCGCCTCCAGATCCTTGGAATAGCGGTCCTGCGCCTTCCACATCATGTCCGAGGAGGCGGCATCCGCCGCGCCGCGGATGATCGCCTGCACGTCCTTCGGCAGGCCGTCGAACTTGGTCTTGTTGAACAGCACCTCGAAGCATTCGAGGGCCTGGTGATAGCTCTTCACCATGTAGACCTTCGATACGTCCGGGAAGCCCAGCACCGTGTCGGAGGAGGGGTTGTTGAACTCGGCGCCGTCGATCAGCCCGCGGTCCATGGCCGGCACGATCTCGCCGCCCGGAAGGATGGTGACGGCGACGCCCAGCTCCTTGTTGAGGTCGGCCGCGAGGCCCACGGTGCGGTACTTCAGGTTCTTCAACTGGTCCGGGCTGGAGATCTCGCTCTTGAACCAGCCCAGCGGCTGACCCGGCATGGGGCCGGTGAGGAGGCCGACCACGTTCAGCTTGAGAATGTTCTGCACCAGCTCGTCATAGAGCTGCTGGCCGCCGCCATACCGGATCCAGCCCAGGAGCTCGTCCGCGTCCCAGCCGAAGGCTGGAGCCGTGCCGAACAGGGAGAAGGCCTTGTTCTTCCCGTACCAGTAAGCGGAGACGCCGTGGCCGCCGTCGATGATGCCAGCGGAGACCGCGTCCGCCACCTGGAAGGCCGGGACCACCGCACCCGCGGCGAGCAGCTCCAGCTCCACCCGGCCGCCGGACATGGCATTCACCGTCTTGACGAAGTCGCCGGCGAATTCGTGGAAGATGTCCTTGTTGGGCCAGGTGGACTGGAACTTCAGCTTTACCGAGGCCTGGGCATGGACGGCGGGGGCTGCGACGGCCGCAGCGCCGGCCACGGCGACACCGGCCAGAATGGAACGGCGGCTGGGCCGGCGGCTTTCCGCGGCAGTCGCATGGATGTCCTCGGCGGGACCGGCGGATGCGGGGGTGACGCGGTCTTGCTTGTGCGAATCTTGGCTCACGATTTCCTCCCTGGGTGGCAGGCCGGCGATTTTTCGCCTGACCGGTGTTGGCGCACCGTCAACCACCTCACCCAAAGAGAAGACGCTACGGCATGCCCATAGGGCAATAGACTTAAGTCGAACATCGGCTAATTTTCTCGAGAGGAATGCTGGTTTGCGGCTGGGCGGGAACCTTGAGGCGCCCCGAGGGTTCATGAGCCGCCCGGGTGCGCGTACCTGCCGATGCACGGCCAATGACGCGGCCAGACCATGCCGACCGGGGGAGACCCAAATGCGACTTTTCCGCTGCGCCGCCTGCGACCAGCTTCTGTATTTCGAGAATCGCCGGTGCGAGAAGTGCGGCCATGACCTTGGCTACATTCCCGAGACCAACGAACTCGCCGCCCTGGAGCCCGAAGGCGACGCGCAGGACGGCGTGTGGCGCGCGATCGGCGACACCGGCGGACGCTACCGCTTCTGCGCCAATGCGGTTCACGATGCCTGCAACTGGCTGGTTCCGGAGCAGGACAGCGAGGAGTTTTGCCTCGCCTGCCGGCACAATCGCACGGTGCCGGACCTCACGCTCTCCGACAATCTGCGCAAGTGGCGCAAGGTGGAGGTGGCCAAGCACCGGCTGATCTATTCACTCATCCGCCTCAACCTGCCGCTCGAGAATGTCCAGGATCGCGATGGCGGCCTGTGCTTCGAGTTCCTGGCCGATGCCCCTGACGGCTCCGCACCGCGCGTGATGACCGGCCATGACGAAGGCCTCATCACCCTCGCGTTGGTGGAGGCCGACGACGCCGAACGCGAGCAGCGCCGTAACGAGCTCGGCGAGCTCTATCGCACGCTGCTGGGCCATTTCCGCCATGAGGTCGGCCACTATTACTGGAACCGTCTGGTCCGCGACGCCGGCCGTCTGGAAGCCTATCGCGCCGTGTTCGGAGATGAGCGGGAGGATTATGGCGAGGCGCTGAAGGCCTATTACGACGCGGGGCCGCGGCCGGACTGGCAGTCGGACTTCGTGTCGGCCTATGCCACCGCCCATCCGTGGGAGGATTTCGCCGAGACTTTCAAGCACTACATCCACATCGTCGACACGCTGGAAATGGCGGCGGCCTTCGGCATCCATGTGCAGCCGGCTCTCGACAACACCGGCAATCTCGAAGCGGAAGTGAACTTCAATCCCTATCAGGCCTGCCCCGTGCAGCAGATGGTGGATTCGTGGCTGCCCATGTCCTTCGCCCTGAACAGCCTCAATCGCTGCCTCGGCATGGCGGACGCCTATCCCTTCATCCTCGGGCCGGGCGTCATCGAGAAGCTCGGCTTCATCCACCGCCTCATCCACCGCCAGGTGGAGCAGGACGAGGTGGCCCCGCCGGAGGCGGTGGAGGAGATTCCGCCCGGCCGCGGCATCAACGAAGAAGATGCACCGGAAGGCCGTCCCGAGGCGGCGGTGGCCTAGCCACCGCCGGTACCAACACGCGTTCGTGAAGCTTGGCGGCGGCCGGTGACGCAGGGTTTGCCCTGCCGCCGGCCTTGCTTTCCTGCTCTCTGGGCGTGCCCATGGGGTCCCCGCCCGAGCAGATTCTCCATTGATGACCCGATCCGAAGACGCTCTGAGAGCCGATTCCCTTTCCGAAGCTCCGGCGCAAGGCGCAGTCCCCGCGGCGTTGGCGCAGGCGGACGTGCAGCGCATCATCTTCGGGGTGATGCTCGCCATGCTGCTGGGCGCGCTGGACCAGACCATCGTCGCCACCGCCTTGCCCACCATCGGCGAAGCCTTCGGCGACTTCACCAACCTTTCCTGGGTGGTGACCGCCTATCTCTTGGCCTCCACGGCGGCGACGCCGCTCTATGGCAAGCTCAGCGACATCCACGGCCGGCGTGTGATGCTGCTGACTGCGATCGCCATCTTTTCGCTGGCGTCGGCAGCCTGCGCGCTGGCGCCCAACCTCCTCGTGCTCATCATCGCCCGCGCGCTGCAGGGTCTCGGCGGGGGCGCGCTCATATCGCTGGCGCAGACCATCATCGCCGACGTGGTTTCGCCGCGGGAGCGTGGGCGCTATCAGGCGCAGATCGCCGGCGTGTTCGCGGCGGCGAGCATCGCAGGGCCGCTGCTTGGCGGGTTTTTCGCCCAGTATCTCAGCTGGACGCTGAGCTTCTGGATCAACCTGCCCATCGGCCTTGCCGCCTTCCTGATGACCGATCGCGCCTTGCGCCGCTTGCCGCGCCACGATCGAAAGCACGAGATGGATTTCCTCGGCGCCGGGCTGATGGTGGTGGCGAGCGTGCTGCTGCTGCTCGCGCTCGGCTGGGGCGGCGTGCGCTATGCTTGGACATCGCCCGTCATCCTCGGCCTGCTGGGCGCGACGGGGGTCCTCAGCGCCCTCTTCGTCTGGCGGATGCGGGCGGCGCGGGAGCCGTTCCTCCCCCTCGAATTACTGGCGGATCCCGTGGTTGGCCGCGGCATGGCCGCCGCGTTCATGGCGGTGGGCGCCATGGTCGGGCTCTCCATCTTCGTCCCGCTCTATTTCGAGACCGGACGTGGCTTGTCCGCCAGCCAGTCTGGCCTCGGCCTCATCCCGCTCATGGGCGGCGTGGTCTGCGGAGCGGTGGTGTCAGGACGCGCCATGGCGCGGATCAAGCACTACAAGCGTCCGGCCCTCGCCGGGCTGGGCATCGCCACCACCGGGCTTTGCATCCTCGCCCTCGCGCCGGCGCTGCCGCTCGTGGTGCTATGCGCGCTGCTGGCGCTTGTGGGCGCGGGCATCGGAACGGTGCTGCCGGTGTGTACGGTCTCGATCCAGAATGCCATCCCGCCATATCGCATGGGCACGGCCACGGGGGTGATGACCTTTTTTCGCCAGCTCGGCGGCGCGCTCGTGGTGGCAGTGCTCGGCGCCGTGCTTCTGGCGGCGCTCGGGGCAGGCAGCGGGGCGCATGACGCGGAGAGCCTCGCGCGCACCGCCGATCCTGCAACGGTGGCCGTCGGCTTCCAGCGGGTGTTCGGCACCGTTGCGCTGGTGACCGCGCTCGCCGCGCTGGCGCTCTCCTTCCTGCCGGAGCGGCCGCTGCGCGCCTCGGTCCATCACGCCGAGAGCGACGGCGGCCTCGTCTGAAGCGGGCGGCGGCCGAGCCGCCGCCACTGCTACTCGGCGGCCTTGGTCTTGGGTGCGGACTTCTTCGCCGGCGCTTTCTTGGCCGGGGCCTTCTTGGCGGGTGCCTTCTTGGCCGTGGCCTTCGCGGCAGGCGCCTCGCCGTCGGCCTTGGCCTTGCGCGGCGCCTTGGCCGCCTTGCCGGGGGAGGCGGCGGCCTTGGCGTCGATCAGCGCGACGGCCGCTTCCAGTGTCAGCGCCTCGGGATCCGTCGACTTGGGCAGGGTGGCGTTGACCTTGCCATGGTTCACGTAAGGCCCGAAGCGGCCGGGCCGCACGGTGACGGCACCGCCGAGGGTCGGGTGGTCGCCCAGCGTGCGGCCAGGCGTTGCCGCGCCACGTCCGCCGCGACCCTTGGCCTGCTTTTCGGCGATGAGCGTGACCGCGCGATTGAGGCCGAGGGCGAGGATGTCGTCGCCGTCCTCGATATTGGCGTAGATGCGCCCGTGCTGGACGTAGGGACCATAGCGTCCGATGCC
This sequence comes from Xanthobacter pollutisoli, assembly GCF_040044995.1. Classification (NCBI taxonomy): domain Bacteria; kingdom Pseudomonadati; phylum Pseudomonadota; class Alphaproteobacteria; order Hyphomicrobiales; family Xanthobacteraceae; genus Xanthobacter; species Xanthobacter pollutisoli. The sequence goes on from NZ_JBDZDP010000002.1 coordinate 152,103, forward strand.
GGCGAGGATGGGCTCGCCGTCCTCGGGATGCCGACCCACCTCGCGCGGCAGCGCAAGAAGCTTCAGCGCAGTTTCAAGGTCCACGTCGGCCGGAGCGAGACCCTTGGGGAGAGACGAGCGCTTGGGCTTCTCGCCGTCCTTGCCCTCGCCGAGCTGGAGATAGGTGCCGAACCGACCCGAGCGCACGGTCACTTCCTCGCCGCTCTCCGGATCAAGGCCGAGCACGCGGGTGCCGTCGCCCTCCTGCGCCGCGTCGCCGGTGAGCGGACGGGTATGGCGGCATTCCGGATAGTTCGAGCAGCCGATGAAGGCGCCGAACTTGCCCATCTTCAGCGACAGCCTCCCGGTGCCGCAGGTGGGGCACAGGCGCGGGTCGCTGCCATCCTCCGTGGGCGGGAAGATGTGGGCGGTGAGCATCTCGTCCAGCGCATCGAGCACCTGCGAGACGCGCAGGTCCTTGGTGGCCTCGATGGCGGTGGAGAAGTCCTGCCAGAAGGCGCGCAGCACCTCCTTCCAGTCGAGTTCCGCCGCCGAGACCTCGTCGAGCTTCTCCTCGAGATCGGCAGTGAAGTCGTATTCCACGTAGCGCTTGAAGAAGCTTTCGAGGAAGGCGGTGACGAGCCGGCCTTTGTCCTCGGGGACGAGACGCTTCTTGTCGAGCTTCACATATTCGCGGTCGCGCAGCACGGCGAGCACAGCGGCATAGGTGGAAGGCCGGCCGATGCCCAGCTCCTCCATGCGCTTCACCAGCGAGGCTTCCGAATAGCGCGGCGGCGGCTCGGTGAAGTGCTGGTCGGTGAGGATGGCGCGCCGGTCGAGCTTCTCGTTGGCGCTCATGGCGGGGAGGCGGCGGCTCTCCTCGTCGTCGTCCTCGTCGTCCTTGCCTTCGCGATAAAGCGTCAGGAAGCCGTCGAACTTCACCACCGTGCCGGTGGCGGTGAGATCAAGCGTGCGGCCTCCCGCCTTCGCCTCGATATCGGCGGTGGTGCGCTCCAGCTCGGCCGATTCCATCTGGCTCGCCACGGTGCGGATCCAGATCAGCTCATAGAGCTTGGCCTGTTCGCCATCGAGATGGCGGGCCATCTCGCGCGGGTGGCGGGAGGGATCGGTCGGGCGGATGGCCTCGTGGGCCTCCTGGGCATTCTTGGCCTTGGTGGTGTATTTGCGCGGCACGCCGGGCAGGTATTTCGGACCGAACTGCTTGCCGATGGCGCTGCGGGTGGCGCTGACCGCCTCGGGGGCCATGTCGACGCCGTCGGTCCGCATGTAGGTGATGAGGCCCACCGTCTCGCCGCCCACGTCCACGCCCTCGTAGAGGCGCTGGGCGATCTGCATGGTGCGGGCCGGGGCGAGGCCGAGCTTTCGGCTCGCCTCCTGCTGCAGGGTCGAGGTGGTGAACGGCGGCTGCGGGTGGCGCCTGACCGGCTTCGCCTCCACCGAGCGGACGCGGAAGTCGGCATTCTCCAGCGCGGTGCGGAAGGCCTTGGCCTCCTCCGCGGTACCCACCGAGAGGCGGGTGATCTTCTTGCCGTCGGCACCGCTGAGGCGGGCCTCGAACTCCTCGGCGCGGGGCGTCGCGAGGCGGGCGACGATGGACCAGTATTCCTTGGCGACGAAGGTCTCGATCTCGCGCTCACGATCGCAGACAAGCCGCAGCGCCACCGACTGCACGCGGCCGGCCGAACGGGCGCCCGGCAGCTTGCGCCACAGCACCGGCGAAAGGGTGAACCCCACCAGATAGTCGAGGGCGCGGCGGGCGAGATAGGCATCCACCAGAGCGACGTCGATGGCGCGGGGCGCCTTCATCGCGTCGAGCACGGCCTGCTTCGTTATCGCATTGAAGACGACGCGCTCGACCTTCTGGCTCTTGAGCGCCTTCTTCTGCCGCAGCACCTCGAGCACGTGCCAGGAGATTGCCTCGCCCTCGCGATCCGGGTCGGTGGCGAGGATGAGCCCGTCGGCCCCCTTCACGGCGGCGGCGATCTCGTTCAGCCGCTTCTGCGCCTTGGGATCGACCTCCCAGAGCATGCGGAAGTCGGCGTCCGGATCCACCGAGCCGTCCTTGGACGGCAGGTCTCGCACATGGCCGTAGGAGGCGATGACCTCATAGCCGGGACCGAGATATTTGTTGATCGTCTTCGCCTTGGCCGGCGATTCGACGATGACGACCTGCATGACGACCGTGTCTCTTCAAGGGCCGCTGCCCCATTGCGCGGCCTTAAGGATAGAGGGGGGACCCGGGTGGCCGCGTGACCGCCCGGAAGTGGAGCAGTGGGCTCCCGCTCCCGGTGCCCGGCGTTCAATCGCGATCCGACACCCCCAGCGGCCGGGATCGCAACGCCCGGAGCGCCGCAACATGGGGAGCCGGGCGTCGCCTGTCAAATGGTGCCCCCCACCGGCCTCAAAGCCATTATGCGGCGAAGTTACAACCTAGAGTATGTTTTAATATCAAACTCAATCTTTAAGACCAGTACGGGATACCAATGAGGCGACGGATCATCCATGACCGACCCGTCTTCGGAACAGGCGCTCGATGCCGCCGCAACGGCCGCCTACGTGGCCGCGATCACCGCGGAGCTCTCTCGGCTTGCGCGCGGGCACGGCTTCGTCACGCTGGCCTATATCCTTGAGATGGCACGGCAGGAGGCAAAAAGCCTCACCGATGTTCGCGACCGCCGCGAAACGAACGGAAGCCGCCCCCCGGGCCGCTCGCCCCAGCGATAGGCGGGAGCCAGCGGGACGACGGCGGCCAGGAAAGCCGGCACCGCGGACCGGACTATTTCAACGCGACGCGCCCCGTGCCGGGGCGGTCGAGCCGTCCGGCGAGGTCCAGCTCCAGGAGCACGATCTGAACCTCCGCCGCCGAGCAGCCGGAGAGGCGCACCAGATCGTCTATGAAGGTCGGCACCGGGCCGAGCAGGCCGATGATGCGGGCCCGGGCATCATCGCCGGGCTGGGCCGGCTCCGGCGGCACGGGCGGCTCCTCGGGCCCGGCGATGTCCTCGGGCGGACGCCCGGCGACGGGCGCCAGCACCTCCAGCACGTCGGCGGCCTGAGTCACCAGCGTCGCCCCCCGCTTGATGAGCGCGTTGGTCCCTCCGGCGCGCGGATCGAGGGGGGAGCCTGGCACCGCAAACACCTCGCGGCCCTGCTCCAGTGCGAGGCGGGCGGTGATGAGGGAGCCGGAGCGCTCCGCCGCCTCCACCACCACGACGCCGAGCGCCATGCCGGAGACCAGACGATTGCGGCGGGGAAAGTCCCGCGCCCGCGGCTCCCAGGCGATGGGCATTTCGGAGACGACGGCGCCGTCCTGCGCCACCTTCTCGATCAGGGCGAGGTTTTCCGGCGGGTAGGGCCGGGTGAGGCCGCCGGCGAAAACGCCCACCGTGCCGCCTTCGAGGCTGGCCTCATGAGCGGCGGCATCGATGCCGCGGGCCAGGCCCGAGACCACCACCCAGCCGGCGGCCGACAGATCGCGGGCCAGGCGCGCGGTGAAGGTGCGCCCGGCGGCGGAGGCGTTGCGGGCGCCGACGATGCCCACCATAGGGCGCCGGAGCACCTCGCCCCGCCCGCGCACCGAGAGGAGCGGGGGCGCATCGTCGAGCGCGGCGAGAGCCGAGGGGTAGTCCCGCTCGCCCAGCGCCACAAGGCGGGCGCCGATGCGGGCGTGGGCGGCCATTTCCGCCTCGGCCTCGGCGATGGTGGGGGTATGGGGCGGCATCAGGCGTCCGCCGCGGCGCGCCAGGGAGGGCAGGGCCTCCAGCGCGCCTGCGGCTCCGCCGTATTGGTTGATGAGCGCGCGGAAGGTGCGCGGTCCCACATTCTCGGTGCGGATCAGCCGCAGCCAGTCGCGGCGCTGGGCCGGGCCGAGAAGCTGGCCGTGGCCCGGACCCTCTCCCTCGGGTGCGGCGGGTCCGGGACCGGGAGGCTTGCCCCGCGCCATCGGCGTCAGCCCTTCGCGCCGATCTTGCCCTCGGTGCCTTCCAGCAGGCGGCGGATGTTCTCGTGGTGCTTCGCCCACAGCACAATGGCGAGCACCACCAGCAGCATCGCAAGCTTGTCGTGGCCGAGTGCCATGGCGACGATCACCGTGCCTACCGACGCCATCAGCGCCGCAAGGGATGAATAGCGGGTGTACCAGGCGGCACCGAGCCAGACCGCGGCGAAACCCACCGCTGCCGGCCAGAACAGGCCGAGTGTCACCCCGAGAAAGGTGGCGACGCCCTTGCCGCCGCGAAAGCGCAGCCAGACCGGCGCCACATGGCCGAGGAAGGCCCCGACCGCGGCGGCCATGGCCGCCGCCTCGCCGGCGAAATGGCCGGCCACCAGCACCGCCGCCGTGCCCTTCAGCGCATCGAGCAGGAGGGTTGCGGCGGCAAGATCCTTGCGGCCGGTACGCAGCACGTTGGTGGCGCCGATGTTGCCGGAGCCGATGGAACGGATGTCCCGCGTGCCGGCGAGCCGCGTCAGGATCAGCCCGAACGGGATGGAGCCAAGCAGATAGCCGAACGCCAGCGCGGCCAGAAGGACGAGCGCGGGCGAGGGGGCATCGGGCATGTCGACCTCAGTCTGGGGAGCGGACGCGGGGCGGGCAGCTCAAACGTATTCGTAGACGGTAAGGCCGGCAACGATGGTCCGCAGCACCCGGCCTTCCAGCCGCGCCTCGTCGAACGGGGTGTTGCGGCAGCGCGACTTCAGCTCGCCCGGATCGAGCACGTAGGGCATGCCGGGATCGAAGACGATCACGTCCGCCGGCGCCCCCGGGCGCAGCGTGCCGGCATCGAGCCCGAGGATCTGCGCCGGCCGGGTGGACAATGCGGCGAGCAGATTCACGAGGTCCACCTGGTCGGAATGGACGAGGCGCAGCGCGGCGGAAAGCAGGGTCTCGAGCCCGATGGCGCCGGGCTCGGCCTCCGAGAAGGGCAGGCGCTTGCCTTCCACGTCCTGCGGCAGGTGGTCGGAGACCACCACGTCCACCAGGCCCGAGGCGAGGGCGTGGATCAGCGCCTGCCGGTCGTCCTCGGCCCGCAGCGGCGGGGCGAGGCGGAAGTAGGTGCGATAGCCGCCGATGTCGAGCTCGTTGAACGACAGGTGGTTGATGCTGACCGACGCGGTCACCGGCAGGCCCGCCTGCTTGGCCCGTGCCAGAACCTCAAGCGATTCGGCGCAGGTCAGGGCGGCAGCGTGGTAGCGCCCGCGGGCCGCTCCCACGAGGCGCACGTCGCGCTCCAGGATGATGGTCTCGGCGGCTTTTGGATTGCCCGACAGGCCGAGACGGGTGGCGAAAGCGCCCTCGTTCATGGCGCCCTGCGACATGGTCGCATCCTCGGTGTGATGCACCAGAAGGGCGTCGAAATCGCGGGCATAGGCGAGGGCGCGGCGCAGGACCTGGGCGTTCATCACCGACTTGTGGCCATCAGTGAAGGCCACCGCGCCGGCGGCCTGGAGCAGGCCGATCTCGGTCATCTCCTCGCCGCGGAAGCCCTTGGTGATGGCCGCCATGGGATGCACCCGCACCACCGCCGTATCCCGCGCCCGGCGCAGGATGAAGTCGACGATGGCCGGGTCGTCCACCGCCGGGTCGGTGTCGGGCTGGCAGATGATGGTGGTGACGCCGCCGGCCGCTGCCGCAAGGCTCGCGGAGGCCAGCGTCTCGCGGTGCTCGGCGCCCGGCTCGCCGACGAAGGCGCGCATGTCCACGAGGCCGGGCGCGACGATGGCCCCGGCGCAGTCCACCACCTCTGCGCCGTCGGGAATGCCGGCCGCGGCGATGCCGAAGCCGGCGTCCTTCACCACGCCGTCAGCGAGGAACACGTCGCCGACGAAATCGGCGCCGCGGGAAGGGTCGATCACCCGGGCGTGGGTGAGCAGCAGCGGGCGCGGCTCGTGCGGAAATGTGCGGGCGTTACGCATTGGGCAGCTTCCGGGCCAGCGTGTCGAGCACCGCCATGCGCACCGCGACGCCCATCTCCACCTGCTCGCGGATGAGCGAGCGGCTTCCGTCGGCGATGGCCGAATCGATCTCCACGCCGCGGTTCATGGGGCCGGGATGCATCACCAGCGCATCCGGCGCCGCGCGCTTCAGCTTGGCCTCGTCGAGGCCGAAGTAGTGGTAGTATTCCTTCACAGAGGGGATGAAGGACCCCGCCATGCGCTCACGCTGAAGACGCAGCATCATCACGATGTCGGCCCCGTCGAGGCCCGCTTCCATGGTGCGGAACACCTCCACGCCCAGCGTCTCGACGCCGGACGGCAGCAAGGTGGAAGGCGCCACCACCCGCACCTTGGCGCCCAAAGTGTTGAGCAGCGCGATGTTGGACCGGGCGACGCGCGAATGCAGGACGTCGCCGCAGATGGCCACCGTGAGGCCCTGGATGCGGCCCTTGTTGCGGCGGATCGTGAGGGCGTCCAGCAGCGCCTGGGTCGGATGCTCGTGGGCGCCGTCGCCGGCGTTCACGACGCAGCAATCCACCTTGCGCGCCAGCAGGGCCACCGCACCGGATGCGTGATGGCGCACCACCAGGATGTCCGGGTGCATGGCGTTGAGCGTGATGGCGGTGTCGATCAGCGTCTCGCCCTTCTTCACCGAAGACGAGGAGACCGACATGTTCATCACGTCCGCCCCGAGGCGCTTTCCGGCGATCTCGAAGGAGGACTGGGTGCGGGTGGAGGCCTCGAAGAACAGGTTGATCTGGGTGCGGCCGCGCAACGTGGTGCGCTTCTTCTCGATCTGCCGGTTGAGTTCGACGAACTCCTCGGAAAGGTCGAGCAGGCCACTGATCTCGCTGGCGGAGAGGCCTTCTATGCCGATGAGGTGTCGGCCGGTGAGGGTGAAGGCGGGTGCGGCTTGCATGGCAGGCGGCAGGCATAGCCCCCCCGCTCCCACGGGGCAAGGGACGCCGCGCCGCGGACGTTCAGAGCTCGTTCATCATTTGTGAACAACGATCCAGAGGGAGCCTCGGCGGCGCCACACTTTGGCACGAAGTCTCGCCGAGCTTGGTGACGAAGGCGGGGCGACCTCCGCCGGAATCGGGCCTGCCGCCCTGCGACGTTAGGAGTTCAAGTCATGTCCTCCCTTCTGCGGAAGAACCTCTTGGCGCTGAGCGTCGCGGCGGTGGCCGTGACCGGCGCGGCCTCCGCCGGCCATGCGGCGGCCATCGGCTCGGGCGCGCTGGCGATAGCACCGGGCGAGGCGGCCAGCGTCACTCAGGTGGGCTACTGGTATCGCGGGCGCTGGTATGGCGGCTGCTACAATTGCGGCAACGGCGCCGCGGTGGGTGCGGGCGTCGCGCTCGGAATCCTCGGGGCCGCCGCCGTGGCCGGTGCGGTGGCTGCGCCGCCCCCGCCGCCGGTTGTCTATTACGAGCCGCCACCGGTCGTTTATTACCAGCCCGCCCCGCGGGTCTATGTGGAGCCCGCGCCGCGCCCGCGCAGCTGCTGGGTGCAGACCGGACCCGGCGGCCAGGGCTATTTCTCCCCCTGCTGAACGGGCATTCCCAAGAGGGCGGCTTCGGCCGCCCTTTGTTTTTCAGGCCAGCAGCTTGGTCGCCGCCACCACCAGCGGCAGGGTGAGCGCGGCGCCGAGGATCTGCACGGTGAGGATTTCCGCCAGCAGCGGCGCGTCGCCCCCCATCTGGCGGGCGAGCACATAACCGTTGGGCGCCGACGGTACCGAGGCGGTGATCGCCACCACCATCAGCTCCGTGCCGGCCAGCCCGAACAGCAGGCCGAGGCCCACAGCGATGGCGGGTTTCACCAGCAGCTTCAGCCCAAGGCTGGCGAAGACGATCATCCGCGGCCGCGCCAGCCGATCGAGGATGAGGCCGCCGCCCACCACCAGCAGGCCGAGGGCGAGGGACGCCCTCCCGAGGATGTCGCCGAATTCCACCACCACCTTCGGCACCGGAAAGCCGGTGGCATTGAGCAGCGCGCCGGCCGAGCAGGCCCAGATGTAGGGATTTCGCGCGAGCTGGCCGATCACATAGGCGAACGTGGGCGGGTGGCGGCCGGAGAAGGCGGCGAGCACCAGCACCGCGATGACGTTCACCACCGGGATCATCGCCACCAGCGCGATGGCTGCGACGGTGATGCCAGCCGCGCCATAGAGCCCGCCGGCCACCGCCAGCACGATATAGGTGTTCCAGCGCACCGCCCCCTGGAAGAGAGAGGTAAAGGCCGGCCCATCCGCCGCCAGCACTGAAATGAGCGGCCGGTGCGCGATGAGGATCAGGCCGGACAGGACCACCACCGACCCGATGAGCGCGCCCGCGACGGCCACCACGTTCACCTGGCTGAGGTCGGCCTTCACCGCCGAGACCACCAGCAGCGCCGGGAAGAGCACGAAATAGGTGAGCTTTTCCAGCGCCGCCCAATGGGCCGGGTCCTTCAGCAGGATCCGGCGCAGCAGGGCGCCGAGGGCGATGGTGAGGAACACGGGGACGAGGGCGGTGAAGATGAGGGTCATGGGCAGACGCGTGGAGCCAGCCGTTCGCGGGCAGGCGATTGTTGCTTCCGGCGCGCCGAACGCCCGCTCGGGCATCCCCTTTAGGCGCGCTGGCGCAGGAAGGAAAGGTGGCGTGCCGAAATGGGACGCTCGCCGGGGCGGATGCAGCCGGGCCGCGAACGGCGCGGGAACAGGGCGGGTCCGAATCAGTCGTCCGGCAAGGTTCCGGCTGCGTTCGCCGCGAGGCGCGAGAGGAAGCCCAGCGCGCCCTCCAGAATGAAGGCGGCGGCGTGCTGGTCCACCACCTCGGCGCGACGCGCGCGGCTCATCTCGGCAGAGATCAGCGCGCGTTCCACCGCGGCCGTCGACAGGCGCTCGTCCCACAAGGCGATGGGCCGGCCGGCCACGCGGGCGAAGTTGCGGGCAAAGGCGCGGCTCGCCTGAGCGCGGGGCCCTTCCGACCCGTCCATGTTCAACGGGAGCCCGAGGACGAAGGCCACCGCCCGCCGCTCGTCGGCGAGGGCCACAAGGCGCAGGGCCTCGGCGGTGAACTTGGTGCGCTTGACCGTCTCCACCACCGTGGCGATGCGCCGGTCCGGATCGCAGGAGGCAACCCCGATGGTCTTGGTGCCGAGATCGAGCCCTATGAGCGCCCCCCGCCGCGGCAGCAGGCCGGCAATGTCGGCGAGGGGGCCGACGGGGGCGGGGGGAGGGGTATCCGACATGCCTCCTCGCTAGAGCATTTTGGGGCCAGGTCAAATGCGGTGGGTGTGTTGCCCGCTGGTACCTTGAGCTGTTCTATCGGCACCCTCTAGCGGAAGGGATCGGATCGTCCGCATTTTGCATCAGCGTATGAACGTTGCCAGATGAAGCTCTGGGGGCTGGTTGAGCCTCCCCACCCTTCCACCGCGGCATACCCCTTGCTATAGCGGCGGTCAGCTTTTGGGAGCGTCATATGTCCGTCGATCAGGCGACAGTCCGCCGGGTGGCCCATCTCGCGCGCATCGCGGTGCGCGAGGAGGAGCTCGGCCACCTTCAGAACGAGCTCAACGCCATCCTCGAGTTCGTCGAGCAACTGGCCGATCTCGATGTGTCGGGGGTCGAGCCCCTCACCGGGGTGGTCCCGGTGGAACTGCCCATGCGGGAGGATGCCGTCACCGACGGCCATTGTCCCGAGAAGGTGCTCGCCAACGCGCCCGATGCCGAAGGCGGCTTCTTCACTGTGCCGAAGGTGGTGGAATGACCAAGCTCACGAAGCTCACCCTCACCCAGGCGCGCGAGGGTCTCGCCCAGGGCGAGTTCACCTCCGTCGAGCTTACCGAGGCCTATCTGAAGGCCATGGCGGAAGCCCGCTCGCTCAATGCCTATGTGCTGGAAACGCCGGAGATCGCCCTGGAAATGGCGAAGGAGAGCGACAAGCGCATCGCCTCCGGCGACACCGGCCATCTGGAAGGCATCCCCCTCGGCATCAAGGACATGTTCTGCACCGAGGGCGTCAGGACCACCGCCTGCTCCAAGATCCTCGACAGTTTCGTGCCCGAGTACGAATCCTCCGTCACCGCCAACCTCTGGCGCGACGGCGCGGTGATGCTGGGCAAGCTCAACAACGACGAGTTCGCCATGGGCTCGTCCAACGAGACCTCGGCCTTCGGGGCGGTGGTCTCGCCCTGGCGCCGGGACGGCGACACCACCCCGCTGGTGCCGGGCGGCTCCTCGGGCGGCTCGGCGGCGGCGGTGTCGGCCTTCCTCTGCGCCGGCGCGACCGGCACCGATACGGGCGGCTCCATCCGCCAGCCGGCGGCCTTCACCGGCACCGTGGGCATCAAGCCCACCTATGGGCGCTGCTCGCGCTGGGGCATCGTCGCCTTCGCCTCCTCGCTCGACCAGGCGGGTCCCTTCGCCCGCACGGTGAACGACGCGGCGATCCTGCTGCGCTCCATGGCGGGCTATGACCCCAAGGATTCCACCAGCGTCAACCGGCCCGTGCCGGACTACGAGGAGGCCGTGGGCGCCTCCATCAAGGGCAAGAAGATCGGCATTCCGCGCGAATACCGCATGGACGGCATGGCCGACGAGATCGACACCTTGTGGCGCGAGGGCGCCAAATGGCTGGAGGAGGCGGGGGCCGAAATCGTCGACATCTCGCTGCCCCACACGCAATACGCCTTGCCGGCCTATTACATCGTCGCCCCGGCCGAAGCCTCGTCCAACCTCGCCCGCTACGACGGGGTGCGCTACGGCACCCGCGTGCCGGGCAAGGACGTGGTGGAGATGTACGAGAACACCCGCGCTGCCGGCTTCGGGCCGGAGGTGCGGCGCCGCATCATGATCGGCACCTACGTGCTCTCCGCCGGATATTACGACGCCTATTACCTGCGGGCGCAGAAGGTGCGCAGCCTCATCAAGCGCGATTTCGACCAGGCTTTCGCGCTCGGGGTGGACGCCGTGCTCACCCCGGCGACGCCCTCGCCCGCCTTCGGCATCGGCGAGAAGCTGAAGGCCGACCCGGTGGAGATGTATCTCAACGACGTGTTCACCGTGACGGTGAACATGGCCGGCCTGCCGGGGATCTCGGTGCCCGCGGGCCTTGCGGCGGATGGCCTGCCGCTGGGCCTCCAGCTCATCGGCCGGCCGTTCGAGGAGGAGACGCTGTTCTCCCTCGCAGAGGTGATCGAGGAGGCGGCCGGCCGCTTCCCGGTCGACGACCTGTGGTGGAAGGCCTGATATCAGCGCGCAGGCGAGAGCGGGGCCTTGCCTCGTTTTCGCTGACGGCGCACCGCGGATGCGGAGCGCACGCGCTTGGGCGCCAGGTGATCGGCGCCGTGGGGCTCGATCTGAAAGACGTGCCCGCATCGGCCTTGGTGCGCCATCACGCTGAAGAGGCGCGCCGCACGGATGGCACCGGCCCGCGGCGCCCTGGCGGTTGCCAGAGCCCGTCCCTCGGGTTTACCTGAGACCCAGAATTGCGGCGCGGCCCTGCGGGATCGCCGCGCCGCCTATGACCACAGGAAGACCATGACCGTCCACGCGCGGCCCGCAGAGGCCAAGAAGCTCATCCCCGGCGCCACCGGCGATTGGGAAGTGGTGATCGGCATGGAGGTGCACGCCCAGGTCGCTTCCAATGCCAAGCTGTTTTCCGGCGCCTCCACCGCCTTTGGCGGCCCGCCCAACGACCATGTGTCGCTGGTGGATGCCGCCATGCCCGGCATGCTGCCGGTCATCAACAAGGAATGCGTCGCGCAGGCGGTGCGCACCGGGCTCGGGCTGAAGGCGGAGATCAACCTGACCTCGGTGTTCGACCGGAAGAACTATTTCTATCCAGACCTGCCGCAGGGCTACCAGATCAGCCAGTACAAGCAGCCGGTGGTGGGCGAGGGCGAAGTCATCGTCGATCTGCCGGAAGGCGAGAGCATCACCGTGGGCATCGAGCGCCTGCACCTGGAGCAGGACGCCGGCAAGTCCATCCACGATCTGTCGCCCACGCTCTCCTTCGTGGACCTCAACCGCTCCGGCGTGGCGCTGATGGAGATCGTGTCGCGGCCCGACCTGCGATCCTCCGAGGAGGCCAAGGCCTACGTGACCAAGCTGCGCACCATCCTGCGCTACCTCGGCACCTGCGACGGCGACATGGAGAAGGGCAATCTGCGCGCCGACGTGAACGTCTCCGTGCGCCGTCCGGGCGAGCCCTTCGGCACCCGCTGCGAGATCAAGAACGTCAATTCCATCCGCTTCATCGGCCAGGCCATCGAGGTGGAGGCCCGGCGCCAGATCGAGATCCTGGAGGACGGCGGCAAGATCGACCAGGAGACGCGCCTGTTCGACCCCAACCGGGGTGAGACGCGCTCCATGCGCTCCAAGGAAGAGGCGCACGACTACCGCTATTTCCCCGATCCCGACCTTCTGCCCCTCGTGCTCAAGAGCGAGTGGGTGGAGGAGCTGAAGAGCGACCTGCCCGAGCTGCCGGACGAGAAGAAGGCCCGCTTCATCGCCGACTACGGCTTGTCGCCCTACGACGCCGGCGTGCTGGTGGCCGAGCGCGAGACGGCGGACTTCTTCGAGCAGGTGGTGGACGGCGGCGGCGCGAAGCGCGATGGCAAGGCCGCCGCGAACTTCGTCATCAACGAGGTGTTCGGCCGCCTGAACAAGGAAGGCAAGGACGTCACCTCGTCCCCGGTGACGCCGCACCAGATCGGCGCCATCCTCGATCTGATCGCGGAAGGCACCATCTCGTCCAAGATCGCCAAGGACCTGTTCGAGATCGTCTTTACCGAAGGCGGCGACCCGCGCGTCGTGGTCGAGGCCCGCGGCATGAAGCAGGTGACGGATTCCGGCGCCATCGAGAAGGTGGTGGACGAAATCATCGCCGCCAACCCGGACAAGGTGGCCCAGGTGCAGGCCAAGCCCACCATGCTGGGCTGGTTCGTCGGCCAGGCCATGAAGGCCTCCGGCGGCAAGGCGAATCCCCAGGCGCTGAACGAGATATTGAAGGCGAAGCTCGGGATCTGAGGGGGAAAAGCCCACACGCGCCCCGGACGCATGTAGCGATAGCGGAATGCGAGCCGGGGCCCAGCGCAAGGGTCCGCCGAAGGCGCGGCGATATCGCCGCTGCCGCTCGAACCTGGCTCCTCCTCCCTTTCCGCCGTCGTGCTCCGACTTGACCGGAGCACCCATCCCGCCACGTGTCACGATGCGGCGGGCCGGACGGCGACGGCGGTGCGGAGGCGACCGCCCCCTCAGGCCATCGGCGCTCCCGGCACCGTCGGCCCGAACACCTCCTCGAACGCCACCCGCATCACGGCGTCCACCTCGGCCATGCTCACCGGCAGGCCGAGGTCGGCGAGGCTGGTGACGCCGTGCTCGCGCACGCCGCAGGGCACGATGCCGCCGAAATGGCTGAGGTCCGGCTCCACGTTCAGCGAGATGCCGTGGAACGTCACCCAGCGGCGCACGCGGATACCGATGGCGGCGATTTTGTCTTCGCGGTCTTGGCCGCCGCCCTTGCGGCGCACCCACACGCCCACCCGGTCCTCCCGCCGCTCTCCGGTGACGTTGAATGCCGACAGGGTGGCGATGATCCACGCCTCCAGCGCGCTCACGTAGCGCCGAACGTCGGGGGAGCGGCGCTTCAGGTCGAGCATCACATAGGCCACCCGCTGGCCCGGCCCGTGATAGGTGAACTGTCCGCCGCGGCCGGTCTCGAACACCGGGAATCGCCCATCCACCAGGTCCTCGGGCTTGGCGCTGGTCCCGGCGGTATAGAGCGGGGGATGCTCCAGCAGCCACACGCATTCGGCCGCCTTGCCCTCGGCGATGGCGGCGGCGCGCGCTTCCATGGCGGCAAGCGCCTCGGGGTAGGGGATGAGCCCCTCGCTGACGCGCCATTCCACGGGCGGGGCGTCGGGGGCGACGGAGCGGAAGGCGGTTTGCAGGCTGGCGCGCGTGGCGGTGGCTGTCATGGCGTTCTGCTTTAATCCATCCGCGCCGGCGGTCCAGCCCATGTCCACCGATCGGGCGCCGCCTTGAGCCGGGCCGGTCATCCACAGGCCTCCGGGCGGTCGCGCGCGCCCTGCGCCGGGCACTTGTGGCGGCACATTCGATCTGTTAGACGATGGCCCCCGGCCGGGAGCGGTCCCTTGCGGATCCCCGGACGGTGCCATCCCTGACTGCGGTCGTGGCGGAATTGGTAGACGCGCTAGCTTGAGGTGCTAGTGGGGAGACCCGTGGAGGTTCGAGTCCTCTCGTCCGCACCAGTGGATCGGAAAGCCCGGCGCTCACGGCGCGGGCATGAAAAGGGCGGCCTTCGGGCCGCCTTTTCCGTTTTGGTGCGGCCACTCGGCTCGCGGCACCCTGCGCTTACGACGCCTTCTGGCCCTTTGGCACGATGTGGACCACCTTGTAACCGTGGGCCCTCAGCGCGGCGAGGAAGGCGGGAATCATCGCCGCCGTGTAGCCCTTGGTGTCGTGGAACAGGATGATGCCGCCGCCCGCCGCGTCGAGCCGCATCATCACCAGCTCCAGCTCCGCCTCCGGCGTCATCACGTTCCAGTCGCTCGCCCACAGGTCGGCGCCGAACACGGCGATGCCCTTCTTTTCCAGATGCTCCAGCAGCTGCGGCGTCGAGGCGAAGCCGGGGAAGCGAAAGAAGGGCACGCGCGGCACCGGCCCGGTCGCGCCATAGGCCGCCATCTCGTCCGCCGCGATGCCGCGCTCGATGTCTTTCACCGCCGCATCGAACGGCAGCTTCGCCAGCGTCGCCGCGGGATGGGTCATGGAATGGTGGGCGATGGTGTGGCCTTCGGCCAGCGCCCGCCGAACCAGCTGAGGGCGGGCCCGGGCGTTGTCGCCGATGAGGAAGAAGGTGGCGCGCACGCATTGCGCCTTCAGCGCATCGAGAACGGCGGCGGTGGTGGTAGGCCACGGGCCGTCGTCGAAAGTCAGCACCACCTCCTTCGGCGCCAGAGGCAGGGTCTGGGGAAACGATTTGGTGCCCACCCGGAGCCCTGCCGGATCGACCTCGAGCACGCGCGTCGTGCCGAGCGTCGCGTCCGAGCCGTCGCAGGCCGCGGAAGCGGGCGCGCAGAGCGCAAGCAGGAGGCCCGCCGTTGCGACCAGCTGACGCATGTGTGCGCCCCTCGCCATTCCTGCCATCTCGCGCTCCTTCTCAAGGCCTCTGCGCCTAGGCCAGACCGGCGGCAAAAGGAAGGCCCGCGTCGGCGCCCTGCGGCCAAGGTTGCGAGCGATTCCAAAGAAGTCGGCCGCAAGGCTTCACAAACGCCGTAAGGCCCTCTAGAGGCAGCACGGAGGTCCCGACGATCTGCCGCGGTGCGGTCGGATGTCCCGCTCTCGCCATTCCCCGATCCCGCGCCCGGCTTGCACGCAAGACCGGGTGCCCGACCCCCGCCGCCAAGTCCGGGAGGAGCCCATGCGCGAGGATGCCGATACGGCGATCGCCGAGAGCGAGGCCCTGCCGGTGCGCGACGAAGAGGGCGATCTCTCCGAGGCGTTCCGCGCCGCGGTAGAGGAGGCCATCGACGCCCGCGACGTGGACCGTCTGAAGGGCCTTACGGGCGACCTGCACGAGGCGGACCTCGGCGACCTGATCGAGGAACTGGACGCGGACGAGCGCCGCCGCCTCATCGAGATGCTGGGGCCGGCCTTCGACTTCACCGCTTTGACGGAGCTGGACGAGACGGTCCGCGTCTCCATCCTGCGCAGCCTGTCGCCGCTCACCGTGGCGCGCGGCATGCGTGACCTCGATTCGGACGACGCGGTCTACATCCTCGAGGATCTGGACGAAGCCGAGATGGCGGCGGTCCTCGAGCACCTTCCGGCGCCTGAGCGGGTCGCGCTGCGCCGCTCGCTGGACTATCCTGAGGAGAGCGCCGGCCGGCGCATGCAGACGGAATTCATCGCCGTCCCGCCCTTCTGGACCGTCGGCCGCACCATCGACTACATGCGCGAGACCCCCGACCTGCCTGAGACCTTCTACGAGGTCTTCGTGGTGGACCCGGCCTATCGCCTCGTGGGGGCGGTCTCCCTCGATCGCCTGCTCCGTACCCGCCGCCCGGTGCTTATGACCGCGGTGAAGACCGAGCAGGCCAAGGTGGTGAAGGCCTCCGACGACCAGGAGGACGTGGCGCGCATGTTCGAGCGCTACAATCTCGTCTCCGCCCCGGTGGTGGACGATGCCGGCCGGCTCGTGGGCGTGATGACCATCGACGACGTGGTGGACGTGATCCAGGAGGAGGCGGACGAGGACCTGCGCGCCCTCGCCGGCGTCGGCAGCGACGAGGAATTGTCCGATACTGTCGCCTATACCGCCCGCAGCCGCCTCCCGTGGCTCACCGTCAATCTCGGCACTGCATTCGTCTCCGCCTCCATCATCGGCCTGTTCGAGGCGACCATCGAGAAGATGGTGGCGCTGGCGGTGCTGATGCCCATCGTCGCCTCCATGGGCGGCAATGCCGGCACCCAGACCATGACCGTGGCGGTCCGTGCCCTTGCCACCAAGGACCTCTCCAGCCACAACGCCCGCCGCATCGTCGGCCGCGAGGTGCTGGTAGGGCTCGTGAACGGCACCATGCTCGCCTGCATGCTCGGCCTTATCGCGGGCCTTTGGTTCGCGAACGCGCAGCTCGGTGCCGTGATCGCCTCCGCGCTGGTGATGAACATGATGATGGCCGGCCTGTTCGGCATCCTCATCCCCCTCGGCATCTCGCGGTTGAAGCTGGACCCGGCGGTGGCATCGGGGGTGTTCGTCACCATGGTCACGGACACGGTGGGCTTCTTCGCTTTTCTCGGCCTCGCCACCTGGTGGTTCGGTGCCGGCTGATTTGGCCCTTGGGGGATTGCGCCCGGATTGCAGCGACCGGCCATTGGCCCCATGGTCGCGGTAACGGATGGTTCTTGCGCGCCGGCCGAATGTATCGGAAATAATCACGTGCCTTGCGGATGCGCCGCCGGGAGACGGCTGCCGCCGGGGTGGGAGCTCCAAAGGCTCCAAGCGCCGCGATGGTCGATCCAGGCGGGGGTACCTGTAAGGCGGGCTTCCGGGAGGGCCTCGTCATTCCTCGCCACACCGGCACGCAGGCGCATCGTCCACTTCTGGCCGGGCTCGGTGCGCTCGCGCTCCTGGTGGTGGGCCTCGTCGTCGTGTTCGTCTATGCGGGACTGAAGCAGGACGACAAGGCGGGCCTGCGGGAGCGGGTGGCGCTTCTGGCGTCGCTGAAGGCGCATGAGACCATCATGCAGCAGGCGTTGGCCACCTCGCAGGACGAGCAGGCCACCCTGGACGCGCTGTCCACCGGCAACCTTGCCCAGGTGCATCAGCGCTACGGCCGCCGTCTCAACGACGGCTTCGGCTTCGAGTTCGTCTATATCACCGACGCCAAAGGCAATGTTCTGTACGCTTCCGAGCGCGGCAAGCTCGATGAGCGGCGGGCCTACGACTGGATCAAGCCCGCCATAGAGCGGGCGCTGGCGGACGGCCGGACGATGCGGTCCGGCATCGTCTCCAGCCGCGACGGCTCCGGCCTGATGGTGGCGCGGCCGTTCACCCAGACGACCGACGCGCTCAAGGTGGAGCAGCCGCTGGTGGCGGTGACCGTGGACGTGGTGGATCCGGCCTTCCTCCAGGCCATCGCGGCGCCGGCCAACATCCAGAATGTCGAACTGCGCGCCGATCCTGCCAAGGCGCCACCACCGCGCCTCGGCACCGTCGTGCCCAACCTGTACGACGGTTCGGACGTGATGCTGGTCTGGACCGGGCCGCAGCCGGGCCGCAGCGTGCTTCTGAGCGCGCTTCCGGCGGTCGCGCTGCTGAGCCTGCTTCTGGCGGGTGTCTTCCTGGTGCTCATGCTGCGGGCGCGCAAGGTGGCGCACGAGCTCGCCACAAGCGAGGCCAACGCCCGTGAACTCGCTGCCCGTGACTACCTCACGGGGCTATCCAACCGCGGCCACTTCATCGACGCGCTGGAAGACCAACTCGGCCGTCTCGGCCCCGACGACCGGCTCGCGCTGCTGTTCGTCGACCTCGACGACTTCAAGGCCATCAACGACGGGGCGGGCCACGGCGCCGGCGATGCACTGCTGAAGGCCGTGGGCCTGCGCCTCCAGGCCGCGGTGGGGGAGGAGGGGCTGGTCGGGCGCTTCGGCGGCGACGAATTCGTGGTGTTTTTCCGCGCCGCCTCCGCCGGTGCGGTCGATGCGCTGCTTGAGCGGGTAATGAGCGAGCTGGAGCCGCCGGTGCCGCTGGACACCGAGAAGGTCCGGGTCTCCGCCTCCATCGGTGTTGCGCAGGCGCCCGGTGACGGCACCGTAGCGACCGACCTGCTGCGGCGCGCCGACATCGCCCTTTATCGCGCGAAGGAAGAGGGCGGCGGCACCATCCGGCGTTTCGAAGCGCAGCAGGAAAGCGAACAGAACGCCCGGCGCGAGATCGCCACCGCTTTGTCCGGCGCCACGGAACGCGGGGAGATGGTCCTCATCTACCAGCCCCAGGTGGAGGTCGCGAGCGGACGCGTGGTCGGCTTCGAGACGCTGCTGCGCTGGGATCATCCGACCCAGGGGCGCCTGCTGCCCGCTCAGTTCATCGCCGTCGCGGAGGAGATGCACATCATCTCCGCCCTCGACCTCTACGGCCTGCGGCGGGCCTGCGTTGAGGCGGCGGCGCTCCCGGGCATGTCCATCTCGGTCAACATGTCGCCGGTGACTTTGCGCTCCCACGGCTTCATCGCACAGGTGCGGGGCATCCTCAACGACACCGGATTTGATCCCGAGGCGCTGGAGATCGAGGTCACGGAGGGCATGGTGCTGCGGCCCACGCCGGAGACGGCGCGCACCTTCGAGGCGCTGAGGACGCTGGGCGTGCGCATCGCGCTCGACGATTTTGGCACGGGCTACACCTCGCTGCTCCATGTGCGGCGATTTCCCATCTCGCGCATCAAGATCGACCGCTCGTTCGTGCTCCGCGTCGTCACCGACCCGGAAATCGCGGCGGTGGTGGAGTACAAGCTCAGGCTCGCCCGCTCGCTGGGGCTGGACATGACCGCGGAGGGCGTGGAGACGCGCGAGCAATTGCGCTTCCTGCGCGACATCGGCATGCCCATGGCGCAGGGCTATCTCTTCTCTCCGCCGCTGCCCATCGCCGCCGCCGTCGAGCTGCTGAAGCGTCAGGCGGAAATGCTTCCTGGCCCGCTCGTTCCGGGCCCCTAGGCTCCCGCGGCGTTCAGCGCCGGGTGAGGGCGCGAACGGCAAAGCCGCGCATTTTCTCCACTTCACGAAAACAGTCTGAGCGGAAAGCGACGGACGGCTGCGGCGTTCCGGCCTGCTTTTGGCCTTGCGTCCGCCGGGCCGTCTGCCGACAAGAACAGCCATGACGGCGGGAGCCGGCACGGCGGGCGCAGCCCTGCTTCCATCGTGCGCGACGGCCCGCCTGGATGATCTGCTCGGGTACACCTGGGGGTGCTTCGTGATCGAGACCAAGCCCATCGACGGTAAGGCCTTCGCGGCCGGGCTGAGGGCCCGCGTCGCCGAGGAGGTCGCCCATCTGGCCGCGACCGCGGGGCTGAAGCCCGGGCTCGCGGTGGTTCTGGTGGGCGAGGATGCGGCCAGCCAGGTCTATGTGCGCAACAAGGCCGAGCAGACCGCCGAGGCCGGCATGGCCTCTTTCGAGCACAAGCTGCCGGTCGACACGGGCGAGGGTGAGCTTCTTGCCCTCGTGGCGCGGCTCAATGCCGATCCGCAAGTGCACGGCATCCTGGTGCAACTGCCCCTGCCGGCGCACATCGACGCCACCAAGGTGTTGGCGGCCATCGACCCGGCGAAGGACGTGGACGGCTTTCATGTGGTGAACGCCGGCCGACTCGCCGTCGGGCTCGACGCGCTGGTACCGTGCACGCCCCTCGGCTGCATCCTGCTGCTCAAGCATCATTTGGGCAGCCTCGCCGGGCTGAAGGCGGTGGTGGTGGGCCGCTCCAACATCGTCGGCAAGCCCGCGGCGCAATTGCTGCTCAAGGAAGACTGCACGGTCACCATCGCCCACTCGCGCACGCGCGATTTGCCGGGCGAATGCCGGGAGGCGGACATCCTGATCGCCGCGGTAGGCCGTCCGGAAATGGTACGCGGCGATTGGATCAAGCCCGGGGCGACGGTGATCGACGTGGGCATCAACCGGGTGCCCAAGGCGGATGGCAAGACGCGCCTCGTAGGAGATGTGGCCTATGCCGAGGCGCAGGGCATCGCGGGCCTCATCACCCCCGTGCCCGGCGGCGTCGGTCCCATGACCATCGCCTGCCTGCTGCAGAATACCCTGACCGCGGCCAAGCGGCAGGCAGGTCTCGGCTGACGAGAGAAGCAGGGAAGCGGCCGGGCCGCGAGGCGCCACGCCCGGCCGGTGCTGCCATCGCTCCATACCTTCGGGAGCGCAGCCGCTGCGCCGACCGCTAGATGCCGAGGGCGAGGCCGACGAACAAAGCGAGGATGGGCAGCCACACCATGGCGAGCGCCAGATCGCGCCGGCCGCGCCGCCACATCCAGATCGCCAGCGCCGGCGAGAGGATGCATACCGCAAGGGTCGAGCCCCAGCCCATGACGGCCGAGGCTTCGCCGCGCGCGCCTTCGGGCCCACCGAACACGAAGCCGGAAATGGCGATCAGCAGGATAACAAGTCCTGCGTCCGCCACGAGCCCTAGGCCCATGGTGATCCTTGACAGCCAGGAAGCGGATGCTGGCTCGCCGGGCGCTTGCCCAGGCCGCACACTGTCATTGGGCGCCGGATCGACCGGCACCACAACAGGCGGGGGCGCTTCGGGCGCCGTCACGGACGCGCCGGACGACGGTCGGCGATCAGCCGATGGCGCGATCGCGGACGGCGACGCCCTTTTCCTCGAGCATCGGCACCAACTCGCCCGACTGGAACATCTCGCGGACGATGTCGCAGCCGCCCACGAACTCGCCCTTGATGTAGAGCTGCGGGATGGTCGGCCAGTTGGAATATTCCTTGATGCCCTGGCGGATCATGTCGTTCTCGAGCACGTTCACGCCCTTGAAGGGGACGCCCACGTGGTCGAGGATCTGCACCACCTGGCCGGAGAAGCCACACTGCGGGAACTGCGGCGTGCCCTTCATGAACAGCACCACGTCGCCGGACTTCACGATGGCGTCGATTTCTTCACGAAAGCCCATGGTCTCAAATCCGATCTGCTCGGCCGCAATTTCGGCCTTCCGACCCTTAAGATCGACCCTCGCGCGTTAAAGCGCAAGGGTCCCGGGTGCGGCGCAAGATCAGGCGCGGCCCGTGGCTGGGACCGCTGGGCCTCTGTCGGGCGCGTCGCCGATCACTTGCGCGGGGCGTAGAAGGTGCCTTCCACCTCGACGATGTCGTCCTGATTGAGACGATCCACCTCGATGATGGTGCGCGGCGGATAGGGCCCCTTGCCCCACAGCTCCTCCTGCACCTTGTTCACGATGGGGCGATACCGGAACATGTCGGTCACATAGACCACGAGGCGCACGGAATCCTGCAGGCTCGCGCCCTCGGACTTGGCGATCAGCTCCATGTTGCGGAAGGCCTGGCGCACCCGCGCCTCGTCGCCCTGGACAAGCGCGTTGGTCGCGGGGTCGATGCCGCGCATCCCGGCCACGAAGACGAAGTCGCCGGCGCGGGTGCCGAGGTTCCAGGTGCCGGTGGGCTTGATCGCTCCCTCGGGCGACAGGGTCTTCACCCCGTTGGGCGAATCGGCCAGTGCCGGGCCGGTGGCGAGGGCGAGCAAGACGGCGGCGGCGAGAGCGCGGGGCAGGGCGCCGGTTTCGGGCATGAGGGGATCTCCTGGAGGAAGGCGATCCCACCGTCGCATGCCGCTACCGCCGTGGGCAAATATCCAGGCGGCGAATGTGGAACGGCGAATCAATCGCCGGTAGGAACCGCCGTCTGAAGCGCCAGAGCGTGGAGCACGCCCCCCATGTTGCCCTGGAGGGCGGCATAGACCATCTGGTGCTGCTGCAGCCGGCTCTTGCCGCGGAACGACTCGGAGACGATGCGGGCGGCGTAGTGGTCGCCGTCGCCGGCGAGGTCCTCGATCACAACCGTCGCGTCGGGCAGCGCGGTCTTGATGAGGTGCTCGATGTCGCTGGCATTCATGGGCATGGCGTTAGGTCCTCGATGGGTCCTTCGGAATCAGGAGGCGGCGCCCATGTAGATGGGCAGCCACGTCTCGTGCCGATCCCGCAGCGATTCCACAACTATCGAGCGGTCATGCGGCAGGATCAAGCGGTCGCCGCCGGTCTTGCCGATCTTGACCATGGGCACCCCGGCCATCTCCGCCTTGTGAATGACATCCGCGCCCTGACCCGATGGCACCGTGACGATGTAGCGGGCCTGATCTTCGCCGAACCACCACGCATAGGGGTCCATGCCGTCCGGCGGGTCCTCCAGGGAGGCGCCGACGCGGCCCGCCATGGCCATCTCGGCGATGGCCACCAGCAGCCCGCCGTCGGAGACATCGTGAACCGCCGTGGCGATGCCGTCGCGGATGAGGCCGCGCACGAAATCGCCGTTGCGCTTCTCGGCGATGAGGTCCACCGGCGGGGGCGCCCCGTCCTCGCGCTCGCAGACGGTGGACAGGAAGACGGTGGCGCCGAGCCAGCCCTGGGTCTTGCCCACCAGCAGGATGGGCTCGCCCGCCGCCTTGAACGGCAGGGTCATGGTCTGCTCGAGATCCTCGATCAGGCCGACGCCGCCGATGGTGGGGGTGGGCAGGATGCCCTTGCCGTTGGTCTCGTTATAGAGGCTGACGTTGCCGGAGACGACCGGGAAGTCCAGCGCCTCGCAGGCCGCGCCGATGCCTTTCACGCAGGCCACGAACTGGCCCATGATCTCCGGCTTCTCGGGGTTGCCGAAATTGAGGTTGTCCGTCACCGCAATGGGGGTCGCGCCCACGGCGGTCAGGTTGCGCCACGCCTCCGCCACCGCCTGCTTGCCGCCCTCGAAGGCGTCGGCCTCGCAATAGCGGGGCGTCACGTCCGTGGTGAGCGCCAGGGCCTTGGGGCCCTCCTCCACCCGCACCACTGCCGCGTCGCCGCCGGGGCGCTGCAGGGTGTTGCCGAGGATGAGGTGGTCATACTGCTCCCACACCCAGCGCTTCGAGCACAGGTCCGGCGAGGCGATGAGGCGCTCCAGCGCGTCGGCCACCGAGACCGAGGGGCGCAGGTCCGCCGGGTCGATCACCGGGCGCGGCAGGGGCTCCTCATAGGGGCGGCGGTATTCGGGGGCTTCGTCGCCCAGTTCCTTGATGGGCAGGTCGGCTTCCACCAGCCCCTTGTGCTTCACCACGAAGCGCAGGGTGTCGGTGGTGTGGCCCACCACAGCGAAGTCGAGGCCCCATTTCTTGAAGATGGCTTCCGCCTCTTCTTCCTTGCCGTCGGCGATCACCATGAGCATGCGCTCCTGGCTTTCCGACAGCATCATCTCGTAGGCGCTCATGCCGCTCTCGCGGCAGGGCACGGCGTCGAGGTTCAGCTCCACGCCGAGGTCGCCCTTGGCGCCCATCTCCACCGCGGAACAGGTGAGGCCGGCGGCGCCCATGTCCTGGATCGCCACCACACAGCCCGCTTTCATGATCTCGAGGCACGCCTCCAGCAGCAGCTTCTCGGCGAAGGGGTCGCCCACCTGTACGGTGGGGCGTTTCTCCTCGGCGTCGGCGCCGAACTCGGCCGACGCCATGGTGGCGCCGTGGATGCCGTCGCGGCCGGTCTTGGAGCCCAGATAGACGATGGCGCGGCCCACGCCGGTGGCTGCCGCATAGAAGATCTCGTCGGTGCGGGCGAGGCCCACCGCCATGGCGTTGACGAGGATGTTGCCGTTGTAGCGCTTGTGGAAGCCCACCGAGCCGCCGACCGTGGGGACGCCGAAGGAATTGCCGTAGCCGCCGATGCCGGCCACCACGCCGGCCAGCAGGCGGCGGGTCTTCAGATTGTGGCAGTCGCCGAAGCGCAAGGCGTTGAGCGCCGCGATGGGCCGCGCGCCCATGGTGAACACGTCGCGCAGGATGCCGCCCACGCCCGTCGCCGCGCCCTGGTAGGGCTCGATGAAGGAGGGGTGGTTGTGGCTCTCCATCTTGAACACCACGGCGAGGCCGTCGCCGATGTCCACCACGCCCGCATTCTCGCCCGGCCCCTGGATCACCCGCTTGCCGCGGGTCGGCAGGGTGCGCAGCCACACCTTGGAGGACTTGTACGAGCAATGCTCGTTCCACATGGCCGAGACGATGCCGAGCTCGGTGATGGTCGGCTCGCGGCCGAGGAGCCGCAGGAAATGCTCGTATTCCTCGGGCTTCAGGCCGTGCTCGGCGACGAGCTCCGGGGTGATGCGGGGCGTGTTGGGAATGAGGTTCACGGGCGTCGATCCGAATTGAGGCCGCGGCTCACGCCGCCTTGAGGGCGCCGGCGAGGCTCTCGAAGAGGCCGCGGCCGTCGGTGGGGCCGATCTCCGGCTCGATGTAGTTTTCCGGGTGGGGCATCATGCCGAGCACGTTGAACTTCTCGGAATAGATGCCGGCGATGCCGTTGATGGCGCCGTTGGGCCCGTCGGTCTCGTCGATCTGGCCGTCGCGGCGGGCATAGCGGAAGGCGACGCGCCCCTCGCCCTCAAGCCGCGCGAGGTTTGCCTCGGAGGCGGTGAAATTGCCCTCGCCATGGGCGACTGGGATGCGGATGAGGTCGTTCTTGCGATAGGCCTTGGTGAAGGGCGTGTCCGCCCGCTCCACCCGTAGCAGCACCTCGCGGCAGACGAAGCGCAGGCGGGCGTTGCGCACCAGCACGCCCGGCAGCAGTCCCGCCTCGCACAGGATCTGGAAGCCGTTGCAGATGCCGAGCACCAGGCCGCCCTTGGCGGCATGGGCGCGGACCGCTTCCATGATGTTGGCGCGGGCGGCGATGGCGCCGCACCGCAGATAGTCGCCGTAGGAGAAGCCGCCGGGCAGGACGACGAGGTCGGTGCCCTTCGGCAGCTCGTGCTCGGCGTGCCAGACGACCTGGGGCTTGGCGCCCGCCACGAGGCGCAGCGCGCGCACGGCGTCCTGCTCACGGTTGGAGCCGGGGAAGAGGATGACGGCTGGTTTCATGATCTCTCAATGGCCGCGGGCGGGATCGTGCCGGCGTTCAGAAAGGCGATGCCGCAAGGCAAATCCTAGCACATCGCCCGCTACGCATCACTCCGCGAACTCGACCTTGTAGGTCTCGATCACGGTGTTGGCGAGAAGCTTGTCGCACGCGTCCTTCAGGGCGCCTTCCGCGGCGGAGCGGTCGTTTCCGGCCAGCTCCACGTCGAACACCTTGCCCTGCCGCACGCTCTGCACCCCCGCGACTCCGAGGGAGCGCAGCGCGCCCTCGATGGCCTTGCCCTGGGGGTCGAGCACCGCCGACTTCAGGGTGACGATCACTCGGGCCTTCATGAAAACCTCGCCTGCATGGCACCACCGCTCCTGCGCGCCGGACGCTTCTGCCGCGCGCCGTATCATCTGCCGCGCTTGCAACGCAAAACGGGGGCCGATCCGGCCCCCGCCTAGCATCTTTCCGGCCCATGGCTCAACGCCCCGGCCGGATATCCTCACTTCACGAGGACGGGACCCTTGCCCTGGCCCTGCTCGTTCTCCATCAGGATACCGAGACGGCGGGCCACTTCGCTGTAGGCTTCCACGAGGCCGCCCATGTCGCGGCGGAACCGGTCCTTGTCCATCTTGTCGTTGGACTTGATGTCCCACAGCCGGCACGAATCGGGGCTGATCTCGTCCGCCACCACGATCCGCATCATGTCGTTTTCCCACAGGCGGCCGCATTCCATCTTGAAGTCGATGAGGCGGATGCCCGCGCCGAGGAACAGGCCGGACAGGAAGTCGTTGACGCGGATCGCAAGGGCGATGATGTCGTCGATTTCCTGGGTGGTGGCCCAGCCGAAGGCCGTGATGTGCTCTTCCGACACCATCGGGTCGTTGAGCGCGTCGTTCTTGTAGTAGAATTCGATGATCGAGCGCGGCAACTGCGTGCCTTCCTCGATCCCGAGACGGGTCGAGATGGAGCCGGCGGCGACGTTGCGCACAACGATCTCGAGCGGAATGATTTCCACTTCCCGGATGAGCTGCTCGCGCATGTTCAGCCGGCGAATGAAGTGGGTCGGCACGCCGATGTCGTTCAGCCGGGAGAAGATATACTCCGAGATCCGGTTGTTCAGCACGCCCTTGCCGTCGATGACATCGTGCTTCTTCGCGTTGAAGGCCGTGGCATCGTCCTTGAAGTGCTGGATGAGTGTGCCGGGCTCGGGTCCTTCATAGAGGACTTTCGCCTTGCCTTCGTAGATTCGGCGGCGGCGGCTCATGGGAATATACCGCTGATTGAGGAAATCCATGGGTTTGCCAAGGCTCCGTTCGGGTGACGCTCCTCGGCTGGACCAGGAATGGCTGTTGCCAGCGCATGCCAGGACCATTCGGACACTAGCCGATCAGGCGGCGCGATACAACGCGCGTGCTCCGGGCGGCGGATGTGCAGCTCCTGCATACCGTTGAGGGCTGTGCCCGCCGTTTCATGCAGCTCCCGGCTGCCGCTTGCGCCACCGTCCGGGTGGCGGTGAGGGGCGATCGGGTCGCAGGACCACGACGCGGCGCAGCGCCTCACCGCCGTTGATCTAGGAAGAGGCGAGGGATATTCAAGGCGCGCGTGCGGGCCGCAACGTCACTTGGCGGGAACGTCACTTGCCAGCGGCCGCGCAAACCGATCAGGCCGGCCGACGGCCGCCCATTCGCCAGGAAGAGGGGTGCCATGACCACGTTCGACAAGCGCGAGGAAGGGTTCGAGAAGCGCTTCGCGCTGGACGAGGAGAGCCGCTTCAAGGCGCTCGCCCGCCGCAACAAGAAGCTCGGGCTGTGGGCGGCCGAGAAGCTCGGCCTCGCCGGGGACGAAGCCCAGGCCTATGCCAAGGACGTGGTGGTCGCCGACCTCCAGGAGGCCGGCGACGAGGACGTGTTCCGCAAGCTGCGCGCCGATTTCGACGCCAAGGGCGTGGACGTGTCCGACCACCAGATCCGCCGCAGCATGGACGAGTTCCTCGCCCTCGCCGCGGCCGAGGTGAAGGACGCCGGCTGAAGCGCTGCGGGGCGTTCGTCGTCCCGCCCGCATCGGTCCGCCGAAAGCAAAAAGGCCGCCCACCGGGCGGCCTTTTCGTATGTGACGCGTGTTGACAGCGCCAGCGCCGGCGCCGGCCGGCGCCGGATCAGCGCGAGTAGAACTCGACGACGAGGTTCGGTTCCATCTGGACCGGGTAGGGCACCTCGTTGAGCTCCGGAATGCGCGCGAAGCGCGCGGCGAGCTTGTTGGTGTCCACCTCGATGTAGTCCGGCACGTCGCGCTCGGCGAGCTGCTGGGCTTCCAGCACCAGAAGCATCTGGCGGGAGGCTTCCTTCACCTCGATCACGTCATCCACCTTGACGAGGTAGGACGGGATGTTCACGCGCTTGCCGTTCACCTTCACGTGGCCGTGGGAGACGAACTGGCGGGCGGCGAAGATGGTGGGCACGAACTTGGCGCGGTAGACCACCGCGTCCAGACGGCGCTCCAGCAGGCCGATCAGGTTGGCGCCGGTGTCGCCCTTGAGGCGGGAGGCCTCCACATAAACCTTGTGGAACTGCTTCTCGCCGATGGAGCCGTAATAGCCCTTCAGCTTCTGCTTGGCGCGCAGCTGCACGCCGAAGTCGGACAGCTTGCCCTTGCGGCGCTGGCCGTGCTGGCCGGGACCGTACTCGCGACGGTTCACCGGGCTCTTGGGGCGGCCCCAGATGTTCTCGCCCATACGGCGATCGATCTTGTGCTTGGCCGCAATGCGCTTGCTCATGTAACGCGGATCCTTAGGTCTTAAGGTTTGGTTGGGATCGCGCCCCTCCTCTGCGAAGCGGAACCGGAAACCTCCGGGACCCTTCCGCCGACAGGCTCAACCGGCGCGCTGCCGGCTGGTGCCACGGGTGCGTGAAACGCCGAACGGGCCGCTGCCGGCCCGCTTGGTGGCCGGGTTCTTAGTCGGGCCACGGTCCAAAGTCAATGCCGGGGCCATGTTGCCGGCTCCCGCGCCGGCTTCAGCTGGTGAGGTGCTCGATGAGGATCGAGGCGCCGAGGCCGCACAGCACGAGGCCGGCGCCGATCTCGGCGATGCGGCCGAACCGCTCCCCCACCATCCGGCCCACCAGCATGCCGCCGGAGGACATCAGGAACGTCATGGCGCCGATGGCCGCCGCCACCAGGACGATGTTCACATTGAAGAAGGCGAGGGAGACTCCGACCGCCATGGCGTCGATGCTGGTGCCCACCGCCGTCGCGAGCAGCATGCCGAGGGAGCGGCCCTTCGTGCCTTCGTCCACCGCCTCGCGCGCGCCGAAGACGGCGGTGGCGAGCATGTGGAGGCCGACGCCACCCAGCAGGCAGAAGGCGATCCAGTGGTCGATGGCTTCCACATATGAGCTGGCGGCGACGCCTGCGGCCCAGCCGATGAGCGGCGTCGCCGCCTCCACCATGCCGAATACCGCGCCGGTGCGCAGCGCCTCGGCCAGCCGGGGGCGGCCCAGCGCGGCGCCGCGGCCGACACTGACGGCAAATGCATCGACGGACATGCTCACTGCGAGCACGAAGATCGTGGCAGGGGTCAAGGCATTGCTCTCAAGCGGACGGAGAGGGACCGGGTCCTCACCCGTCCGTCCGCACGGTCCAGGTGGCACCACGGTCTCGCCGGGCCGATGCTTCGGCTGGCCGTGCCATGCGCCCATGGGGAGACGCGCTCCCCGGCTGCAAGTGTGTTGGCAACGGCCCCGCCCTGTGGCGGTGGCTACTCCCCGATGCGATGCGATTAGCCCCGCCTGCCGCTGAGGTCAAACCCCCTGGCGCTACATTGCACCAATATCAGTTCGCAAACGCAGCATCGGCTTGCTGCGGCGGCGGGCGCTGCGCCACTATGTGCGCTCGCCGCCACGCGATCGCCCGCACGCCCGGAGAGATCCTTGAAAGTCCTCGTCTTCCAGCACGTCGCCTGCGAACATCCCGGCCGCTTCCGCGATTTCATGCGCGCCGACGGGGTGAGCTGGGACGCCGTCGAATTGGACGAGGGCGCGGCGATTCCCGCTTTCGACGACTACGCCGCGCTGATGGTGTTCGGCGGCCCCATGGACGTGTGGCAGGAGGAAGAACTGCCGTGGCTTGTCGCCGAGAAGGCTGCCATCCGGGACTGGGTGGCAACCGGCAAGCCCTATCTCGGCGTCTGCCTCGGCCACCAGCTCCTCGCCGATGCTCTGGGCGGCAAGGTCGGCCTCATGGCCAGGCCGGAAGTGGGCGTCACCGAGGTGACGCTGACGGCAGCCGGGCGCGAATCCCCTTTGTTCAAGTCGCTCGGCCCCTCCTTTCCGACCCTCCAGTGGCATGGCGCGGCGGTGCTGGCCCTGCCGCCGGGCGGGGTGGTGTTGGCCGAGAACGAGCATTGCGCCATCCAGGCGCTACAGGTGGGGGAGAGGGCGTTCGGCATCCAGTATCACGTGGAGCTGACCGACGAGACGGTGCCCGAGTGGGGCGTGATTCCCGAATACCGCTGCGCGCTGGAGGCCATCACCGGCGCCGGCGGGCAGGCGCTGCTCGAGGCCGCGACGCGGGAGCGGATGCCGCTGTTCGCGCGGGCGGCGGAGCAGCTCTACCGGAACTTCAAGGCGACCTGGTGAGGGGTGCCCCTCAGAACCCAACGGCGGTGCCGGTAAGGTCGTAGGGTCCCGCGGCCTCGATCTTCACGGTGGCGATCTCGCCCACCCGCAGCGGGCGGCGGGAGAACACCTTCACCGTGCCGTCGATCTCCGGCGCATCGCCCTTGGTGCGGCCGATGGCGCCGTCGGGGCTCACAGAGTCGATGATGACCTGCTGGCGGGTGCCGACCTTTTTTTTCAGCCGGCGGGCCGAGACCTTCTGCTGGGTACGCATGAAGCGGTCGTAGCGGTCCTGCTTCACCTCGTCCGGCACCGGATCGGGCAAAGCATTGGCATCCGCCCCGCGCACCGGCTCGAACTTGAAGGCGCCGGCGCGGTCGATCTCGGCTTCCTCCATGAAGGCCAGAAGCTCCTCGAACTCTGCTTCCGTCTCGCCGGGGAAGCCGACGATGAAGGTGGAGCGGAGCGTCAGGTCCGGCACCGCCGCCCGCCACGCCTGGATGCGCGCGAGCGTCTTTTCCTGCGAGGCCGGGCGCTTCATGCGCCTCAGCACGGTGGGGCTCGCGTGCTGGAAGGGAATGTCGAGATAGGGCAGCACCTTGCCGGCGGCCATCAGCTCCATCACCGCATCCACGTGCGGATAGGGATAGACATAGTGCAGCCGCACCCAGGCGCCGAGGTCGCCGAGCGCCGCCGCGAGGTCGAGGAAGCGGGTCGCCACTTCCCTGTCGCCCCACTGGCTCGGCGCGTAGCGCAGGTCCACCCCATAGGCGGAGGTATCCTGCGATATGACGAGGAGTTCCTTCACGCCCGCCTTCACCAGCCGCTCGGCCTCGCGCAGCACATCGGCGGCGGGGCGGGAGACAAGGTCGCCGCGCAGCTGGGGGATGATGCAGAAGGTGCAGCGGTTGGAGCAGCCCTCGGAGATCTTCAGATAGGCATAGTGCCGGGGCGTGAGCTTCACGCCCTGTTCGGGCACGAGATCGAGGAACGGATCGTGCTGCGGTGGCACCGCCTCGTGGACGGCGGCGAGCACGCTTTCGTATTGCTGCGGGCCGGTGATGGCGAGAACGCTCGGATGCACCTCGCGGATCTGCTCGGGCTCGGCGCCCATGCAGCCGGTGACGACAACCTTGCCGTTCTCCGCCAGAGCCTCGCCGATGGCGGACAGGCTCTCGGCCTTGGCGCTGTCGAGGAAGCCGCAGGTGTTGACGATGACGAGGTCCGCGCCCTGGTGGGTCTTGGTCAGCTCATAGCCTTCGGCGCGCAGGCGCGTGACGATGCGCTCACTGTCCACCAGCGCCTTGGGGCAGCCGAGGGACACGAAGGAGATGCGCGGCGCGGGCTCGGCCATGGGGAGGCGGGTTCTTTCTGAAGCATTTTCAAGCGAAGTGGGAACCGGTTCGCGTGGAGAAAATGCGTTGAAACAGGTGGCTGTGCGAAGGGCGTGCGCTTACGGCAGCGCGACGGGGCAGTCAACGTTGCGCCCAATGACCCGCCTTTGTGGCCGAAGGAGGGACGCCTCGCTCCCCGGACCAGCGACGGCGGAGCCGGAGCGCCGAGCCGGGGTCCAGGGGCAAGGTCGGCGAAGCCGGCAATACTCTGGAAGATCCCCGGGATCAGCCGCCTTCGGCGACATGTTGCGCTGGGCCACGGCTCTCCTTCCGCTGCGCTCCAGTCGGCCGAGGCGCGAGAGCGGCTCTGCGCCTCACACGGGCTTCAGCAGCACGTGCTTCTTCTTGCCCATGGAGAGCTTCACCACCCCCTCGGGGGTGAGCGCGGAGAGGTCGAGCGCCGCCTTCTCGTCCGTGACTGCGGCGTCGTTCACGCGCAAGCCGCCGCCCTTGATCTGGCGGCGCGCCTCGCTGGTGGAAGCGACGAGGCCGGCTTCCACAAAGGCGTTGGCGACCCCGAGACCGGCCTCCAGCTTCGCGCGGGGCAGCTCGACAGTGGGCAGGTCCACCGCCAGCGCGCCCTGCTCGAAGGTGGTGCGGGCGGTTTCCTTGGCCTTCTCGGCGGCCTCGCGGCCGTGCAGGAGCGCGGTCGCCTCGGTGGCGAGCACCTCCTTGGCGATGTTGATCTCCTGGCCCTGAAGCGCGGCGAGGCGGGCGATCTCGTCCAGCGGCAGCTCGGTGAAGAGCTTCAGGAAGCGCTCCACGTCCGCATCGCCGGCGTTGCGCCAGTACTGCCAGTACTCATAAGGCGAGAGCAGGTCGGCATCGAGCCACACGGCGCCGCCGGCGGTCTTGCCCATCTTGGCGCCGGAGGAGGTGGTAAGCAGCGGCGTCGTCAGCGCGAACAGGTCGGCGCCGTGCATGCGGCGGCCCAGCTCCATGCCGTTGACGATGTTGCCCCACTGGTCGGAGCCGCCCATCTGCAGCATGCAGCCGTGGCGCCGGTTCAGCTCCACGAAGTCATAGGCCTGCAAGATCATGTAGTTGAATTCGAGGAAGGTGAGGGGCTGCTCGCGCTCAAGGCGCAGCTTCACCGAATCGAAGGTGAGCATGCGGTTGATGGTGAAGTGCGGCCCCACCTCGCGCAGCAGGGGAATGTATTTCAGCTCGTCCAGCCAGGCCGCATTGTTCTCCATGATGGCGCCGCCGTCGAAATCGAGGAAGCGCGCGAAGACCTTGCGGATGGATTGGATGTTGTCCGAAATCTGCTGGTCGGTCAGCATCTTGCGGGCTTCATCCTTGCCGGACGGATCGCCGATCTTGGTGGTGCCGCCGCCCATGAGCGCGATGGGCCTGTGGCCGGTGCGCTGGAGGGTGCGCAGCATCATGATAGAGAGCAGGTGGCCCGCATGCAGGCTCGATGCGGTAGCGTCGAAGCCAATATAGGCGGTGATGGGCCCTTCCGCGGCCTTGGCATCGAGGCGCTCGAGGTCCGAGCACTGGTGGATGTAGCCGCGCTCATGGAGCGTGCGCAGGAAATCGGAGCGGAAGGCGGGAGAGGTCATCGCACAGATCGAGGCTTGAGGCTGGCGCTCACGCGCCGGAAAGGAGCGGTGGTGTATCAGGTCCGGCGCAAGAATGCATGTGCGTGAGGCGAGGGGGCTCCAATGCGTGTGGTCGGGCTGATGAGCGGCACCTCCATGGACGGAATTGACGCCGCCTTGATCGAGACGGATGGCGAAACCGTCGCCTGGCTCGGTCCCGCGCTCACCCGCCCCATCGACGCGGAGACCCGCGCCCTCCTCGTCACCGCCATGGAGGATGCGCGCGGCGTGAACCATCGCGATGACCGACCGGGTGCGCTGGCGGAAGCCGAGCGGCGCATCACCGATCTGCACGCAGAGGCCGTGCGCGCGCTGCTGGCGCCGCTGCGGCTCACGCCCGGCGACATCGACCTCGTGGGCTTCCATGGCCAGACGGTGATTCACCGGCCGGATGCGCGCCTCACCGTGCAGATCGGCGAGGGGCAGCGGCTGGCCACGGCGCTCGGCATCCCGGTGGTCGCTGATTTCCGGGCGGCGGACGTAGCGGCGGGCGGGCAGGGGGCGCCGCTGGTGCCGGTCTTCCATCAGGCGCTGGTGCGCCGCCTCGCTTTGCCGCAGCCGGTGGCGGTGCTGAACGTGGGAGGCGTCGCCAATGTCACGGTGATCGACGGCGACGCCCCGCCGATTGCCTGCGACACCGGGCCGGGCAACGCGCTGATCGACGATTTCATGAAGGATCGCACCGGCGTCCCGTTCGACGCGGACGGCCGCGCGGCCGCGCGAGGGCAGGCGGACGCGGCGCTTGTTGCGGCGGTGATAGCCGATCCCTTCTTCCGCCAGCCCCCGCCCAAGTCGCTGGACCGCAACGCCTTCCGGCGGGCGGTGTCGGAGCGCATGGGGCTTGGCGGGTTCTCCGTGGAGGATGGGGCGGCAACGCTCACGGCGCTCACGGTGGAGACGGTTGCCGCCATCCTGCCGCATCTTCCACGCTCGCCCGCCGTCTGGATCGTTGCCGGCGGCGGTGCGCGAAATCCGACCCTGCTTGCCATGCTCGCAGCGCGGCTCGGGGCGAAGGTGCGCACGGCCGATCAGGTGGGATGGTCCGGCGATGCGCTGGAGGCCCATGCCTTCGGCTATCTCGCCGCCCGCGCGCTGCGGGGCCTGCCTTTGACCTTCCCGACGACCACGGGCGTGGGTGCGCCGACGACGGGGGGCGTGCTGTTCCGGCCGTAGGGAGCCCCAAATGAAAACGGCGCGCCCGAGGCGCGCCGTTGAAGCGGGGGTAGCTGGCGATCAGGCGGCGCTGTCCTTGCGGGTGCCGGGGAGGCGCTTGTCGAGATAGGTGCCGACCACGCCCATCAATTCCTCGGTCTTGCCGTCGAAGAAGTGGTTGGCGCCGGGCACCACCTGCTGCTCGATGACGATGCCCTTCTGCGTCTTCAGCTTCTCCACCAGCGTCTGCACTGCCGTGGTGGGCACCACCGCGTCCTTGTCACCATGGACGAAAAGGCCAGAGGAGGGGCAGGGGGCGAGGAAGGAGAAGTCGTAGAGGTTCGCCGGCGCGGCGATGGAGATGAAGCCCTCCACCTCCGGGCGGCGCATGAGCAGCTGCATGCCGATCCAGGCGCCGAAGGAGAAGCCGGCGATCCAGCAAGCGCGGGCATCCGGGTTCACTGACTGCGCCCAGTCGAGGGCCGCGGCAGCGTCCGAAAGCTCGCCCTGGCCGTGGTCGAACGAGCCCTGGGAGCGGCCGACGCCACGGAAGTTGAAGCGCAGCACGGAAAAGCCACGGTTCACGAACTGATAGTACAGATTGTACACGACAGGGTTGTTCATCGTCCCGCCGAACTGCGGGTGGGGATGAAGAATGATGCCGATGGGCGCATTGCGGGTCTTGGCGGGCTGGTAGCGGCCTTCGAGGCGCCCCTTTTCGCCGGGGAAGATCACTTCTGGCATGGAAGTCTGCAACCTCTGGGTAGCAATGGCGCAAGACGTGGGCCGGGCTGTTCCGTCCGACGGCCGGGAGGGGCGCGAGCCCTGCCCCGGCAGCACCCTAACGACTTGACGCCGGAAGGGTAATGCTTGACTTACGGGGGCAGGAGACCTATCTATTTAGAATAATTCTAATCTGTTCCCGCCGGCTGCGCAAACCGAAAGGCGCTGCATTGCGAGAACGGGTGAAGTTTGACCTATGACCGAGATTGCCGGCAATTGCAAGTCTGGCGCGGGTCCCGGATGCGTTGCGCACGAGGGATCGGGAGGCGGAGATGAGCGCGGGCGGCGACTTGGGATCGCAAGGCCGGCACGGTTCGGCTGAGGCGGCGACGGCGTTGGGCGCCGCGGCTGTGCGGACCCGCGCGTACCTCGATCACAATGCCACGAGCCCGCTGCGGCCGCAGGCGCGGGCGGCGCTGGTCGCGGCGCTGGATGCGGGCGGCAACGCCTCATCGGTCCATGCCGAAGGACGCGCGGCCCGCACGCGAATCGAGGCAGCGCGGGCCGAAGTCGCACGCCTTGTGGGGTCCCCGCCGCGCGCCGTCGTCTTCACCTCCGGTGCAACCGAAGCCGCGGCGCTCGCGCTTCACCCGGCTGTAGAGATCGCCGGCCGCGCAAGGCCCTGCCAGGTGCTGCTGGCGAGCGCGGTGGAGCATCCCGCCGTGCTGCGTGGGCACCGGTTCGCGGACGACGCGGTCGAAATCCTCCCTGTGGACGGCGCCGGCCGGCTCGATCTCGACGCCCTCGCCTTGGCGATCGCCCGTCACCGGGCGACCGGGCGGCGCCCCATGCTGGCGCTGATGGCGGCCAACAATGAGACCGGCGTAATCCAGCCGGTGGCTCAGGCGGCGGCGCTGGTGCATGCCGCCGACGGCATCGTCTTCTGCGACGCCGTCCAGGCGGCCGGGCGCATTGCGGTGGATATGACGGCGTTGGGCGCCGATTTCCTCGCGCTTTCGGCGCACAAGCTCGGCGGGCCGCCGGGCATAGGCGCCTTGGTGGCGGCGGGACCCGATCATCGCACCGCGCCGCTGCTGAGTGGCGGCGGGCAGGAGCGCAGCCGGCGGGCGGGCACGGAGAACGGCCCGGCCATCTGCGGCTTCGGCGCGGCCGCGTCGGCTGCCCGCGCGAGCCTCGATGCGGAGACGGTCCGCCTCGCTGGCCTGCGCGACAGGCTGGAACGGGCGGTGCTCGCCAGCGTTGCAGGGGCGGGGGTCGTCGCGTCCGGCGTGGATCGCCTCCCCAACACCAGCATGCTCACATTTGCCGGACTTCGCGCCGAGACACTGGTGATTGCCCTCGATCTTGCCCACTTGAGTGTAAGCGCCGGTTCGGCCTGTTCGTCGGGAAAGGTCGGCGCGTCCCACGTTCTGGCGGCCATGGGCCTGCCGGACGACGAAGCGGCCGGCGCCATCCGCCTGTCTCTCGGCTGGTCGAGCACCGACGCCGATGTGGATGCGGTGGTGACGGCCATCGCGAAGGCCGTGTCGGACCTGAGGCGCCGCGCCAGCTGCGCGGCCTGATGCCGGCGAGGATTTAAGTTTGGGCCGTCCATCATGGGCGGCCGGGAACCGAAGACGTGACTTGACCCGCGGGCCTTGACCCCGCGCGGGAGAGGAGATGAGAAGATGCCTGCGGTTCAGGAAACGGTCGAACGCGTCCGCGCGATCGACGTGGACCAGTACAAGTACGGTTTCGTCACCGATATCGAGAGCGAGAAGGCGCCGAAGGGTCTGTCCGAGGACACGATCCGTTACATTTCGGCGCGCAAGACCGAGCCGGAATGGATGCTGGAATGGCGGCTCGACGCCTATCGGCGCTGGCTGACCATGGAAGAGCCCACCTGGGCGCGGGTGAGCTACCCGGCCATCGACTTCCAGGACTATTATTATTACTCGGCACCCAAGGCCGCGCCCAAGTCCATCGACGAGATCGACCCGGAGATCCTCAAGACCTACGAGAAGCTCGGCATCCCGCTGCGCGAGCGTGATGCGCTGCTCGGCATCGAGGGGGCCAGCGGCTCGCGCGTGGCGGTGGATGCGGTGTTCGACAGCGTGTCGGTGGCCACCACCTTCAAGGAGGAATTGGCCAAGGCGGGCGTGATCTTCATGCCCATCTCCGAAGCCATCCGCGAACATCCCGAGCTGGTGAAGAAGTATCTCGGCTCGGTGGTGCCGGTGTCGGACAATTTTTACGCGACGCTGAATTCGGCGGTCTTCTCCGACGGCTCGTTCGTCTACATCCCGCCTGGCGTGCGCTGCCCGATGGAGCTGTCGACGTATTTCCGCATCAACGAGCGCAACACCGGCCAGTTCGAGCGCACGCTCATCATCGCCGACGAGGGCTCCTACGTGAGCTATCTCGAAGGCTGCACCGCGCCCCAGCGCGACGAGAACCAGCTGCACGCCGCCGTGGTGGAGCTGGTGGCGCTGAAGGATGCCGAGATCAAGTATTCCACCGTCCAGAACTGGTACCCCGGCGACAAGGACGGCAAGGGCGGCATCTACAATTTCGTCACCAAGCGGGGCGATTGCCGGGGCGACAATTCCAAGATCTCCTGGACCCAGGTGGAAACCGGCTCGGCCATCACCTGGAAATATCCGAGCTGCATCCTGCGCGGCGACAATTCCCAGGGCGAGTTCTATTCCATCGCCATTTCCAACGGCCACCAGCAGGTGGATTCCGGGACGAAGATGGTCCACCTCGGCAAGAACACGTCGAGCCGGATCATCTCCAAGGGCATTGCCGCCGGGCATTCGGACAACACCTACCGAGGCCTTGTCTCGGCGCATCGCCGGGCCACCGGCGCGCGCAATTTCACCAACTGCGACTCGCTGCTCATCGGCAACCACTGCGGGGCGCATACCGTGCCCTATATGGAGGCCAAGAACGCCTCGGCGCAGTTCGAGCACGAGGCGACCACCTCCAAGATTTCCGAAGACCAGCTCTTCTACTGCCTCCAGCGCGGCCTCTCACAGGAGGAATCGGTGGCCCTGATCGTCAACGGCTTCGTCCGCGACGTGCTCCAGCAATTGCCCATGGAGTTCGCCGTCGAGGCGCAGAAGCTGATCGCGGTGAGTCTCGAAGGCTCGGTGGGCTAAACCCGCGCCGGCGTGGCCGGCGCGCACTTTTCTCGCTGCGCGCGGCGTTTCGGCCGCGGCGCACGATGCGACCTCAACGGACACAGCAATGCTCGAAATCAAGAACCTTCACGCCAGCATCGGCGACAACGAGATCCTGAAGGGCCTCAACCTCACCATCCCCGATGGCGAGATCCACGCCATCATGGGGCCGAACGGCTCCGGCAAGTCCACGCTGTCCTATGTGCTGTCCGGCAAGCCGGATTATGAGGTGACGGACGGCAGCGTGACCTTCGACGGCCAGGACATCCTCGCACTGGCACCGGAAGAGCGGGCGGCGGCGGGGCTGTTCCTCGCCTTCCAGTATCCCATCGAAATTCCCGGCGTCGCCAACATGACCTTCTTGCGCGCCGCGATGAATGCGCAGCGCAAGGCCCGCGGCGAGGAAGAGATCTCGACTCCGGACTTCCTCAAGCTGGTGCGCCAGAAGGCGCCCGACCTCGGCATGTCGCCCGAGATGCTCCGGCGCGGCGTCAACGTGGGCTTTTCCGGCGGCGAGAAGAAGCGCAACGAAATCCTCCAGATGGCGCTGCTGGAGCCGAAGCTCTGCATCCTTGACGAGACCGATTCCGGCCTCGACATCGACGCGCTGAAGGTGGTGGCCCACGGGGTGAACGCCCTGCGCTCGCCCACGCGCTCCATGCTGGTCATCACCCACTATCAGCGCCTCCTGGACCATATCATCCCGGACGTGGTGCACGTGATGCACAAGGGCCGCATCGTCCGCTCCGGCGGCAAGGAGCTGGCGCTGGAGCTGGAAGAATCCGGCTATGCCGCCTACGAGCAGGACGCGGCGTGAGCGCCATGGATGCTCCCGTTCGCACGCCCCTCCGTCCCGTCCGCACCGCGGCCGAGGAGGCTTTGGCTCTGACCCTCCAGGCGACGCTCGATGCCGAGGCAGGGCAGGGCCGCATCGGCGAAGTGCGGCGCGCTGCGCTCGACGCCTTCCGCGCCCATGGCCTGCCGCACCGGCGGGTGGAGGAGTGGAAATACACGGACCTGCGCGCTGCCGTGCGCGATGTGCCGCCCCTCTCGACCGCGCCCGACGCAGCCGCTGAGGCCGAGGCCCTCGCACTGGTGCCCAGCGTGCCGGACGCCGCGCGCATCCTGTTCGTGGCGGGCGCCTTCGCCCGCGGGGCGTCGGATCTCGCAGCGCTGCCGGAAGGTGTCGCCGCTCTGCCGCTGGACAGCGCCATCGCCGCTGCCGACCCGCTCGCGGATCGCATCGGCGCGCTGTCGCCGGACCGCTACGACGCGGCCCTCGCGCTCAACACCGGCTTTCTCAAGGAGGGGCTCACCCTCCACGTCGACGCGGGGGCGCGCGTGGCGCGTCCCGTCCACCTCGCCCACGCCTTTCCCGGCGGCAAGCCCGCCGCAGGCTTCACCCGCACCGTCATCGTGGTGGGGGCCGGGGCGGAGGTGACGCTGGTGGAGAGCTTCTCCGGCACCGTCGGCGTCGCCTACCACG
The DNA here is from genome assembly GCF_040044995.1 of Xanthobacter pollutisoli. NCBI lineage: Bacteria > Pseudomonadati > Pseudomonadota > Alphaproteobacteria > Hyphomicrobiales > Xanthobacteraceae > Xanthobacter > Xanthobacter pollutisoli. The sequence goes on from NZ_JBDZDP010000002.1 coordinate 191,305, forward strand.
CCAATCACGCCATGGAGCTGGTGGTGGGCGATGGGGCAACGGTGCATCTCGTGCGTCTTCAGGAGGAGGGCGACGCGGCACTCCATCTCGGCACGCTGATGCTGGAGATGGGACGGGGCGCGAAGCTCAACCATTTCTCCCTGGCCCAGGGCGCGGCGCTCTCGCGCTTCAGCGTCTACGGGCGCTTCGCCGGCACCGGTGCCCAGGGCAGCCTCAGCGGCGTGACCCTCGCCCGCGGCCGCCAGCACGCCGACACCACGCTCCTCCTCGACCATGCGGTGGCGGGTTGCGAGAGCCGCGAGCTGTTCAAGACGGTGCTGGCCGACGCGTCCCACGGCGTCTTCCAGGGCAAGATCGTGGTGCGCCGCGATGCCCAGAAGACCGACGGGCGGATGATGAGCAAGGCTCTGCTGCTCTCCGACGCGGCCGAAATGGACAACAAGCCGGAATTGGAAATCTTCGCCGATGACGTCCAGTGCGGCCACGGCGCGACCGTCGGGGCGCTGGACGACAAGATGCTCTTCTACCTGCGCTCGCGCGGGCTGCCCCAGGCCGAGGCCGAGCTGCTGCTCATCCAGGCCTTCGTCGGCGAGGCGGTTGAGCAGGTGGAGAGCGAGGCGCTGCGCGAGCTGCTGATGGACCGGATGGTGGCCTGGCTGGCGAAGCGGGCGGCCTAGGGCGGGCCCTCGCCTAGGGCGCGCTGCTGACCTCTAGCGCCGGTCATCCTCCGGTTTGACCGGAGGATCCATCGTGCCGCCTGGCCAGCGGATGCCCGTCCGGTCGAGCCGGAGGGCAACGGTGAGGCAGGTGCGACGTCGCCAGCTTGAGATGACGACCGAAATTCATTGAGGACTTTGTCATGACGCAGCCTCACCCCGCCGTCGCCAATGGCTCCTTCGACGTGGAGCGGGTGCGCGCGGATTTCCCGGCCCTGGCGCTGGAGGTGAACGGCCATCCGCTCACCTATCTCGACAATGCCGCCTCGGCGCAGAAGCCGCGGCAGGTCATCGACCGCATGGTCACCGCCTACGAGCGGGAATATTCCAACGTCCACCGCGGCCTGCACTATCTCGCCAATGCCGCGACCGAGGCCTTCGAGCAGGCGCGCGAGACGGCGCGGGGCTTCCTCAATGCGGCCAGCGTGGACGAGATCATCTTCACCCGCTCGGGAACGGGCGCCATCAACACGGTGGCGTCGTCCCTCGGCCAGTCCATTCAGGCGGGCGACGAGATCGTGCTCTCCATCATGGAGCACCATTCCAACATCGTGCCCTGGAATTTCCTGCGCGAGCGCAAGGGGGCCGTCATCAAGTGGGCGCCGGTGCGCGAGGATGGCTCGTTCGATCTCGACGCTTTCAAGGCCTTGCTGACCGAGCGCACCAAGATCGTCGCCATCACCCACATGTCCAACGTGCTGGGCACGGTCACGCCCATCAAGGAGATCGCCAAGGCGGCCCATGAGGTGGGGGCGCTGGTGGCGGTGGATGGCTGCCAGGCCGTGGTCCACATGCCGGTGGACGTGATCGACCTCGACGTGGATTTCTACGCCGTCACCGGCCACAAGCTCTATGCACCCACGGGCATCGGCCTGCTCTACGGCCGGAAGGCGCTGCTGGAGACCATGCCGCCCTACGAAGGCGGCGGCGAGATGATCCTCGAAGTGACCGAGGATTTCGTCACCTATGGCGTGCCGCCCCATCGTTTCGAGGCTGGAACGCCTCCAATCGTTCAGGCCATCGGCCTTGGCTCGGCAATGGAATATGTCCAGTCCATCGGCCGCGACGCCATCGCCGCGCACGAGCACGCGCTCTCGCTCTATGCCCACGAACGCCTGCGGGCGCTGAATTCCCTGCGCATCATCGGCACCGCGCCGGACAAGGGGGCGATCATCTCCTTCGAGATGAAGGGCGCACATCCGCACGACGTGGCCACCATCATCGACCGCTACGGCGTCGCGGTTCGGGCCGGCACCCATTGCGCCCAGCCGCTTTTGGCCCGATATGGTGCTTCAGCGACGTGCCGCGCATCCTTTGCTCTTTACAACACGCGCGCCGACGTGGACCGTCTGGTGGACGCCCTCGTCAAGGCGCAGGATTTGTTCGCATGACCGAGACCAAGTCGATTGAGGCGGCTCATCAGCCGCAGATCCAGTCCACCATCCCAGAGGCGGAGCTTTCCCGCCTGACGGATGACATCGTGGGTGCGCTGAAGACCGTCTACGATCCGGAAATTCCCGTCGACATCTACGAACTCGGGCTCATCTACAAAGTGGACATTTCCGACGCGCGCACCGTTGCCGTGGAAATGACCCTCACCACGCCCAATTGTCCGGCCGCAGCCGAGCTGCCGAGCATGGTGGAGAGCGCCGTCTCGGCCGTGCCGGGGGTGTCCGACGTGAAGGTGGACATCACCTTCGATCCGCCATGGGATCAGGGCCGCATGTCCGAAGAGGCCCGCGCCACCCTCAATCTTTGGTGATCCCGGGCGATGGCTGAGGGGGAAGGCGCCGGGCTTGCCGCGCCGCCGCCGCTCGGCCGCGTGGTCGAGACCGGCCTGTACGTGGACGACTTGGCACGCGCCCGTCGCTTCTACGAGGACGTCCTCGGCCTTTCCCCCATGCTCGCCGATGCGCGCTTCGTCGCCTATCCGGTGGGCGAGACCGTGCTGCTGCTGTTTCTGCGCGGAACGGCGGACGAGGCCATCGCGCTGCCCTTCGGCGGCGCCATTCCCCCGCATGACGGGGGAGGGCGGCTGCATTTCGCCTTTGCCGCTGCAGCAGCGGACATCGAGTCCTGGAGGGCCCGCCTCACCGCCCTTGGTGTCGCCATCGAGGGCGAGGTGCACTGGCCGAAGGGCTCGACCAGCCTCTATTTCCGCGACCCGGACGGCAACCTCGCCGAAATCGCCAGTCCAGGGCTGTGGGCCAATTACTAGATCGTCGTCCAGCGCTGCGGATGCCGGCCCACGAAATCCAAGGCCCGCGAAATCAACGCCCTATGCCGCCGCTGCCACCCCGGTGCAGGCAAAGCGGATCTGCTCCACATGGCGGTGGTCCGTGCCGCAGCAGCCGCCCAGAATGGTGAACTGGGGCAGCCGGGCGCGCAGCCCGCGATAGAGCTGGCCGAGTTCCACCGGATCACCGGCGTCGAGGTCGGGCGCGGCGTCCAATTCGGCGTGGCTGCGGCGCGAGGCGTTGGCGCGCAGGCCGCGCAACCGGCCGGTCCAGTCCTCGGCGGGCTCCAGCACATGGGCGAAGTGGTTCGGATGGGCGCAGTTGATAAGGTAATAGGCCGGCGCCGAGCCGGTGGCGGCATCGGTCTGAAAAATCGCATCCTTCAGCGTTTGGCCGGAGGGCAGCCGCCCGTCGGTTTCCAGCGTGAAGGAAATGGCAACGGGCAGGCCGGCGTGCTGTGCGGCTTGGACGATACCGATGGCCTCCTCCACATAGTTGAGCGTATAGGCCGCCACCATGTCGGCGCCGGTGGTCGCATAGATGCCCACTTGCCAGCCGTGGTAGTCGCGGGCCTCGGCGGCGCTCATGGCGCCATCCGTCCGGTAGCCGTCGCCGCGCGGCCCCACGACACCCGAAACCACCATGGGCGCATTCTCGTGCTCATGCCGGGCGCGGACCTCCTCCATGAGCGCCACGCCGCGGCGGTTGATGTCCTCGAGCTCGGCGCGGGAAAGCCCCATCTTCTCGCCCCAGTCGGGGTTCGACCGCCAGTTGGGGGAATCGAGAACGAAGCCCAGGCTCGCCTCGGCGGCGAGCCGGGCATAGCGGTCGTAATAGCGCCGCAGGCGTTCCGTGCCGGCCGCGTCCTTCAATTGGTCAGCGGCAGCGAAGAACGGCAGGTCGATGCCCTCGTGGAAGACGAGGGTGGTTTCGAGCCCTCCGTCCATGAGGAACAGGCGGTCGGCCAGTTGCGGCAATGCGGTGCGGTACTTGCACATTCCCATCTCCATGGAAGGACGACGGCGGCTCAGCCCGTTCGGGGCGGACGCGCCGGGATGGCCGGGACGATGCGCGGATCGGCCGGGGGCATCCAGCCCACTCGTGGTCAAGTCGGCTCTTCTTTCCGCCAAGATATTGCGCCCGCTTCACTCTTTCCGATCTGCCTTGCGGAGCATCGGCCGCAGCGAGCGCTGGCTGGGCTGTCAACCCTACCTATGGTAAAGTTCGTTCATGCTGGAGCAGGCGCCGCGCAGGGGCAGCGACACCCGTGAGCGAATTCTCGCGCTCGCGGAGCAGGCGGTTCTCGCCAAAGGCTTCGCATCCACCTCCATCGAGGAGCTGATCTCCGCGGTCGGCATCACCAAGAGTGGCTTCTTCTATCATTTCAGGGACAAGGGCGAACTCGCCAAGGCCCTGATGCTGCGTTACCTGGAGCACGACCGGGCGCTGCTCGACGATCTCTTCCGCCGGGCGGACGAACTCGACGAGGACCCCCTCCATGGCCTCCTCATCGCCCTCAAGCTGTTCGCCGAGGCCATGGCGCAGCTCCCGGAGGCGCACCCCGGCTGCCTTGCTGCCTCGTTCTGCTACCAGGATCAGCTGTTCAACCGGGAGATCCGGGATTTGAACGCCTCGTCCATGCTGGCGTGGCGCGACCGCTTCCGGGCCCGCTTCGAGCTGATCGCCCGGAGCCATCCGCCGCGGGAGGAGGTCGATGTCGATGCCCTCGCCGACATGCTGGCCACGCTGGTGGAAGGTGCACTCATTCTTGGCCGGGCGCTACAGGACCCCACCATCCTGCCGCGACAGGTGCTGCAATTCCGCGCCTATGTGAGGCTGATGTTCGCGCCGGGGCGCTGAGCCGCGCCGGGTTGGTGCGGACAAGAAAAAGGCGAGGCCCCGAAAGGGCCTCGCCTTTTTTAATCCACGGGTCCTGCGCCGCCTGCGGATCTCAGTCCGCTCTTGGTGGCCGCGCGGCCAATCCGTGTTGCCGATTCCGTATGCGCCAAGAGGCTTGAGCCAAGAGGCGGTCGTCGGTCGGCTTTTTTGCTTCGATTCCTCCCGAGACCCGGACCGCGTTCACCCGCCATCTGGCCGGCCGGTGACGGTCCCCTTTCTTGTGCGCCGTGAAAATAGAACAAGAATCTGTCGTTTGTCATCCTTGCGCCGCAATAAGCGGTTTGCTGCAGCGCATTATGGTTTTAAAATACCATCAATATTGCGCCGCTCTTGTGTTTTGCGTCCCCATCCGCTTTCACTCCGCCACCCGTCTCCCGTCCCGCTCCAGAGGCCGAGCCCCGCCGATGCGCCTGTCCCGTTATTTTCTCCCCATCCTGCGCGAAGTGCCGAAGGAGGCGGAGATCGTCTCGCATCGCCTGATGCTCCGGGCGGGCATGATCCGGCAGGAATCTGCCGGCATCTACGCGTGGCTGCCGTTCGGCCATCGGGTGCTGAACAAGGTGTGCGCCATCATCCGCGAGGAGCAGAACCGCTCCGGCGCCATCGAGATGCTGATGCCCACCATCCAGTCGGCGGACCTGTGGCGCGAGAGCGGGCGCTACGACGATTATGGCAAGGAGATGCTACGTATCCGGGACCGGCATGAGCGCGAGATGCTCTACGGCCCGACCAATGAGGAAATGATCACCGAGATCGTCCGCGCCTACGTGAAATCCTACAAGGCGCTGCCGCTGAACCTCTACCATATCCAGTGGAAGTTCCGCGACGAGGTGCGCCCCCGCTTCGGCGTCTACCGCTCGCGCGAATTCCTGATGAAGGACGCCTATTCCTTCGACCTCGACGCGGCCGGCGCCCGCCATTCCTACAACAAGATGTTCGTCGCTTATCTGCGCACCTTCGCGAGAATGGGCCTCAAGGCGATTCCCATGGTGGCGGACACGGGACCGATCGGCGGAAACCTCTCCCACGAATTCATCATCCTCGCCTCCACCGGCGAGAGCGAGGTGTTCTGCCACGGTGACTATCTCGACATGGCGCCGCCTCCCGCGGATGTGAACTTCGATGATGCGGCCGGCCTGCAGAGCGTATTCGACCGGTGGACGCAGCTTTATGCCGCCACGTCCGAGAAGCATGACGAGGCCGCCTTCAACGCCATTCCCGAGCCGCGGCGCCTCGCCGCCCGGGGCATCGAGGTGGGCCACATCTTCTATTTCGGCACCAAATATTCCGAGCCGTTCGGCGCCAAGGTGCTCGGTCCGGACGGGAAGGAGCACACCATCCACATGGGCTCCTACGGCATCGGTCCCTCGCGCCTCGTGGCCGCCATGATCGAGGCGTCCCACGACGAGGCAGGCATCATCTGGCCGGACGCGGTCGCGCCCTTCCAGGTGGGCATTCTGAACCTCAAGGTCGGCGACAGCGCCACCGAAGCGGCGTGCGGCGAACTTTACGCCGCGTTGACGGCGGCAGGATATGACGTGCTGTACGACGACACGGACGAGCGGGCGGGGGCCAAGTTCGCCACCGCCGACCTGATCGGCCTGCCGTGGCAGATCCTGGTCGGGCCCAAGGGTCTCGCCGAGGGCAAGGTGGAACTGAAGCGCCGCGTGGACGGCTCCCGCGAGCTGATCGCGCCCGGCGACATCCTTGAGAGGCTGAAGGCATGACGGCAGCAGCATCGACGGCCAAGGCGGGCGAGGACGCCGCGGGCACGCGCCCCTTTGCGCCGTTCGAATGGATGCTGTCGCTGCGCTATCTGAGAGCCCGCCGCAAGGAGGGCTTCATCTCGGTCATCGCGGGCTTTTCCTTCCTCGGCATCATGCTGGGGGTGGCGACCCTCATCATCGTGATGGCGGTGATGAACGGCTTCCGCCAGGAACTGCTCGGCAAGATCCTGGGCCTCAACGGCCACGTGCTCGTGCAGCCGCTGGAGAGCCCGCTCACCGACTTCAAGTCGGTGGCGGAGCGCATCTCAAAGCTCAATGGCATCCGCCTCGCGGTGCCGCTGGTGGAGGGGCAGGCGCTCGCCTCCTCGCCGTTCGGCGCGTCCGGTGTGCTGGTGCGCGGCATGGCGGAAAAGGACCTGCGCGGCCTGCCCTCGGTGTCCAACAACATCCGCCAGGGCACGCTGGAGAATTTCGACCAGGGGCAGGGCATCGCCATCGGCAAGCGCCTCGCCGACCAATTGTCGCTCAGGGCGGGCGACAACATCACCCTCGTTGCGCCGCGCGGCGCGGTGACGCCCATGGGCACCTCGCCGCGCATCAAGGTCTACAAGATCGCCGCGGTGTTCGAGGTTGGCATGTCCGAATATGACAGCGCCTTCGTCTTCATGCCGCTGGCGGAGGCCCAAGCCTATTTCAACCGCAACGCCGACGTGAACGCCATCGAGGTCTATCTCGACAATCCCGACGACGTGGCCGAGCTGCGCGGCGCGGTGCAGAGCGCGGCGGAGCGGCCCGTCTACCTCGTGGACTGGCGGGTCAGGAACGCCACATTTTTCGGCGCGCTGCAGGTGGAGCGGAACGTCATGTTCCTCATCCTCACCCTGATCGTGCTGGTGGCGGCGCTCAACATCGTGTCCGGCCTCATCATGCTGGTGAAGGACAAGGGCCACGACATCGCCATCCTGCGCACCATGGGCGCGACGCAGGGCGCCATCATGCGCATCTTCCTCATCACCGGCGCCTCGATCGGCGTGGTCGGAACAGTGTCGGGCCTGCTGCTGGGCGTTGTGGTCTGCCTGAACATCGAGAGCATCCGCCAGTTCATTTCCTGGCTCACCGCCACCGAGCTGTTCTCCCCCGAGCTCTATTATCTCAGCCGCCTGCCGGCCCAGATGAACTTCGGCGAGACTGCCTCCGTGGTGCTGATGGCGCTGGCTCTGTCCTTCCTCGCCACCCTCTATCCGTCCTGGCGGGCGGCGCGGCTCGATCCGGTGGAAGCCCTGAGGTACGAGTGATGGACATGCACGCTCCGCCCCAAGGCCGCACCTCGGCGCCCGGCTCCTCCGCCGGCCGGCCGCCCCTCGCCCTCGCGCTCACCGGCGTCGTGCGGCGCTACGCGCAGGGGCAGGCGGCGCTGGAGATCCTGCGCGGCGCCGACCTCGCCATCGCCCAGGGCCAGTCGGTGGCGCTGGTCGCTCCGTCGGGCTCGGGCAAGTCGACGCTGCTCCACATCGCCGGACTGTTGGAGCATTCCGACGCCGGCGAGGTGTTCATCGACGGCGCGCCCACCGCCCGCCTGCCGGATGCCGAGCGCACCCGCATCCGCCGCCTCGCCATCGGCTTCGTCTACCAGTTCCACCACCTGCTGCCGGAATTCACCGCGCTGGAGAACGTCTCCATGCCGCAGATGATCCGCGGGCTCAGCCGGATCGAGGCGGACAAAAGGGCGAAGGAACTGCTCTCCTATCTCGGCCTCGGCGCCCGGCTCACCCATCGCCCCTCGGAGCTCTCGGGCGGCGAGCAGCAGCGGGTCGCCATCGCCCGCGCGCTTGCCAACGCACCCCGCCTGCTGCTGGCGGACGAACCCACGGGCAATCTCGACCCCAAGACCTCGGATCACGTCTTCGGCGCCATGACCGAGCTGGTGCGGGCGACCGGCGTCGCCGCACTCATCGCCACGCACAATCTCGACCTTGCGGCGCGCATGGACCGGCGCGTCACCCTGCGCGAAGGCAAGGTGGTCGAGCTCGCCTGAGGCCGCCCTCGGCTCTTTCGCGCCCGGAGACGGCATGGATTCCTTCTTCACCGCCGCCAAGGTGTTCTGGTTCCTCGTGGCGCCGTCCAACGCGCTGGCATTGTTGGCTGTCGCCGGCCTCGTTCTGGCGCTGGCGCGTCTGCGCCGGGCCGGGCTGACGCTGCTCGGCGTCGCCATCGTCGGCTGGCTGGTGGTGGGCTTCTCGCCCCTCGCCAATTATCTCATGAGCCCGCTGGAGGAGCGCTTTCCCATCTATCGCGGCGATGCGCCGGTGACCGGCATCATCCTTCTCGGTGGCGCGGAGGTGCCCGAGGTGGGGCTTGCGCGAGGGGTGCCGGCCTTCGCCAATGCCGGCGAGCGGGTGATCGCCTTCGGCGCGCTGGCGCGGCAGTATCCGCAGGCGCGGCTCGCCTTCGTCGGCGGCAGCGGGCGGCTGTTCTCGGACGGCGTCGGTACCGAGGCGCGCATGATGCAGCTGGTGCTGCCCGATCTCGGCATTCCCGAGAACCGCGTAGAGTTCGAGGACAAATCGCGCAACACGGCAGAGAATGCCACCTTCGCCAAGGAGGTGCTCAAGCCCAGGCCGGGCGAGCGCTGGCTGCTGGTGACCAGCGCTTTCCACATGCCGCGCGCCATGGGCTGCTTCCGCAAGGCCGGGTTCGACGTGACGGCCTATCCGGTGGATTTCCGCACCGCGGGGCGGGACCTGCTGGACGATGCCTTCTCGCGCACCGCGAGCGGCCTCGACATGGCGGACATCGCCGTGAAGGAGTGGGTCGGTCTGGTCGCCTATTACATCTCGGGCCAGACCAGCGCGCTCTTCCCGGCGCCCTGACCTCACTCGTCGCGGGGCGCGCCGATGCGGTAGACGCCGCGGAAGTCGGTGGGGTCCACCGCCTTGCCCTTGCGATAGATCATCAGCCGGCCTTCGAGCGCGAGGCGCACAGCGACCCGTCGCACCACGGGCAGGGCGCGCTGCCATTCCGCCTTCGGCATCAGCGCCATCGCCGCGTCCATGGGGCCGAAGCTCTTGCCGGCCCCCGCCTCCGCCGCGAATCGCAGCAGCAGTGTGGCGGTCGCTTCCTCGTCGGGAAGCGGCGCGGGGGAGGGGGAATCGCTGGGTCGGTCGGCGCTCATGGGCGCTTTCCTAGCGCAGGGCGGGCCCTGCACAAAATGCAGGGCAGCCAGATGCGAACGGTTCGCGCGGGGCCTTGCCGAAAGGTTGATAAATTCCTAAAGCATTGTGCGTTGCGGGACGCGCGTCGGCCCGCGGGGGCACCGTCGAAAGAGCCGCAATCCCATCATGAATCTCAGCCCAGGCTATTCTCACCGCCGCTCCTGCTGGGGCGTCGCGCGCACGGCGCTCGCCGTGTTTCTGGTCGCCGTCGCCATCGTCTATCTCTACGGGGGGTTCGAGCCCTCGCTGCTGCACGCCCGCTGAGCCGCAGGATCTGCGGTGGATGGGGTCGCGCGCGATGGCGCGATCGCTGGTGCAGCCGGGGAATGTCTCTACCATGGCCGGCGCGCGGGTGCGCCGCGTTGCCTTGCTGTTCGGCCCGGATGATGATCCGCGCCCCGGATGCCGGCCTTCCCACCTCGTTGCGGACCGGGAGCCGGCCGCGCGCCGGGCCTTGCCCCGGCGCGAAGTAGAGAATGCGTCGCGGAGGACGCCGTCATGGAATGGATCGACCGTGTCCTTGGGATCGTAAACACCAATTTCGACGTCCCCGGCTGGGTGGTGCTGGCGTCGCTGGTGATCGGCGCGGTCTTCGTCTTCCTCCTGTTCGTGCGCTCCGAGCCGAACGAGAACCCGCTCACCGTGCTGGTGCTGATCGGCATCCTCCTGGGCGGTCTCGCCGTCGGCAGCGCCATGCTGAAGCAGATCATCATCGCCGCCGGCATTTCCGAGGCTCGGGCGCTGGAGGCTCGGGCGGCGGGGTTGGACGCCGCGGCGGCCCAGTCGCCGGGCCTCGGCTGTCTCGTCGCCGATACCGCGCTGACCGCGGTCTGCGAGGTGCTGCTGTTCGAGCGACCCGACACGGTGGCCGCCGGCCGGGCGCTGATGCGCGCCCGCATGGCGCTGGTGGAGGATGCGTTCGAGTTCGTCCGCCGCCGCAAGGCCGACTATCTCACCGAGCGCATCATCGCCTGGCGCCGCCCGCTGGAGCAGGACCCATATGGTCTGGTGGCCTCGGCGCTGGTGGATTTCTCCGGCTGCACCGCCACCTATTGCCCGCAGGCCGCCATTTTCGGTGATCCGACGCGCATCCTCGCCAACATGAACGAGGGCCGCTACCAAGCGCTGGTGGCCAAGTATACGCCCATCTGGGACCGCAACGCCCGCAACCGCGGCAGCCTGAATGCGCCGCCGCCGCGCACCGGGCCGTTCGGCTTCTCCGTCGGCCAGCCCGACGGCGCCCCCGCCCCCCATGCGGCCGTGCCGCCTGCCGCACCCACCGCCAACCTTCCGGTGGAAGAGAGCGAGCCGCCCCCGCCCGCCCCGCTGCCGCCGGCGCGTCCGCCCCGCACCCCGACGGTGCAGGCGCCGCCCGCCGCGCCCGCAGCCAATCCCGCGCCTTCGCGTCCCGCAACGCCCCGTCCGCGGCCGCAGCCCGCGCCCCCGAGCGCCCCCCCGCCCGCCGCCGACAGCGAACCCTCCGGCGAGGGCGCGGCACCGACGGAAGCGCAGTAGCTCCCGCCGCGGCATGGCGCTCCATCTCCTCAAGCTGTGCGTCGGGGCGACTTCCATCGCCGAGCTGGAAGCGTGGATCGCCGGCCGCGCCGCCGCCGCGCGCAAGTCCGGCGTCGCCTTCGAGCAGGTACACGTCACCCGCATGGTGCCCACACGCAGCGCCGACCTGCTCGACGGCGGCTCGCTCTATTGGGTCATCAAGGGCGAGGTGGCGGCGCGCCAGAAGCTCCTCGACCTGCGCACCTTCGTGGACGCAGAGGGCGTGCGGCGCTGCGGCCTCGTGCTCGATCCCGATGTGGTGCGGGTGGAGCCGCGCCCGTCGCGGCCGTTCCAGGGCTGGCGCTATCTCGCCGCCAAGGAGGCGCCGCGCGATCTCGGCGCGGACGCCGGTGCCGCCGGCCTTCCCGAAGCCCTGAGCCGGGAGCTGCGCGACCTGGGCCTGCTCTAGCCCACCTTTGGCCACCGGCTTTCCGTCATCTGCCGTTCAGGAAAGCTCCGTCATGGTGCCGGCGCATTTCGCCTCCGCGCTGCGGCCGGAGGCGCTGAAGGGGAGACCGAGATGACCATTCGCATCGTGCCGGCCACGCTTGCCTGCGCGGCGGGCCTTCTGGCGGCGAGCACCGCGCTCGCCCAGCAGAGCCCGGCCCTGAAGGAAATTCCCGCCGACAAGGCGAAGCTCACTGGCGCCATGACGGTGGATTACAACTCCCGCTCCATGCGCTCCTCCAGCGGCACCGATCTCTACGAGATTTCCGATCTCTCCGTGGCCGACCTCATGATCCTGAAGGGCTCGGTGCAGCGCACCCCCGGCAAGAGCCTGGTCTATTCGGTGAAGTTCGATGTCATGAACCCCTCCAACCCGTCGCAGATCGCGCGGGAGGTGGCCATCATGCGGGGCGATCTGCAGATCGACGCCAACGGCCGCTACAATCCCGATGCCGGCCGCCTGCGCATCGATGTGGTGAAGGGCAACCAGACCTCTTCCGCCTTCGGCGGGTCCATCCAGGGCCGCAACGTGACGCGCTGGTGGGAGGTGGGCGAGCAGTTCCGCAAGGCGCAGAAGGAAGCCACCAAGATCTATTCGCGCGTGGTGGACGGCAAGTTGGTGTCCATCCAGGTGAAGAACCCGGACCCGCTGCGCTTCGAGCGCACCCAGCTCGCCGCCGGCCCGTTCTCCTTCCTGCCGGAGACGCGGGTGTCGGGCAATCTCGACTATGACTACGAACTCGGCAACTGGCTGACCGATGCCAACGGCGTCACCTTCACTTACACGGTGGCCGACCGCTCCTTCACCGACCGGGTCTCCGGCTCGATCCGCTTCGTCGAGGAAGAGAACACCTTCACCGACAAGGCTGGCAAGAAGCGGCCCTATACCGGCTATTACGAATACAACCTGCGCTGGAACGAGCAGGCGGTGAATACCGACCAGTCCTTCTTCGACGGCGGGCAGGCGCAGGCCCAGTCGGATGCCTTCTTTTCCGCCGCCGACCAGTCCAAGCCGGGCCTGTACGGGCGGGTCTACTACAACGACAGCGAGGACGCCTGCAAAAGGGTGAAGGGCGAGGGCGGCAAGGACCAGTGCGTCGGCCCGACCCGCTCGGAAGTCAACTGGGACCTCAAGGCGGAGAAGCTGACCTACGCCCAGCTCGCCAATTGGGTGAAGCTGGAGATGCTCATCCTCGGCCCGCTGACCGACGAGTGAGGCGGACGGCGGGAGGGCTACCCCTCCCGCACCCCGCGTGGGGTCCGGCCGTCACTCAAGCACGGCCGCCTTCAGCAGGCACACCATGAAGGCCCGGGCCGGCGCCTCGCCGCGGTTGCGGATGACGTGGCGGCGGTCGCAGCGGTAACGCACCGTCTCGCCTTCGCGGACGGTTTCCACGATGCCGCCCACGTCCACCTCCAGCGTGCCGGAAATGACGGTGAGGCATTCCACGGCACCGCGCTGGTGCCCGTCGGAATCGAGCTCCCCTCCGGCGGCCGCTTCCAGATCGTAATATTGCAGCCACTCCACCGTCTTGATCCATCCGATGATGGACAGGCGCATCAGCCCGTCCTCGGAGACGAGGATCGGCGTGTCGGCGCGCGAGAGCTTCTCCACGAATGGCGCGTCGTCGGAGGAGGCGAGCACCCGCTCCACCGACATGTCGAGGGCCTGCGACAGCCGCCAAACCGTGGCGAGGGTGGGGTTGGTCTCGTTGCGCTCGATCTGGCTGATGATGGATTTCGCGACGCCCGACTGCTCGGCGAGGTCGGAGAGCGAGAGATTATAGGCTTTGCGCAGGCGCTGGATGGTCTTGCCCAGCTGGCCGGTGATCGCCTGGGCGCCGGTTTCGAGGGAACTGCCGCCGCGGTCCTTGACTGCCATACCCAGCGATCCTTCCTATCGAACGCCTGTTCGCTCTGGCGGACGATATCGCCCCGCTTGCACGGAGGGAATAGGCCGCCGCCAAGCGGCTCCCGAAAGGGCGGTATTTTCGCCTATCGACCCCACAGGCGGAAGAAATGGTGCACCGGGCCGTGCCCCGCGCCGACGTGGAGTAGGTCGGCCGCCGCGATGGCGCCGGTGATATAGGCCTTCGCCTCTCGCACCGCCTCGGTGAGATCCAGCCCCAGCGCGAGCCCGGACGCGATCGCCGAGGAAAGGGTGCAGCCGGTACCGTGGGTGTTGCGGGTGGGATGGCGCGGCGCGGAAAAGCGGGTCGTCCCGGATGGTGTCACCAGGAGGTCGAGGCTTTCAGGTCCCTCGCCATGGCCGCCCTTCATCAGCACCGCACGGGCGCCGAGGGCAAGCAGTGCCTCGCCCTGGCGGCGCATGTCGTCCTCGCCGGATGCCGGCTCGGTGCCGAGCAGCGCGGCGGCCTCGGGCAGGTTGGGGGTGATGAGGTCCGCCGCCGGGATGAGGAGCGCCTTGAGGCTCGCGAGCGAATCGTCGGTGAGGAGGCGGGAACCGGAGGCCGCCACCATCACCGGATCCAGCACCACCGGGCGGGCCTTGTGGCGGTCCAGCCCCTCGGCCACCGTGGAGATGGCGCCGGGACGCGACAACATGCCGATCTTCACCGCCTTCACGGCGAGGTCGGCGAAGACCGCATCCATCTGGGCGGCGATGAAATCGTCCGGCACGTCGTGGATGGCGCTGACGCCGCGGGTGTTCTGGGCGGTGAGGGCTGTGATGACGCTGGCGCCGTACACGCCGAGGGCGGAAAAGGTCTTGAGGTCCGCCTGGATGCCGGCGCCGCCGCTGGAATCCGACCCGGCAATTGTCAGGGCGATGGGGATGGGCGGCGCCGCGACCGGAAGGCCTGAATCGGAACTCGACGCAATGGAACGCGACATGGGACTGGATGCCTCCGCCTCGGCGAGCGGCAACCCTTGCCAGTCCCGCCGGTTTTGTCCACCTTGGCCCCGCCGGGTCCCCCTTCGGGCCCTGATGCGGAGGCCATTGGCCTGCCGCCAGCGGAGCGTGCCGTGGTTCCCTTCTTCGTCCAGATCAAGTGCCAGCTCGGCAAGTCCTACGAGGTGGCCGACGCCCTCGCCAATGCGGAGATCGCTTCGGAGATCTATTCCACCGCGGGCGAGTTCGACCTTCTGGTGAAGTTCTATGTGGACCCCGAAACCGACATCGGCCACTTCGTGAATCAGCAGGTCCAGACGATCCCCGGCATCCAGGACACGCTGACCATCATCACCTTCAAGGCCTTCTGAGGCCTAGCCCCGGCGGCCGCGCCTGCGGCCCGATCCCTCAGACCTGAGCATCTGCAACGCAGGCGCGTTTCGAGCGCGCCGGTGCGCGCGAACGCATGCGCCGTGACATCGTGATCGTCCGCAAGGGATTGATCTCGATGCCCGCATGTATTACTCAAGGTTTGGATGATGGTATTCGAGTATTGAATGCTTCTAAAGTGGACCCGCCAGCGTCACCGAGGTCGGCGGACTATGCGAAATCTGGAGCGGTTCAAATGAGCAGGCACGAACACAGGGGTGCCCAGCTGCGCGGCGCGGAGGTGGGTGAGGACTGGACCTTCCGGCCGGCGGATGCGACCTGTCGCAGCATTCCGATGATGGATGCGCAGCTCGACAGCCGCGACCTTTTCGCGGCCGGGCGGCTCGTCACCATCACCCATGGCGAGCACACCTACCAGCTGCGCCTTACGGCCCAGAACAAGCTTATCCTCACCAAATAGCCGGCCGGTGCCCGCGCGAAGGCTGGTTGTCCCGCCCTGCCTTTCGTTCGCCGCGTTTGACCGCCATCTGGTCCGCGCCGGCCGGGGGCGTCTGCCTACGCCCTTTGTCCGGCCCTTTTCGGCACGGGCGTTTCTGCTATTGTCCGCGCCCAATTCGAGCGGATCCAAACACAAGCATGGCCATCTCTGAGCCCGCGTCCGACAAGCGGCGGGCGTTCGACCTCGACCTGCCGGCGCGCCTCGCGCATGTCTTCGACGGGGCGTCGGCGCGCCATGGCCGCGCCATCCTCTTGCTCGTGGTGGTGGCGTTCCTCGCCTTCCTGCCAGGCTTCTTCCAGCTCTCGCCCATCGACCGCGACGAGGCCCGCTTCGCTCAGGCCACCAAGCAGATGCTTGAGAGCGGCAATTACGTGGACATCCGCTTCCACACCCAGGCCCGGCACAAGAAGCCGGTAGGCATCTACTGGCTCCAGGCCGCCAGCGTGAAGGCCGGAGAGGCGGTGATCGGTCCCTCGGCGCATGGCTCCATCTGGCTCTATCGCCTGCCATCGCTCTTTGCCGCCGTCGGCGCGGTGCTTCTCACCTATTGGACGGCGCTGGTCTTCGTCTCGCGCCGCGGCGCGCTGCTGGCCGGGCTGATGATGGCGGGCTGCGTGCTGCTCGGGGTCGAGGCACGCCTCGCCAAGACCGACGCGGTGCTGCTCTTCACCATCCTCGGCTCCATGGGCGCGCTGGCGCGGGCCTATATGCGCCCGGCCGGCGAGCGGCAGGGCGATCTCCCCCTCGGCTTCATCTTCTGGACCTCCCTCGCCGCCGGCATCCTGGTGAAGGGGCCCATGGCGCCGCTGTTCGTCGGCCTCACCATCGCAGCGCTCGTGGTGGTGGAACGCTCGGCCGGCTTCATGCGGCCGCTGAAGCCGCTGCTCGGCCTGCCGTGGTGCCTGCTGCTCGTTCTGCCCTGGTTCGTCGCCATCTATTACGTGACAAACGGCGCCTTCTATCAGCACGCGGTCGGCGTCGACATGCTGGGCAAGGTGGCGGAGGGCGCCGAAGGCCACTGGGGGCCGCCGGGCACCTATTTCCTTGCCGTCTGGGGCACTTTCTGGCCCTCCATTGTGCTCGCCGCCATGGCCGCCCCGTTTGCGTGGCGCAACCGGCGCGAGCCGGCGGTCCGCTTCCTGCTGTGCTGGCTGGTGCCGAGCTGGCTCGCCTTCGAGATCGCCGTGACCAAGCTGCCGCACTATGTGCTGCCGCTCTATCCCGCCCTCGCCATCCTCTCCGCTCTGGCGCTGGAGCGCGGCGCCCTGGCGAAGGCCGGCAGCCGCCTCGCCGCGCTGGTCTGGCTGTGGCCGGTGCTCGCCATCGTCCTGTCCATCGGGCTCGGGGCGGCCTACCTCTATCTCGGCAGCGGGTTCGGGCTCGCCGCCTGGCCGCTGCTGGTGCTCGCCATCGTCATTCTGTGGTGGGCGGCGCGCGCCTTTCCCCGGATCGGCATGGAAGGCGCCTTCCTCACGGCGCTCGCCGGATCTCTCGTGCTCTATCTCGCCGTCTGGCAGGTGATGCTGCCGCAGATGCGCGCCCTGTGGATTTCCGAGCGCCTCGCAGCGGTGGTCAAGGAGCAGGGCTGCCCGGCGGCCAATGTGGCCTCCTTCCCCTATCAGGAGCCGAGCCTGGTGTTCCTCGTGGGGACGCAGATCAATTACGGCCTGCCCAACGAGGCCGCGGCGCTGCTGAAGAAGGGCGGCTGCGCGCTGGCCTTCCTCGACGAGCGCTTCACCCCAGCCTTCGAGAAGCATGCGGCGGCTCTGGGGTTGAAGTATCACGCCGTCGCCACCATCGCCGGCTTCACCTATAACGGCGGGCGCCCCACATCCATCACGGTGTTCCGCTCCGACGAGGCCCCCCAGTGACGCCGCCCGGGGGACCTGACGCCGGGCCGCGGGCCGCCGAGGTCCTGCGACAGGCGGGAGAAAGCGTGCGCCTGCTGCTGCAGTCCATCGCCGACGCGCTCGTCTATCTGCGGCGCCGGCGCATCGGTGTGCCGCGGCCCCGCATCGGCTTCCTTGGCACCTGGGAGGCACTTGCCTTCGCCGCCCTCACCGTGGGGCTGGTGGTGGCGCTGATGCTTCTGGTGGATCCCATGGTGCCGGGCCTGCGGCTGAAGATGCCGGCGTGGCTCATCATCTTCTGCGAGCGCATCACCGACCTCGGCTTCAGCGGCGTGGTGCTGTGGCCGCTCGGCCTCTCCCTCGCCTATGCACTGGTGATGACGCGGGTGGGCGACACCGTGAGCCGCCAGATCGCGGCGAGCGTCGCCGCGCGGCTCGGCTTCCTCTTCCTCGCCATCGCGCCCATCGGGCTCGGCGTCGCCATCATCAAGCACGCGCTCGGCCGGCCACGGCCCCATGCGGCCTTCATGATGCGCGGGCCCAACCCGGAGCTGACGTTCGACTTCTTCATCTGGAAGTCGAGCTTCGCGTCCTTCCCGTCGGGCCACGCCACCACCACCTTCGCCTGCGCTGTCGCGTTTGCGGCGCTGTTTCCGCGGGCGCGGACCATCCTGCTGCTTTTGGCCGTGCCGGTGGCGGCGACGCGGGTGGTCCTCGGCTCGCATTATCCGAGCGACGTGGTGGCCGGCGCCTTCCTTGGCACCGCCTTCTCCCTGTGGATGGTGAAGGTCTTCGCCGCCCGCCGCCTCGTGTTCGCGGTAGATGCACACGGGGCGGTCATTCCCATGGCCGGCCCGTCGGCGGGCCGGCTCGGCCGCCTTCTGCCCGCTGCCCTCCTGCCCGCCCCACCCAGCAGCACCGCCGTTCCAGCCGAAGAGGCGAGACAGTGACTTCCCCCATTTCCAACGCCGCCGCAGCCCCCCGGCTGTCGGTGGTCATCGCCGTCAAGGATGAGGCGGACAACGTGCTGCCGCTGATCGACGAGCTCGATCAGGCGCTCTCCTTCGAGCCCTACGAGCTGATCTTCGTGGACGACGGCTCCACCGACGCGACCCTCGCCAACCTGCGCCGTGCGGCTGCGACGCGGCCCTATCTGCGCATTCTGGTGCACGCCAAATCCTGCGGGAAGTCGGCGGGCGTCGATACCGGGGCGCGGGCCGCGGTGGGCGACATCCTGCTGCTGCTGGACGGCGACGGCCAGAACAACCCCGCCTATCTGCCGGCCATGGTGAAGGCGCTGGACGACGGCGGTCCCACGGTCGGGATGGTGCAGGGCGAGCGGCAGGGCCGCAAGGACACGCGCTTCAAGCGCTTCCAGTCGCGCCTTGCCAACCGCATCCGCGGCGGGCTGCTCAATGACGGCACGCGGGACACCGGGTGCGGCCTGAAGGCGGTGCGGCGCGAGGTGCATCTGCGCCTGCCGGTGTTCGACGGCCTGCACCGCTTCATGGCGGCGCTGGTGCGCCGCGAGGGCTATGAGATCCGCACCGTGCAGGTGGTGGACCGGGAGCGCTGGCATGGCGTCTCCAAATACGGCTTCTGGAACCGCCTCTGGGTGGGCATCGCCGATCTGTTCGGGGTGTTCTGGCTGGTCCGGCGCCGGCGCGTGCCGCAGGTGGTGGAGCGCGGCTGATGATCTATTATCTGTCGGAGATCGGCACCTACCTGCACGAGGTCTTCATCGACCAGTTCGACTGGTGGGTGCTGCTGGGGCTGGTCGCGCAGTTCATGTTCACCATGCGGTTCGTGGTGCAGTGGATCGCCAGCGAGCGGGCGCAGCGCTCGGTCATTCCCTTCGCGTTCTGGACCTTCTCGCTGGGCGGCGGCACGCTGCTGCTGGTCTACGCGCTCTACCGCAAGGACCCGGTGTTCATCGCCGGCCAGGCGCTCTCCACCTTCATCTACATCCGCAACCTGCAGTTCGCCCTGCGCGAACGCCGCGCCGCGCGGGCGGTCACGTAGCGGGGCTGGACGACGGAGCGGCGGGTCCTGGGGCAGTCGATCCCGTTGCCCAACGTCCCTCCCTCAGCCCGCGCCCCTCTTCCTCCGTGCCTCCCGATCGTCGTCCTCCGGCTTGACCGGAGGACCCATGGCGCCTCGGGTCCCACTCTTCCCCGCGTTTGAGCGGGTGGAGGGATGGGCCCTCCGGTCAAGCCGGAGGGCGACGAAGAAAGCGCTCGCTCGCCCGCGCGTGTCCCACCGCTCTCGCCACGCTGTCGTCCTCCGGCTTGACCGGAGGACCCATGGCGCCGCCCGTCGCGCTCTCCCCGTGTTTGAGCGGGTGGAAAGATGGACCCTCCGGTCGAGCCGGAGGGTGACGGCGGAGAGGGGCGGCAGAGGGCGACGGCGGGAGAGGGGGTGGGAGCGGATGGCGGGCCGCGCAGAGCCGGCCGCCCCCTCAGTGCAGGATCTGGCTGAGGAACAGCTTGGTGCGCTCGTGCTGCGGGTTGGAGAAGAAGGCGTTGGGCTCGTTCATCTCCACGATCTGGCCGGCATCCATGAAGATCACCCGGTTCGCCACCTGACGCGCAAAGCCCATCTCGTGGGTCACGCACAGCATGGTCATGCCGTCCTGGGCGAGGCTCACCATGGTGTCGAGCACCTCCTTCACCATCTCCGGGTCGAGGGCGGAGGTGGGCTCGTCGAACAGCATGATGCGCGGGCGCATGCAGAGGGCGCGGGCGATGGCGACGCGCTGCTGCTGGCCGCCGGAAAGCTGGCCGGGGTACTTCTGCGCCTGGTGCGGAATCTTCACCTTCTCGAGGAAATGCATCGCCAGTTCCTCGGCCTCCTTCTTCGGCATCTTGCGCACCCACATGGGGGCGAGGGTGCAGTTCTCCAGGATGGTGAGGTGCGGGAACAGGTTGAAGTGCTGGAAGCACATGCCCACCTCGCGGCGGACCTCGTCGATGCGTTTCAGATCGTCGGTGAGCTCGATGCCGTCCACCACGATGCGGCCCTTCTGGTGCTCCTCCAGCCGGTTGATGCAGCGGATGAGGGTGGACTTGCCCGAGCCCGACGGCCCGCAGATGACGACGCGCTCGCCGCGCTCGACCGTGAGGTTCACGTCGCGCAGCACATGGAAGTCGCCGTACCACTTGTTCACGCCGGTCATCTCGACGGCGATCTTGGGGGCGGAGGCCTCGTCGGCGGCGATGATGGGATCTGCGCTCACGGATGTATCCCTTTCAGTGCCTGTGCGCCCGGTCGAGACGCTTTTCCAGCGCCATCGAGTAGCGGGACATGCCGAAGCAGAAGACGAAATAGATGAGGCCGGCAAAGCCGAAGCCGGTGAACAGCGTGGTCGGCGACGCCCAGTTGGGGTCGGTGAAGGCGGCGCGCATGGAGCCGAGCAGGTCGAAGATCGAGACGATCAAGACCAGCGTCGTGTCCTTGAACAGGCCGATGAAGTTGTTGACGATGCCGGGGATCACCAGCTTCAGCGCCTGCGGCAGGACGACGAGGCGCATCATCAGCGAGCTTCGCAGGCCCACCGCCATGGCGCCCTCATACTGGCCCTTGGGGATGGCCTGGAGGCCGCCGCGCACCACTTCCGCCATGTAGGCCGAGGCGAAAAGCGCCACGCCCACCAGCGCGCGGAGCAGCCCGTCGATGGTGAAGCGGCCTGGCATGAACAGCGGCAGCATGTAGGTGGCGAAGAACAGCACCGTGATGAGCGGCACGCCGCGCCAGAACTCGATGAAGATGATGCAGAGCCACTTCACCAGCGGCAGGCTGGACCGCCGCCCGAGCGCCAGGAGGATGCCGAAGGGCAGGGACACGGTGATGCCGGTGACGGCGATGACCAGCGTCACCAGAAGGCCGCCCCACAGACGCGTCTCCACCTGCGGCAGGCCGGTGTCGATGTCCACCGCCAGCAGCACCAGCGCCAGCACGCCGAGCACGCTCAGGGTGGTGCGGGCCGCCGAGCGGCCGCCCTCGGGTCCGGCGAGGAAGCGGGAGATGCCATAGGCGATGGAGGTGAGCAGCATCGTCGACAAGGCGTAGTCGAGCCAGAAGCCGGCGCGGATGCCCTGGGGACCGCCGATGGCGGAGAAGTTCACGCCCAGCCAGCCGAGGAAGAATCGCTGGAGGTCGAGATTGCCGCCGGTGAGCAGCACGAAGGCCACCACCGGATAGACGCCGAAGAAGAGGATGGCGTTGAGCCGCTTATAAGGCAGGCTCTGGATGAGCAGCGGCAGCAGAAGCAGCGCGCCCATCCAATAGACGGTGTTGACCCGCCAGCGCTCGCTGGCCGGATAGAAGCCGTAGATCAGCTGGTCGAGCTTGGCCCAGATGAAGGGCCAGCAGGCGCCGACCGGGCGGCCGATCTTCTCGGCGAGGCAGGCGTCGCGATTGGTGCCGGTCCACACCGCGTCGATGAGGAAGAACTGCACCAGCGGCGGGATGGTGACATAGAGCAGGAAGACGCCGAACAGGGTGAGCAGCACCTGCGGCACCGAGCCGAACAGGTGCTCGCGTGCCCAGCGCACCGGTCCGCGGGCCGTGACCGGGGCCGGTTCGGGATCGCGGAACACCGAGGCGACGAAGGGCGTGACGGGCGCCATGCGGCCGGTGGGGAGGGGGGCGGTCGTATCCGTCATCTCACCGCTCCACCAGCGCGACGCGCTTGTTGTACCAGCCCATGATGCCGGAGGTGACGAGGGAGATGGTGAGGTAGACCGCCATGGTCACGGCGATGATCTCGATGGCCTGGCCAGTCTGGTTGAGGGTGGTGCCGGCGAAGACCGCGAACAGGTCAGGGTAGCCCACCGCCACGCCGAGGGACGAGTTCTTGGTGAGGTTGAGATACTGGCTGGTAAGGGGCGGCACGATCACCCGCATGGCCTGTGGGATGACCACGAGGCGCAGCGTCGGCCCCGTCCTCAGGCCGAGGGAGTGGGCGGCCTCGGACTGGCCCTTGGACACCGCGAGGATGCCCGAGCGCACGATCTCGGCGATGAACCCGCCCGTATAGATGGAGAGGGCGAGGAGCAGCGACACGAACTCGGGGATGACGCGCAGCCCGCCGACGAAGTTGAAGCCCCGCAGCTCGGGCTTTTCCACCGTTACCGGCGAGCCGGCGGCAAGATAGGCGACCAGCGGCAGCACGATGACGAGGCCGAGGGTGGCCCAGAACACGGGGAAGAACTGGCCGGTGGCCTCGCGCCGCTTCTTCGCCCAGCGCGCCAGCACGAAGCTGATGATGAGCGCCGCAATCAAAGCGTAGAGGATGGCCATGGAGCCGTCCTCGAAGATGGGGCGCGGCAGCACCAGTCCGCGGTTGTTGACGAACACGCTCGGCGCGCCGAGCCCGGCGGCAAACCCGGAGATGGGCCCGCCAAGGACGCCGAGGCCGATCGCGGAGAGGCCCGAGCCGATGGCGCCGAAGATCGGCTGGAGGCCGAAGCCCCAGCTCTGGCGCGGTCCGGGCAGGGCCGCGAGCACGGCGAGATACCAGAACAGGATCTGGAACAGGGGCGGCAGATTGCGGGTGATCTCCACATAAGCGGAGGCCAGCGCCTTGATGACCACGTTCTTGGAGAGGCGCGCCACGCCCATCACGAAGCCGATCAGGGTGGCGAAGATCACGCCGAGGAAGGCCACCAGCAGCGTATTGAGCAGCCCGACCAGGAAGGCGCGGCCGTAGCTCATGGATTCGTTGTAGGGCACCAGCGTCTGGCTGATGGCGAAGCCGGCGCGGTTGTCGAGGAAGCCGAAGCCGGAGGCGATGCCGAGGCGGGCGAGGTTGGCGGAGGCGTTGGCGTAGAACGACCACAACAGCCAGACGAGGATCAGTGCCAGAACGATCTGGATCACTTGGGATCTGAGCTTGGGATCCGTCCAGGACCAGCGGCGACGTTCGCGTCGCGGAGGCCCGGAAAGGCGAACGTCAGTCATGTAGCCCCCGAAAAGGTTCGGCGCCTTTGGCCCCGTGTTCTGGAGGTGGAGGGCGCGGGGCTTGCCCCGCGTCCGCCGCCTTTATTGGTTACGCGAATGCCTCGGGCGATCAGCGCACGGGCGGGCCGTATTGGATGCCGCCCTTGGTCCACAGGTTGTTCAGCCCGCGCTCGATGCCGAGGGGGGTGGAGGGGCCGACGTTGCGATCGTAGATCTCGCCGTAATTGCCGGTGGCCTTGAGGATGCGCACCGCCCAGTCCGGGGTCAGGCCGATGCCCTCGCCATACTTGCCATCGGTGCCGAGAAGGCGCTTCACGTCCGGATTTTCGGACTTCACCTGCTCATCGACGTTCTTCTGGGTGATGCCGAGCTCTTCCGAGTTCAGCAGCGCGAAGTAGGTCCACCGCACGAGATCGAACCATTGGTCGTCGCCGTGGCGCACCAGCGGGCCGAGGGGCTCCTTGGAGATGGTCTCGGGCAGAAGGACGTGGTCGGCCGGATTGGTGAGCTTGAGGCGCACCGCGGCGAGCTGGGACTTGTCCGAGGTGAACACGTCGCAGCGGCCCGATTCGTAGGCCTTCACCGTCTCGTCGAGGGTCGCGAAGGCGATGACCTCGCGATACTTCATGTTGTTGGCGCGGAAATAGTCGCCGACGTTGAGCTCGTTGGAGGTGCCCGTCTGCACGCAGATGGAGGCTTCCTGCAGCTCCTTGGCGGACTTCAGCCCAACCGACTTGCGGATGAGGAAGCCCTGGCCGTCATAATACATGACGCCCGCGAAGTTGAAGCCCAGGGTGGTGTCGCGCGACATGGTCCAGGTGGTGTTTCGCGACAGGACGTCGATGGCGCCGGAGGTGAGCGCGGTGAAGCGGTCCTTGGCGGAGAGGGGGGTGAACTTCACCTTGGAGGGATCGTTGAAGATCGCCGCCGCGATGGCGCGGCAGAAGTCCACGTCGAGCCCGCTCCACTCGTTCTTGTCGTTGGGGCTCGAGAAGCCGGGCAAGCCCTGCGTCACGCCGCAGTTGAGCGCGCCTCTCGCCTTCACGTCGTCAAGAGTCGCGGCCTGCACGGCGCCGGCCAGCGACAGAAGTCCTGCTGCTGCGAAGAGGATGCGTTTCACGGAAGGTTCCTTTTTTGCGATGACGCGCCCGCCATCCCAAGCCTACTTACCGCAGTGCGGCATGACACGGCTCGACGGGAAGGCCAAGGACGTCTATCCCGCCCATCACAACCCCTCACAGCGGAGCGGTCAATAGCGCCCGGCAGGTCGCAGGGCACCGTGACCACAGGAGATATGCATGGCGGACGGGCACGAGGACGACGCCGGAGCGAACGGCGGGCTGAGGCCGGCGACCAAAATCGTCCATTCCGGGCGCGATCCGCGCCGGTTCGACGGATTCGTGAATACGCCGGTGGTGCGCGGCTCGACCGTGCTCTACGCCAATTATGACGACCTCATCCACCACCGCGCCCGCTACACCTACGGCCGGCATGGCAATCCCACCAGCGAGAGCCTGCAGACCGCGCTCAAGGCCCTGGAGGGCGGCGACGGCGTCGCGATCACGCCCTCCGGCCTTTCCGCCGTCACCACGGCGCTGCTCGCGCTGCTGGTCAGCGGCGACCATCTGCTGATGGTCGACACGGTCTATCGCCCCACCCGGAACTTCTGCGACGGGTTGCTGGCCCGTCTCGGGGTCGAGACCACCTATTACGACCCGCTGTTGGGCGAAGGCATCGAGGGGCTGATCCGGCCCAACACCCGGGCGATCTTCCTTGAGGCGCCGGGATCCCAGAGCTTCGAGATGCAGGACGTGCCGGCCATCGTCGCGGTGGCGAAGGCGCGGGGCATCTTGACCCTCATCGACAATACGTGGGCGACGCCCCTGTTCTTCAAGCCCCACGCCTTGGGGGTGGACGTCTCGATCCAGGCCGGCACGAAATACATCTGCGGCCATGCCGACGTGAGCATCGGCACCATCTCGGCCGTGGGCGAGGCGTGGAAGAAGGTGCACGCCACCTGCGGCCTGCTCGGCATCACCGTCGGCCCCGACGATGTCGCGCTCGCGGCCCGGGGCCTGCGCACCATGGCGGTGCGGCTCGCCCACCACCAGCAGGCGGCGCTGGAGATGGCCCAATGGCTCGCGGCCCGGCCGGAAGTGTCGCGCGTGATGCATCCCGCGCTGCCGTCCGATCCCGGCCACGCCATCTGGAAACGCGACTTCTGCGGCGCCTCCGGGCTCTTCAGCATCATCCTCAAGCCGGTGCCGCCGGCGGCCGTGGCCGCCTTCTTCGATGCGCTCAAGCTGTTCGGCATGGGCTATTCGTGGGGCGGATACGAGAGCCTGGCCATTCCCTTCGACTGCTCCGCCTATCGCACCGCCACCAAGTGGCAGGCGGAAGGGCCGGCGGTGCGCCTGCATATCGGCCTGGAGGACATGGCGGATCTGAAGGCGGACATCGACCAGGCCTTCGCCAGCCTCCGGGCAGCCTCTCAAGCCGGCTGAACTTTACGAAACCCGCCGGGGGGCCGGCGCGTTCTCCTACCGACATCAGATCAGGAGAACGTGATGCAGGACGCAAACGAAGCCATCCAGGACCGCGAGTTTCACGGTCCCGACGGGCGCACCGTGGACGGCGCGCCGGTCAAGCCCGCCGCCCAGGCCCGCCAGGGCGTCGCCTCCGGCCGCATCCTTGTGGTGCTGGGCGTGGGCATCGCCCTGGTGGCACTGGGATTCGCCGCGAGCTACATGGGCGCCGTCTAGTCCCGGATCGTCAGACCGGGACGTTGTCGATGAGCCGCGTCTCGCCCAGCCATGCGGCGGCGAGGAGGCGGATCGGCTCCTTGGCATCCTTGAGCGGCGCGAGCGTCTCGGCGTTGCGCGCCGCCACATAGTCGACCCTGAGGCCAAGCTCGGAAATCATGCCGGACGCGGTGGCGATGGCCGCCTCCGGGGCCGTGCCCGAGCGGATGGCGTCGGCGGCGCGGGTGAGCGCCCGGTAGATCACCGGCGCGATCTCGCGCTGCTCCTCGTCCAGATAAGCGTTGCGGGAGGAAAGGGCGAGCCCGTCCTCGTCGCGAACGGTGGCTACCGGCACCACCTCGACGCCAAGGTCCAGATCGCGCGCCATCCGCGTCACCACCTTCAGCTGCTGATAGTCCTTCTCGCCGAACAAAGCGTAGTCCGGTGCGACCTGGATGAAGAGCTTGCTCACCACGGTCGCGACGCCGCCGAAGAAGTGCGGCCGGAAATCGCTCTCGAGCCCTTCCGAGGGGCCGCCCACTGCCACGCGCGTGGCAAAGCCCGCCGGATACATCTCGGTCTGGGTCGGCGCATAGACGAGGTCGATGCCTACTGCCGCGAGCTTGTCGAGGTCCTCGGCCAGGTGCCGGGGATATTGCTCGAAATCCTCATGGGGCGCGAACTGCGTCGGATTGACGAACACCGACACCACCGTGCGCTGGGCCAGTTCGCGCGCCCGCTCCGCCAGCGTCACATGACCCTCGTGCAGGGCGCCCATGGTCGGCACCAGCGCCACGCGTGCACCTTCCGCCCGGAAGCCGGCCACCGCGGCCCTCAGTTCGCGCACGCGTCCCACTACCTTCGGCATCGTTGCCATCGTCCCAACCCCACCCGTTGGCCCTCGCGGGCTGCTTGGGGGGAGGGAGATAGGCCCTCGCCCCCTGCGCTTCAACCCGCATGTGCAGACCGCATCTGAAGGCCGCATCCGAAGGCGTAGGGCACGGGCGCTGTGCCCTCCCCCTTGGTTCGACCCCGCTTGAGCCTTATGTGTGAAGAGCGAGAGGCCCCATGGCAAAGACGGACGACAGGCAGACTGAGGCCCAAAATACCCGACTGACACCCGGAGCGCGGGAGAGTGCCGGCGTCCCGGTCAGCGGCGGCGCGGAGGTGGAGCGTTTTCTCGCTGCCGCCCGCGCCATGCCGCCCGCCCGCGCCGCCGACGGCCAGGGCCGCCTCGCCTTCGCGCTCGATGCCACCGGCTCCCGCCAGGCCACTTGGAGTCTCGCCTGCGATATCCAAGCGGACATGTTCGCGGCCGCGGCGGCTCATGGCGGGCTGGATATCCAGATCGTCTATTACCGCGGCAGCGACGAGTGCCGCGCCTCGCTCTTCGTGAAGGACGCGGCCACCTTGGGCCGGCTCATGCGAAAGATCTCCTGCGAGGGCGGCCTCACCCAGATCCGCCGCGTCTTGGCCCACCTGTCGCGCGAGGCGGAGCGCACCGGGCTGAAGGCTGCGATCTTCGTTGGCGACGCGGTGGAGGAGGATGCCGCCGAGCTCAAGGAGGCCGCCGGCCAGCTGGCGCTGCGCGGCGTGCGGCTGTTCATGTTCCAGGAGGGGCACGACGCGCGGGTGGAAGACGTCTTCCGCGGGCTCGCCGCCGTCACCGGCGGGGCATGGTGCCGGTTCGATGCGCGGGCGCCGGACGAATTGCGCCAGTTGCTGGCCGCCGTGGCCGCCTACGCTGCCGGCGGCCGCGTGGCCCTGACGGCGCGGCGGGACGCGGGCGCGCGGCGCCTGATCTCCGCCATGGGTGGCTGAGGCACGGCGCCAGCGCCGTCACCGCTCCACCCCATCTCTTCTTGCGGCCGCAGCGTGCGGTTGCCGTTCAGGAGCCTTTCGTGATCAGCCTCATCGCCGGCGTGCTGCTTCTGGGCATCGGCCTTTACGGCCTCAAGGTCTGGACCAAGGCCGACCCGAAGACGCTCATCGCCATGTTCATGCGCGGACTGGCCTATGGAGCTCTGCTCGGCGCGGCGGGGGCGCTCGCCATGGGGCGGATCACCCTGGCGATTCCGCTGGCGGTGGCGGGCATCGGGCTGCTGGGCCGGCTCGATCCGCAGGGGGTGGGAGGATATCTCGGGGGGCTGTTCCGCAAACGCAGCGCGGCACCGAAGACTTCGCGTGTGCGCACGGCGCTCATCGAGATGGAGCTCGACCACGCCACCGGCGACATGACCGGCGCCGTCCTGGCCGGTCCCCTTGCAGGTTCACGCTTGGAGGCGCTCGACGTTCCGGCGCTGCTGGCACTGCGCCCGCAATGCGACGCGCAGTCCCTGGCCTTACTCGAAGCTTATCTCGACCGCCGGGCGCCCGCCTGGCGTGAAAACGCACAGGGACACGCGGGTGCGGGGAACATGGGGGGCGGCGCCCAGAGCAGGAGCGACGCTGCGATGTCGGAGGAGGAGGCCTATCAGGTCCTGGGCCTTGACCATGGCGCGGACCCCGAGGCCGTTCGCACGGCCCACCGCTCCCTGATGAAGAAGCTCCACCCCGATCATGGCGGGTCCAGTTATCTCGCGGCGAGGATCAACCGAGCCAAGGATGTGATCTTGCGCAAGCATCGCTGATTCTCATGCACGACTTCAATTCCTGATAGTGATGCAGTCGAAGTCGTTACGCTTGAGTAAACGGCAGGCTTCCTTTGCCGACTTTTCATCGAGACCGGTGAACCGGGCGCGGTAGAGCTCGGTGGAGCCCTTCACCACCTTCTCGGTGTAGGGCTCGGCGCTGCCGAGGACCGCGCGGGCGCGGCTCTGGGCGGTGTCGAGGCGGGACTTGGCATCGCGCTCCACATCGAAGGCGCCGACCTGGATGCCCCATCCCGAGCGCACGGGAGCGGGTGCAGCCGCGCGCTGCGGTGCCGCGACGGGCACGAGGGAGGCGGCGCGGACCGGCTGGGCCACGGCCGGCTCGGGCGCCGGCACCACCTTGGGGGCCGCCGCAGCGTGGACCACCGGGGCTCGACCTGCGGCGGCCTGGGCGGCGGAGGACGGGTGCGCGGGAGATTGGGCCGCCGAACGCACCGCCTTGGCATAGGCGTCGTCGGGCTCCATGGCGGCGATGCGGGCGGCGCGCAGCGCCTGCTCCGAGGCGCTCGGGGCGGAAGCTGCGCCGAGACGGGAACCGTCCTTGGCGCTCGGCGCCCGCGCCTCAGGCATCGGATAGGCGACCGGCTGGGTGGAGGCGACCTGCACGCCTTCCTTCGCAGAGCTGACCTGGGGACGGCGGACCTGCCCCTGGGCCGCGGCCTGCGCGGCAGCCGCGGCGGGGGAGAGGGCGAGGCCGGAGGGGCCGAGATAGCCCAGCACGCCGGCGGGGGTGGAGGTGAAAGCGGTGGTGGTGGGCCCCACGGTGGCCGGCGCCACGACGATGGGCGCTGCCGGTGCCGCAGGGGCTGGGGCGGCAGCGACAGCCGCCTGGGTCGGCTTCTGGATCGCGACGGTCTTGACCGCCACCGGCTTGATCGGCTCGGCCGAGCCCGGCTTGACCGCCGCGGTCGCGACCGCGGCGCGGGTGTTCACGGAGGCGGTGGAGGCCGGCTCGGGCGCAAATTCCGCCGCCTGGGGCTTCGGCAGGGGCGCCACCGCATGGGGCTGCACCTCGTCGCGCGCCGCCACGACGGGCAGGGGGGCGGCGAAGGTGCCTGGCTTGCCGATGGCGAAGGCCGCATCGGCGACTTCGGTCACCTTGGGGGCGGTCCGGCCGCCCGCATAGGCCACGTTGAGGTTCTGGGTGATGAGGCTGGTCATGCGGGCATCGCGCGAGCCGCCGCTGGAGCCGCCCAGCACCACGCCCACCAGATAGCGCCCGTCGCGCTTGATGGAGGTGACGAGATTGAAGCCGGAGGCCTGGGTGTAGCCGGTTTTGATGCCGTCGACGCCCTCGATGCGGCCGAGCAGACGGTTGTGATTGCCGATGGCCTGACCGCGGTAATAGAAGGTGCGGGTGGAGAAATACTTGTAATATTTGGGAAAGCGATCCTGGATCGCGCGGCCCAGCACGGAGAGGTCGCGGGCGGTGGTGACCTGGTTCGGGTTGGGCAGGCCGGAGGCGTTGCGGAACACCGTGCGGCTCATGCCGAGAGCGCGGGCCTTCTCGGTCATGGCTTCGGCGAAGGCGGATTCCGACCCGGCGACATTTTCTGCGATGACGACGGCCACGTCATTGGCCGAGCGGGTGACCAGCGCCTTGATGGCGTCTTCCACCTCGATGGTCGCGCCGGGCTTCACGTCCAGTTTCGAGGGCTGCTGGGAGGCGGCCTTGGCCGAAACGTCGAGCTTGCTGTCGAGCTTGAAGTTGCCGGCTTCCAGCTGCTCGAACAGCAGATAGAGCGTCATGATCTTGGTGACCGAGGCAGGATGCCGCAGGGCATCGGCATTCTCCTCGTACAGGACCTTGCCCGTATTGGCGTCGACGATGATAGCGGCCGAACCGTAGCGCCAGCGGGAACCGTCGGTATCCGAGGCCGTTGTGGTGCTGGAAGCGGACCGCGGCTTGGCCTTGCTGGAGCGCTCCACCTGCGTCTTCTTGCGCGGCTTGGCCTCGGCCATGGACGTGCTGAGGGAGAAGGCTGCGATCACAACAGCCGCAAGGGCTTTCGAGGCGAGTGGCAGGCCAGCCGGCGCATTACGCATGAACTTGAGTCCCGTGTCGCAGGTCGCAGACGACATCCAATTCCCGCATCCGTCTGACGCACGAGCCTTGAGGGAGGCTTGTGCGTCGCATTCGAGGGCATGAGGAAAGTGACCGAGTGCTGACCCTAAAAACGCGGAGTTACCAAGGCGTAAACCGGGCGGGTCTGCCATATTGTGCGGTGCACCATTTTCGCTTGACTTCCGTTGTGCAGTGCATAATATCCACAGTTGAGCGGAGGCATAATCCACTCGACGCAACGCCGGCGCGATGGCTGGCGCGAAAAAGGGGACTCCCATGGTACAGAACGCTGAAGAGCTGCAGAAGCTCAGCAAGGACAACATTGAAGCCGCAATGAAGAGCTTCGGTACGCTCTCCAAGAGCGCCCAGGCGATCGCGGTGGAAATCGCCGACTACACCAAGACCTCGTTCGAGCAGGGCACTGCGGCTCTCGAGAAGCTTCTCGGCGCCAAGACCCTCGAGCAGGCCATCGAGATCCAGCAGAGCTACCTGAAGACCGCCTACGAGGGCGCCGTCGCTCAGGCCACCAAGCTCGGCGAGCTCTACACCGAGCTGGCCAAGGAGACCTACAAGCCGTTCGAGTCGTCCTTCGGCAAGTTCGCCCGCTGAGGCCTCCGGTTCAGCGATCCGCCGAGGCGTCATAGCCTCGCGGTGCAGCGCCGGGGTTCGTACTGCGTCCCACCCCGGCGCATTCGCCTGCGGCAACCTGCCCCGGCTCCAAGGCGTACCCCCCGAAAGCCCGGCCTGTGCCGGGCTTTTGTCGTTCTGGCGGACGGCCGGGTCCGCAGCTTTTCCATCCGCACGAAGCGCCCGGGGGGCAGTGCCCTTGCGCTCCGCCGCCTGCGTGCCGACATGAAGCCGGCCGGCGCATCGGCCGGGGGCGGCTGGTTCCGCGGCGGTACTGGCGCGCGAGCGCCGACTTTCCTATGATTGCCAGCCTCAGGGGGCTGCGCCGAAGCTCCGTGCCAGAGCCGGAGAGCGGGACAGGGCGCGAACGAACATGAAGCAGGTTTCCATTTCCGGTCGTCCGGCTGTCGCGATGGCCGGCAGCGAGCCGCCCCGCAGGGGCGACGGACCGGGCACGGCGGTCATCACGCGCACCAAGCCGCAGACCAAGCGGCCGAGCCTCTATCGCGTGCTGCTGCTGAACGACGACTACACGCCGATGGAGTTCGTGGTGCACGTGCTGGAACGGTTCTTCAACAAGAACCGGGACGAGGCCAACCGCATTATGCTCCACGTGCATCACCACGGCGTGGGCGAGTGCGGCGTTTTCACCTACGAGGTTGCCGAGACCAAGGTGACGCAGGTGATGGACTTCGCCCGCAAGCACCAGCATCCGCTGCAGTGCGTGATGGAAAAGAAGTGAGCCGCGCGGCTCCAGCAATTCCTCGCCTTGAAAAAAGTGATCGCTGAACGGCACCGGCCGAAGCGCCGGTCTGTGCGGCGTAGCGCTGTCGTCAAGCGGATTCGATGTGCGGCGGAAAACGCTTTCGCGCCATCGAGGGACTTGCGCACTGCGGCATCCAGTACGAAGTTTGTGTGAATGGTGCACGCGCTCCCCAAGCCGGAGGAGTTTCCAAAGGCCGGGGGCGACGCGCGAAAGAGGTGTCGATGCCTACATTCTCTCGCAGCCTCGAACAGTCGCTCCACCGCGCTCTGGCCCTCGCGAACGAACGCCACCACGAGTACGCGACTCTCGAGCATCTGCTTCTCTCCCTGGTCGACGACCAGGACGCCGCGGCCGTCATGCGGGCCTGCAACGTCGACATGGAGAAGCTCCGCCGCAATCTCATCGAATATGTCGACACCGAGCTGGAGAATCTTGTCCAGTCTGGCTCCGACGATTCCAAGCCCACCGCCGGCTTCCAGCGCGTCATCCAGCGCGCTGTCATCCACGTGCAGTCCTCGGGCCGCGAGGAGGTGACCGGCGCCAACGTGCTCGTCGCCATCTTCGCCGAGCGCGAGAGCCATGCCGCCTATTTCCTGCAGGAGCAGGACATGACGCGGTACGACGCGGTGAACTACATCTCCCACGGCATCGCCAAGCGCTCCGGCATGTCGGAGAGCCGCCCTGTGCGCGGCGCCGACGAGGAGACCGAGACCAAGTCCGGCGACGACAGCAAGAAGAAGGCTGACGCGCTCGATGCCTATTGCGTGAACCTCAACAAGAAGGCGCACGAGGGCAAGATCGATCCGCTCATCGGCCGTGACGCCGAGATCACCCGCACCATTCAGGTGCTGTGCCGCCGGCAAAAGAACAACCCGCTGTTCGTGGGCGATCCGGGCGTCGGCAAGACCGCCATCGCGGAAGGCCTCGCTAAGCGCATCAATGACGGCGACGTGCCGGAGGTGCTCGCGACCGCCACCGTCTTCGCCCTCGACATGGGCGCGCTGCTCGCCGGCACCCGCTATCGCGGCGACTTCGAGGAGCGCCTCAAGCAGGTGGTGAAGGAGATCGAGGCCTATCCCAACGCGATCATGTTCATCGACGAGATCCACACGGTCATCGGTGCCGGTGCGACCTCGGGCGGCGCCATGGATGCGTCCAACCTGCTGAAGCCGGCGCTGGCCTCCGGCACCCTGCGCTGCATGGGCTCGACCACCTACAAGGAATACCGGCAGTATTTCGAGAAGGACCGCGCCCTGGTGCGCCGCTTCCAGAAGATCGACGTGGCCGAGCCCACCGTGCCCGACGCCATCGAGATCCTGAAGGGCCTGAAGCCCTATTTCGAGGACTACCACAAGCTGCGCTACACCAACGACGCCATCAAGGCGGCGGTGGAGCTGTCGGCCCGCTACATCCATGACCGCAAGCTGCCCGACAAGGCGATCGATGTGATCGACGAGTCCGGCGCGGCCCAGATGCTGCTGCCCGAGGCCCGGCGCAAGAAGACCATCGGGCTCAAGGAGATCGAGGCCACCATCGCCACCATGGCGCGGATTCCCCCGAAGACCGTGTCCAAGGACGATGCCGAGGTGCTGGCCAATCTGCAGACGACCCTGAAGCGGGTGGTCTACGGCCAGGACAAGGCCATCGAGGCGTTGTCCGCCTCCATCAAGCTGGCCCGCGCCGGCCTGCGCGAGCCGGAGAAGCCCATCGGCTGCTACCTGTTCTCCGGCCCCACGGGCGTCGGCAAGACCGAGGTGGCCAAGCAGCTCGCCTCCATCCTCGGCGTGCAGCTGCTGCGCTTCGACATGTCGGAATACATGGAGCGCCATACCGTGAGCCGCCTCATCGGCGCGCCTCCCGGCTATGTGGGCTTCGACCAGGGCGGCCTCCTGACCGACGGCGTCGATCAGAACCCGCACTGCGTGCTGCTGCTGGACGAGATCGAGAAGGCCCACCCGGACCTGTTCAACATCCT
The DNA here is from genome assembly GCF_040044995.1 of Xanthobacter pollutisoli. NCBI lineage: Bacteria > Pseudomonadati > Pseudomonadota > Alphaproteobacteria > Hyphomicrobiales > Xanthobacteraceae > Xanthobacter > Xanthobacter pollutisoli. Next base: position 225,473 of record NZ_JBDZDP010000002.1, read on the forward strand.
CCTGCAGGTGATGGACCACGGGAAGCTGACCGACCACAACGGCAAGCAGATCGACTTCCGCAACGTGATCCTCATCATGACCACGAATGCGGGCGCGGCGGATCTGGCGAAGCCGGCCTACGGCTTCACCCGCACCAAGCGCGAGGGCGACGATTCGGAGGCCATCAACCGGACCTTCGCGCCGGAGTTCCGCAACCGTCTCGATGCGGTGATCCCGTTCGGCCACCTGCCCACCGAGGTCATCACCCAGGTGGTGGAGAAGTTCGTGCTCCAGCTGGAGGCCCAGCTGGCGGACCGCAACGTCACCATCGAACTGTCCGACGACGCGAGCACCTGGCTGGTGGATCGCGGCTACGACGAGCAGATGGGCGCCCGGCCCATGGCCCGGGTGATCCAGGAATACATCAAGACGCCGCTGGCGGACCTGGTGCTGTTCGGCGCGCTCAAGAACGGCGGGCACGTCCGCGTGGTGGTGGAGGGCGAAGGCAAGGAATCGAAGCTCGGCTTCGAATTCCCCGAAGGACCCGTCACGCCGAAGCCGGAAAAGATCGTCCCGGCGCCGGCCAAGCGGCGCAAGCCGGTGTCCAAGGCCTCGCGCCCCACCAAGGGCAAGGGCCCGAAGGGCGGACCGAAGTCCGGTCCGCGCTCCGGCCCCGCCGGCGGCGGGCGCTCCGGCAGCCCGGTCCCGAAGCTGCCGCTGGTAAAGGCCTGACCGGCATCGTTCAACCCTCAGAAAGAGGCGGCTCCGGCCGCCTCTTTTCGTTTGGAGGCCGGCTCGACCGCGTCTCACTGGCTTGCACGGCCGTCATCCCTCGGCTTGACCGGGGGATCCATCTCTCGGCGCGTCCGGATCTTCACCTCCGGCGCGGCACGAGCGGCGGGATGGATGCCCCGGTCAAGCCGGGGCATGACGGCGTTGGTGGCAAGTCTGCGGCGCTTAGTCGGACCGAATGAGATTGGGGCTGCGCGCCTGCCGCCGTCGGCCTTCTTTTTGAGGCCCACCCGCTTGCGGCCCAGAGTCCCCATCCCGAGCCCCGTCACCCCCCGGCTTGACCGGGGATCCATCTCTCGGCTCGTCCGGCTCTTCACATCCGGCGCGGCACGCGCGGCGGGATGGATGCCCCGGTTAAGCCGGGGCATGACGGCATCAGGGGGCATGACTGCGGGTCGACGACTCAGGCGGAATGAGCGAGAGGCACGGCCGCCTCATTCATCTCCGGCTCGCCGATGCCCGGCCTATTCCGCCGCCTCGTTGCCTCGGAAGCGTCCGCCGTGCAGCTTCTTCAGCCGGGCCTTCAGCGCGGCGGGGGGCGGGGCGTAGATGAAGCCGAAGGAGACGCAGCCGTCCTTGCCCTCCACGGCGTGGTGCAGCCGGTGGGCCTGGACGAGGCGCTTCAGGTAGCCGTTGCGCGGCACGTAGCGGAACGGCCAGCGCTGGTGGGTGATGCCGTCGTGGACGAAGAAATAGAGGAAGCCGTACACGGTCATCCCCACGCCCACCCACAGCAGCGCCCCGCCATCGCGGTAGAAATAGATCAGCACGATGGCCAGGCCGGCGAACAGCACGGCATAGAGATCGTTGCGCTCGAACACGCCCTCGCGCGGCTCGTGGTGCGACTTGTGCCAGCCCCAGCCGAAGCCGTGCATGACATATTTGTGCGCCGCCCACGCCACGACTTCCATGGCGGCGACGGTGGCGAGCACGATTGATGCATTGACCAGAAAGGCGAGGGTGGTGGACATGGTTCTCCATCCGCTGCGGCCTTCCGGTCCTGGGGCCGGGCTGCCGCGGGCCTCGACTTATACAGCATCAGAGGCGCGGTGCCGCACTGCGCGAAATCAACATCGCGCGGTCGACCGCACCGCCACCCCACCGGAGGACGCCATGACCGTGGACCGCAAAGCAACGTTTGCCCCGGAGGAGATCGAGGCCCGCCTAAAGGCCGAGCTGCCCCACTGGCGCTACGAGGACGGCTGGATCCGGCGCACCTACAAGACCAACAGCTGGAAGGGCACGCTGATGGTGATCAACACGGTCGGGCATCTGGCCGAGGCCGCGTGGCACCATCCCGACCTCACCGCATCCTATGCCTGGGTGGAGGTGCGCCTCCAGTCCCACGACGCGAAGGGCATCACCGTCCGCGACTTCGCCTTGGCGAAGAAGATCGAGGAGGTGGTGCAGTGGCAGCCCGGCACCGCGGAGGACGCGCCGCTGGAAGGCACGCCCCAGCACGACCTGCGTTTCGCCTACGTAAAATACGATTGAGCTTCCGGCGCGCTCCTTGCTTGGAAAACCGCAGGGAGGACCGCGTGTCGACATTCGCCCAAAGCCCGTCCGTCGCCGTGGCCGACCCCCCGGAGGCGGCGGCCGAGCCCATCGGCTTCCTGGATTTTTCCGGTGCGCTGCTGGCCGCGCCGGAACGCATCCTGCCGCTGCAGGGGGATGAACCCGCCGCGGCACAGGGCGCGGCGCTGCTGACGGCTCACTCGTTCGGTGACGCGGCCCGCCTTCTGGCGGATGAGGGGGCGGCTTGGCGCGCCGCGCTGCACGCCGTCCGGGCCCATCACCAGGCTGCCGGGCGGCCCAAGCGGCGCGAGCTTCTGGTGGTGACGGACGATCCCCGTTTGCCGCCGGCGCTGGCGGGGGATGCCGCCGTCGTCCGCGTGCCGGAGGCGGAAGGGGCGCTGGCCGCCGCGATCGGACCGAAGACGGCCGGCGTGGTGCTGACCCCGGTGCGTTTTTCCGCCGGGCGCGATGTGGCGTCGGGCGCGACCCTGTCCGAGGCCCGCAGCCTCGCGGACGAATACGGCATCGCCCTCCTGTTCGACGAGAGCGAGGCCGGCCTCGGCCGCACCGGCATGGCCTTCGCCCATGAATGGCGGGGCGTCACGCCCGACCTGATGCTGCTGAGCGGCGTGGACGGCGCCGCCGCGACCGCGCTCGTCGCCACCGATCGCTTTGCCCGGCGTCTTCCGGCAGACCCTCCCGCCCCGCGGGACGACGTCGCAGCAGCGGCCCTGGGCGTGCTGGCGACGGCCTTCGCCCCCGGCTTCGAGGCGCGGGTGCAGGAACTGGGCTGGCAGCTGGAGGATCGCCTCGCGGCCCTGCGCTGGCGTCGGCCGGACCTGTTCCGCGACACCCTCGGCGCCGGCCTCGTGCAGGGTCTGCTCTGCACGGGACCGGCCGAGCCGTTGAAGGCGCTTCTGGCAGAGGCGGGGCTGGGCGTTGCGGCCTTCGGCGACATCCTCGCCATCCGCCCCCCGCTGACGGTGGAGGCGGCCGAGATCGCCGCCGCCGCGGACCGGCTGGACGCGGTGGTGGCGGCGCTGGAGCCGGCAACCAAAGAGGCGTGAGCGCTCAGGCGGCGAGGCGGCGCCCGAGGGCCTCGCGCACCCCGGCGAGGCGGGCGGGATCGAGAGCGCCGGTGCGCCCCTGGGCGCAGAGGGCGCCGCGAAATCCCAGATAGTCGGGGCCGAGCGCGGCGAGGGGAGCGATATCCGCAAGGCGGAGCGAGCCGGCAAGGCCGGTAAGGAGGCCGAGCGCCCGCGCCGAGTCCACGAAACGCGCCAGCGTCGCGACAGGCAGGTGGGCGAGAAGGCTGCCGCCCGCCTTGTCTGCGGTGTCGAGCATGATGCCGTGGAAGCCCGCCCGCGCGAACTGCGGCACGACGGCGAGGTCCGGCCGCTGGTCGGCGAACAGCACGGCGATGAGCCGCGTCTTGCCTGCAAGCGGGCTCAAGGCGGCGAGCACGTCCGCAAGGGTGTCGGCGTCCGCGAGGGGAAAGCCGATCTTCACCAGGGGAACGCCCGCGGCCGCCGTGCGCTCGGCGGCGGCGCGGAGAACGCTGGCATCAAGAGGGTGATCGCCCACCGTGGCGCTGAGGCCGGCGGGGGCCCCGGCCGCGCGCCAGCGGGCAACGGCGGCTTCGAGCGCCGACGGCGCCCAGGCGCCCAGGGCCCCCGCGGCGGGGTTCTTCAGATCGACGATGTCCACCCCGGCGGCGAGAGCGGTCTCCATCTCGCCGAGGTCGGCGACGGAGGCGAGGAGGCCCGGCCCGGCGCGCGGTGCAAGCCGGCCGGTCACGACACCACCCGCGCGCGATGGTCGGCGACGGTCTCGCACAGCCAGTCCCAGGCCTCCCGCTCGGCCGGGCCGGCGGTCTTCTCGATGGCGATGGAGAGGTAGTTCATCTCCCGGTCCACCCGGTCGGAATCCATAAGGTGCAGGCGCGAGACCAGGATCGCGCCCTCCACCACCGCCGCGGTGGCGCGGTTGAGGCCGAGGAAGGGCGCATGGGTCTCGCGGTGCACGGTGCGGCAGAAGAAGCGCGGACGGGTGGGATCATCCTCCATCCGCGCCACCTCCACCTCGTCGTGGGCGAGGCATTGGGCGAGCCGCACCGCACCCTTCAGCCGGGTGGCGGGGAGGGTGGGCCAGGAGCGGTGGCGGCCGGTGATACAGCCGGCGAAGATGCGGGCGTCATCGGAAAAGTTCACCACGCACACCCGGCCGGCGGCGAGATTGTCGAGCGTGCGGGAGGGGCGGAAGGGCTGGAGCAGATAGCCGCCGTCCACGACGGTCGCACCCATGGGCGCGACATGGGCCTCGCCCGCCGCCGACTGGGTGGTGACGATGGTCTCCCGTATCACGCGCTGTCGCCTTTCTTCTTCGAGGAAAGGGTCGAGCCCGCCTCCTTGAATGTCAATCGGTGGGCCTCCTCGGCACTGCCGCCGGTCTCGCCCGCCACGCCCCATTTCAGGGGCTCGTCCTGCGCATAGCGCTTGCCGAGGTGATAGGCGATCTCCGCCCGCGCCGTCTCCACGCCGAGGTAGAAGGCGTGGGCGCCGTCGTCCTCCACCTTGAGATGAGGGAAAAGCGCGAACGGCTCGCTGGCGACGTGGTGGCCGTCGCGGTTGTAGGCGTGGATGCCCTGTTCCGTCACCTCGATGCGGAAATTGCGGTCCTTCACCGATGCGGCGAGGCGCTCCACATCCTGCGGCGTGGTGGAGAAGGGGCGCCGGTCACGCAGCGCCATCAAGCCGGCGCCGAAACCCTGGGGCACCGATCCGGCCTCGCGCGCGGCGAGGAATTCCCGCCGCGCCCGGTCGAACTCGCGCACGGCGGTGCGTGCATGGGGGCTGACCTGCACCGCCAGCACGGCATTGAGCTTGAGCTCGGAGATGATGCCCATGAGCAAGGCGTTCATGCCCGTGGTGTCGGCGTCGGTGAGCTCGGTGACGTTGCCGATGCCCATGAGAATGGGGATGTCCGGCTTCAGCCGCCGCAGCTCCGCATAGCGCAGCAGCGAGGCGGTGAAGCCGAGGTGGATGGGATCGAGAATCGGGTCGGCGAGGAAGGTGCGGCCCTTTGCCTCGCAGGCCTCCACCGCCCGCACGAGGGAGGCAAGGTCGCCCGGCTGGGCCGGCACCAGCACCGGCACGGCGGCGCCCTCGTCGGCGATGTCGAGATTGGTCTCGTTGAGGCTGAGGAGATAATGCGCCCCCGCCCGCGTCGCCCGCCGCAGTTCCTCGGCATCGAAGCTATCCACGCTCACGCTGAAGCTCTCGGCCTTGAGCGCGGCGATGGCCTCTTCCAGATGGGGAAAGGGGCTGTCCGGCAAAGCGCCGAGGTCGATCACGTCGGCACCGTCCGCCTTCAGTGCCCGGGCGCGCTCCAGGATCTGCGGCACCGAGAGGCGGGTGGCATCGACGATCTCGGCGAAGAGCAGCACCTCTTGCCGCTCCAGAGCCGCCGTGCCCCCGGGTGCCCGGCCAAAATAGGCCGGAATGTCCGCCGCCTCGTCCGGCCCGCGCTCGAACGGAAGGCCGAAGCGGGCAGCGAGGCGTGCGAGGTCGCCGCGGAAGCGGCCGGGCATGAGGACCCGAGCCGTGCCCTCCGGCAGCTTGAGTCGGCGCTCGACGATCTCCGCCGTCATCAGGGCCGCGACCTTGACCCCGACATTCACCACCACGGGGTCCAGTTTGCCGTCGGCGAGTTCCTCCGCGATGCGGCGGATGCGGGGTTCGGCGAGGGAGCCGGTGACGAGGGCGACGCGCTCCGCCATGGCTCAGGCCGGGACCGGCGCGAGGGCGGAAAGCTCCGCCCGGCGGCGGGCGATGGCGAGGCGCAGCTCCTCCAGCGTCTCCGCCACCACGGTCGCGTCGAAGGTCTTCAGCCGGGCGGTGTTCTCCAGGTCGATGCGGCGCGGATAGACCGGAAGCGGGCCTTCCGGCGCCATGGTCACCATCTCGGGCTGGCTGTCGCAGGCGAATACGATGCAGGGCACGCGGCACTTGCCGGCCTGGGCGAAGCAGTTGGTCACGAGAGTGTCGGAAATGCCCAGCACCGCCTTCGCCACCGTGTTGGAGGAGGCGGGGGAGACGACGAGGGTGTGATACTCGCCGTGATAGAACCGACCGACGGAGGCGGACGAGGCCGAATTGTCGCGGAACACCTGCGTCTGGGCGGGCAGGGGCTCCTTGTCCTGCTTGTACATCCGCAGCACCTCGTCGGCCGCGTCCGAGATGAACAGGTCCACCTCCTGAAGCTCGCGGATGATCTCGATGCTCTCTGTGAAATAGTGCCCCGAGCCGGTAAGGGCCCAGGCCCAGCGCGGAGCCTTCTTTCCGGGGATGGTCATGGCGAGCGCTGGCCTTCCGTCGTTTCCTCGGTGTTGGTGCCCATCATATCCCGACGGCGCGGCGCCGGGATGCCGGTCAGCGCGCGGTCCAGGCCATCGGCATCATCGGCGGGGACGAGCAGAATATCGCCGGAAAAGCCATCCGCCATGGTCGCAAAAGCCGCATCCACCAGGCCCCCCGTCGACCAGGCCGCAAGATCGGCCGCGCGGCTGCCGGCGGGCGGGGGCGGGCAGACGCCGGGCGCCTTAACCAGCACCAGCCGCGCAGCACCGAGCTGCACCGCGAGCCACAGGGCGAGGCTGTCGGAGGTCACGTCCCAGCTCTCGCGGATGGTGGGCTCTCCCAGCGTCATGGCAGCGGGAAGCCACAGAGCGGTGCCGCGACCCGCCGCCGCGCGCAGGCCGGCGAGGCTGTCGGCGGCATGCAGGCGGGGCTCCAGGTCGAGGAAGGCGTGGGCGGTCTGCTCCATGGCCAGGAGAGCCATCTTGTGGGCGGCACCGTCGGACAGGCCCCAGGCGGGCTGGAGGACGCGCACGCCATCGGCCAGCGCGCCGCCGCCCGGCACCAGCACGGTTCCCGGACGGCCGGCGAGGCGGGCGAGCAGCGTGCGCGGCGCGCCGGCGCGGCCGAGGCTGCCGCCAATCTTCAGCACGATGGTCAAGGTGCAGGGCTCCGCGGGTGGTCTCAAAGTCGCATCGAAGGGCAGGTTGGAAGCATGCTAAGCAGGCCCCGCACGGCCTCCAGAACAGATATTTTGTGCATCGCAGCAACGCGTTGCGCCGGCAGCGCGGATCGACCTCGCCCCCTTGGGGGTCGCTTCGCCTCCGCCGCCGCCTGCCCGCCGACAGAGAGGATAACTCCATGCGTCTCGTTGTGGCTTCCGTTCTTTTCATCGCAGCGTCGACCGGCGCCGCCTTTGCCGAGCCCGATGTGGCCAAGGGCGAGATCGCCTTCAAGAAGTGCATGGCCTGCCACGCCATCGGCCCCGATGCCAAGGTGAAGGTCGGACCGCCGCTCAACGGCATCGTCGGCGCCAAGTGGGCGCATTTCGACGGCTATGCCTATTCCGCCGACATCAAGGACGGCGGCGCCGCCGGCAAGATGTGGGATGCGGCGACCCTCGACGCTTACATCGCAAACCCCAAGGCGCTGGCGCCCAAGGGCAAGATGGCCTTCGCCGGCATCAAGAGCGACGATGAGCGCAAGGACCTCATCGCCTTCCTCGCCCAGTTCAAGGCCGACGGAAGCAAGTGACTTTTCCGCCCCTTCCATGTGGCGGAAGGCCTGGGGACGCGCCTCCACCATTTGGGGGATGTGCGTGACGCGTTCGGACTGCGAAAAAGGACGTGCGCCGGTCAGGGCGTGCCTCCGATGGGGCGATTGGGGGCGAGACAGGCGGTGGTCCTTCGGGGCGCCGCCTGTTTACGTAAGGACATGTTTACTGAAGGGCGTGCGCCAGGTCTGCGCGCGGGCGCTTGCCAGACGGGACGCGGCGTGGTGAGCCTCCCGTCGGAGGAGCCTTGATGCCCGAGCACGATTTTCACGCCCAGCGCCTTCATGTCACCGCCGACCTCGCCGCGGGCGCCGAAGTCCTGCTGGAGCGCGAGGCGGCGCATTACGTTGCCAACGTGATCCGCCTCGCGGTGGGCGAGGGCATCCTGCTGTTCAACGGGCGCGATGGGGAATGGCGGGCGCTGCGCGGCACCGGCGGCAAGCGCGAGGTGCGCCTCGAGGTGACGCAGCAGGTGCGCCCGCAGCCGGCGCCGCTTACCCTCGAATACGCCTTCGCGCCGCTGAAGCACGCGCGGCTGGACTACATGGTGCAGAAGGCGGTGGAGATGGGCGCGGGCGTGCTGAGCCCCGTCATCACCCGCTACACGCAGGTGTCTCGCGTCAATTTGGAGCGAATGGTCGCCAACGCCATCGAGGCCGCTGAGCAGTGCGGCATTCTCACACTTCCGCAGGTCGAGGAGCCGCGCCCCCTGGACGCTTGGCTCGCTGCCCTTGCGCCCGAGCGCCTGCTGGTGTTCTGCGACGAGGCCTCTGCTGACGAAGATCCCATCGCCGCCCTGCGGGAGGCGCCGGCGGGCCCGGTCAGCGTGCTCATCGGGCCAGAAGGCGGCTTCAGCCCTGAGGAGCGCGGTCGCATCGCCCGGCGGGGATTAACTCTCAGCCTCGGTCCGCGCATCCTGCGCGCCGACACCGCCGCGGTTGCCGCGCTGGCTTTGGTGAACGCCGCCCGGCGCTAGCCGCAAAAAACGCCTAAGGACCGACATTGTTCCATCGACGTCGAGATTAATTTCGTGGCGATTTTGTAATATTTCGAAATTGATCTGACATACGTTGCCCCGCACCGCGGTAGCGCATTGCCAATGATGAGGGAATTTTGCGCAACTCGCTCGGTCAAAATTTGGTCGGATTTGGCGCCAGTCTCACCGGAACTCAGCCTTGAGCCGAGCGTTACACGCTCGCCCTGAGGGCGTATTGCCGGGAGGCCTTCGTGCCCGACCATTACAGCTTCGGAATTGAAGAAGAATTCTTTGTCGTCGATGGCCAGACGCACGCCGTTCAACGGCGGATGCCGGCGGGCCTGCTCGACGAACTCAAAGCCCGGCTCGGCGAGCAGGTCTCGGTGGAGATGTTGCAGGCCCAGCTGGAGATCGCCACCCGCCCAACGACCGCCACCGGCAGTGCCCTGGAGCAGATCCGCAGCCTTCGGCGGGCGGTGGGGGAGGTGGCCGCCGAGCACGGGCTGGCGCTGATCGCCTCCGGCACCCATCCGACCGCCACCTGGGACGGCGTGCGCTCGACCAAGGCCAACCGCTACGATGGCGTCATGAACGACCTGCGGATGCTGGGCGAGCGCAACATGGTGTGCGGCCTCCACGTCCACGTGGAACTGCCCGACCCGGACGAGCGGGTGGACGTGATGCGCCGCATCGTCCCCTACATTCCCCATTTCATCGCGCTTTCCACCTCGTCGCCCTTCTGGGCGGCGAAGCAGACCGGCCTGATGGGCTATCGCCTCGCCGCCTATGACGAGCTGCCCCGCACCGGCCTGCCGGAGATGTTCGAATCGAACGCCGCCTACGAGCGCTATGTGGACGCCATGGTCTCGGCCCGGGCGATCACCGATTCGAGCTATGTGTGGTGGGCCATCCGCCCCTCGCGCAAGCTGCCCACCCTGGAGCTGCGGGCGCCGGACAGCTGCACCCGCAGCACCGATACGGTGGCCATCGCCGCGCTCTATCGCGCGCTGGTGCGCTTCCTGGTGCGCAACCGACACCACAATCGCGACGTCGGCCCGGTGGACCGCGCCATCGCCGACGAGAACAAGTGGCGGGCCCAGCGCTACGGCGTGAACGGCTCCTTCGTGGACCTCGCGCAGCGCCGGGCCGTTTCGGTACGCGACGCGGTAGACGGCCTCGTCAATCTGGTGTCGGAAGATGCCGAGGCCCTCGAGTGCCTCGATGCGCTGCTCAGGGTGCGCACCATCGCGGAAGAGGGCACCAGCGCCGACGTTCAGCTCGCCGTGTTCGGCGAGGCGCAGCATCGCACCGGCAAGCGCAACGAGGCGCTGGACGCGGTGAACAGCTGGCTCGCCACCACCACGATGCAATAGGCCTTCCATCGCCGAAGGCAGGATCAGGCGGCGGGTGTCGGAGCGCCCGCCGCCCTTGCCTCACAGCTTGAACGGCACCACCGTCTGCTGCTGCACGCCGAGGCCGTCGATGCCGAGGCGCATCACGTCGCCCGCTTTCAGGAAGCGGGGCGGCTTGAAGCCGAGGCCGACGCCGGGCGGGGTGCCGGTGGTGATGACGTCGCCGGGATCCAGCACCATGAACTGGCTGATGTAGTGCACCAGGAACGGGATGCGGAAGATCATGGTCTTCGTCGAGCCGTTCTGCACCTTCTCCCCGTTCACCTCCAGCCACATGGCGAGGTCCGAGGTGTCGGGAATCTCGTCGGTGGTCACCAGCCACGGGCCGAGGGGGCCGAAGGTCTCGTTGCCCTTGCCCTTCATCCACTGGCCGGAGCGCTCGATCTGGAAATGCCGCTCGGACACGTCGTTGCAGACGCAATAGCCGGCGACGTGGTCGAGGGCGTCCTTCTCCTCGACGTAGCGGGCGGTCTTGCCGATGACGAAGGCGAATTCCACCTCCCAGTCGAGCTTGAGCGAGCCCTTGGGGATCATCACGTCGTCATTGGGGCCGACGATGCAGTTCGGCGCCTTGTTGAACAGCACCGGCTCCTCGGGGATCGGATTGTTGGTCTCGGCCGCGTGGTCCGCGAAATTGAGGCCGACGGCGACGAAATTGCCCGGCCGGGCGACGCAGGAGCCCAGCCGCACGCCGTCCGGCACCGCCGGCAGGCTCGCGGGGTCGATGGCGGCGATGGCCTTCAGGCTCTCAGGCGACAGGGTCGAACCGTTGAGGTCGGGGATGACCGCGGACAGGTCGCGCAGCTTGCCGGTTGAATCGATTAGACCCGGCTTTTCCTGCCCTTTTTCCCCGAAGCGGACCAGCTTCATCGCTCGAACTCCCTGATGGTATCATTGAACTTGGAGCGTGCGGCGCGCGGTCGCTCCCGGGGCGCGCACGCTGGCGCGGACTTGAGCATTGGTCAATGGTGGGCGGACAGAAATTTCGCCGCGGGACCCGCCGGGGGGTACCGTGGGGACCCTGCGATGCGGGGGCAGCGATAAGCGGTGATTCGCCAGACCCGATCCGCTGTGGGCGAGTTGACGCGGGTGAATTCGCGCGGCCGGGGAGAAACGCGAAGGTGGAATTGTCTTGCTCTGCTCGACTTTAGACTATTAGCCGCCTTCTGTGTTCCATGTTCAACTGCATCTAATCTGACCATGGTGATGAAATGGGCAATTGCGCTTCCTTTTTCTGAGCCCGCGTCATAAAAGGGATACACGACTCCGGCTAAGTCCGGGTTGCGCAAAGGAAGCGTGCCGGAGGGCGGGAGCCGGAAAGGTCCCCCCCGCCGGGAGACTGGAGCCGGGCGCCGAATGCTGGTGCCGGGCGTCCGCCGGTCCAGGGCGAAGCCCGGCGGCGGATAAGGCGAGGAGGTGATTGGCGTGAGCGACAGTCCCGATGCGCGCCGCTACCGCGCCCTCTTCATTTCCGACGTGCATCTGGGCACGAAGGGCTGCCAGGCCGAGCTGCTCCTGGATTTCCTCAAATACAACGACGCCGACACCATCTACCTCGTGGGCGATATCGTGGACGGCTGGCGGCTGAAGCAGTCCTGGTACTGGCCGCAGAAGCATAACGACGTGGTGCAGAAGCTGCTGCGCAAGGGCCGCAAGGGCTCGCGCATGCTCTACCTGCCGGGCAACCACGACGAATTCCTGCGCGATTACTACGGCACCCATTTCGGCGGCATCGAGGTGGTGGAAACCGCCATCCACGAGGCGGCCGACGGCAAGCGATACCTCGTCATCCACGGCGACGTGTTCGACCTCGTGGTGCGCCACGCCAAGTGGCTGGCCTTCCTCGGCGACTGGGCCTATTCCGCCGCCCTCACCGTGAACACCTACCTTAACCGGGTCCGCCGCCGCCTCGGCCTCACCTACTGGTCGCTCAGCCAGTGGGCGAAGCTGAAGGTGAAGAATGCGGTGAACTACATCGGCAAGTTCGAGGAGGCGGTGGCCGACGAGGCCAAGCGCCACGACGTGGATGGCGTGATCTGCGGGCATATCCATCACGCGGTCATTCACGACCAGTTCGGCGTGCGCTATGTAAATTGCGGCGACTGGGTGGAAAGCTGCACCGCCATCGCCGAGCACGAGGACGGCCGGCTGGAGATCATCAGCTGGACCCGTCATCTGGAGGATGTCCCGGTGGAGGGACGCGACATGGTCGAGGGGGCGCGCGCGGCGGCCTGATGCGGGTTCTCGTCGCCACCGACGCGTGGCATCCACAGATCAACGGGGTGGTGCGCTCGCTGGAGCACACCGCGAACGAGGCCGCCCATCTCGGCGCCGAAATGCAGTTCCTGACCCCGCAGGGCTTCCGCACCATCCCTTTGCCCACCTACAACGAGATCCGCCTGGCGCTGGCCACGCCGCGCATGATCATGCGGCGGATCGAGGCGATGGAGCCGGACTTCGTCCACATCGCCACCGAGGGGCCCATCGGCATCCTGGTCCGCCGCGCCTGCATTGCCTCGCGCCGCACCTTCACCACCTCCTATCACACCAAATTCCCGGAATACCTCGCCGCCCGCGCCCCCGTGCCGGAGCGTCTGACCTATGCGTGGCTGCGCTCCTTCCACAATGCCGGCGGCGGCGTCATGGTCTCCACCGCGACGCTGGAGCGGGACCTCGAGGCGCGCGGCTTCAAGCGCCTGATGCGCTGGTCGCGCGGGGTGGACGCCGAGCTGTTCCGCCCGCGCCCCGAGGCGACTCTCAATCTTCCTCGCCCGGTCTATCTCTTCGTCGGCCGCGTGGCGGTGGAGAAGAACATCGAGGCCTTCCTCGACCTCGACCTGCCCGGCTCCAAGGTGGTGGTGGGCGGCGGGCCGGCCCTCGCCAGCCTCAAGGAGCGCTATCCCAAGGTGGTGTTCACCGGCCCCAAGGAGGGCGAGGCGCTGGCGCAGGTCTATTCCGCCTGCGACATCTTCTGCTTCCCGAGCCGCACCGACACCTTCGGCATCGTCCTGCTGGAGGCCATGGCCAGCGGCCTGCCCGTCGCCGCCTATCCGGTCACCGGGCCGACCGACGTGCTGGCCGACGCAACCGAGCCGGTGGGCGTACTGGACGATGACCTTCGGACCGCCTGCCTGAAGGCGCTGGAGCTGTCGCCGGCCGCCGCGCGGCGCTATGCGCTGAACTACACCTGGCGAGAGAGCGCCCGCCAGTTTCTCGACAACGTGCTGATCGCGCACGACATTGGACCCATCGCCCGGCGCTATCGCCTTCGCCGCCGGCGTCAGGTAGCTTCCGGGGCATGAGCTCCGGACCGTTCCCGACCCCCTCCCAGATCCCCACCGCCGCCGACGTCGACGCCGCCGCGCGGCGCCTTGCCGGCCATGCCGTGCGCACGCCGCTGGTTTTCTCGCCCGTGCTGAGCGAGCGCGTCGGCGCGCGCGCCTACCTCAAGCCGGAGACGCTCCAGCGCACCGGCTCCTTCAAGTTCCGCGGTGCCTTCAACCGCATGGTCCAGATTCCCGAGGCGGACCGCCCGGCCGGCGTCGTCGCCTGCTCCTCCGGCAACCACGCCCAGGGCGTGGCGGCGGCCGCACAGATCCTCGGCATGCCGGCGGTGATCGTCATGCCCCACGATGCGCCGGCCCTGAAGCGCGACCGCACCCGCGCCCTCGGCGCCGAAGTGGTGGGCTACGACCGCCGCACCGAGGACCGCGACGCCATCGCCCGCGCCATCGCCGCCGAGCGGGGTGCCACGATGGTGCCGCCCTATGACGACCCGCAGATCATCGCGGGCCAGGGCACGGTGGGCCTCGAGATCGTCGAGGACCTCGCCGCCCTCGGCCACGCGCCGGACGTGGTGGCGGCCAATGCCTCCGGCGGCGGCCTGTGCGCCGGCATCGCGCTCGCGGTGAAGCGCGCCGCCCCGCAGGCGCGGATCGTCGCCTGCGAGCCGGCGGGCTTCGACGACCATGCCCGCTCGTTCCGCTCCGGCGTGCGCGAGCGCAATCCCGAGCCGTCGGGCTCGTTCTGCGATGCGCTGCTTGCCCCGACACCGGGCGCGCTGACCTTCGAGATCACCCGCGCGCTGGTGGGCGAGGCCGCCTCGGTCACGGACGCAGAGGTGGGACGGGCGGTGGAATACGCCTTCCGCGAGCTCAAGCTGGTGGTGGAGCCGGGCGGTGCGGTGGCGCTGGCGAGCCTGCTGGAAGGCCGGCTCGACGTGCCGGGCGGCGGCACGGTGGTGATCGTGCTCTCCGGCGGCAACGTGGACGCCGACACCTTCATCCGCTGCATCGGCGCCTGAACGCATGACCCTGACGGGGAAGGGCGGGCCGCCGCTCCGGCTGCGCCTCGGCGCGACCTACGGCACCTTCTTCCTCGCCCTGGGCATCCTCCAGCCGTATCTGCCCCTGTGGCTGCAGGAGCGCGGGCTCGGGCCCGAGGCCATGGGCCTCGCACTGGCGGTGCCCATGCTCGTGCGCCTTGTCGCGACGCCGCTGCTCGGGGTGGCGTCGGATCGGCTGGGGCGGCCCAAGGCGGTGCTGGCGATGCTGGCCGTCGCCACGGTGGCGGCGATGCTGGGCCTCGCCCTCGCCCCGGGGCTTCCCGCCATCCTCGTCATGCTCGCGGTGATGGCGGCCGTGTGGTTTCCCGGCTTTTCGCTGCTCGATGCCTATGCTTCGCGCCTCGCGCGGGCGGGCCGGGCCGACTATGGGCAGGCGCGGCAATGGGGATCGGCGGCGTTCCTCGCGGCGAACCTCGCCGGCGGCGCCGCCATCGGCGTCCTGGGCGCGGGCTCGGTGGTCTTCCTCATGGTGGCGGGCCACCTCACCTATGTCCTCGCCACCCTCGCCTTGCCGGAGCTGCCGCGGGCCGAACCACGGCCCTCGCCCCTGAGGGGCCGCCGCGCCCGCCTCGGCTTCCTCGCGGGCATCGTCGCCGCGGGCCTCGTTCAGGCGAGCCACGCGGTGCTCTATCTTTTCGGAACGGTGCACTGGAAGGCGGAAGGCCTGTCGCTCACCACCATTGGCATCCTCTGGGCGGTGGGCGTGGCGGCGGAGATGGTGCTGTTCCGGCTCGGCTCCCGGCTCATGGCGCGCTTTGGTCCCTACCGGCTCATCGCCCTGGGGGGTGTCGCGGCGGTGATCCGTTTCGCCGTCATGGCGCAGGATCCGCCGCTGGCGGTCCTGCTGCCGCTCCAGCTGCTGCACGCCCTCACCTTCGGCGCCACCTTCCTCGCCATGGTGGAATTGGTGTCGCGCAGCGTCAGCGAGCACCGGTCCGGCACCGGCCAGACGGTGGCCGCATGGACCGGCAGCCTTCTGATGTCATCCGCCAACGTAGCGGCAGGTCCCCTCTGGTCCGTCTTCGGGCCGCTGGCCTTTCTCGCCGGATGCGCCCTCGGCCTTGCCGGGGCGCTGACCGCCTTGGGGGCGGCGTGGCTTCAGCCCCACAGCTCCGCAGCAGGCGGGAAGACCAGCGCCCCGTCGTAGCGCAGCCCAGGCGTCCGATCCCTGGCGAGGAGCAGCGGACCATCGAGATCCACCCAGCGGGCGCGCTGGGCGACGACGAGGGCCGGGGCCATGGCGAGGGAGGAGGCCAGCATGCAGCCCACCATCACATCGAAGCCCAGCCCATGGGCGGCTTCCGCCAGCGCCAGGGCCTCGGTGAGGCCGCCGGCCTTGTCCAGCTTGACGTTGACGGCGTCGTAGCGCCCGCGCAGGTCGGCAAGCCCGGAGCGATCGTGCACGCTCTCGTCGGCGCAGACGGGCACCGGGCGCTCCAGGCGTTCGAGACGCTGATCGGCATCGACCGGCAAAGGCTGCTCCACCAGCTCCACCCGCGCCTTGGCGCAGGCTTCGAGGAGGAAGGGCAGATCGGGCGATTTCCAGCCCTCGTTGGCATCGACGATGAGGCGGGCGTCG
Source organism: Xanthobacter pollutisoli (assembly GCF_040044995.1). NCBI lineage: Bacteria > Pseudomonadati > Pseudomonadota > Alphaproteobacteria > Hyphomicrobiales > Xanthobacteraceae > Xanthobacter > Xanthobacter pollutisoli. Next base: position 241,700 of record NZ_JBDZDP010000002.1, read on the forward strand.
GGAACGGCCGCGCGGATGGCGGAGAGCCGTTCGCGGTCGCCGGGGGCGCCCAGCTTGAGCTTCAGCAGCGGCCGGTCGGCGGCGGCCGCGGCAGCGCGGGCCATGGCCTCCGGCGTGTCGAGGCTGAGGGTGTAGGCCGTGGTCACGGGCCGCAGGGCTGGCAGGCCGGCCAGCTCGGCGCAGCCCATGCCGGAGCGCTTGGCCTCCAGGTCCCACAAGGCGCAGTCGATGGCGTTGCGCGCGGCGCCGGCGGGCATGCGGTGCTGGAGCGTCTCCCGCCCCATGCCGGCGGCGATATCCGGCGCCAGCGCCTCGATGGCGGCGACGACCCCGTCGACGGTTTCGCCATACCGGGCGTAGGGCACGCATTCGCCCCGACCGGTGATGCCGTCGGCGGTGATGTGCACCTCCACCACCACCGCCTCGGTCTTAGACCCGCGGGCGATGGTGAAGGTGCCGGCGATGGGAAAGCGCTGGATGGACAGGGTCAGGGAGGCCATGAATTAAGCTTAATAGCCGATTCCGACGGTTGGTTGTCACCGACGGCACGGATCCGGCAAGGGTGTGTCTTCGCCGATCTCGACGGGGAAGGCGGTAGTCTGTATGGCTAGCGCGTTGCGTGGCTGCCTGTCGATGACCGGTGGGCGCGTGATTATTGCGGGGCGACAAGAGTTTCCGTGGCGTGTTCCGCCGCGGCGCGGTCGGGGGGCGTCAGGTCGCCTGCCGCCGAGAGGTCGAGATGTTCCGGCGCCTGCGCCGGCCGCCGTTGGAGACGCCTGCGTTGCCCCACGCTTCGCTGATTTCCGTGCACAGCCAGGACGACCGGCTCACCGTGGCCGGGCGCGGGGCATGGACGTCGGACTATGCCGACGAGCTGGAGCAGGCGGTGAACGACACCGTCCAGACCTATGCTCGACCCAAGGGCGTCGACATCGACCTCGCCGCCGTGGAGCGCATGGACACCTTCGGCGCGCTTCTGTTCGAGCGGCTGCGCCGGTCCTGGCAGGGGGCGGGCATCGAGGCCCGGGTGACCGGCCTTGCGCCGCGCTACCGGGTGCTGATCGACGAGATGGGCCGCATGGGGCAGGAGCCTGTGCCGCCCAAGCGCCGGCACGAGGCGATCCTGGAGCGGTTCGGGCACGAGGTGGTCAACGTCGCCAAGGACGGCTTCTCACTGCTCAACTTCATCGGCGCGACGGTGGCTGCCATGGGGCGGGTGACGCTCAGGCCCCGCACCTTCCGTTTCACCTCCATGGTGAACCAGCTGGACCGGGTGGGCTTCCGCGCCGTGCCCATCATCCTGCTCATCACCTTCCTCATCGGCTGCATCCTGGCGCAGCAGGGCATCTTCAACTTCCGGCGCTTCGGCGCCGACATCTATGTGGTGGACATGGTGGGCGTGCTCGTGCTGCGCGAGCTCGGCGTGCTGATCGTGTCCATCATGATCGCCGGCCGCTCCGGCAGCGCCTACACCGCCGAGCTCGGCTCCATGCGCATGCGCGAGGAGATCGACGCCCTCCGCGTCATGGGCTTCGATCCGGTGGAAGTGCTGGTGGTGCCGCGCATCCTGGCGCTCATCATCGCTTTGCCTCTGCTCACCTTCATCGGCTCCATGGCCGCCATCTTCGGCGCCGGGCTCGTGTCGTGGGGCTATGGCGGCATCGCGCCGGACGTCTTCCTCCAACGCCTCAAGGAGGCCATCGACCTCGACCAGTTCAACGTGGGCATGCTCAAGGCGCCGTTCATGGCCGCCACCATCGGCATGGTCGCCTGCATGGAGGGCATGCGGGTGGGTGGCAGCGCGGAATCCCTCGGCGAGCACACGACGGCCTCGGTGGTGAAGGCCATCTTCCTGGTCATCGTTATGGACGGCGTCTTCGCCATGTTCTTCGCCGCGATCGATATGTGAGGCCGCATGGACGCGATGACCTCACCCGAAAACCTTCAGGCGAGCGACCGGGAAGCCATCATCCGGGTGCGTGACATCGTCGTCGCTTTCGGCGACCGGGTGGTGCTCAACCACCTCGATCTCGACGTCTATCGGGGCGAGATCCTCGGCTTCGTCGGTACCTCCGGCGGCGGCAAATCGGTGCTCACGCGCACCATCCTCGGCCTCGTGCCCAAGCGCTCGGGAACCGTGGAGGTGTTCGGACAGAACCTTGATGAGCTTACCGAACGGGAACGTTCGGCCCTGGAGCGGCGTTGGGGTGTGCTGTTCCAACAAGGTGCGCTGTTCTCGTCGCTGACGGTGAAACAGAACATACAGTTTCCGCTGCGGGAGAATCTGAGGCTGTCGCAACGGCTTCTCGATGAAATCGCATTCACCAAGATCGAGATGGTCGGCCTCAAGAGCGACGTGGCAGAAAAGCTGCCTTCCGAACTGTCCGGCGGCATGATCAAGCGCGCGGCGCTGGCGCGCTCGCTCGCCCTCGATCCGGAAATCCTGTTCCTGGACGAGCCCACCTCGGGCCTCGATCCCATCGGCGCGGGCGATTTCGACGAGCTGATCCGCACGCTGCAACAGACTTTGGGGCTTACGGTTTTCATGGTAACCCACGATCTCGACAGCCTGCACACGGTGTGCGACCGCATCGCGGCGCTGGCCGACGGTAAGGTGATCGCGCAGGGAACCATCGAGAACATGATGGCGGAACAGCACCCTTGGCTGCGGGCCTATTTCCATGGCACGCGGGCACGGGCTGTACAGAGTGCGGGCCGCAAAGGCAATCAGCGCGGGTGATGACTGTCTGGCTGCGAGGTTAGGTTGCAGGTTGGGCGCGCGCCGCAGGGTGGGCGCGATGGCGGGGAGGGCGAGCCCAAGCGGGGCAGAGGACGGAACGGGATCGGGATCGAGGCATGGAAACACGGGCCAACTACACCATCATCGGAGCCTTCACGCTCGCGGTCCTCGTCGCGGCGTTCGGCTTCGTGTACTGGTTCGCCGGGCCGCAGGATTCCACGGCCCGCAAGGTCTACGAGATCGTCTTCGACGGCTCCGTCGCGGGTCTGCGCCAGGGCAATTCGGTGCTGTTCAACGGCATCCCCGTGGGCCAGGTGACGGCCCTTGGCCTCGTGCCCGGCCAGCCGGGCCAGGTGATGGCGCGGGTCGGCATCAACACCAACGTTCCGGTCCTGTCGGACGCGCGGGCGGGGCTGGAATCCCAGGGCCTCACCGGCATCATCGCGGTATCCATCCGCGGCGGGAAGCCGGACGCCCCGCCGCTGCCCCCGGGTCCCAACGGCTACCCGCGCATCGCCGCCGACGGCGGCGCAGGCATGAGCGGGCTCATCAATTCGGCCCAGGGCGTGGCGCGCAAGATCGAGATCGTGCTCGACGCCATCAACCCCGACGAGATCAAGAACATCATCCACAATATCGACGCCTTCTCGAAGGCTGTCGCCTCCAAGTCGGACGACGTGGCAAGCGTGATCGAGCAGGCCAACGTGCTGGTGAAGCAGCTCAATACCGTTGCGGAGAAGGTGGACAAGGTGGTGGTGAACCTCCAGGCCGCCACCGAGGACAAGAACGGCCTTCTCGTCCAGGCGACGGAGGCCGCCACATCGGTGCGCAAGCTCGCCGACAATCTCGACCAGCGCACCGCCCTGCTGACCAACGAGATCAGCCGCTTCACCGGCCCCGGCCTGAAGCAGTTCGAGGCGCTCGCCACCGACGGCCGACGCACCCTCGGCGAGATCGACCGGGTGCTGAAGGGCATCGAGCGCAACCCGCAGCAGTTCATCTTCGGCGGCGGCAACTCCATTCCGAAATACGGGCGATGAGCCGATCATGATCGACCTACCCGGGAGCCGTTCCGTTGTTGCCGAGGACGCTGGTTTGAAACGCGTTTTACCCGCCGCACGCCGCCTCATCGCCGCCGGCGCCGGGCTTGCCCTGGCGCTCGTCCTCGCCGCCTGCGGCTCGACGCCCGTTCCGACCTACAATCTCACCGCCCCCTCGGGCTTCACTGCCGGCGGGCCGGGGGCCGGCCAGCTGGTGGTGGTCGCGCCCACCGCTCTGGCAGTGCTCAACACCGACAAGATCATGGTGGAGGCGGGGGCCGGGCAGGTGGCCTATCTCGCCGATGCCCAGTGGAGCGACAACCTGCCGGCGCTGCTCCAGGCGCGCACCATCCAGGCGTTCGAGAACGCCAGCAAGCTGCGGCGCGTCGCCCGTCCCGGCGACGGCGTGAACGCGGACTACACCCTCGTCATCGACATCCGCACCTTCGCGCTGCGCATCACCGATCAGGGACCGGTGGCGGTGGTGGAATTGTCGGGCAAGCTCATCAGCACCCAGAGCGGGCGCATCATGGCGGCGCAGGTCTTCCGCGCCGGCGTTCCGGCTGCGTCCAGCGCCGGTCCGGCGGCCACCGCCGCCCTCGACCAGGCCCAGGAGCAGGTGCTGGTGCAGATGGTGCGCTGGGCCTCGGCCAAGTTCTAGGGCCCGCCCCCGCGCTCAACTCAGCCGGTCGGCCAGCAGGAATTGCAGCGCCCGGTCCAGGCGGATGTGGGGCAGGGGACCGTCGCCGATGATGCCGGGCGGCGGGCGGAAGCGCAGGAAGCGGAAATCCACGTCTCCATCCTGCGCCGAGGCCATTCCGCGGAAGCCGGCGCCGGACGGGTCGAACAGCGCGTCGGGGTCGGTCGGCAGGTCGCCGGGAAACACCGCCATCTCCTCGATCCCGTCGAAGACGTGTCCACCCGCCACCTGACCCGGCTCCGGCGTGCCGACGATGGCGTCGAGCTCGTGCCCGTCGCGGCGCACCCGGGCCTCGCGCGTCGCGCGGATGGCCGCAAGCGCCACCACGTCGAGCGCGGCGCCGCGCTCCTGCGCGCGGTCCCGTGCCCGCTCCACGAGACGACCGAGCACGGCCTCCAGCCGGTCGTGGCTGGAGCGGTGGAGGTGGTCGGCCTTGGTGGCGGCGAACAGCACCTTCTCCACCCGCGGCCGGAACAGGGTGCTGACGAGGCTGTTCCGCCCGGTGCGGAAGGCGGCGAGGATGCCGTCCAGCGCCCGCTCCAGATCGGCGAGGGCGGCGGGCCCCGCATTCAGGGCGGACAGCGTATCCACCAGCACGATCTGCCGGTCGAGCCGCGCGAAATGGTTGCGGAAGAACGGCCGCACCACGGCGGATTTGTAGGCCTCGAACCGCCGCTCCATCATCGCGCCGAGCGTGCCGGCGCGGGGCGTCTCCTCGGCGAGGTCGAGGGGGGCGAAGGTGAGGGCGGGCGAGCCTTCAAGGTCGCCCGGCATCAGGAAGCGTCCGGGCGGCAGAAGGCTCATGGCCAGCCGCTCGGTGCGGCAGTCGGCGAGATAGCGGGTGAAGCGCGCCGCCACCTCCCGCGCCTGAGTCTCGTCCGCCGGACCCTGGGGCGGCGCTGAGGCGACGGCGGCGAGATAGGGCGCGGCCACCTCGGCGCGGGCCGGCGCGCGGGCGAGGGCGAGGCTGTGCCGGGCGAAGTCGGCATAGCTCATGTCGAGAAGCGGCAGGTCCAGCAGCCACTCGCCGGGATAGTCCACGAGGTCGAGGGTCAGCGTGCGCGTGCGGCCGCGCGCCGTGGCGTAGCGGATGGCGAGCCGCAGCTCGCTGACGCGGGTGGTGGAGGACGGCCACTGCCGCGCCTGCGCCAGCGTCTTCAGGTGATCCTCATAGGCGAAGCGCGGTACCGCGTCGTCCGGCTGCGGCTGGAGCTCGGCGCCGGCGATGCGGCCGGACTGCATGGGCTCAAAGACCGGCAGGCGTCCGCCGCGGGTGAGCGCGTGGATGAGGGCCGTGGTGAAGATGGTCTTGCCCGCCCGCGACAGGCCGGTGACGCCGAGACGGAGGGTGGGGTGCGCGATGCCGTCCACCCGGTCGGCCAGGGTCTTCAGCGCGATGCGTGCGTCGTCCATGGCCTCCGTGAAGAGGGCCATGCTCAATCGCTTCCCGGCAGGTCTTTGGGCGTCACGAAGCGGTCGAGCCGGCCGGACGCGGGCGTCGTGGCGCCCCAATCGTCGATGGGAAGGTCGATGACGGCGAGGCCGCAGGTGGGGAATTTCTCTGCCATGCTCGCTAGATGGGGCGCCGATCCCGAGCCCACAAGCATGTCGGCGAGATCCTCTAGGCCGGGATTGTGCCCCACCAGCATGAGGCTGTGGGCTTCCCGGGGCTGCTCGCGCACCACCGAGAGCAGGCGGGCGACGGTGGCGTCATAGACCCGCGGCTCGCTCGCCACCACCTTCACCGGCGGCAGGCGGGCGGCGACGAGGTCCCAGGTCTCCCGCGCCCGGCGGGCCGGCGAGACCAGCACTCGGTCGGCGATGAGCTCCTCGCGGGCGATATAGGCACCCATGCGCGGGGCGGCGGTGCGGCCGCGCGGCGCCAGCGGCCGCTCGGGGTCGGCGATCCCGTCGGGCCAGTCGGACTTGGCGTGTCGCAACAAGATCAGACGGCGCATGGGACAGGGGACCCGGTGAAGCAGAGCGGGACCCTTATGGCTTTGCGCTGGATGCGGTGCAACCCGCCATGCCGCGCCGCAGCGTCACGCCCCCGGGGGCAGGTAGGTAGCGCGTGTCATTAGAGCGCCGCAAATAAACGGTTTCTCAAGGGCGCGGCCACAGCATGCAGCGTGTTTCATTGGACCAATTCATGAGCCAGAGTGTGGGCCCAGGTGCTCCCGTCCGCGATGCGGCGCCCCCCGAGCGCGCCGGCGGGGCGCCCAAGCGCAATCATGATTGCGACGTGTGCGTCGTCGGCAATGACGTCGCGGGCCTCGTGCTGGCCGCAGATCTTGCCCGGCGCGGCCGCGAGGTGCTGGTGCTGGCGCCGATGCCGCCGGCGCGCCCCTGGCCCCTCGACGGCGTCATCTCGCCCGGCTTCACCCTGCCCACCGAGGATCTCGTGGCGCGGGTCGGGCGCGAGGATGCGCACGAGCTTCTCATCCTCTCGACCGCTGCAGCGAAGTCGGGCCTCGCCCTGGCCGAGCGTTTTGGCGTGACGGTGGGACCACGTGGACGTCTCACCGTCGCGCGGGCCCATGCCGCCGACGATCTGCGGCGCGAGCACGATCTGCGACAGGCGCTGGCGCCGGATACCACCGTTCTGGTGGGCGCCGGGGACCTCGCCGCCCTTCTCGCCACCGATACCTTCGCGCTCGGCCTCGGCGTCGTGCCGGCCGAACGGGTGCCGACCGAGGCGTTGCGTGCCGCCCTGGAAGCGGAGGCCCGCGCCGCCGGGGTGCGGATCCTGAGCGTCGAGGGCGCCCTGAGCGCCGACCTCAAGGGCGTGCGCAAGTATCTCGATACGGCGAACCAGAGGGTCCGCGCCTTCCAGGTGGTGATCACCGGCGCAGCGGCTTTCGCCCGGCTCGGTCCCAAGGTGGCGCGCCTGCCGCGCACCCCGTGGGTCTCGGGCGGCTTCCGTGTGCCCGGGCTGGCAGTGCCCTATGCGGGCGTGGTGGAGGAAACCGGCCTCACCGGCCTCACCTGGCATGTGGACGGCGACCGGCTGGCACTCGCCGCCGCCACCGCCACGCCCATGATGACGCGGGTGGGCGCCGCCCGGGTGCTGCGCCGCCATGCCGCCGAGGCCTATGGGGTTGGCTCGAGCCTTGTGGAGGGCGCGCGCGGCCGCTGGCTGCCCGAGACCGGCGGCATGCCGCTGCTGCACGAGGGCGAGCGCGGCGTGTGGTATGCGCTGATCCCCGGCGCGGGCGTCTTCGGCCTCGACTTCCTGGCGGCGCGGCTCATCGCCGGCGCGCTGGCCGATCGCGACGACCGGATCGCTCTGCTCCAGCCCTTCGCCTCGGGCACGCTGACCGGCTGGGCGGGGCGCATTGCGCGCACCGCAGGCTATTGGCACCTGCGCCTGGCCGCCCGTCTGTTCATGGAGAAAGCGGCGAAACCTGTCGCGGCGCAGGAGCCGGTGCTCGACGCCGGGCTGATCGGTTTGCCCGTTCAGCCGCCCGAGGTTCTGCCGGCCGAAGCCGCCGAGAGCGCTTTGCCGCCGCCGCGGGACCCCCATCGCGTCAGCGGCACGGCGACGGCGTCCGCACGGGCGCGTCAGGGGGTTGCAGCGGCGACTTCGGCCTCGCGCCACGCGGCCCGGGCGGCGCTGCATGCGGCGTCGGGTTGGGCGTCCGGCATCGCGGCGCGGGCGGCCTCCGGGCCGAGCCGTCGTCGGCGTCCCGCCCCCGAGCCCGAGGACGATACGCCGCCTCAGCGCCGGTAAAAGGCCTGTGGCCGGGTCCCCTCGCGGAAATAGCCGAAGAAGGCGGCCACGGCCGCCGCCTGGGCCAACAGGCCCGGCATGAGCGCCGCGAAGGCGCCGAGGTCGGCGCCGTTCGGGGCGATGGCGTCGCGGATGGCGAACTGGCTGTAGGCGGTGGCGAGCAGCCAGGCCACAAGGATCCAAGGCAGGACCGACAGGGCGAGGCGCGACTTCGCCACCGTCAGCACCACCGTCGTCAACGCCCAAGCGAAGAGCACGATCTGCGGCACGAGGCCCAGCCGGAGCACCTGCTGGGCGACGCCCGGCCCGGCAAACGAATCCAGCAGGGCGGAGGTCGTGCCCGTCACCCCCAGCGCCGCCACCAAGGTGAACAGTCCGGCCAACGGCAGCGCGGTGATGCCGCAGGCGCACCAGAAGATGATGGCGAGCGGCCCGCCGAGGCGCGGCGCGGCGGCGGGGGCGGACGACTGCGTCGCGGGGATATGGCGGGGGGCGGGCGTGTTCATCCGTTCGGTCCTCGGCTCGCCCGCCTTATAGAACGTTTTGCCCGGAAGGCGATCCGCGGCGCGTCGGAGCGGTCTCAGCCGCCGAACACGTCGTGCCAGCTCTTCTGGCTGTCGGCGAAGGGCAGCCGCCGCGCCGCGAATATCGCGCGCGCCACCGCCCGCGCCAGCACCACAGAAGCGAGGGCGCCGAGCCGCGCGAGATCCGGCAGCGGCACATCGAGCGGCCGCCGTCCGGTCGCCAAAGCGAACACCACGTCGCCATCGAGGGGGGTGTGAACCGGAAAGAGGGACAAGGCGAGCCCGTTCTGCGCCATGATGGCGAAGCGGCGGGCCTGCACCGGGGTCAGCACCGCATCGGTGGCCACCACGGCAATGGTGGTGGCGAAGCGCGCGATGCCACCCTTCAGGTGGGGATGAACCGCCTCGTCGGCGGCGAGGGTCGTGGGCAGTCCGAGCCCGCCGAACTCCCCGTCGCGCTCGTAGGGCGCGGCGCGCAGCTGCGGTCCGTTGCCGTAGAGCGGACTTCCGGCGGCGTTGACCGCCACCACGGCGCCCACCACGTGGCCGCTCGCCGCGAGGGCGGAGGCCGAGCCGAGGCCACCCTTGACCGTCGCCGTGGTGCAGCCGGTGCCGGCGCCGACGGAGCCGAGCGCAAAGTCGATGTCGGCGGCGTTGAGCGCGTCGCGCCCGAGCCGCAGGTAGGGCGGGTGCCCCTCCCAGCCCTTGTCGCCGCCGTTGAGGAGATCGAACAGGATGGCGCCGGGCACGATGGGCACGCGGGCGGTGCCCACGGCGAAGCCACGCCCCTGCGCCGCCAGCCCCGCCATGACGCCGGACGCGGCATCGAGCCCGAAGGCGGAGCCGCCGGAGAGGGCGATGGCGTCCACCCGCTCCACCGTCGCGGCGGGGTCGAGGAGGTCGGTCTCGCGCGTGCCCGGCCCACCGCCGCGCACGTCCACGGCGGCCACCGCCGGCTCCTCGCACAGCACGACGGTGACGCCGGTGCCGATGTGCAGGTCGGTGGCATTGCCGACGCGGAGGCCGGGCACGTCGGTGATGAGGTTGCGCACCCCGCCTCCTTCAGGCGCCGGCGGGGCGCCTTAGATGCCGGCCTTGTTCAGCTCGGCATAGACCTCTTCGGACCAGGTCTTCAGGTCCATGAGGCCGGCATAAGCCGACCAGATCTCGATGCCGAACTTCTCGGCGAGGTCGGTCTCGGTGGACGCGAGGGCATCCTCCACCGGGGTGAACGTGCGCTCCAGATGGGGCCAGAGCTCGGAATAGCAGCGCGGGATCTTGATGAAGGTGAGGTTGCGCCCGGCGCCGGCCTTCTCGATGCGCGCGAGGCTCTGCCCGGCGAAGGAGCCGCCCACCTCGTTCTCCACCACGATGATGTTGGCCACCGGCAGCGCGCCGCCCACCACCACGTCCTCGATCAGGGTCGAGACGTTCTCGATGGCGTGGGTTTCGGGTTTTGTCACCACGAGCAGGTCGATCTCCGGCGAGTTGCGCTGCTGCATGATGTAGGAAACGCGCCGGTGGTGCGCCCACTGCACCAGCTGGGGCACCACGTTGGCGCCCATGTCCAGCACCGCCCCGCCCGCCAGCAGCAGGCCGCCGAAGCGGTCCCAGTAGCGCAGGGGCGCGTTGGCGTCGTTCTCCGACTTGCTGGAGCCCAGCGCCGAGCCGATGCCGAGCTCAAGCACGCGGGTGGGAAAGAACTTGCCGATCTTGGAATGGCCGGTTCCGTCGGTGAAGTCCGCAGCCACCAGCTTGTAGGCGAGGTCGCGCTTCCTGAGGGCGCTGAACACCATTTGGGCGAGCGTGGTCTTGCCCTGTCCGCCGGCATAGGCGGCGCAGATATACGTCTTCATCGCGGATGGCTCTCCGTGCGCTGAACGATGGTCCGGCCGCCGGGCGCGGCCGCGTCGTTTGATGCCGCCGGGCACCGGGGCAGCCCCGGCGGTCCCGGACGGCTCACTCAGTCGAGCCGCCCTGCCGCATGGGCGAGCATGGTGTAGACCTTGCCCGTGTCAGACGTGAGATAGGTCCGCGCCAGGGCGCTGCCCCGGTCGTCGCCGGACACCTGGTCGATCAGCCGTTCGAACTCGGCCACGTAGCGGTCCACCGTCTCGCGGAATTCACCGTCGGCACGGTAGCGCCGCTTCAAAGCATCGAACGCCTGCTGGCCCTGCGCCGTGTAGAGCCGGCGCGAGAAGACGTGGGCCTCGCCCTTGTTGTGCCGGTCCCACATCTCCACCGCCGCCTGGTGCTCCACCATGCGGGCGATGTCGGAGGAGAGATCGTCGAGATTGTCGACGCTGGGCGGGGCCGCAGGAGTGCGGGCGGCGCGCTGCGCCGGCGCGGCGGCCGGGGTCGGGGCGGGGGCCTCGTCCTCGGTCTCCTCGGAGGCGCGGGCGAGAAGGTCGCTCAGCCAGCCGTCACGGTCCTCGCCGGCGGGCTCCTGTCGGGGCTCGGGACGGGCTTCCTGACGGGTCTCGGGCCGCGGTTCAGTGCTGCGCGGCTCGGTCCGGGGCGCCGGCCGGGGGGCGGGACGCTCCGCCGGCTCGGGGCGGCGGGTGGCCGGCGTGGCGCGGCGCAGTTCCGACTGGAGCAGGCTGGCGCCTTCCCCGCGCGGGGCCTCGGCGCGGCTGCGGGCCGAGGCGACCTCGCGGGTCGTCTCGCGCACCGGCTCGCGGGCAGGGCGGGAGGCCTCGAGCGCCGCCGAGCGGGCCGTGGTCTCCACCACGTCGAGCGCCTGGCCCTGGCGGGCCACGATCTCGTTGAGCTCGGCCAGCGCCTTGATCTGCTCGGCCACGGCGCGGCGCATGGTGGCGGCGCTCGCCTCGGTCTCGGCAGGCATTTCGAGGATGCCGCGCTTCATCTCCTCGCGGGCGAGGGTGATGGACTGCTGCACGTCCTCGGCGACCCGCTTGAGGTCCACGGCCACCTCGGTGAAGCGGCCGCCGGTCTCGCCGAACAGGCGCTGCACGTCGCTGAGGGCGGCCTCGTAGGTCTCGCGCAGGGTGCGGGCGGTGCGCTCGCGCTCGGCGTCGGCGGCCGCGCGAACCAGCGCCAGCTGCTGCTCCACCGCCGCGGTGGAGCCGGAGGTGGCGGAGGTGATGACCTCCGAGATCTCGCGCGCCCGGTCCTGGGTGGTGGTGAAGGACTGGTCCAGCATGGCGTGGAAGGACAGCAGGCGGCTCTCCACGTCGCCGACGCGCTGGGCGAGCAACTGCGCCAGCTGGTCCATGGCGGCGCGGCGGCTGTCCAGGGTGGTGTCCACCTGGTCGTGGGCGGAGGCCAGCGTCTGCGCCGCCTCGTCCATGAGCCGGCGGTTCTCCTCGAGGCGCTCGGAGAGCGCGCCCATCTGCGCCAGCGCGTTGGACGAGACCTCCTTGAGCGCGCCGATCTGCTCCTGGAAGCGCTCGGCCGTGGCATCGGCGCTGCGGCTGATGCCGGAGACCGTGCTGCCGAAGCCTTCCACCTGCCGGGCGAAAGAGCCGGCAAAGCTGTCGAGGTTCGACACCGCCGAGGACATGGCGCCCTGGAAGGTGGCGTTGGCGTCGGACAGGCGCTCGATGATGGCGCCGACGTCGGTCTTCAGCGACGTGTTGGTGGCGGTGATCTCCGACACGGCCCGCTGGCTGGTGCGCTCCAGGGCGGCCAGGAAGGTGCCGTTCTTGTCGTCGATGAGGTGGGCGATCTCGGTGAGGCGGGTGCCGAGGCTGTCGGCCACCTTCTCCGAATGCTCGGTGAGGGTGCGGCTGACGTTGCTCGACAGGGTGGTGAGCGAGCGCTCCACCGCGCCGGCCTCGGCCCGCAGGGTGCCGGAGACGGTCTCGATGCGGCCGACGAGGGCATCGGCGATGGCGCCGCCGCGCACCTCCAGCGAGGTGGCGACGCCGTCGAGGCGGCCGAGCACCAGCTCCTCGATGCGGTGGACGCGGCCGTCCAGCACCGAGGCGATCTCCTGCGCCCGCACGCCGATGCTGCGGTGGACCGTCTCGGCCCGGTCGGTGAGCACGTCGCCGAGGGCCTTGGAGCGGGTGGCGAAGAAGGTCTCCAGCGTCTCCACCGACTTGTCGAGGGATTCGGTGGCGTTCTTGGTGCCCTCGGAGATGGCGCGGGCGAAGTTGACCGTGCGGGTGGCGAGGGTCTCGGTGAGGCTCTGGGCGCGCTGGTCGAGGGTCTGCTCGATGCGCGAGAAGCGCTGGTCCATGATGGTGGCGACGTTGTCGGTGGTGGCCGACAGGCGCTCGTCCAGGCTGGACGTGGCGAGGCGCAGGTTCTCGTTCACCAGCGCGACGCGGTGGGTGATCTGGTCGACCAGCTCGGGGGCGTGCACCTTCACCGTGGTGTCGAAGGTCTTCACGCCTTCCTGCATGGTGCGGGCGAGGCTGGCGCCGTCGTGCTGGAGGCGGTCGGCGAGCTCGGCGCCGCGCACGGTAATGGTCTCCTCCATCGCCTTCAGGCGGGCGGTGAGCATCTCCTTGATGGCGTCGCCCTTGGTGCCGATGGTGGCCACCAGGATGTCGGCGGTCTCGCGGAAGGCTTCCGTCACCTTGGAGCCACGGGCGCCGATGGCCTGGGTCATGTCGGTGGCGACGCGCGACAGGCGCTCGGTCATGTCCTCGCCGGCGCCGCTGAGGGAGGCGGCGATCTCGTTGCTCTTGTCCACCAGCGCGGTGACCACATGGTTGCTGGAGCGGTCGAGGGAGGTGGTGATGCGCTCGCCGGTCTCCGAGAGGCGCTGCTGGAGATCCTCGCCGCGCACCGCGACGGCGTCGTAGATGCGGTTGCCGGTGGCCTCGATGCGGTCGGCGAGGTCGGTGCCGCGCACCGACAGGGTCTCGGCCACGCGCTCGCCGGTCTCTTCCAGCTTCTTCACCAGCTCGCCGCCGCGGGTGGAGAATTCCAGCACCGCGGTTTCGCTGGTGGCGCGGAAGGCGGAATTGACCTGCGCCACCTGCACGTCGATGTCGTCGGCGAAGCGGTTGGCGTTCTCGGTGAGGGTGTCGCCGATGCCCTGCTTGAGCCGGTCGATGTTGACGGTGATGTCCTCGCCCCAGCGGTCGATCAGCTGGGCCACGTCGGAGGTGGTGGACAGCAGGTTGGTGGCGAGGTCGTCGGTGCGCGTCTTCAGGGTGTTGACCAGCAGGTCGCCGGATTCGGAGAGGTCCTGGCGGATGTCCGAGCCGGTGAGCTGGAGGCGGTCGATGAGCTCGCCGCCCTTGGCGGTGAGGCTGTCGATCATGCTGTCGCCGACGCGGGCGAGGGCGGCGGTGATGTGCTCGCCCTTCTGGCCGAGGATCTCGGTGACCTGCTCGCTGGCCTCCATCATGGTGCCGTGGATGCGCGAGGCGACGTCCTTCACCTCGTTGGAGAGCACCACCTCGGCATTCACGATGCCCTCGCGCAGGCGCTCGGTCTCGATCTGGATGTTGTGGCGCTCGGTCTGGAGGTCGTCGATGAGGGTGCGGATGCGCACCTCGTTCTCCTCATAGGCGCGCTCGAGGATGGACACCTCCGCGCGCACCATGGCCTCCAGCTCGCTGGCGCGGGAGATGGCGCGGTCGATGCCGTCGCCCATGGCCGCTACCTCGCGGCGCACCGCCTGGCCGACGGTGACCACGTTCTCGGTGGCGATGGATTCCGGCTGGGCCAGGCGCAGGGCCACCTCGGTCATGGACCGGGCGATGCCCTGGAGCTCCAGGGAGCGGCGCAGCACGCTCGCCATGCCGAAGAAGCCGAGCGGCGGCAGAAGGATGCCGGCGAAGATGCCGAGCAGCGCCGGGGAGTCGGTGAGGGACTGGAGGCCGCTGGAGGAGGCCATCAGGGCGCGGTGATAGGCGAAGGCGAAGGCGATGCCGACCACGATCCAGATGAGCGAGGCGCCCGCCGCCCAGTAATAGGGCGTCACCGGCGGCTTCTTCTGCAGCTGGCCGAGGAGCTGGCCGATGGTCTGGCGGTCGTCGTTGGCGGCGCGGCGCTCGGCTTCGGCGCGGGGACGCGGCTGGGCCTCCCGGCGACCTTCGGGGCGCATCTCGCCCTCCGGCGGGCGGGCCCGGCGATTGATGGGCCGACCCTCGCGCGGGCCGGCGGAGAGGGGACGGTCGCCGGCGGGCCGCTCCGGCGCGCCCCGGTCGGGCGCGTAGGGTGCTTCCGCCGATTTCGCGGCCGCATTGGCTTCGGCATTGTCGAGTTCGAGCGTCAGAGCCTCCTGGATGGCCGACAGAGCCGCCTCGGTCGGATCCTGGATCTTCTTCGGGTTCTTCATCTCGTTCTCGCCTCTGCCGTCGACGGTGCTGGCACGGGACGTCGCCGTCGCCAGTGCGCCGATACCAGTACACATGCCTCCTCATCCGGACCGGCCGGACGAAGATGGTTTACCGTTTCTTATCCTAGACATACCGCCGCAAGGTTTGAACCGGGCGTGCCACATTTATGAAGATATCGTTAACGCGGCTTGACCTTGGCCGTATCGGAGCTGCGCCGGCGTTCCTGTGGCGCTGCGAACCGCGCGGTGCGCCGGTGCTGGTGCGGTGCAGCGCGAGCGTTTATAGGCAGGAGCCACGTTCCGTCACCCCACAGCCACCGCCGGTCCCGGCGGAAGCCGAGCAAGCGACAGTCCCATGGTTGCCATCACCTTCATCGAGCATACCGGTGCCGTCTACAACGTCGAGGGCCCCGAGGGCGCGACCGCCATGGAAACGGCGGTGCGCAACGGCGTGCCCGGCATCGTCGCCGAATGCGGCGGCGCCTGCGCCTGCGCCACCTGCCACGTCTATGTGGACGAAGCCTGGGCCGACAAGGTCGGCGAGCCCTCCGAGATGGAGGAAGGCATGCTGGATTTTGCCACCGACGTGCGTCCCAATTCCCGCCTTTCCTGCCAGATCAAGCTGACGGCGGCGCTGGACGGCCTGGTGCTGCACACGCCGGAAATCCAGGGCTGACGCGGATGGAGCAGGGGGCAGACGCCGCCTACTCCACCTTCTCGTCGGGATAGACGCCGAACAGCTGGTTCTGCTGAACGAAGCCGTCAAAGCCGTCGCCGGACAGGCGGCAGAACTTGCCGTCGCAGGATTTGACCACGGCGAGCACGCTCGGCTCCAGCTTGGCCACCACCTTGGCCTCGCCGGTGGGACCGTCGCGCAGGGGCACGGTCTCACCCTTCAGCCAGGGCGCCACGAGGGCAGTGCGGCGCAAGGACAGCATGGAGTGGTAGACCCAGCCCTCGGCGCCGTCGGCGTCGCGGATGCGCCGCCAGGTCTCGAACTCGGCGGTCACCTCCACCGGCAGGCCAGCGCGGTTGAACACCCACGACACGTCGTGGTCCTTGTTGGGGCCGTTGCGCACATTCACCTTGTCGGCCTTGAGCGAGACGAAGCGCGGCACCGGCAGGCCCGAGCCGCCGTTCTCCGCTGCCGAGACCGGCGCGCCGCTGCCCCCGATCACCATCACCGCCAGCACCACGGCCGCGCTTGCGCGGGCGCTCAGGCTTCGCATCAGATGAGGTCGCATCGTGGGCATGATGGGCTCGTCCTTTCGCATCGCAGCGGAACTTTCGGGGGGAGTGCGCCGCCGCGGCGGGCACGTCAAGGCCTGCGTCTCGGCGCGCCTTGTGTTTCCCCGCCTGTCTGATAGACGGGACCAGAACCGTTAAGAAATGGGGAATGGGGAGTAACGATGGTGCGTCGCAAGCCCCTCGTCGTCGTCACGCGCAAGCTGCCCGACTCGGTCGAGACGCGCATGCGCGAGTTGTTCGACGCGCAACTCAATATCGACGACGTGCCCATGGACCAGGCCGCGCTCGTGGAAGCCGTGAAGACGGCGGACGTGCTCGTTCCGACCGTGACCGACCGCATCGATACGTCGGTTCTCTCCCAGGCCGGCGAGAACCTGCGACTGATCGCCTCTTTCTCCAACGGCGTCGATCACATCGACGTCGCCAGCGCGCTGACGCGGGGCATCACCGTCACCAACACACCCGGCGTTCTCACCGAGGACACCGCCGACATGACCATGGCGCTCATTCTCTCGGTGCCCCGCCGGCTCGCCGAAGGCGCCCAGGTGATGATCGCCGACAAGGAAGAGTGGGCCGGCTGGTCGCCGACCTGGATGCTCGGTCGCCGGATCTGGGGCAAGCGCCTCGGCATCATCGGCATGGGCCGCATCGGTCAGGCCGTGGCGCGGCGCGCCAAGGCGTTCGGTCTGCAGATCCACTATCACAACCGTCGTCGCCTCAATTCCGGCATCGAGGAGATGCTGGACGCCACCTATTGGGACAGCCTCGACCAGATGCTGGCGCGCATGGACATCGTGTCCGTGAACTGCCCGCACACGCCGGCGACCTACCACCTGCTCTCGGCGCGCCGCCTCAAGCTGCTGAAGCCCGACGCCTATGTGGTGAACACCGCCCGCGGCGAGGTGATCGACGAGAACGCCCTGACCCGCCTTCTGGAAGCGGGCGAGATCGCCGGCGCCGGCCTCGACGTGTTCGAGCACGAGCCCGCGGTGAACCCGAAGCTGGTGCGCCTCGCCCGCCAGGGCAAGGTGGTGCTGCTGCCCCATCTCGGCTCCGCCACCCTGGAAGGGCGCGTGGACATGGGCGAGAAGGTCATCGTCAACATCAAGACCTTCATGGACGGCCACCGTCCGCCGGACCGGGTGCTGCCGGCCATGCTGTGAGGCGTAGCGCGACCACGCGCCATGGGCGGGCCGGTCGCGCGTCTCGCGTTCTATGAGTGCCTTCGGCCTTTGCCGAAGGCACGCGCCAGCCTCTTCAGCGCGCTGGCGCGCCGGGGGGCTGCGGCGTCTGCCCCAAGATGCACGCCGCCCGCATTCGGCTCGTCCGGCGGGCGTGCCGCCATTTCGCTGTCCGGCTCCGGAGCTGGCGGCGAATCCCCTGCAATCGCCCGGGCGTGCTCGGCGGCCCGCAGATGCTCAAGATCCGCCTCAGCCTGCCGCAAGGCGTGTTCCAGAGCGGCGATGCGCGATTCCCCGGCGCGGCGCGCCTGCATCCATTCCTCCACCAGAAGCGCTGCGGGCAGCTGGGCGAGGACGGGGGCGAAAGGCAAAGCCGAGCGGTCGCGTTCCGGCGCCACGGGCCAGCGGTGGAACCAGGAAACCGCGTTGTCGATCTCGATCCGTTCCGGCGTCAGCCCGGCCCGGCGGAAGGCGTAGGTGCCCGAGACCTGATCGCGCCGGGAGTAGCGCAGGACCTGGGTCAGCCACGTCCGCATGGCGGCGATGACCACCGGATCATGGTGGCGGCGGATCATCACCGCCGACCAGAAGGGGACGTCTGCCAGCACCTCCGGCGCGGTGAGCTGATAGTGGTTGAGCTGCTCCAGGATGCGGCCCGCGTCGTCGAAGCCGAGCCGCAGGATCTCCAGGAACTCGTCCTTGATGCTGGCGCGGAAGCTGTGGCCCGGCACAGCGGCACGGGCACTCGACGGCAGGTGGCGGGCGATGATCTCCTCCGGTGGCGCCGTCAGGATCACCGCATTGTCGATGTAGAGCGACACGTCGTAGCCCGGCAGAAGCTCGTGCGGCGAGAGCTTGACGATGCGCTGGCTGCGCACCGGATCGAGCGGCAGCGCGAGCTCCATGGGCATGATGCGCCAGCTCTGGCTGGCGAGGCTCGGGTCGTCTGTGAAGCAGAGAAAATCGAGATTCGATTGCGCCGCAACCGGCTGCTCGTTCAGCGCCTCATAGCCGCCCGCGAGGCAGGTGTAGACGCAGGCGCGCGCCATCCGCTCAGGCCGCGCTGCGGGCGTGGGCGGAGAGGTCGGTGATGCGCCGGTCCTCGCCGGTGAGCGGGTTGTCCGGGTCCCAGCCGTAGCTCAGCGTCTCGAACCGCATGGAGCGCGCGTCGATCATCAGGAGGCGCCCCACCAGCCCCTCGCCGAACCCGACGATGGCGCGGATCGCCTCCAGTGCCGCCAGCGAGCCGGCAAGGCCGGCGAGGGCACCGAGCACCCCCGCCTCGGCGCAGGCGGGCACCATGCCGGCTGGCGGCGGCTCGGGAAACAGGCAGCGGTAGGTGGGATTGGGCGTGCCGTCCGGGCCGCTCTCATGGGCGCGGATGGTGGTGATGGTGGCATCGAACGCGCCGAGCGCCGCCGTCACAAGCACTTTTCGCGCCAGCACGCAGGCATCCGAGACGAGATAGCGGGTGGCGAAATTGTCCGAGCCGTCCACCACCACATCCGCCTGGGCCACGAGATCGAGCGCATTGCCGGCGTCGAGCCGCACATCGTGGGTCACCAGCTCCACGTGGGGATTGAGGGCGGAGATGGCGTCGCGCGCGCTCTCGGTCTTGGGCCGGCCGATGTCGGCGGTGCGGTGGATGACCTGCCTTTGCAGGTTGGAGAGGGAGACCACGTCGTCCTCGACGAGGATCAGCCGGCCCACCCCCGCCGCCGCGAGATAGAGCAGCACCGGCGCGCCGAGGCCGCCGGCGCCCACCACCAGCACGGTCGCCGCCTTCAGCTTCTGCTGGCCGGGTCCGCCCACGTCGTGCAGCACGATGTGGCGGGCGTAGCGCTCGATCTCCTCGGGGGAAAAGGCCATCAGGTTCTCCGGTCGGCGCCGCGACGGGCGCTCAGCCGCCGGCGAGGCGCGCCATCAGCGGCAGCAGGGTCGTCGCGACGGCGTCCGGCGTCAGCGGACCGACGAATTTGTGCACGATGGTGCCGTCCTTCGCCAGCACGAAGGTCTCCGGCACGCCATAGACGCCCCAGTCGATGGCCGCCCGGCCCTTGGGATCGACCCCCACCGCCTGGTAGGGCAGGCCATACTGGCCGAGGAAGCGGCGGGCATTCTCCGGCGCGTCCTTGTAGTTGATGCCCACAAGGCTGAAGCGCGGGTCCTTGGCGAGCTGCATCAGGATGGGATGCTCGTCGCGGCACGGCCCGCACCAGGAGGCCCACACGTTCACCAGCGCCGGCTTGCCCGCGAGGGCGGCAAGGTCGATGCCCGGCACCGGCGCCCCGCCTGCGCCCTTCAGGCCGTCGAGGGGCGGGAGGCTGGCCGTGGGGGCGGGCTTGCCCACCAGCGCGGAGGGGATGCGGGAGGGATCGCCCCCGGTCTCCAGCCGCGAGAAGAACAGGCCGGCGACGGCGAGGAACACCACCAAAGGCAGCGCCACCAGCCAGACCCGCCGCTTCGGGCGGGGGGCGGGGCTGTCCGGCATCGTCATGGCGCATCCTCCGTCCCGGGACGCGTGCGGCGGCGGGAGATGCCGCGCGCCTCCAGCTCGGCGAGTGCCCGGCGCTGGCTGAGATAGTCGGCGAAGAGCCAGCCGGCGAGGAGGCCGAGGCCGACCAGAGCGGCGCCGTAGGAGGCGGCGATGAAGGTGAAATGGCTCATGACGCTAAGCTCACGCCATGGCTTCGGCGGCGGCGCGCGCCTCGAGCGCCTGCACCCGGCGGCGCAGGATCTCGGTGCGCATGCCCAGCATGTGGAGCGCCACGAACAGCAGCGTGAAGCCGATGGCGCAGGTCATCAGCGGCCACAGCAGGCTCGGGTCGATGGTGGATCCGCCCATGCGGAAGACCGAGGCCGGCTGGTGCAGCGTATTCCACCAGTCCACCGAGAACTTCACGATGGGCACATTGATGAAGCCCACGAGGGTCAGCACCGCGGCGGCGCGGCCGGCGCGGTTGGGATCGTCGATGGCGGCGCGCAGCGCCATGAGGCCGAGATAGAGCAGCAATAGCACCAGCATGGAGGTGAGGCGGGCGTCCCACACCCAATAGGTGCCCCACATGGGCCGGCCCCAAAGAGCCCCGGTGACGAGGCAGAGCAGGGTGAAGGTGGCGCCCACCGGCGCGGCGGCCTTGTGCGCTACGTCCGCCAGCGGATGGCGCCAGACCAGGATGCCGATGGAGGAGGCCGCCATCAGGGAATAGCCGAACAGGCCGAGCCAGGCGAACGGCACGTGGATGTACATGATCCGCACCGTCTCGCCCTGCTGGTAGTCGGCCGGCGCGCGGAAGGCGAGGAAGAAGCCGACCGCCAGCACCGCCAAGGCCGCACCGGCGATCCAGGGCAGGAGCCGGGCGGAGAAGCTGAGGAAGCGGACCGGATTGGCAAGGTCGAGAAGCGCCATGACGGCGTTCTAGAGGGTTTTCCGCCCAAGTGGAAAGCCGCTCGCGTCAAGAAGACGCGACCTTCAGGCGAGCCGCACCTGCCGGCGGATGATCCACAGGGTGACGGCGGTGCCGGCGAGGGCGAAGCCCGCGAGCACGGCGAGAGGCACGGCCAGGGTGTCCATCCCTTCGCCCCGCCACAGGGCGCCCTGGAAGGCGTCGATGCCCCAGGCGGTGGGGGTGACCACTCCCAATTGCTGGAGCCATTGCGGCATCAGGAAGCGCGGCACCATGCTGCCGCCCACGGCGGAGAGCAGGAGCACGGCGAAGGTGGAGAGCGTCTGCGCCTGCTGGCGGGTGTGCGCCACCGCCGCAAGGGGCAGGGCGACGCCGGCCGCCGCCGCAGAGGCGGCCAGCGCCACCGCGATGAAAGGTCCGAGATGGGGGAGGACGTGCACCCCATAGACCGCCTGCGCCACGGCGAACAGCACGGCGCAAAGGGCCAAACCCTGGAGGATCAGGAAGATGAGCTTGCCTGCCACCAGCGCCAGCACGCCGCCGCGTGCCATCACGATACGGTCGAGCACGCCGGAGCGGCGCTCGTCCACCAGGCTCCCGGCGCCCTGCACGGCCGAGAACAGCAGGAACAGCATGGCGATGGCCCCGGCATAATAGCTTACGCCCGGCTCGGCCCGGCGCTGCGGCAGGGGCTGTCGCTCCATCAGCTCGGCGCCGCCGCTCGCCACCAGCTCTGGGGCGCGGGCGACCGACTGTTCGAGCCGCGATTTCTGTTCGGCGCTGAAGGGCCCCACCAGCACCTCGATCTGCCCCGCGACCCGCCGCAGGGCGAGGCCCGGCAGGTCCTGCGACAGCACCCGCTGAATGCGGGCGGCGAGGAGCGCCGCCGCGACGTTGCGGGCTGGATCGGTCACCAGGAGAAGCGGCGGCTTGTCGGTGGGCGCCGCCACGTCGCCGCGCACCACGAGGCCCACGTCCGCCGCGCCGCCGGAGACCCGGGCCTCCACCGCCGCCGGCTCGACCCGTTCGAGCACGATGTCGGGCGCCCCGTGAAGGGCAGCAAGGAAGACCTCGGCCGAGGCCGCATCGGTGGCCCGCGCCGCGGCTACCTTTATGACCGAGACCTCGCCGCCGGTGCCGGCGAACACCGCCGCGAACAGCACGAACAGCACGGGCGGCAGAAGGAAGGTCATGGCCAGCGCGCCGCGGTCCCGCAGCAGCGAGAGTGCCATGGCGCGCACGATGGCCGCCGTCATGGACGCGGCTCCCGCGTCACCGCCGCATAGAGCGCATCGAGGCCGGCGGCCTCGAACACGATGGTGCGCGGCACCAGCCCGGAGCCCTTCAGCGCGGCGATGAGCCCGCCGGCGCCTTCCGGCGTGTCGGCCACGACGCCGCTGAAGGCGGCGGGATCAACACCGCCCGCGAGGCCGTGGTCCGCCAACACCCGCCGGCCGGCGGAATCGGGCGGGGCGGCGAAGGTCACCTCCACCCGGCGCTGGCCGGGGAAATGCTGCGCCACCAGTTCGGCCAGGGGGCCTTCCAGCGCGATGCGCCCGCCGGCGAGGATGGCGACCCGCTCAGCCACCGCCTCGGCGAAGGCGAAGTCGTGGGTGATGAGGAGGATGCCCAGCCCATCGCCGGCAAGGCTGCGGACCAGATCGGCCAGATCGGCGCGGGCCGGGGCATCGACCCCCACCGTGGGTTCGTCCAGCACCAGCAGGCGGGGGCTGCCGACCAGGGCGGCGGCGACGTTGGCGCGGCGCTGCCAGCCGCCGGAGAGGCGCTCGATGCGCTCGTCCCGCCGTGCCGTTATGCCGGTGCGTGCCATGACGCGGTCGATGCAGGCGGGCACTTCGCGCCACGCAACTCCGGCGAGGCGGGCGAAGACGGCAAGGTTCTCGGCAATCGTAAGCGGCCGGTACAGGGCAATTTCCTGCGGCGCGAGGCCGATGCGGGCCCGGGCTGCGCCCGCGGCCGCGGGATCGCCGCAGACCGTCACCGCGCCGGCGCTGGGCGCGAGGCGGCCGCAGACGGCGCGCACCAAGGTGCTCTTGCCGGCGCCGTTCGGGCCGACGAGGGCGATGACCGAGCCCACCGGTACGGTGAGGTCGATGCCATGGAGCACCCGGCGTGGGCCGTAGCCAGCATGAAGCCCGGTGATGGCGAGGGGCGGTGCGCCCGCGAAGTCCTGGTCGGCGGACGGCTGGGCGGCGGCGCTCACGGCGCCAGCGGCCCCATCAATTCGCCGAAGGCCGCGGTCATGAAGTCCCGCAGGGGCTCCTCGCCCTCCTTGCTGGGGCCGAGCTCCCGCGAGGCCGCCAGTGCGCCGGCCAGATGCTCGGTCAGCAGTTTGCGTGCACGGGGCGCGCCCAGGGAGGCGATCACCGTGGCCTTGTGGGCGTCCTTGCCCACGTCCTTGCCCAGCGCCGCGGCGGTGGAGGAGGCATCCAGGATATCGTCGAGGATCTGGTACGCGCGGCCCACATGGCCGGCGAGCGCCCGCAGGTGACCGAGCTGGGTGTCGTCGGCGCCCGCCACCTGGCCGGCGATGTCCACGGCGGCCGAGAACAGCACGCCGGTCTTGCGGCGGTTGACGTCCTCGGTGGCGGCGAGGCTGCGGCCGGCGCTCGGGCGCAGGTCGTCATACTGGCCGCCGCACAGGCCCAGCGAGCCGACCGCCATGGAGAGAATCGACACTGCATCGAGACGCACGCGCTCGCTCACGCCCGGCGCCGCGGCTGCCACTCCGAGCGCCCGCGAGAGCAAGGCGATCGAGGCCAGCACGGCCACGTCCTCGCCGTACTGCACGTGGGTGGTGGGCTGGGAGCGCCGCACCAGCGCGTCGTCCATGCAGGGCAGATCGTCGACGATCAGCGAGGAGGCATGGATCATCTCGAGCGCGCAACCGAAGTCGAGGGCAGCGTGTTCGGAGGCATCCAGCTGGATGGCCGCGGCCATGGCGAGCAGCGGCCGCAGCCGCTTGCCGGGGGCGAGCAGGATGTGCCGCATGGCGGCGTGGAGCACCGCGGGGTGGGAGGCGGCGGGCGGCACCAGAAGGCCGAGCCGCCGGTCGATCACCGCCCGCAGGTAGGACAGGTCGCGGGAGCGCGGCGGGAAGGCTGGGGCGGCCGCATCGTCCGGCCCCGCCAGCGGCTGAGGCGGGGAGGGCGCGTGCGGCGGGGTGTGGGGCTGGGGCTCGACCACGGCCAGGGCCACGGTAAGGGCGCCCTGCTGGGCCGGCCGCAACCCATCCAGCGGGCCTGATGCCTGCGCATCGGTCCGTCGGTCCCGTCCGCCCTTCTGCCCCATTACGCCCGCCTTCCTGCTTGTTGCTCTTTGGGGCGGCAGTCCCCTCAACCACAATTACGTTGCCTTGAACGACGTTAGATCACCCCTTACAGAAGGATGCCAGAGTGCGCCCCTGCGGGCGCAGCAGATTTTGCCGGCGTGTGGCGTCCTCGCCGCGGCATCCGGCCGGAGCCGGCGGCGGGCATGAGCGAAAAAGCGGCCGACAAGGCCAACGACCCGGAAGCCGGGCGGCGCAAGGAAGATCATATTGCCATCGTTCTGGCGGGGGACCGTGTGGCCTCCCGCGTCGATGCGGGCTTCGATCGCTGGCGCCTCGTCCACTGCGCGCTGCCCGAGCTGAACCTCGACCATGTGGACCTCTCCACCCGGCTGCTCGGACGCCGGCTTGCCGCACCGCTGCTGATCTCGGCCATGACCGGCGGGCCGGAGCGCTCCGAGGCCATCAACGCCCATCTCGCTGAGGCGGCGCAGGCTTTGGGGATCGCCCTCGGCGTCGGCTCCCAGCGCATCGCCATCGAGAACGGGGCGGCGGCCGGCCTCGGGTCCGGGCTGCGCCGGCGCGCGCCGGACGTGCTGCTGTTCGCCAATCTCGGCGCGGCCCAGCTCCTTGCCCCCAACGGCCGCGATGCCGCCCGCCGCGCCGTCGGGATGATCGGGGCTGATGCCCTCGTCATCCATCTCAATCCCCTGCAGGAGGCGATCCAGGAGGGCGGCGACCGCGATTGGCGCGGCGTGCGCGACGCCATCGCCGGCCTCTGCGCCGAGCTGAACGTGCCGGTGGTGGTGAAGGAGGTGGGATTCGGTCTCTCCGCCGCCGTCGCCCGCCAACTGGTGGAGTGCGGTGTCGCCGCATTGGACGTGGCGGGGGCAGGGGGCACCAATTGGGCGCTGGTGGAGGGTGCGCGCGGGGATGGCCGCACGCGGGCGCTGGCCGCCGCCTTCGCCGGCTGGGGTATCCCAACGGCCGAGGCGCTGGTGGAGGTGAGGAGGGCGCTGCCGGATACGCCTCTCATCGCCTCGGGCGGCATCCGCGACGGGGTGGATGCGGCCAAGGCCATCCGTCTCGGCGCCGATCTCGTCGGGCAGGCGGCGGCGACCCTGGAGGCGGCCGTGACCTCGACCGAGGCCGTGGTGGCGCATTTCGAGCGCATGGCGGCGCAACTGAAGATCGCCTGCTTCGTCACCGGCGCCCGCGACCTTGCGGCGCTCAGGTCCGTGCCGCTGACGGCGGTGGGCTGAGGCGCCGCGGGCTCAGTTCGCCCAGTGGTCCATCCAGATCTTCTCGCCGATGGTGCAGGAGATACGCGGCTGGCTCGCCGCCGCGTAACGGATCAGCCCTGTCTGAGGCTGCGGCTGGGGCACGACACCGGCCACTTCCAGCACCAGCTTGGTCTTGATGGCGCGGGAGAATTCCTCCATCCGCTGGACCGGAATGACGAAGGCGCCCGGCCCGCCGATGACGCAATCCTCGTAATAGACATCAAGCTCCGGCACATCGAGGGCCGAGGTGGAGGAGCGCTTCATCAGCAACGGCAGGCCGTTGACGGTAATGCCCCGCTGCACCACCGCGTCGCGGGCGAGGGCCACGGGCGGGCCCTGGTTGTTCACCCCGTCGCCCGACACGTCGATGACCCGGCGCAGGCCCTTGAAGCCGTTGAGATCGAACTGGTCGGCCGCGAACAGGAGGGCGCTGGAGATGGAGGTGCGGTAGACCCGGCGGATGGGGGCGCCGAGCACCGCGTCAGAAAACGCCTTGGCGCTCTCGGGACCGTCGATGATCCGCCACTCCACCACCACCTTCTGCTCGCCCTCGCCCGCCCATTCCACATATTCGATCGCGATCTGGCCGTTGGGCCCGAGCTTGAGCGCGTCGAGGAATTCCTTGGAGACGATGGCGGCGGCATAGCCCTCGCGCTGGAGGGCGAGCTCCTCGGTGTCCATGGAGTAGGAGATGTCCACCGCAAGCACCAGCTCCACATCCACCGGCACCTTTCCGGCGGCGCCCGCCTGGGCGGGAGCGGCCGATGGGCCGAAGGCGAGGGCGGCGGCGATCAGTCCCACTGAAAAAAGCCGGAGGTGGGCGGCGGACCCAAGGCGACGCGACAGGAACATGGTCTCCCTCCCGACTGGAAAGGCGCGGCATCACGTCCCAGGGATGCTGACACCTTCCATCGGGCGGGAGAAGAGATTAGCCGCCTCTTTTTAACTCACGATTTGCGGCGGAACCGTTGCATTCGCGTGGGGTGAACCGCACCGGCAATCCGTCGTCGTTCTGTCGCAAACGGTTAGGCCGAGGTGCGGTGCACAAATTTCAGGCATACGCTCAGTGGTCGAGGGACTCGGTATCCACAATCTCGATGCCGAAGCCGGCCAGACCCACATAGGTGCGGGCCTTGGAGGCGAGCAAACGAATCGAGACGATGCCCAAGTCCTTGAGAATCTGGGCGCCGAGGCCGACCTCGCGCCAGTGCCGGTCACGCTCCAGCTCGCTCGGGCTCTTCTCCTGACCCGTCCCCATGGCGACGGGCGGAACGCCGGCGGTCCCATCGCGCAGATAGACCAGCACCCCCCGGCCCTCCGCATCGATGCGCTCCAGCGTCTTCTGGATGATCTTGCCCCCGGTGAAGGCGTCAGCGATGGGATCGGCCCGATGCAGGCGCACCAACACTTTCTCGCCGTCCCCGATGCGCCCCTTGACCAGGGCGAGGTGGTTCACCGGGTCGAAGGGGGTCACGAAGGAGTAGCCCTGCAATTCGCCGACGCAGGTGGGGACGGGAAATTCCGCCGCCCGCGTCACCAGCTTCTCGCGCGCCTGGCGGTAGGCGATGAGGTCGGCGACCGAGATCCGCACCAGATTATGCTTGTCCGCGAAGGCGGTAACCTGCGGCCCCCGCTGCACGGTGCCGTCGTCGTTCACCAGCTCGGCGATGACGCCCACCGGCGGCAGGCCGGAGAGTCGGCATAGATCCACCGCCGCCTCGGTGTGGCCGGACCGCATGAGCACCCCGCCCTCCTTGGCGATCAGCGGGAACACGTGTCCGGGCCGCACGAAGTCCGCCGCGCCCATATTGGGATTGGCGAGGGCCCGCACCGTATTGGTCCGCTCCTCCGCCGAAATGCCGGTGGTGGTGCCGTGCCGCACGTCGATGGAGATGGTGAAGGCGGTGCCCATGGGGGCGTCGTTGTTCGACACCATGGGATCAAGCCGCAGCCGCTTCGCCTCGGACGGGGGCAGGGGAGTGCAAACGATGCCCGAGGTGTTGCGGATGATGAAGGCCATCTTTTCGGGCGTCGCGAGGGAGGCGGCGACGATGAGGTCGCCCTCATTCTCCCGATCATCATCGTCGGTCACGACGACGATCTCCCCCCGCGCAAAGGCTTCGATGGCGGACTGGACGCGGGACTGGCTGGAATCGGTCACGGGCAAACCTCGGATCACGGGCGCGGGAAGACCGAGGAAATCGTTCGGGGTCACCTGATGTCCGGTGGCCTCCGCGATCCTCTCGGCGCTCTCGCGGGAAATCCAGGCGCGGTCATCGTTGCATAGGGCCGTGACGCTGGCGGGGGAGAGCCCCACCTGCTTTGCAAAGGCGCTACGCTTCGTTCCCGTCGCCGTGAGCCATTCCGCGAGCTTCATGTGCGCAGCATAGCGCGGCGAATTTCAGTGACAATGAATTTCTGAAATCGTTCGGCACCGACGAAAGGCCGCGAAAATTCAAGCGGCGTAGGCCCTCATGGCGGTAATCACCGCCCAAGTCCCGGTTCCGAGCAGCACCAGACCGATGGCAATGTCGGCAGGATACCGGATCCGGTCGTACACGCGCCGCGTGCCACGCCCCGACAGAAGGAGACAAATGGACCAGAACCATAAGGACGCCACCACAAAGACAAGCACGGGACTCGTGACGGCGCCACGCACTCCCACGTTGGTCAGCAGCAGGCCGCACGCGGAGATGAAGAAGACGATGCTCATGGGGTTGGACGCCGCGGTCACGAACCCCAGGCGGAATGCCACCCCGTGATCCGCCTGTAAGCTGCCCGGCCCCCTGACGCGGGGTAGGCCGTCCCAGGCCACCATGAGGCAGCCGATGCCGGATCTCAGGAGCAACGCGCCGTAAAGAACGCCGAACAGCACGCGCGCGATGGGAAGGTCATCCCCGATCCGGGTTCGGCCGATGATGCAGAGCGCGCATACGGTCGCCGTCGCCGCCAGGGCGGCTCCACTTGCCACGCCGAGGGTGGCTGCCATGCCCGCCATGCGACCCTGGAGGCTCGCACGGCTGACCACGACAAAGTTGGCGCCCGGGACGGAGAGAATCGCGAGGTAGCTGGAACTGAAGAAGAGAAGGCAGTGGAGGAGGGTGGGAGGCATGCGCAGTCTCTGGGTTGACCAGAGAAGACGCTGTCATGCCGCTGGTGCTGCGGCACCCCTCAAATGATGGATGGCACCGGAGTTCGGCCACCGTCACGCGAAATGGCCGCCCACCGGCTCCGCGCGAGCCAGTAGGGCGGCCGCTGTATTCGAAACGATGTGGTCAGGCCAGCGCGGGCCGGCCGAACGGCACGCCGTAATGCTCGGAGATGCGGCGGTCGTTGATGGCGCTCCAGTCGTAGTCTTCGCCGGCGCCGTACTTTGGAGCATTGTCCATCTGCTCCTTGGTGAGATTCACCCGGAAGCCCTCGACCGATTCGTCGTAGGTCAGCATCTGCCAGGGAACGGGATAATAGTCCTCGCCGAGACCAAGGAAGCCGCCGAAGCTGAGAACGGCATAGGAGACCTGGCCCGACATCTTCTCAAGGATCAGGCGTTCTACGTTGCCGATCTTGTTGTCGTTCGGATCGTAGACCGCGGTGCCGACGACCATGTCGCTCGCGACCAGCGTGTGGGTCTCGCGAATGTTGGGGTCCTGCATTCCGGTTTGCATGCGTTGTCCTCCTATCGAGGGACTCGATGCTTTGAGAACGCAGGGGCAGGGTATGGCGTTCCTCCGGCCGCGCTTGCTTTCAGGCCCGCCTTATGGCTCCAGCGGCCAGCGCACGCTTTCCCCCACCTGCCCGCGGTGGCGCAACGCGTGATCGGCGAGGACGCACCACACCATGGCTTCGCCCACCGGAACGGCGCGGATGCCGACGCACGGGTCGTGGCGGCCCTTGGTGGAAATGTCGGTCTCGTGCCCGGCGCGGTCCACCGTGCGGCGCGGCGTGAGGATGGAGGACGTCGGCTTCACCGCGAAGCGCGCGACGATGGGCGCACCCGTGGAGATGCCGCCGAGGATGCCACCCGCATGGTTGGAGAGGAAGTGCGGCCGCCCCTCGTTGCCGAGACGCATCTCGTCCGCATTGGCCTCTCCGGTGAGGCGGGCGGCGTTGAACCCTTCGCCGATCTCCACGCCCTTGGCGGCATTGATGCCCATGAGCGCCGAGGCGAGGTCGCCGTCCAGCTTGGCATAAAGCGGGGCGCCCAGGCCGGCCGGCACGCCCTCGGCCACGACTTCCACCACCGCGCCAACGGATGAGCCGGCCTTGCGGACGGCGTCGAGATACTCCTCCCACAGGGGCACGGTCTGCGGATCGGGGCAGAAGAAGGCGTTGTTGCCGATCTCGTTCCAGTCCCAGCGCGAGCGGTCGATCTCGATCTCGCCGATACGCACCACCGCTCCCCGCACGCTGACGCCGGGCAGGACCTTTGCGGCGATGGCACCGGCCGCGACCCGCGTCGCGGTTTCCCGCGCCGAGGAGCGCCCGCCGCCACGATGGTCGCGGATGCCGTATTTGATGTCGTAGGTGAAGTCCGCGTGGCCGGGGCGATAGGCACCGGCGATGTCGGCATAATCCTTCGAGCGCTGGTCCACGTTTTCGATCAGCAGGGCGATGGGGGTGCCGGTGGTCACGAGCCCCCCCTCGGGATGGTCGAGGGTACCCGACAGCACCTTCACCTGGTCGGGCTCGCGGCGCTGGGTGGTGAAGCGCGACTGGCCCGGGCGCCGACGGTCGAGGGCTGCCTGCACCTCATCCAGCGAAAAGCGCAGGTTGGGCGGGCAGCCGTCCACCACGCAGCCGATGGCGACCCCGTGGCTCTCGCCGAAGGTGGTGACGCGAAACAGATGCCCGAAGGTGTTGAACGACATGACGCGGGAAAATCCTTCACTCCTTCCGGCTCAATAGACGAGGATGGCCGGCAAGGGAACGCCCGCGGCACGGCGGATGGGCGGGCGTGGCGCAAATGCGACGGTGGCGGTCACACAGGCCGGCGATCCTGTGCTATGAGGGGCGCCGACGGAGCACTCACCCCCCGCCATGCCTTTACTCGAAATCCTGATCGTCATTGTCCTCGTGTTGCTCAATGCCGTTCTTGCCGCAGCGGAATTGTCCATCGTTTCTTCCCGGCCGGCGCGGCTGAGCTCAATGGCGGAACGCGGCCGCAAGGGCGCGGCGGCGGCACTCCGGCTGGGCCAGGACCCCGGGCGCTTCCTCTCCACGGTGCAGATCGGCATCACCCTCATCGGCATCCTCGCCGGCGCCTTCTCCGGCGCGAGCCTGGGTGACCAGATGGGAGAGGCGCTGGCGCACGCCGGCATGCCGTCGGGCGTCGCCCATCCGCTGGGCTATGCCGCGGTGGTCGCCGCAATCACCTATCTCTCGCTGGTGGTCGGCGAATTGATCCCCAAGCGGCTGGCGCTGCAGAATCCCGAATCCCTTGCCTGCGTGGTTGCGCCCCTGATGGTGGCGCTGTCCAAGATTTCGGCGCCGGCGGTCTGGCTGCTCGATGTCTCGACCCGCATGGTGCTCAAGCTGCTCGGCAACCGCTCCGGCGGAAACAACGGCGTCACCGACGAGGAGATCCGCGCGATCATCACCGAGGCGGAGACGGCGGGCGTCATCGACCCCGCCGAGCGGCGCATGATTTCAGGCGTCATGCGCCTCGCCGACAGGCCGGTGACGGCCATCATGACGCCGCGGCCCGACGTGGAATGGGTGGACATCTCCAAGGACGCGGAGGAGGTGCGGCACGTCCTGCTCACCACCCCCCATTCCCGTCTGCCGGCCTGCGACGGCTCGCCGGAGGAGACCATCGGCGTCATTCAGGCCAAGCGCGTGCTGGACGCCTATCTGAAGGGTGAGCGCCCCGACCCGCGCCAATACGTGCAGACCGTGCCGTTCGTGGTGGAGAACGTGGGCGCGCTGGAGGCCATGCGTATCCTGCGCGGGGCCGAGGTGCCCATGGCCATCGTGGTGGACGAGTATGGCGACATGGCCGGCGTCGTCACGGGCTACGACCTCCTGCTTGCCATCACCGGATCGGTGGACGCGGACGTGCACCACGTTGCCCGCCATGTGGTGGAGCGGCAGGACGGCAGCTTCCTGGTGGCCGGCGAGACGCCCATCGACGAACTGCGCGACCTACTGGACGTGAATTTCCCGGTGGACGAGGGCTATCACACCGTGGCCGGCTTCGCCCTGTCGCATATCAAGGAATTGCCGGAAGAGGGCGCGGTCTTCAACGCAATGGGCTGGCGGTTCGAGATCGTGGACATGGATGGCCGGCGCATCGACAAGCTTCTGGTGTCGCGCCCGCCGGTTCTCCACCGGCAGAAGGTGGCCGGGCAGGGATAGTCATCCCCGCCCGTCGCTCCTGGGGTTCGGGCGCGGCTCAGTCGCGGCGGGCCAGTGAGCGCAGATAGCCCTCGTATTCCTCGGTCAGCTCCATATCCACGCCGAAGGCGTTCTTCAGCAGGACGTTGGCGATGAAGGCCTGATCGTTGCGCGTGTCCGCCAGGGTGTCGCGCAGTACGGGCACCGTGTCCTCGATGTGCTTGAGGAAGGCGATGCCCTTCTCCAGCGTCTCGTTCCACTTGGCCCGATGCCACAGTGCGAGCGGGTACATGATCTCGTGGACGAAGTTGGACTTGCGGGCCTTTTCGAAGAAGCGCAGTCCGGCGCTCCAATTCTCCTTGGAGCGCAGCGGCGGGGGCGGAATGTCGCCCAGCAGCATCTTCTTGCCCGCTTGGCCGACGAAATCCTCAAGCGTGATGGGCGCGTCGATCTGGGTGCGGAAATGCCAGAGGGCGAAGTTGCCGGGATATTCCTTCCCCATCCTCTCGATGAGGGCGGCCTCCACCTTGTCCACCGCCGCCTTGTCGCCTTTCAGCGCAGCCGTCATGCAGAAGGCAAACACGGCATCGTTGCCCACGTTGTGCACGCCGCCATGGGCGAGATCCGCCGCCGAGAGGGCGGGGGTCTTGCCGTCGGCCGGCACCGTCGCCTCGCCAGCGCGCAGGTCAGTGATGAACTTGGTGATCTCCAGCCAGCCCATGTAGTTGGCGATAAAGGCATCGGGGTCGACGTGCACGATGGCGAGGTTCAGCGGCATCTTCCGCTTTTGCAGTTCGGCCATGTCGGTCATCAGAAGTCTCCCCCGGGGCGCTCGGGCGAAAGGCATCAAAAATTGAGAAACGGCGTCGCGTTCGCGACACGGTTCCGGGCGTACGGGTTTGACGCAGCAAGAAAAATGCCAAGGAAGCGGCGCCGTGGGATCGCCGTTCAGTCCGCCACTTCGAAGCCGCCACGGCCGACGACGTAGACGGCTCCCTGACGTACCGGGAGGAGCGCGGCCTCCGCTTGGGGCATGCCGGCCTTCACATGGAGGAGCGCGCGAATGACCCCGCCATGGGTCACGATGACCGCGTCGTTCGGGATCTCGGCGCAGGCGGCGCTGACGCGGGCGCACAGGGTGCCGTAGCTCTCCCCGCCGGGTGGCGCGAAATTCCACGGATCGCGGTCGCGCCGGCGCACGGCGTCATGGTCGCGGCGGCGCAGCTCGGGCCAGGTCTGGCCCTCCCATATGCCGAACGAGATCTCGGCGAAGCGGATGTCGGTGGTGAAATCCGCGACCGGGAGGTCGAGGTCGGTGCGCAGGATGCGCATGGTCTCGACAGCCCGGGAGAGCGGGCTCGAAACGTAGGACAGGGCGCGGGGGTCGCCGGCCAGCTGGTTCAGCACCCGGCCCACCTGCGCCGCCTGGATGCGGCCGAGGGCGTTGAGTGGCACGTCGCGGCGGCCTTGCAGGCGGCCCACCACGTTCCAGTCGGTCTCGCCGTGGCGGACGAGGAAATAGCGCCGGCTGGTCATGGACGGGGGATCACCTCGACAGCGCCGCCGCTCCCGGATCCGGTGCGCGATCCTCTCACCGCGGCGGAACCGGAATTACGTGGTCGTACCAGGCGCCGCGCGGCGGGTAGGTGACCCGAAGCGCGATCTGCGAGCCCGGCGCCGCCTTGCCCTTGAAGCTCACGATGAGCCCCTTAGCCGGCTGGCCGAGGCAACGCGTGGTGTACCCGCCGTCAATGCCGCGGCCGATGAAGCTGCCGTACTGGATCGCCACCTTGCCGCCGGGCGGGGCCGAGAGCACCTGGATGGTAGGGATCTGGGTCTGCTGGCAATTGTAGTCCGACGTGCCGGCGGCGAACAGCGCGCTGCGGGTGCCCGAGCCGCCGATCATGTACGTGACGCCAAATTCGCTCGGCGTCACGTAGTCCGGGAAGATCGCCCCGCCGGAGCCGAACACGCGATCGCCCAGCGGATATTGCTGGAAGGTGGGCGGCGTCTGCGCCAGTGCCCCTCCGGCCGGCACGACGGCCGCGCCGGCGAGGGAGACGGCGCCGAGGACGAGGGTGGAAAAAGCGGCGCGGAAGGGGGCAGCCGGCATCATCGGTCTCCTCGGTTCGGGCGAACACTCACCCTGCGTCACGCACCCGCGAATCGCGAGCCCTGCCCGGATCTCAGTCGCGCACCAGCGCGAGATCCGGCGCGTCGGGGTGCTTCATGCCGACGATATGATATCCGGCGTCCACATGGTGCACTTCGCCGGTCACACCGCGCGACAAATCGGAGAGCAGGTAGACGCCCGTGTCGCCCACCTCGTCCGTGGTGACGGTACGGCGCAGCGGCGAATTCAGCTCGTTCCACTTCAGGATGTAGCGGAAGTCGCCGATGCCCGAGGCCGCCAGCGTCTTGATCGGGCCGGCGGAGATGGCATTGACCCGGATCGCCTTGGGGCCGAGGTCGGCCGCGAGATAGCGCACGCTCGCCTCAAGCGCGGCCTTGGCGACGCCCATCACATTGTAGTGGGGCATCCACTTCTCGGCGCCGTAATAGGTGAGGGTGAGCAGCGAGCCGCCATTGGCCATCAGCTTCTCCGCTCGCTGGGCGACCGCGGTGAAGGAGTAGCAGGAGATGAACATGGTCTTGGTGAAATTGTCCGCCGTGGTGTCCACATAGCGGCCGTCCAGCTCGTCCTTGTTGGAGAAGGCGATGCAGTGGACCACGAAGTCGATGGTGCCGAACAGCTTCTCGGTCTCGGCGAAGACCGCGTCCAGCGTCTCGGGCTCGGTGACGTCGCAATGTCCCACGAGATGACCGCCCAGTTCGGCGGCCAGCGGCTCCACCCGCTTCTTCAGCGCCTCGCCCTGGTAGGTGAGGGCGAGCTCGGCCCCGTGGGCACGGGCGGACTTGGCGATGCCGAAGGCGATGGAGCGGTTGTTGGCGACACCGAGAATCAGCCCGCGCTTGCCCTTCAGAAGACCGCTCGCGAAACCGTCCGTCGCCATTGACCCAACTCCACGTGCTCAAGCCATTGAAACCCAATGGCGCAGCCGTTCGTGCGCCAGGGGCGCGCTTCCTATGGCATGGGGCCATCCACCGTTCAAGCGAAGCTGCCGCGCTGTCCCCCTTGCTTCCGCTCCGGGGCGATGGTAGACGCAGCGCCTCTGGATCGGAGTGTAGCGCAGTCTGGTAGCGCACCACGTTCGGGACGTGGGGGTCGCAGGTTCAAATCCTGCCACTCCGACCAGCTGATACGCTGCGGAACTTCGGTTTCTCCGCTTCATGCCCACATCCCCCGCCTTCCCCTTCCGTGCCGCACCTGGCAATGGCCGTGCGTCTGCGACGCTCGGCGCGCAAGCGAGAGACGGGCTCTGGTGATGTGGCCGTTCTCCCGCCGTCCCGCCCCCCGGATCCTGGCCGATCGAATCGTCAGCCTCGGCGGATTGTGCGAAGTCGCCTATCAGGCGCGGCGGATCGGACGCAGCGAAACGGCCTACCCCTTCGACTGGTGGATCACGCCCCTCGCGCGCGTCGCGCCGGTGCTGGAGGCCGGGGCAGCGGCCCAGTTCGCGGCCGCCGACCTGGAAAAGCTCGCCGACTATGGCGGCAAGCGCGCGCTCTACTCGCGGCGGGCGGGCACGATCCATCTGCACGAGTTTCCGGCCGGCGAGGATTTCCTGGCCCTCGATGTGGCCGAAATTTCCGCACGCCTCGTTCCCAAATACGAGGCGCTGGACTCGCGCCTGCGGGCCGCCTGCGCCAGCGGCACAACCCTGTTCGTGCGCCAGCGGCTGAGCGACCACGATCCCGAGGGCGCGGACCTCGAGGAGGACCTCGACCGGCTGTGGTCGGCGCTCAGGCTGCTCGCAGCCGACCCGCGCCTGCTGCTGCTGGACTATCCGCCGGTTCGGCCGCGGGCCGGCCAGATCACGGCCGCGGTCCCGCGGTTTCGCGACCAGGCAATCGTCTGCCGCACCGTTGGCCGCGGGGGGCGGATCGACGATCTTCTCGTCACCAATTATCCGCGGCGGCGATAGCCCCGCCTCAGCTGCTCCCGCGCAGCCGAAGCGCCGCGAGGGCGAACGTGGCGCAGACCAGCGCAGCGAAGATGGCGAGGCCGTGGACATGGAGCTGCATGGCGATGCCGGCACCCAGAGGCCCCACCAGCGCGCCGAGCCCCCAGAACAGGCCCGACACCGCATAGATGCCCACCAGGTCGCCGCCCTTGAAGCGGCTGCCCACCAGGGTGATCATGATGGTGTAGATGCCCACGAACGCCCCGCCCCATACGAACAGCAGCGCATAGGTGGCAAACGTGCTCGCGAGGGCCAGCGGCCAGACTGCAGCGCCGACCGCCGAGGCGGCCGCCAGGAGGATGACGAGGCGCCGCCGGTCCATGGTGTCACCCAGCCAGCCGATGGGGAGCTGGAGCACGATGGCGCCGATCATCATCACCGACATGAGGCGGGTGGCGTGCTCTTCGCCCCAGCCGAGGCCAATGGCGTAAAGCGCGAGGAAGGAGAGGCCGGCCGTCTCAATGGCGGCGTTCAGCATGGTCGCGCCCAGCGCAAGGGGCGCAAGGCGCAAGAAGCGGACCGGGTTGCCCACCGTCGGCTCGTCGAAATGGGGCGCGGCAACACGGGGCGAGGCGACGAAGACCGCCGCGGTCAGCGCGATGGCCGCTCCCACCAGATAAGGCGCGACTCCCTCGGTGCCGACGAGGGAGAGAATGATCGGCCCCAGCGCCAGGCCCACCGAGAGCGCGGCGGTATAGGCCGCCATGGAGCGGGCGCGGGTGCTCTCGGTTGAGAGCGCATTGATCCAGGTTTCGGAGGTCACGAACAGCGCTTCGGCGGCCATGCCGAGGAACAGCCGCAGCACGAACCACATCCAGATCGCCGGCATGTAGGGAAAAGCGGCGAGCGTCACGGCCGAGAGGGCGATGGACATCAGGATCAGCCGGCGCGGGCCGAGCTTGGCGACGAGGCGCGGCAGCACCACGGCCGTCACCAGCACGCCGACCGCGTGCATGGCAGCGTTGGCGCCGATCACCGCCTCGCTCAGGCCCATGGCGGCGAGGTCGAAGGCGATGAGCGGCGCGCTGAGGGAATAGGTGAGGCCGAACACCATGGCCGTGGCGATCACCGCGCCGCGGGCGAGGACGCTGGACCCGGGCGGCTCGTCCATGGCTGCGCCGACGCTGTGCTCGCTCATGACAGGGAGGGCTCCTGGCTCGGGGACGGATGCGGGCCGGCGGCGGGCGTGCGGCGCAGGCGGTTGATGAAGTCCTTCAGCCGGGCGGCGAAGGGTGGCGGGGCAGGCTCGATGATGCGCTTCAGGGTGCGGGCATAGTCGAGCACGAGGCCGGGCGTCCAGCTCATGGCCTCGGCGCGGGAGCGGATGTAGGCGGCGGCCCACACGTCCGGGTTGAAGATGAGGCGTCCCACCTGGATCCACGGCATCCGGCTGGCGAGCACGCCCTCCATGCTCGAATCGAGGGCTGCGGCTACTGCGACGGAACAGTTGCGGTCGGTGAGATTGTAGGTGTCGTCCTGCCGGTAGCCCGCCCAGAAGGCGCGCAGGCGACGCGCGTCGAAATGGGTGAATTCAACGGTCTGGTCGGCCTCGCACCAGTTCGTCGATTCATAGGCATAGGACGGCTGGAACCGGCCTTTCACGTCGTTTTCAGAGGTGGCGCGCAGGATGCGGGCGAATTCCTCGGGCGGGTGCTCGATCTCTTCCGCCGGATAGTGGCTGATGTAGACGTCCGGCCTCAGCTCCAGCGCCGCATGGCCAGTGGAGATGACGCCGTTGCGGTCCACCGCGGCGATGTAGCGGTCGATCAGCGGCCGGCGGCCGGCCACGTCGGCGGACCCGGTGGGGGTCCACACCCGCACGGTGAGGGGGCCGTCGGAGGCGGGCATGGGGAAGCTCTCGTCGACGATCACCGGGGCGTTGTCATACCAGTTCCGCCCGCCGTACAGCGGCAGGGAAAGGATGCCGACCTCCTCCTGCAGGGCCCTCAGCATCAGGCTAGCCCGCAGCATGATCCAGCCGGACATGAGCAGCAGCACAGCGACGGCGAGGGGTACCTTCAATTGGTGGGCGAGGGGCCAGTGGCTGCCGATGAACAGCGCGAGGAAGAGCTCGGCGATTCCAACTGCCACCGTGGAGCGCCACATGCGGAACCGCACCACGACCGCCGTCGCAATGCGGGCGACGCCATCGATGAGGAAGGCGGCGCCGAACATCAGCGACAGCGCCATGCCGTTCCGCGAGGGATAGTCGAGAATGAAGGTGCCGAGAAAGATCAGGGCGAGCGAGCGCCCCACCACAACGATGCGGCTGCGTGCACCGGGGAGGGCGAAGGCCGTGACGAGGCCGAGGATTCCCTCGAACACGAAAACGCCGCCGAATACCTGAGTCGCCACGGACATGGTGCCGTCCATGGCATCGAGCAGGATGAGAACTCCGATGCCGAACAGCGCGCCGGCGAGGGCGGAGAGCACCCACCACCGCTTGCGCAGGGCACGGGCTCCCACGAGGATGAACGCAAGCTTTACCATGAGGACTGAAGGTTCGTTTCGACCGCGACGTGCCGCACCATGAAGGTATTGCGGTGTCAAAGGCAAGACACCTGTGGCGGACGCTGCGCCCGGGACGCCGAGCAGTCTCCCCAGGGAAACCCTCGGACAAGCTTCATGGGGAACTTCACCGGTGTTCCCGTGTTCGGATCAGAAGATCCAACATTACGAGGCATCACCATGGCAACCGACGACATCCATCGCCTGAAGGCGGACGCCTCCGGCAACACCGGCCTGAGCGAGGTGCTGGCGGAAGCGGTGGGAGGATTCTCCTCCACCGAGGATGCGGTGCGCTTCCTGGCCACCCGCGGATTCGACGTCACTGCGTCGGATCTTGCCGCTGCGGCCAACGAGCCGGTGGACGACGAGGCGGCGGAGGAGGGCGACGGCTACGGCACCCTCATGAAGTTCGTCCGTCACAACTGAGCGCACGATGCGGCGGCCGGCCCATTTCGGCCGGCTGTCGCCTCAAAGAATGGTGCCGTGCAGGAAGAGCCACGCCACCGAGAAATAGATCACGATGCCCGTCACATCGACGAGCGTGGCGATGAAGGGCGCGGAGGCGGTGGCCGGATCGAAGCCCACGCGCTTCAGGGCAAATGGCAGGAGGGATCCGGCGAGAGAGCCGAAAGTCACGATGCCGATGAGCGCCGCGCCGATGGTCACGGCCAAAAGCTTCCAATACTCGCCGTAGTCGAAGATGCCCGCTTCCTGCCAAATGGCGATGCGGATGATGCCGATCACGCCGAGGATGGTTCCGAGCACGATGCCCGTGGGCAGCTCGCGGACCGCCACCCGCCACCAGTCCCCGAGCTTCACCTGATGCAGCGCCAGAGCGCGGATGATCAGCGAGGTTGCCTGCGACCCGGAGTTGCCGCCAGAGCTCATCACCAGGGGAATGAACAGGGCGAGCACGATGGCTTTGGACAGTTCGTCCGAGAACACCTGCATGGCGCTGGTGGTAAGCATTTCCGACAGGAACAGCACGCACAGCCACCCGGCGCGCTTCTTGATCATCTGGCCGAACGAGATGTCGAGATAGGGCTCGTCGATGGCCTCCATGCCGCCCATGCGCTGCACGTCCTCGGTCTGTTCCTCGATGAGGGCGTCGATCACATCATCGACCGTGACGATGCCGAGGACGTGGCCGGTGGTGTCCACCACGGGCACGGCGAGCAGATCGTATTTCGTGATGGTGCGGGCCACGTCCTCGCGGGGAAGGGTCACCGGCACGCTGATGGGAGCGTAGGGATTGGCGACGGAGAGGATTGAGGCGCCGGGCTCGCCCGAGATCAGCCGGCGCAGGGAGACCGCCTTCACCAGGCGGCGGGATTCCGGTGCCAGCACATAGATGGCGTAGACCGTCTCGCGGCTCTGCTCCACCGCCCGGATGTGGTCAAGGGTCTGCTGCACCGTCCATGTGGAGGGCACGCTGACGAACTCGGTGGTCATCAGGGCGCCGGCGGTTCCGGCAGGGTAGGAGAGCAGTCTATCGATGGCGGCGCGGGTCTCGCTCCCGAGGCCGTCGCGCAGACGGCCCTTGGTGGGCTCCTCGATCCAGCGCAGCACATCCGAGGCACGGTCAGCCGACATGCCTTCGAGCAGCATGACCGCCTTCTCCTGCGGAAGAGCCTCGATCACCTCGCACGCATCGTGGAACTGGGGCTGGTCGAGGACCTCGATGGCCCATTCAATGGGCAGGTGGGCGACGATGGCGGTCGCCTCCGTCGCGGATTTTCCGTTCAGGAATTCCACGATGTCCGCCACGTGCTCCTGTCCCAGCCGGGCGGCGAGGTTGGCGTCGGTGTGGTTGGGGTCCCGGATCGGGGGAATGTTCATGCGATGGTTCCAGCCCGCTGTGCGCAGGTGGGCTCCTGCGCGATGACGCACCGACTAATTGACATTTTCTGCACCACCATGACACCGCCAAGCTTGCTAACGACGTTCGCAAGCGCGACCCCGCCGCGGTGTCACGTCAGGGTTTGGCGCAGCCCAGGAGGAAGGATCAGGCCGGGGAGAAGGTGCCGTCGTCGCCGAGCACCTCAAGACGGCCGGTCGCAACTCCGAAATAGGCGCCATGCAGGGTCAGATCACCTTGCGCCACGCGCTCCGCGACCCAGGGGAAGCCGGCGAGATTGACCAGCGAGAGCTTCACGCAGCACTGCTCACAAAAGCGCTGCTTTTCCGCCGCCGGCAGGTTGGCGTCCTCGGCCATGAGCCGGGCCGGCTCGGCGATGGTCATCCAGCTCGAGACGAAGTCCTCGGCCCCGGGAGGTGCGCCTTCGAGCAGGGCGTGGATGCCGCCGCACTGGGCGTGACCCATGACGATCACCTGCTTTACCCTGAGCACCCGCACCGCGAACTCGATGGCTGCCGAGGTGCCGTGATAGTTGGCGTCCGGCATGTACGGCGGCACCAGATTGGCGACGTTGCGCACCACGAACATCTCGCCCGGGCCAGCATCGAAGATCATCTGCGGGTCCACGCGGCTGTCCGAACAGGCGATGGCCAAAGTCTCCGGCCTCTGTCCGCGCGCCGCGAGCTTCTCGAACAGCTGCTTGCGCTCGGGCCAGGCAACCTCACGAAACCGCCTGTAGCCGGAGATGAGATCGTCCACGCCGTCGCTCCCTCGTGTTGTACGCGCCACGGAAGGCTCAGCTTTTCGAGCAAGTCAAGGGAGGCGAGGGCGGAGCGTAACGGAACCCCTGCTCATCCAGCCACGTTGATCGTGCAACGCACACCACACAACGGGAGACTGGATGATGCGCGGCATTTTGCTTTGG
This sequence comes from Xanthobacter pollutisoli, assembly GCF_040044995.1. NCBI lineage: Bacteria > Pseudomonadati > Pseudomonadota > Alphaproteobacteria > Hyphomicrobiales > Xanthobacteraceae > Xanthobacter > Xanthobacter pollutisoli. Next base: position 282,813 of record NZ_JBDZDP010000002.1, read on the forward strand.
ATCATGGGCGTTCCGATTTCCGTGATCGTGCTGCTCTATCTGTTCAACTTCCTCTGACATAGGTCAGTCGCGCTAAGGCTCGCGCCGATCGAATTGGCGCGCGCCTGCGCATCGCGCTTGTGCTTAATTGTTAAGCAGAGCTGCATGTGCTGAACGCACGGCGCGCGAAGGCAGGAACCGCAAATTGGCGGTATCAAATTACATTTCTTGTCTTTGGATCTGCGTCGAAACTCTGAGACGCACGAATTGCGTACATTGGGGCAATATCGTGATGCCCCTTTGGGCAAAATCCCCTCGCCCTTACTTCACCGACGCAGTTCCGGCATGCGCCCGGACGCGCGACCTTCGCTGGCACGGCGTTTGCTGACCTGTTCGCTGGCGGCCCCATCGGGCCGTTACAACAGGGGAGAGAGCGAATGCTCGGTTTGCTGGGACAGGCGACCAAAGGTCTGGGCGCGTTTGCCGCAGCCGCCGCCATCGTGGGCACGATGGGCATTGGCGCTGCGAAAGCGCAGGAAACAATCAAGGTCGGCATCCTGCATTCATTGTCCGGCACCATGGCCATCAGCGAGACGACGCTGAAGGACGTGATGCTCATGCTCATCGACGAGCAGAACAAGAAGGGCGGCATCCTCGGCAAGAAGCTCGAGGCGGTCGTGGTCGATCCGGCCTCCAACTGGCCGCTGTTCGCCGAGAAGGCGCGCGAACTCATCACCAAGGACAAGGTTTCCGCGGTCTTCGGCTGCTGGACCTCGGTGTCCCGCAAGTCCGTACTTCCGGTGTTCAAGGAGCTCAACAGCATCTTGTTCTACCCGGTCCAGTACGAGGGCGAGGAGAGCGAGCGCAACGTCTTCTACACCGGTGCCGCGCCCAACCAGCAGGCGATCCCGGCGGTGGACTACCTCGCCAAGGAAGAGAAGGTGGAGCGCTGGGTGCTCGCTGGCACCGACTACGTCTATCCCCGCACCACCAACAAGATCCTCGAGGCGTATCTGAAGTCCCGCGGCGTGAAGGCCGAGGACATCATGATTAACTACACGCCGTTCGGCCATTCCGACTGGCAGACGATCGTCTCCGACATCAAGAAGTTCGGCTCCGCCGGCAAGAAGACCGCGGTGGTGTCAACCATCAACGGTGACGCCAACGTGCCCTTCTACAAGGAGCTGGCGAACCAGGGCATCAAGGCCACCGATATCCCGGTCGTCGCCTTCTCGGTGGGTGAGGAAGAACTCGCCGGCATCGACACCAAGCCCCTCGTCGGCCACCTCGCCGCGTGGAACTACTTCATGTCCATCGACACGCCCGAGAACAAGGCGTTCATCGAGAAGTGGCATGCCTTCACCAAGAACCCCAAGCGCGTCACCAACGATCCCATGGAAGCCCACTACATCGGCTTCAACATGTGGGTGAAGGCGGTGGAGAAGGCCGGCACGACCGATCCAGACAAGGTGATCGCGGCGCTGCCCGGCATCAAGCAGGCCAACCTCACGGGCGGCACCTCCGAGATGCTCGCCAACCACCACATCACCAAGCCTGTCTTCATCGGCGAGATCGAGGGCGACGGCCAGTTCGACGTGGTGTGGAAGACCGACGGCCTCGTGCCCGGCGATGCGTGGTCCGACTTCCTCGACGGCTCCAAGACCCTTGAGGCCGATTGGGTGAAGTACAATTGCGGCAACTACGACACCACCAAGAACACCTGCCTCGCCACCGCCGCCAAGTAAGGGATCGCGTGAGCGATCGCGGATGTGATCGCATCACCTGAGCAAGGGCGTCCGCCGGGCGCTGCCTCCGCCTATGACGCCGCCTCGCTCGAGGCGGCGAACTTGGACCGGTGACTCCCGGCCTCGCGTTTCCCGTCCCCTGGGCGCTCCTCCCTCTCCCCGTCGCCGGGAGGGGGAGCCATCCTGCTCTCCTGATGAGGCCGCCGGCATCACCGGTCGCGCCGGAGCGGTTGACCTCCATGATGCGCCTGCGTCCCGTCCCGCTGTCGTCTCCCCTGCGGCTCTTCCTTCTGCCTTTCCTCGCGATGCTGCTCGCCGTCTTCGCGGCCGCGCCGGTTAAGGCGCAGGGCCAGGTGGACATCTCGCCCATCGTCGCGAAGTTCGCCAACGACAGCTACAGCGACACCTCGGACGCCCTGGTTGCGCTGTCCGCCACCGGCAGCCCGCGGGCGGCGGCCGTCGTCGATGCGCTCGCGGCTGGAAACCTCGTCTTCGATCCCGCCACCAAGGCGGTCTACATCCGCACGCCCGCCGGCATGGCGGATCCGGCCACCGGCGCCATCGTCGCCGGCGTCCCGGCCAACCTCCCGGCGGTGCGGACCAACAACCGCGTGCGCCGGACCATCGAGGCTGCCGTGGGCGCGCTTTCGCTGCTCAATCCCGATCCCGGGCGCCGGATGGACGCGGCCAACGCGGTGTTCAAATCACGCGATGCGGCCGCCCTTGCGACGGTGGAGAGCGCCATCGCCAAGGAGAGCCTGCCCGCCATCAAGGAAGCGCTGGAGCAGGCGCGCGCCGCGATCCTCATCGGCAAGGCGGATGCGCCGGAGGCCGAGCGTCGCGTCGCCATCCAGAAGATCGCCGCCCGGGGCGATCAGGAGTCCATCAGCCTGCTGCGCAGCCTGCCGGCGGATTCCCCGCCGGCGCTAAAGTCCGCTGCCGAGGCGGGGATCGCAAAGGTGGAGCAGAATCTGAAATTCTGGGCGGTGGCACAGAACGTCTGGTACGGCCTCTCCCTCGGCTCTGTGCTGCTTCTTGCCGCCATCGGCCTCGCCATCACCTTCGGCGTCATGGGCGTCATCAACATGGCCCATGGCGAGATGGTGATGCTCGGCGCCTACACCACCTTCGTGGTGCAGGAGCTGATCCGCCAGAAGGCGCCGTATCTCTTCGACTGGTCGCTGACCATCGCCCTGCCGCTGGCCTTCCTGTTCACGGGGCTGGTTGGCATCCTCATCGAGCGCACGGTCATCCGCTTCCTTTACGGCCGGCCGCTGGAGACGCTGCTCGCCACCTGGGGCGTCTCGCTCATCCTGCAGCAGGCGGTGCGCAGCGTTTTCGGTCCCACCAACCAGGAGGTGGGTGCCCCGTCGTGGATGTCCGGCGCCTTCCAGGTGGGACAGATGTCCATCACCTACAACCGGCTCTGGATCATCGTCTTCGCGCTGATGGTGTTCTTCACCCTGCTGCTCGTGCTGCGGCGAACGCCGCTCGGCCTCTATGTGCGGGCGGTGACGCAGAACAGGCGCATGGCGGCGGCCATGGGCATCCGCACTGGCCGGATTGATGCCCTCACCTTCGGCCTCGGCTCGGGGATCGCCGGCATCGCCGGCGTGGCGCTGTCGCAGATCGACAATGTGAGCCCCAACCTCGGGCAGGGCTACATCATCGACTCGTTCATGGTGGTGGTGTTCGGCGGCGTGGGGAACCTCTGGGGCACGCTGGTGGGCGCCTTCACCCTGGGCGTCGCCAACAAGCTGCTGGAGCCGTTTGCCGGCGCCGTGCTGGGCAAGATCCTGCTGCTCGTCTTCATCATCCTCTTCATTCAGAAGCGCCCGCGCGGCCTGTTCGCGCTCAAGGGCCGGGCGGTGGAATCATGAACCGCACCCGCATCATCGACCGCACCGGCGGCATCTTCCTCATCGTGGTGCTGGCGGCGGCGGTGCTGATCCCCGCCTCCAACCTGCTGCTGCCGCCCGGCAATCCGCTGCACGTGCCGGACTACATGATCCCGCTGCTCGGCAAGTATCTCACCTACGCCCTGCTCGCCGTCTCGGTGGATCTGGTGTGGGGCTATTGCGGGGTTCTGTCCCTCGGCCACGGCGCCTTCTTCGCGCTCGGCGGCTATGCCATGGGCATGTATCTGATGCGCCAGATCGGGCCGCGCGGGGTCTATGGCAATCCGGTGCTGCCGGATTTCATGGTGTTCCTGAATTACAAGGAGCTGCCCTGGTTCTGGTACGGCTTCGACATGTTCCCCTTCGCCATGCTCATGGTGGTGCTGGTGCCGGGGGCCCTCGCCTTCGTGTTCGGCTGGTTCGCCTTCCGCTCGCGTGTCACCGGCGTCTATCTCTCCATCATCACCCAGGCGATGACCTTCGCGCTGATGCTCGCCTTCTTCCGCAACGACATGGGGTTCGGCGGCAACAACGGCCTCACCGATTTCAAGGACATCCTCGGCTTTCCCATCTCGGCGCCGTCGACACGCCTCGCGCTGTTCGTGCTTTCGGCGCTCGCGCTGGCGGCGGGCTATCTTCTGTGCCGGGCGCTGGTCACCTCCAAATACGGCAAGGTGCTTGTGGCGGTGCGCGATGCGGAGAGCCGCACGCGGTTCCTCGGCTACCGGGTGGAGAACTACAAGCTCGTCGCCTGGGTGCTCTCGGCCATGCTGGCGGGCGTCGCCGGCGCGCTCTACGTGCCGCAGGTGGGCATCATCAATCCGTCCGAGTTCGCTCCCGCCCAGTCCATCGAGATGGTGATCTGGGTGGCGGTGGGGGGGCGCGGCACGCTGGTGGGCGCGGCATTGGGCGCGCTCATCGTCAATGCCGGCAAGACGTGGTTCACCGGCGTGCTGCCGGAGGCCTGGCTGTTCGCCCTCGGGGCGCTGTTCGTGCTGGTGACCCTGTTCCTGCCCAAGGGCGTCCTCGGGCTTGCCGCCAGCATCTCGCAACGGTGGAACGCGCGGCCGCCCTCGACGGCGCCCACGCCCAGCGCGACCCCCGCGGAGTGAGCGCCATGAGCATGCACACCCCCTCCGTCGATCCCTATGCGGTGAAATCCCAGGGCGCGCTCTCCCTGGAGGCCGAACTCGGCTTCCTGAGCGCGGACCAGCCCCGTCCCGACCGGCTCGCCATGACCTCGGCGCTGCTCTACCTCGACAACATCACCGTCTCGTTCGACGGCTTCCGCGCCCTCAACGCGCTGTCGCTGGTGATCGGCGAGAGCGAGATGCGTGCCATCATCGGCCCCAATGGCGCCGGCAAGACCACGATGATGGATGTCATCACCGGCAAGACCCGCCCCAACCAGGGTGTGGCCCTGTTCGCCGGCGTCAACGACCTCACGAGCATGGACGAGGCGGCCATCGCCCAATTGGGCATCGGCCGGAAATTCCAGACGCCCACGGTGTTCGACATGCATTCGGTGGAGGACAATGTCCTCCTCGCGGTGAAGGCCGACCGGCGGCCCTTCGCCAACATGGAGTGGAACCCGAGCCGCCACGAGCGCGAGCGGGTCGAGGAACTGCTGGAACGGGTGCGTCTCAAGGACCAGCGCTTCCGCCGCGCCGGCGATCTTTCCCACGGGCAGAAGCAGTGGCTGGAGATCGGCATGCTACTCGCCCAGGAGCCGCGCCTGCTGCTGGTTGACGAGCCCGCCGCCGGCATGACGGACCAGGAGACTGCGGACACCGCCGTGCTGCTGAAGGAGATCGCCAAGACCCGCTCGGTGGTGGTGGTGGAGCACGACATGCTCTTCGTGCGCGACCTCGACGTGAAGGTCACGGTGCTGCACGAGGGCTCGGTGCTGGCCGAAGGCCCGCTCGACCAGGTGAGCGCCGACGAGCGCGTCATCGAAGTCTATCTGGGGAGGTGAGGGGGATGCTGAAGGTTGAGAACCTCGACCTCTATTACGGCGCCGCCCACACCCTGAAGAAGGTGTCGGTCGCCGCCGAGGCCGGCAAGGTGACGTGCGTGCTCGGCCGCAACGGTGTGGGCAAGACCTCCTTGCTGCGCGCCATAGTCGGCCAGCGACCCATCGCCGGCGGCTCTATCACGCTGGATGGCAAGGACATCTCCAGGCTCTCGACGCCGGACCGGGCGGGCCTCGGCATCGGCTTCGTGCCGCAGGGGCGGGAAGTGTTTCCGCTGCTGTCGGTGAAGGAAAATCTGGAGACCGGCTACGCCCGCCTCGCCCGCAAGGACAAGTTCGTGCCGCAGGAGGTGTTCGACCTCTTCCCGGTGCTCAACAGCATGCTGCGACGGCGCGGGGGCGACCTTTCCGGCGGGCAGCAGCAGCAGCTCGCCATCGGCCGCGCGCTCGTCACCCGCCCGCGCCTCCTGGTGCTGGACGAACCGACGGAAGGCATCCAGCCGTCCATCATCAAGGACATCGGCCGGGCAATCTCCTATCTGCGTGACAAGGGCGACATGGCCATCATATTGGTGGAGCAGTATTTCGAGTTCGCCCGTGAGCTGGCCGACAGCTTCATCCTGATGGACCGCGGCGAGGTGGTGGCAAGCGGCGACAGGAGCGGGCTGGATGGCGACGACGTTCGCCGCCTCATGGCGATCTGACAGCGGGCCCGACCCGCGCAGTGCCGAAGGCGCCTCCCCAGCCGCCACATCGGCTCCGGCCCGCCAACGCAGCGAGGGGCGGGTGCGCATCGCCGCCACTGCCTTCGGCGCCGTCACCCGGGTGAGCGACCTGGCCGAAGGCGGCGCGCTCCGGGTGCGGGTGCCGCGCGGGGGAACGGGGCTCGAGGCCGTCATCGTCAACACCGCCGGCGGCGTGTGCTGCGGCGACCGCTTCGCCATCGCGGCGTCCGCCGGCCCCGGCGCGCATCTCACCATCTCCACCCCGGCCGCGGAGAAGGTCTATCGCTCCGACGGGCCGCTGGCCGAGATCAACGTCGATCTGGTGGCCGACGAGGGCGCCCGCCTCGAATGGTTGCCGCAGGAAACCATCCTGTTCGATCGCGCCCGCCTGCGGCGACGCTACGCGGTGGAGCTGGCGCCCTCCGCGTCTTTCCTGTCGTTCGAGGCGCTGATGCTCGGACGCCTCGCCCATGGCGACGCCATGGGGGAGGGGCATGTGGAAGACCACTGGCGCATCAGCCGTGGCGGTGCGCTGGTCTATGCCGACGCTTTCCGTCTGTCCGGACCGTTGGCGCAGGTGCTCGCCCGGCCAACGGTGGCGGCGGGCAACCGCGCAATGGCGACGCTGCTGTTCGTGGCACCGGAGGCCGAATCGCGGCTGGAGGAGGCGCGGGGCCTTCTTGCCGACATTCCCTGCGAGGCCGGGGCGAGCGCCTGGAACGGCCTTCTGGCCGTGCGCTGGCTCGCGGGCGACATCGCAACGTTGCGCCGCGCGGCGTCCTCGTTTCTGATGGCCTTCCGAAAGGCTCCGCTACCCCGCGTGTGGGCCACCTGACACGCAATCGAGGAGAGAAGCCGTGCTGCTGACGCCGCGCGAGAAGGACAAGCTCTTGATCGCCATGGCCGCCGAGGTGGCGCGCAAGCGCCTTGCCCGCGGCGTGAAGCTGAACCATCCCGAGGCGGTGGCGCTCATCACCGATTTCGTGGTGGAAGGCGCCCGCGATGGCCGCACCGTGGCGGAGCTGATGGAGGCCGGCGCCCGGGTCCTCACCACCGAGCAGGTGATGGAAGGCATCGCCGAGATGATCCACGACATCCAGGTTGAGGCGACGTTCCCGGACGGCACCAAGCTCGTCACCGTGCACCACCCCATCCGCGGTATGCCGTCGGAGACGGTGCCTGGCGAACTGCTGCCGCAGGAAGGCGACATCCATTTCAACGAGGGTGCCGAGCGGGTGCGGGTCACGGTCTCCAACACCGGCGACCGGCCCATCCAGGTGGGCAGCCACTACCATTTCTTCGAGACCAATCCGGCGCTGGACTTCGAGCGCGAGAAGGCACGTGGCATGCGCCTCGACATCGCGCCCGGCACGGCGGTGCGCTTCGAGCCCGGCGCCAGCCGGGAGGTGACGCTGGTACCGTTCGGTGGCAAGCGGGAGGTCTACGGCTTCCGCGGGGCGATCCAGGGAGGGCTTTGAGAATGGCGGTGCAGCATTATTCCGGCGGCTGCCAGTGCGGTGCCGTTCGCTATGAGGTGGACGTGGACCTCGACCGTACCGCGGTCTGCAACTGCTCGCGCTGCGGCAAGCTCGGCAGCATCTTCGCCTTTGCCCCGGCGAGCGCTTTCAGCCTCTCGTCCGGCGACGGCAGGACGACGGAATATCTCTTCAATACCGGCAAGATCCATCACCTCTTCTGCACCACCTGCGGCATCGAATCCTACGCCCTCGGCACGGCGCCGGACGGCACGCAGACGGTCGCGGTCAATGCGCGCTGCCTCGACGGTGTCGATCCGAAGAGCCTCCACCCCATGGAACATGACGGCGCCAGCAGGTAGCCGCACGCAAGCAGGCGCGAGCCATCAAGGAGCCTGAAGATGACCACCGGCCGCATGCCCCGCGCCGCCTACGCCCATATGTTCGGCCCCACCACGGGCGACCGGGTGCGCCTCGCCGACACCTCCCTGGTCATCGAGATCGAGAAGGATTTCACCGTCCATGGCGAAGAGGTGAAATTCGGCGGCGGCAAGGTCATCCGCGACGGCATGGGCCAGTCCCAGGTGGCGAATGCCGACGGGGCCATGGATACGGTCATCACCAATGCGGTCATCCTCGACCACTGGGGGGTGGTGAAGGCCGACGTGGGGCTGAAGAACGGGCGCATCGCCAAGCTCGGCAAGGCGGGCAATCCGGACGTGCAGGACGGTGTGGACATCATCATCGGTCCCGGCACGGAGATCATCGCGGGGGAGGGGAAGATCCTCACCGCCGGCGGCTTCGACAGCCACATCCATTTCATCTGCCCGCAGCAGATCGAGGAGGCGCTGGCATCGGGCGTCACCACCATGCTGGGCGGCGGCACCGGACCGGCCACTGGCACCTTCGCCACCACGTGCACGCCGGGACCCTGGCACATCGCCCGCATGATCGAGGCGGCCGACGCCTTCCCCATGAACCTCGCCTTCGCCGGCAAGGGCAACGCCTCCCTGCCCGGCGCGCTGGAAGAGATGGTACTGGCCGGTGCCTGTGCCCTCAAGCTGCACGAGGACTGGGGCACCACGCCCGCGGCCATCGACTGCTGCCTTTCGGTGGCGGATGCCTTCGACGTGCAGGTTATGATCCACACCGACACGCTCAATGAGAGCGGCTTCGTGGAGGACACCATCGCCGCCTTCAAGGGCCGCACCATCCATGCCTTCCACACGGAAGGGGCAGGCGGGGGACACGCGCCCGACATCATCAAGGTGGCGGGGTTGGCGAACGTGCTGCCCTCCTCCACCAACCCGACGCGGCCCTATACGCGCAACACCATCGACGAGCATCTGGACATGCTCATGGTGTGCCATCACCTCGATCCGGAGATCGCCGAGGATCTGGCCTTCGCCGAGAGCCGCATCCGCAAGGAGACCATCGCGGCGGAGGACATTCTCCACGACATCGGCGCGCTCTCCATGATGAGCTCGGACTCCCAGGCCATGGGGCGGGTGGGGGAGGTCATCATGCGCACCTGGCAGACCGCGGACAAGATGAAGCGCCAGCGCGGGCGGCTGAAGGGCGAGACCGACGCCGACAACATCCGCGCGCGCCGCTACATCGCCAAATATACGATCAACCCCGCCATCGCCCACGGCATGTCGCGGCACATCGGCTCGGTGGAGGCCGGCAAGCTTGCCGACCTCGTGCTGTGGACGCCGGCCTTCTTTGGCGTGAAGCCCGATCTCGTCATCAAGGGCGGCGCCATCGCCATGGCGCAGATGGGCGATCCCAACGCCTCCATCCCGACGCCGCAGCCGGTGCACTACCGCCCCATGTTCGGCGCCTATGGCCGGGCGCGCACCCATACCTCGCTGACCTTCGTCTCGAAGTCTGCCATCGAGGACGGGCTGGCGGGGCGGCTCGGCATCTCCAAGGAGCTGGTGGCGGTGGAGAATACCCGCTCGGGCATCTCCAAGAAGAGCATGATCAACAACGACGCCACGCCACACATCGAGGTGGACCCCGAAACCTATGACGTGCGCGCGGACGGCGAGCTGCTGGTGTGCGAGCCCGCGGAGGTGCTCCCCATGGCGCAACGTTACTTCCTGTTCTGATCAAAATTCGCTGCCAAAGGCGGAACCTTTGCCTTGGGGACCCGTTCCAGCGGGTGTTGCAACCCTTTCGTTTGAGGAGCCACACCCATGGCCGTTGTTCGCACATTGTCCAAGAAGTCGGCGAAGACTTCCGCTCTCGCCACCCCCACCGATCTCGAATCCGCCAAGGCCCAGAAGGTCGCCGATGCCATCAACAAGGTGCTCGCCGACAGCTTCGTGCTGTATCTGAAGACGAAGAACTTTCACTGGCATGTGAGCGGCAAGCATTTCCGCGACTATCACCTGCTGCTCGACGAGCAGGCGGCCTCCATCTACGCCACCATCGACCCCCTCGCGGAGCGGGTGCGCAAGATCGGCAAGAAGACCGTGCATTCCTTCGGCGAGATCCTGCGCCTCTCAGCGCTGAAGGAGAACGAGGAAGCCTTCGTCTCCCCCGAGGCCATGTTCGACGAGCTGATCGCGGACAACAAGGCGGCCATCAAGACCATGCGCGACGCGCACGAAGTGGCCGACGAGGCGGACGACATTGCCACCGCCAGCCTGCTGGAAGAATATGTGGACGAGGCCGAAAAGCGCCTGTGGTTCCTGTTCGAGACCAACCAGAATCGGCAGGACAGCGCTTCCTGATCAGCGCCCGGCCGGGGTATGGCACGGCGACGGTCGGGAAGCGGCTCTGGAGTATCAGATGATCCGCGCCACCACCGTCGTCCGCCGTCCCGCCGTCCGCGATGAGAAGGTGGTCGACGAGATCACCCTCGACCATCATGCCCGCCATCGCCGCCGCTTCGCCTTCACGGCGGACGGCGGCTTGTCGTTTCTGCTCGACCTCGACAAGGCATCGGTTATGGACGATGGCGACGCCGTGAAGCTGGAGGACGGCCGCCTCGTTCGCATCAAGGCTGCCCCCGAGGAACTGGTGGAGGTCACCACAGCCAACCCGCTGCGGCTGATGAAAGTGGCGTGGCACTTGGGCAATCGCCACGTCCCGGCGGAGATCACCGAGACCGCCGTCTATTTCGTCGACGACCATGTGCTGACCGAGATGGTCCGCGGGCTTGGTGCCGGGGTTGCCAAGGTCCATAGACCCTTCCGCCCGGAGAAGGGCGCTTACGAGGCGTCGGAAGCCCACGCGGGCCATGCTCACGGCGAACATAGCCACGAAGCCCACCACCACGATGCCCACAGCCATGAGCGCCATGAGCATCAAGACCATGAGCATCACGACCATGGCGAGCCGGGGCACGTGCATGGTCCCGGCTGCGGTCACGACCACAAGCATGGCTGAGCCCGACGCCGAGGCCGCCCCGCTGCCGAATGCGGCCGGCGCGGCTGGGCTCCTGCCCCTGTTCGCCTGGCTGTCGCCGGCTTTTCCCGTGGGCGCCTATGCCTATTCCCACGCCCTCGAATGGGCGGTGGAGGCGGGGGATGTGAGAGACGAGGCGAGCCTTGCCGCGTGGCTCGACGATCTCATGCAGCTGGGCTTCGCCCGCTCGGACGCCATTCTTCTCGCCCACGCCTTGCGAGCCGCCGAAGCAAACGATGCAGCCCGGCTCTTGGAGATTAACGCGCTCGCCGTCGCGCTTGCACCCTCCGCCGAGCTGAGGCTGGAGACCTGTCAGCAGGGCCGCTCGTTTCTGAGTGCCGTGCGCGCCGCCTGGCCGGCGCCGAGACTGGAGGCACTCGCAGGGGCGCTGACAGGCGAGGTTGCCTATCCCGTCGCGGTGGGCCTCGCGGCCGGCGGGCACCGCATGCCTCTCGTCGCGACGCTGGAGGCGTTCCTGCTCGCGGTGGCGCAAAATCTCGTTTCGGCCGCCGTGCGCCTTGCGCCCATCGGTCAGACAGCGGGCACCCGCGTGGTCGCTTCCCTCGCGCCCCGGGCGCTGGCGCTGGCTCAGGAAGTGCCCTTGCTCAGCTTTGATGATCTCGGCAGCGCGACCTTTCGCGCCGATCTCGGCAGTTTTCGCCACGAAACCCAATATACGAGGCTGTTCCGCTCATGAGCACCGTCCGTCCCCCCTTGAGAGTCGGCATCGGCGGTCCTGTCGGCTCCGGCAAGACGGCGCTCATGGAGGCGCTGTGCAAGTCGTTCCGCGACCGCTTCGACATCTGCGCCATCACCAACGACATCTACACCAAGGAGGATGCGCGCCTGCTCACCGTGGCCGGCGCCCTGCCGCCGGAGCGGATTCTCGGGGTGGAGACCGGCGGCTGCCCGCACACGGCGATCCGCGAGGACGCCTCCATCAATCTGCGCGCGGTGGCGGACATGAACGCCCGCTTCCCGGCCCTCGATCTGGTGCTGATCGAATCGGGTGGCGACAATCTCGCCGCCACCTTCTCGCCGGAGCTGGCCGACATCACCATCTATGTGATCGATGTGGCCGGCGGGGAGAAGATCCCGCGCAAGGGCGGGCCCGGCATCACCCGCTCGGACCTGCTGGTGGTCAATAAGACCGACCTGGCGCCGCTGGTGGGCGCCGACCTTGCGGTGATGGAGGCGGACACCGTCCGCATGCGGGCGGGGCGGCCCTACGTCTTCGCCTCGATCCGACACGGTGCAGGGGTCGAGGTGGTAGCCCGCTTCATCGAGCAGGCCGGGGGCCTCGGCGCCACGGCCTGAGCCGGCGCATGCCCTGAGGCGCGGACGACCCCGCCAGGTTCCTCGATCTCAGCTCTTGGGCTTGCAGGCCGCCTCGAACTTGGTGACTACAGCGCCCATGCCGGCGAGGGGGATCGCGCGCTTGGCGCCCTTCACTTCGATGGTGAGGTTGCCGCTGGCCTTGGCGAAGGCCTTGAGGTCGGCCATCTGGGCCGGGGCTTCCACGTCCACCGCGTCGCCTTCCTCCATGGCGACGGCCTTGCCGGGCAGGCTCTTCTTGATGCTGCCGGCGGAAAGCACCAGCGCCGTCTCGGCTCCGCGCGTCAGGTCCTTGGAGCCGATCATGGACTGGACGGTGAGGGCCGCGCCGTCCTTCTTGCAGAGGAAGAAGATCGCCGCCTCGTCGCTGTCCGGCACGCCGAAGACGATGGCCGCGGTGTCGTCGCTGTCCTGCAGGTGCCAGATCATCTTCTGCTGCGCGAGGGCCGGCGCCGTGAGCGCGAGGAGGCCGGCGACTGCGAAAGCGGAACGGAGCATGTCAGGATTCTCCCTTTGCGGGCGCGGATCATACTGTCTCGACCGCAAAGGGGAAGGGGCTGGCGCCGGTCCGGAAACCGGGCGCTCAGCGCCGGTCCGGCGCGGGCGCGACGCCGCTCAGGCAGACCCGCCGGAAATCCGGCAGCTTGGCCCTGGCACCGGCGAGCGGATAGCTCTCCGTCGCGCCCGGAAGCCGCACCACGAGGGTGTCGCCTTCGGCCAGAAGGTCGAGCACCCGCGCATCGAGGGCGACGGCCGCCTCCACCACCACGCGGGAATCGTTCGCGCCGCGGAAGGCGGAGGCCGCGAGCTCCAGCCGCCGCTTGCCGGCGGCCAGCGACAGCGCGACGCCATCGCCCGCTCTCACCTTGCCGGCGGCGACCTCCACCGTGAACTGGATAAGCTGGCCGCCCGGCTGGCAGGCCATGGCGAAGAGCGGATCTGCCACCCGCGGCATGCCGAAGCGCAGCACGTAGGTGTCCTCGGCCTTGGCGATCATCCACACCCGCGGGTCGGCCTTCGCCTCGGCCTCCTTGGCGCGGGCCGCGGCCCTCCCGGATTCCGACTTGGGTGCGGCGTGGGCGGATGGAGCCAGCATGGCCGCGCCGGCGAGCATGGCCGCGACCGGGACGATCGCGAACCGCCGAAGAAGCCCTGCGCCCATGTGTTCCGAATCCTTGCCCCGAGCCACACCTTCACGGAACCGGACTGCGACGGCACGCGCCGCCGTATCCGATACACCCGCAATTGTCTGCTGTTTGCTTCCCCCGCGCCCTTCGCATATCACGGCCCCCGGCCGCCCGCGACACCGGGCAGGGAGCCGCACGGCAAAAAATGTTGAAAGCTCATCCGCATCCGCCCGATGCCCCGCACGCTGGACCGGCGCGCCGCGTGCGGCTGGACCGGCTGCTGGTGGAGCGCGGGCTGTTCGACAGCCGTGCGCGCGCCCAGGCGGCGGTGGCAGCGGGCCTGGTGCGGGTTGCTGGCGCCGTTGTTTCAAAGGCTTCGACGGAAGTGGACGCCGCCGCTGATATCGCGGCGGAGGACATTCACGATTTCGTGTCCCGAGGCGCGCTCAAGCTTACGGCTGCGCTCGAAAGCTTCGCCATAGATCCTGCGGGCGCGCTTGCGCTGGACGTCGGTTCATCGACCGGCGGCTTCACCGAGGTGCTGCTGCGCCGCGGGGCGCGCCGCGTGCACGCCGTGGACGTGGGGCACGGCCAGTTCCATCCCCGCCTTGGCGCCGATCCGCGGGTGCACCTGTTGGAAGGCAAGGACATCCGCGCGCTCGCACCCGACGAAATCGGCGAACCGGTGGACCTCGTGGTGGTGGACGTGAGCTTCATTTCCCTCGCGCTGGTGCTGCCGGCCGCGCTCGCTTTCGCCGCGCCGCAGGCACGTCTGGTGGCGCTGGTGAAGCCGCAGTTCGAGGCCGGCCGCGCGCTGGTGCGCAAGGGCGTGGTGAAGGACGCGGCGGTGCATGAGGCGGTCTGCGCGCGGGTGGAGCAGGAGGTGCGCGACCTCGGCTGGCGGCTGCTCGGGCGCATCCCGTCGCCTATCGCAGGGGGCGACGGGAATCGCGAGTTCCTGCTTGGGGCGGTCCGCCCGTGAGCGCCTCTGAAATGGAGCTGGTGATCGAGCGCATGGGTGCCCAGGGCGACGGCATCGCCCGCGGCGCGGACGGGCCGCTGTTCGCGCCCCTGACCCTGCCCGGTGAACGGGTGCGCGGCCATGCGGACAAGGACCGCTTGCAGGTGGAGACCATCCTCGCGGCGAGTCCCGAGCGGGTCGCTCCGGTCTGCCCGCATTTCGGCCGCTGTGGCGGGTGCCTCCTGCAGCACTGGGACTTCGCCCCCTATCTCGCGTGGAAGCGCGGCCTCGTCGCCGAGATGCTGACCCGCGAGGGCATCGAGACCGAAATCCTCCCCACCATCGACGCCCATGGGGATGGACGGCGGCGGGTCATTTTCCACGCCCGCCAGTATGGCAGCCGCACCGTTGTCGGCTTTGCCGAGCGCAAGTCCCATTCCATGGTCGCCATCGACGTCTGTCCGGTATTGGCACCGGCGCTCGACGCCGCGCTGCCCGCCGCACGCGCGGTCGCGGAGGCGCTGGCGCCGCTGAAGAAGCCTCTGGATCTCCAGGTGGTCGCGACCGACACCGGCCTCGACATGGATGTACGCGGCTCGGGACCGCTTCCACCGGGGCTGCTCGCCGATCTTGGCGTCTTGTCCGAGCGCTTCCGCCTTGCGCGTCTGACCCGCCACGGGGAACTGGTGATCCAGCGCGAGCCGCCGGCGCTGATGATGGGGCGGGCCCGCGTCGAGCTGCCGCCCGCCGCCTTCCTCCAGGCGACCGCCGAGGGCGAGCGGGTGCTCGCGCAGGAAGTGCGGGAATCCACCGATGGGGCTCGCAAGGTCGCGGACCTGTTCGCCGGTGCCGGCACCTTCGCTCTGCGCCTCGCGGATACTGCGCAGGTGGTGGCGATCGAGAGTCACGCCGGCGCTCTGGCGGCGCTCTTGAAGGCGGCGCGGGCCACCTCCGGCCTGCGGGGGGTGACCGGCGAAGCGCGCGACCTCTTCCGCCGGCCCCTGATGGCGGCGGAGCTCGCCGGCCTCGACGCGGTGGTGATCGATCCGCCCCGCCAGGGGGCGGAAGCGCAGGCGCGGGAGCTTGCCGCCGCACGCCTCGGCCGGATCACCTATGTCTCGTGCAATGTCGCGACGTTCGCCCGCGATGCGCGCATTCTGGTGGCAGGCGGATTTCGGCTCGAGCGGGTCGCGCCCGTGGACCAGTTCCGCTATTCGCCCCACGTGGAGTTGGTGGGGCGATTCTCGCGCTGAAGCTGGGCTTTGGTTCCGGTTTGCGGTTAAATGCAGCGCAGCATCGAGGCTGCCCCGTGAAACTCCCCGACACGCTCACCATCGCCGGCGAAGGCGTCGCCCAGCGCTCCGGCGTCACTCCGGTCGAAGCCGGCGCCCTCGAGGGCCGGCGCCTGCGCTATTACGATTATTGCATGGTGGCCTTCGCCGTCATCCTCATCTGCTCCAATCTCGTGGGGGCAGCGAAGGTGTCGGTGGTGGAACTGCCATGGATCGGGCCGTTCGTGTTCGGCTCGGCGGTCCTGTTCTTCCCTTTGTCCTATGTGCTGGGGGACGTTCTGACCGAGGTCTATGGCTATGCCCGCGCGCGGCGTGTGGTGTGGGTGGGATTTGCCGCCTCCATCTATGCGGCCGGCATGACGGCGGTCATCGTCGCCATTCCGCCGGCGCCGGGATGGCAGGGGCAGGAGGCCATCGCCAGCGTGTTCGGCCAGACGCCCCGCATCTTCGCGGCCTCCATCCTCGCCTTCTGGTGCGGTGAGTTCGCCAACGCCTATGTGCTGGCCTGGATGAAGGTGCTCACCCGCGGGCATCTGCTTTGGACGCGCACCATCGGCTCCACGGTGGTGGGCCAGGCGGTGGACAGCCTCATCTTCTATCCGCTCGCCTTTCTCGGCACCTGGGAAACGCACCTCGTCATTTCCGTGATGATTTCCAACTACCTGCTGAAAGTGGGCTGGGAGGCGCTGCTGACGCCCGTCACCTACAAGATCGTCGGCTTCATGAAGCGACGTGAAGGGGTAGACGTTTTCGACGTGGGCACCGATTTCACCCCGTTCAAGGTGAAGGTCTGAGACGTCCCCCCGCTCCCGCACCGCGGGCGCCGGCCCGTGCTATCGTGAGGTAGTGGGCAATGCCGGGGGAGCGGGCAGGGTGAATGGCATCTTGATTCCGGTGATCACCTGCGTCGTCGGCGCGGTCATCGGCTTTCTCATCACCCGCATCAATGACTGGATCGTGGAGCGGCGCGAATTCCAGCGCGCGCGCCGCCATCTTCGGACCGAGGCGGCCAACGTGGTGCGTCATTACTCGGTGATGCAGGAGCGCGTGGCCGCCCACGAGACCGAGGTGCCCTGGCGCATCGCCGTCTATCTTGAGACGTGCAGGTTTTACGGCGCCGGCCTTGGCACGTTCGACATGAGCACGCTGCGCCTCTTCGACGAGGACGTGGCGGAAGAGGCGATGTATCTCACCCTCACCATCCGCAACAACAATTCCTATGTGGATCAGGCCAAGCTCTATCTTGAGCTCAATGAAAAGGAGCCGTTCCACGCCGTTTGCTGCGAACTGATCGACCGCTGCCGGATCACTATCGCGCGCGCCCGGCGCATGCAGGATCTTCTCCGCCAGCGCGCGCCCGACACGCCAGCTTCGGCGCCGGGTGCGATCTGACGGCGCGCGCTGAGGCATTCAACGAAGGGAAGGGGACGCGGCGATGGATGCGGTGGCAGACCATTATGGCGGAGACTCCCTGGCCCAAAAGCTGGCCGAGGGTCTGCGCAAGGCCGGCAAGGACATGGACCGGCTCACCACCGGCGACCTCGCAACGGTCGACGAGTTCCACATCCGCGGTCGAAAGGCGACGCTTGAGCTTGCGCAGGAGCTGAAGCTCAGCGCCGCCTCGCACGTGCTCGACATGGGCAGCGGGCTCGGCGGGCCGGCGCGGACGCTGGCCGAGACCTTCGGCTGTCACGTCACCGGCATCGACCTGACGCCGGCCTTCTGCGAGGCCGCCACCACCCTCAGCGCCTGGGTCGGCCTTTCGAACCGCGTGGACTTCCGCCAGGGGGATGCCACACGCCTGCCGTTCGACGCCGCCGCGTTCGATGCCGCCATGACCATTCACGTGGCCATGAACATTGCCGCCAAGGACCGCATGTATGCGGAGGCGAAGCGGGTGCTGAAGCCGGGCGGCCGCTTCGGCATCTACGACGTGCTCCAGGGGGAGGGCGGTGAGGTGCACTTCCCGGTGCCCTGGGCACGCGAGCCGTCCATCAGCCATCTCGCGACGCCCGACGAGATGGTCGCGCTGCTGAAGGATGCCGGCTTCACGCTGGTTCAGGTGGAGGATTCCACCGAGACGAGCCAGCAATGGTTCGAGGCCATGGCGGCGCGCATGCAGGCGGCGCCTCCGCCCGTGACCTTCGAGGCCTTCCTCGGCGGCGACTTTTCCGCCATGGCGCGCAACCAGGTGGCCAACCTCAAGGAGCGGCGGATCCGTACGGTGCGCTTCGTCTGCGAGGCGTGAGGGGCGCCGCGCGGCCGGGAAGGGGCTTCAGATCTCCGCCTTCAGGGCGGTGAAGGCCTCGTTCAAGAGGTCGGCGAGGGAGCGCCGGCCCTCCTCCCGGCTCAGCGTCTCCAGCGAGAGGCGGATGGCGCCGATGGACATCATGGCGACGAGCCTGAGGGCGGTCTCCCGCTCCGGCTGCGGCCAACGTTCTCGGAGCGCCGCGAACAACGTGCGTTCGTGCTGGATATAGCTCGCCTGCTTGCGCGCCTGGACGGCTTCGCTGGAGCGCATGAGCCGATCGAGGGCGATCATGTCGGCGGCGGCATAGGGGGCGCAGGCCGTGATCACCGCCTCGTGCACGGCGTCGATGGGGCGCAGGTCGGGCGTGCCGGCGCGCAGCGCGTCGGCGATCGTGTCCCCCATGCCACTTTGCAGGGACAGCAGGATCTCATCCTTCGACTTGAAATAATAGAAGAACGTGCGGCGCGAGATGCCCGCCGCCGCGGCGATCTCGTCGAGCGTGGTCGCCTCGTAGCCCTTGGCGATGAAGAGGCGGATCGCCGCGTCGCTGATGCGCGCCAGCGTCTCGCGCCGCTTGCGCTCGCGAACGCCCTCGCCTGGCCTTCCGCCATTCCCGTTCCTGGTCATCCACGCGCCGCTTGAAAATCGCACTCAGTGTAATAATATTCTACACCAAGTGCGAAATTACGAAAAGGCGAACTCATGGCCAAGTGGACCGCATCCGACATTCCTTCCCAGCACGGCCGCACGGCCCTCGTCACCGGCACCGGGGGTCTCGGGTTTGAGACCGCGCGTGCGCTTGCGCGCGCCGGTGGAGAGGTGATCGTCGCGGGGCGGAGCGCGGAGAAGGGCGCGGCGGCGGTCGGGCGCATCCGCGCCGAGATCCCCTCGGCCGCCATCCGGTTCGAGACTGTGGATCTCGCCAGCCTCGCCTCCATCGCGGACCTGGCGGAGCGCCTGCGCGGAGGGCTCGAGCGCCTCGACCTGCTCGTGAACAATGCCGGCGTCATGGTGCCGCCGCAGCGATCGGAAACGGCGGACGGATTCGAACTCCAGCTCGGCACCAACTACCTGGGGCATTTCGCGCTGACCGGCCAGCTGCTTCCCCTTCTGCGCAAAGGTAGCGCGGCGCGGGTGGTGACACTCTCCAGCATCGCCGCGCGCAGCGGCGCCATCGACTTCGACGACCTCAATGCCCGGCAGAGCTACAAGCCCATGCCCGCCTACAACCAATCGAAGCTCGCCTGCCTGATCTTCGCATTCGAACTGCAACGGCGCAGCGCGGCCGAGGGGTGGGGCTTCGAGAGCATGGCCGCCCATCCCGGCGTGGCGCGAACCGACCTTCTCCACAACGCGCCCGGGCGCCGAAGCGCCATCGGCATCGCGCGCTCCGCCCTCTGGTTCCTGTTTCAGCCCGCGGCGCAGGGTGCGTTGCCCAGCCTCTTTGCCGCGACATCGCCCCTCGCCAAGGCCGGCGCCTATTACGGCCCCGACCGGCTCAGCGAAACCCGCGGCCATCCCACTTTGGCGAAGGTACCGCCCCAAGCCTCCGACGAAGCCGTCGCCGCGCGCCTGTGGGAGGTGTCGCAGGCGCTGACGGGCGTACGCTATTCCGCCGGCGCGTGATGGCAACAGCGGGACGGGGCCGAAGCGGGTAGACGGCTTCGGCCCTTCGGGGATGGTCGACGGCAGGCCCTGCTCTTGTGGCGAGCGCGTGAACCGGCCGGCGGTCGGCCGGCACCATCAATCGGCAGACACTCCGCCGCCCGCTTCCAGTTTCTTGGCGAGTGCGACCAGCGCCGGATCGTTCTGCCAGTCATAGATCGGGTCGAACATTCCAAAGAGCGCTTTCGCGTCGCCCCCACTGCCCCGGGTGACCTTGATGTCGCCCTTGTCGATGAGGGCCGCAGGATCGGCCTGGTTGTTGAAGACCAGCGTCCATGTGGCTGGCGTCATTTCGACAGTGACGTCCGGCGTCCGCCCGGCTTTGGAGAGGTCCGGCACGAAGTCCACCAGGCTGCGGCGCACATGCAGGCCGAAGGATCGATTGTCGCCGAACTGGAGCCCCATGAGCTTATCCGTGTTGGCTGAGCGTTCAGCGCTGACGCGGACCCGATAGTAGTCCACATAGTCGGCCAGAAAGCCGTCCACGGCGGCCGGAACAGCAGGGACAGCGGTGATGATGGCGGTCTTGCCTTCCAGCGCCAGCGCTTCCGACAGCATCCAGGAGCGCGTGTTGGTCGCGACGGCCCGATAGCCCATCTGGCGCAGGCTGTTGGCGGCCAACTGGCGGTACTTCGGATTGCCGTCCGCCTTCACGAGGTAATCGGAAAGCTGGGCCGCCCAGAGATAGTCGCCATCGTCGAACGCCTTGGACGCCTTGGCAAACGTCGCCTCCGGGCCGCCCATGGCCAAGACCATCCTCTCGGCTTCCTCGGTCGGGTGCAGCTTGATGAGGTGCGCCGAGTCGCGATCAAACTGGCCGAACACCGCAGTGAAAATGCGCGGTGGCATGATGGAGAGTTCGCCGTAGTTCTGCACCAGGATCGGAGCGTTCTTCAGGCGCTCCGGCAGCTGGACGGAATAGCGCAACTCATCCGGCCCCTTGCCCTGAAGGATACCCTTGAGGGACTGGTCCAGCACGAAGGCGAGCCCGTCGTGATAGTCCTGAAGTCGCTGCTCGATGGCTTGGCTGCCGGTTATGGAGGTGCTGTGCGTGCTCAGCAGAATTTCCGGCTTGAGCTTCTTCACCACCTCGATGGCCGCCATCCAGCCACTAGGATCGCGGTAGCGCCCCCCGCGCGCGCTGTAGATGTTGGGGAACCACCCCCACACCACATTGTTCATGGCGATCTTACGGTCGGGAAACCAGACGAGGGTCTGGTTGAGGGTGTCCGTTCCGACACCCTCCGTGTAAAAGACCACATCGAGGCCCGCGAGCTTCATCTTCTGCCCATCCTCGACGGGCGTGTTGACAGGCACAAATCCACCAGCGCCGGGCAAGACCGTATTCTTGAAGCCGCTGTCAGGGCCCTCCTCCGGAAGATAGAAATTGAACTGCTCGATCGAGCGCGCATAGAGAACGCTCGAGACCTCAGGATGAGCTGCCGACAGGCCGCCGGTGCGGGCGACGGACTTGTTGGTGCCGGGGTGGCCGATGATCTTGATGTCGGTATTGCCGCGCTTGGCTTCTTCTTCGACGAAGGCCTTGGCGCCGTTGACATAATGCTCATGGGAATAGACGATCGCGCGGATCGGGGCCTGGGTCGCGGTGCGAAGGAGGCGGTAGAAGCGCGCACCGTCCTCGATATTGTCGCCTGTATCGTAGATGATCAGGCCATCGGGACCTTGTACGGCATGGCAGTTGACGAGGCTGGCCGTTCCCATCGTCCAGATGCCGTCCGCGACCTTGACGACAATATCGGAGTCGTAGGAGGTGCGCCGCGGGGAATCCGGCGGCAGGTTCCAGTAGGCGGCCGTGCCCTCGCTGACCTTGGCGCCCTTCGCAATCTCCACCAGCGGCGTATCCTTGGCGTTCATGTAAGGTGAAGGATACTTGTGCCGGATCGCCGATGAATCCTGCGCGATCGCATGTCCGCCATGGATCGCCGCAACGAAGAAGACGCATGATGCGGTCAAGATATGTGCTCTTGGCGTCATGATTTCCTCCCGGGTAGTTCTGATCGTTTCTTGTGATCCCCGGAGCCATCGCAATCAGGCCGAAAAGTCTTGGCCTCGCAGTCGGCGTCATGTCTGCGATCGTGTCCTCACCGCCATCGCGGGCTCGCGAAACAGCCTTGGCGTCATTTTACCCCAGCAGATTTGGTCCCGCCAGTCGCTACGTAAGGCGTAGTGAAACTGCGGTAGGGCGGCAGTGAAATCACGCGGAAATAGTTCGCGATTGACGGATTTTAAAGCCTCGGCGGTAGGTACTGGCTTAAGGTAAAACTTGGGCGACGCGGCGAACGACGACGCAGCGGCGCTCGCAACTTGCGGAAATTGCTGCGGCTACGCTGCAGTGTCGCAGGAGGCGGGATCTGTGCTTAGAGATGTCGGCCCGATGCCGCGAATATCCGAACAGAGGCATCGACCCGCCCCCTCGATCGGTCCCGGGATTTGCGGCCTGGTCTTGCGGAGCTGGCGCGCCCTAGGGGAGTCGAACCCCTCTCTCCACCGTGAAAGGGTGGCGTCCTAACCGATAGACGAAGGGCGCGCGGCCGATCCGGGGTTTTGAGCCGCCGGAGAGGGCGTCCTTATAGGGGGCGGGCGGCGCCGCTGCAAGCGGCCGTGCCCGAGATATCCAGAGCCTGCACTCCAGCCGGGCGGCGAGAAGGGGTGCGGTGGGACGGGAGGACGGCCGGAGGGGAGTGCGGCGGAAGCGGACGTTCAGCCGCGGCGGGCTGCGGCGCCGACCCCGCGGGCGGGACGGACGCTGAGATCGCCCGCCCCGCTGGGCTCACCACTTGCCGGTGTTCGGCATGGAGGCCCAGGGTTCCGCCGGAGGCTTGGGCCCGCCCTTCTGCAGCAGCTCCACGGAGACGTTGTCCGGGGAGCGGACGAAGGCCATGTAGCCGTCGCGCGGCGGCCGGTTGATGGTGACGCCGGAGGCCATCAGCCGCTCGCACAAGCTATAGATGTCCTCAACCTCGAAGGCGAGATGGCCGAAATTGCGGCCCTCGCCATAGGGCTCCTTGTCCCAATTGTAGGTGAGCTCGATCTCGGCCACGTTCTCCTGCCCGGGAGGCGCGAGGAAGACGAGGGTATAGCGGCCCTGCGGCACCTCCTTGCGGCGCACCTCCTTCAGCCCCAGCTTGTTGCAATAGAAGTCCAGCGACTGGTCGATGTCGGTCACGCGGACCATGGTGTGCAGGAAACGCATGGGCATTCTCGTCCGTGGGAGGGGGCGCGGCGGAAGGGATTGCATCCCGCGCCGGACGCGCCACCCTGTGGGCAAGTGGAGGAGCCGGCAAGCCGGCGCTGCTCAAGTATGATCTTCGATAGCGATCTCAAGGGGGCGCAGCAGCGCCTCACCGCACTTCTCGACGGGGCTGCGCGCGCCGTGGCCTTCACCGGGGCGGGCATCTCCACCGAATGCGGCATCCCGGATTTCCGCTCCCCCGGCGGGCTTTGGACCCAGAACAAGCCCATCCCGTTCGACGTGTTCGTGGCCCACAAGGCGGCGCGCAACGAGGCGTGGCGGCGCAAGTTCGCGATGGAGGAGGCCTTCGCCTCCGCCCGTCCCGGTCGCGGCCACATGGCCCTGTCGCGCTTGCTGGCGCGCGGCCGCCTCGCCGGCGTCATCACCCAGAACATCGACGGCCTGCACCAGGCATCGGGCGTGCCCGACACTGCGCTGGTTGAGCTGCACGGCAACGGCACCTACGCCACCTGCCTCGATTGCGGCGCGCGCTACGAGCTCGCCTGGGTGAAGGAACGCTTCGACGCGGCGGGCGGCATCGCGCCGGACTGCGCCGCGTGCGGCGGACCGGTGAAGGCGGCCACCATCTCCTTCGGCCAGGCCATGCCCGAGCGCGAGATGGCGCGAGCCGATGCGCTCACGAGTGCCTGCGACCTCTTCATCGTCATCGGCTCCTCGCTGGTGGTCTTCCCCGCCGCCGGCTTCCCGCTGAAGGCGCGCCAGCGCGGGGCGCGGCTGGTCATCCTCAACCGCGAGCCCACCGAGTTTGACGACATGGCCGATCTGGTGGTGCGTTCGGAGATCGGCGACGTCCTCGCACCCTTCGCCAGCGACGCGTGAGGATTGCCTGCGAACAAGGGTGTGCGCCGCGCCATCGAGTTGCTATCCTGCCCGCTCCGCGGTAACGGGTGCGCCGCCGCGCGTAAGGTCGGGGTGGTCATGGGGTCTGACGCACTGGGGCTGGGGCCAGGGACCGCCGGCTCGACGGATGACGCGAACGAGGAGCCCGCGGGGCTCGTCGAAGTCACCGGCTCCATCAAATGGTTCGACGCCTCGAAGGGCTATGGCTTCATCGTTCCGGATGACGGCGGGCCCGACGTGCTGGTCCATGTGACATGCCTGCGCCGCGACGGATTCCAGACCGCCATGGAAGGCGCCCGGGTGGTGTGCGAGGCGGTGCAGCGCGCCAAGGGGCGGCAGGCCTTTCGCGTAATCTCCCTCGATCTCACCACCGCCGTCCATGCGGCCGCGGCCGCTCCGCCGCGCACCCGCGCCGTGGTGGAGCCGCGCAGCGGGTTCGAGCGGGCGACGGTGAAATGGTTCAACCGGCTGAGGGGCTTCGGCTTCCTCACCCAGGGCGACGGCACGCCCGACATCTTCGTCCATATGGAGACGCTGCGCCGCCACGGCCTCACGGAGCTGCGCCCGGGCCAGACCGTGCTCGTGCGCTACGGCGACGGCTCCAAGGGCCTCATGGCGGCGGAAGTGAAGGCCGATTCCGGTCCCAGCGGGAACAACTGATCATGATCCTCGTGCTGAAGCGGAGCGCGGCTGCCGCCGCCCTCGGCGCTGTCCTCGCCCTTTCGCCGCTCGCGCCCAGCGGGCATCCGCCCGCGGCGGCGGCCCAGACGACCGAGGCGGCGCAGCGGGAACCGCTGGAGATCGCCACCGCCAAGGGCGTCGTCGCCTTCGAGGTCGAGGTGGCGCGCACGGAAGAGCAGCGCTCCACCGGCCTGATGTACCGCAAATCGCTGGGCGAGCAGGCGGGCATGCTGTTCGACTTCAAGGTGGACCAGCCGGTCTACATGTGGATGAAGAACACCCTCATCCCCCTCGACATGCTGTTCATCCGCGCCGATGGCAGCATCGCCCGGGTCGCCGCCATGACCACCCCCCTGTCCACCGAGACCATCTCCTCCGGCGAGCCGGTGCGCGCGGTGCTGGAGATTGCCGGCGGCACGGCGCGCAAGCTCGGCATCAAGGCAGGCGACAAGGTCGCCCACCCCATGTTCCCGGCCAAATAGCTTCCTAGCGAAATAGGCGCGTCTTCCGCTATTGCAGCGTGAAATAGCCCACGGCGCCGCCCGCGAGGATGATGAGCGCCGGGTTGATCCTCGGTCCGAAGTAGACGAGGGCGAACACCGCCACCGCGATCACCGTCGTCTCGGTGCCGGTGATTGCGGTGCGCGCCACGGCGATGGTTCCCGATGCCATCAGTCCCACCACGATGGGGGCGAGGGCGCTCTGCAAGGCGCCACGCCAGGGCGAGCCGTCGAAATGATTCCACAGTCGCGAGGCGCCAAGGGCGAGGGTGGAGGCGGGCAGGAAGAAGCCGCAGAAGGCGATGAGCGCCCCCGGCGTGCCTGCCACGTGATAGCCGATGACGATCACCATCAGCATGTTCGGGCCAGGCGCCACCTGCCCGAGGCTGTAGATGTCGCGGAACTGGCTGTCGGTGAGCCAGTGGTGCGCACCCACGGTGAGCGCCTTCATCTCCGGCAGCACCGCCGTTCCGCCGCCGATGGCGAGCAGCGACAGAAGCGAGAAGACGCCGAGGAGGCTGAGGTCGGTGTGTGGGTTATTCATGGCTCGCCCGCCCCGCCCGGCCGCGGGCGATAGATGAAGAGGGCGAGCGGCAGGACGATCACCAGCACCAGAATGAGCGAGACGTGCAGGAAGCTCACCATCACCACGGTGATGACGATGAGCAGGATATCCCGCAGATGCTTGAGCTGCTTGTGGCCGATCTGCAGCGTCACCGCCGTCAGGAGTCCCACCGCGGCTGCGCCGATGCCGGCAAGCACGCTGTGCATGGCCGGATTGCCGTGGTTGGACGCATAGAAGATGCCGAGCGCGAACACCATGAGGCCGCCGGGCAGGGTCATGCCCAGAAATCCGGCGATGGCGCCCGGCGGCCCGCGCAGGCGGTCGCCCACGATGACGCTCATGTTGGTGGCGTTGAGGCCGGGAAGCGCCTGGGAGATCTCGAGGGCGGTGAGAAACTCCTCCTCGTCCAGCCAGCCTTTGGCGCCCACGAGGGCGTTGCGCAGATAGGCAACGACGCCGCCGCCGAAACTGGTGCCGCCGATGACGAGAAACGTGAGGAAGATCTCCAGCAGCGGCACCGGCGCCGCGCGCTCCGCGGGGCCGGCGTAGGCGGCAGGTGGCGGCTCGATCGCGCTCATGGGGGGTCCGGCTGGTCCTGGCCGCGGGAGCAGCCTGTTTGACGGGGCTTGGGCGGCGGCCCCATCGGGCCGCCGGCCTCACTCGGCGTGGGCGACTTCCTTGGTGCCGATGCCGTAGACCATGGCGGTCTTGGTGGTGCCGAGCTGGACCCATTCCGGCGCCAGCGTCTGCACGTCCCGGAAGAAGTCCTCCGACAGGCGCAGCGCCTTCTGGCTCACCGCATCGAAATGATCGAACTTGGCCTGGAAGGCGAATTCGCCCACCAGCGACGTCTCCGATGCGCGATTGCGCCAGATGGCGATGGTGGCCTTCGCCTCATAGCCATGGCCGAAATCGAAATGACCCGGATCCACCTGAATCTCCTCCACCGCCATGGCGTTCACGAGGTCGACCCGCGAGTCGCCGTCGGCATCGACGCAGGCCATGGAGGGAAACACCGAGGTGATGTTCTTGAGCACCGGGTTCAGCACCACGCCCAGCGAGGTGATGATGCAATTGTGGGAGTAGAGCGAGCGGATGCCACCCACCTGATCCTTCAGCGGCAGCAGCTCTTCCTTGAACTTGACCTGCACGGCCCCGGTGATGCGCGGCGCCATCTCCATCGCGGTGGCGCGCTCACGGTCGGGGCTGCGGAACTTGAGCGCCAGTTCGTGCTCGGGCCGCGGCCAACCGTCATCGTAGAAAGTGCGTTTGCGCAGGATGAAGGAGTTACGGTAGAGGTCGAAATCCGGCGTGTCGTAGAACAACACCTCGCGCACCTGCCGGTGGAACGCGTCCTTGTTCGTCTCGACGCCGACGCCATGCTTCTTGGCGACGCTTTTCACCTCGTTCCAGTAATCCTCGAATCGCTTGGGCGAATAGAATTGCTGAGGCCGCAGGAGGATCTTGTATTCCCGGTAGTGGATATCCAGCATTGTCTTGCTCACGGGGCAGGGCGAGGGCCGGGATCGAATCCGAAGCGGCGCCATCACCTTCTGTCCAGATTCCGCCGATGTCCACCATATCGAAAGGCTGCAGCCCCTTTTGACGCAAGAGCAGGCGTGGAATGTGTCACATCCGTGCAACAGCGCCGGGCTTTTGCGCACTCAGGCGGCAGCGAGCCGCGATAGACCCGTGGCCCATGCCCAACAATTGAGCTAGCCTCATTGGTGCTTCGGCTTCAAGGGCCCGGATCCAGGGATATCCGGTCATCCTCGAAGGTCTCGGGCGGCCTGGGGTGACACAGCCCCCGCCGCCAAGGTCGTGACACGCTGCCGCAGCATTCCCCAGATGGAGCCTCTGCTTTCCGAACCTGTTCGGAGAGCTCTACGTCTCGCGCCCCCATGGGCGCACGTCGAAGACGCCAAAGGAGGCTTGAACCTCCTTGGCCGAAAAGAGTGCGGCGCGAACGCGCCTGAGGAAGCGCCAGCGAAGAGCCTGCCGGTGGGAACCCGGCAAACCAGGGCTCACGCCTTTCGGAGGAATAAAATGACGACATTCGCAAGAATGGCGGCCGTCGCCGCATTGTCGACTGCTGCCCTCGTGCCGGCCATGGCACCGGCGTTCGCCGGCTCGGTCACCCAGCCCGGCGAAACCGTAGGCCTTGCCGCGGGCGCTCCCCTGCCGGAAGGCGTCTACTTCGTGAACACGGCGGATTGGGGCTGCCGCAACACCTCACCCGATTCGACCTGCGTCGGCGTCGATATCCCGGTTCTGGCCTGGGCCACCCCGGTCTTCCTGCTGGGTGGCCGGCTGCAACTGCTCACGGCGGTGCCGGTGGTGGAGGTGGGGGTCGAAAACGGCAATTACACCTCGGGTTTCTACAACCCCTTCTTTGCCGCCCAGCTCGCCTGGAATCTCGGCAATGGCTTTGGCTTCAGCTACATGGCCGGCTTCTATCTCGGGGTGGATACCGGGGTGGCGTTCGATTCCACCTCGTTCAACCAGCGCTTCGCCCTGAGCTACATGGCCGACGGCTGGAACCTTACCGCCAACGCCATCTGGGGCATCCAGGCGGACGGCGCGACCAACACCATCAACCCGAACTTTCTCAACGTGGACCTCACCGCCACCAAGAAGATCGGCAAGTTCGAGATCGGTCCCGTCGGCTATTACTCCACCGACCTCAACAATCCCGTGCCCTTCTACCAGAAGCAGAGCCAGTTCGCAGTCGGCGGCCTCGTGGGCTACGACTTCGGGCCTGTGATCGTGCAGGCCTATCTCACCACCGACGTCTACGAGCAGAACTACGGCGGCAAGGATACGCGCGGCTGGGCACGCATCATCGTGCCGCTGTGGAGTCCGCCGGCTGCGCCGACCCCGCTGGTCCACAAGTAGGCCAGCCTTGCCCGCCCCGCACCCCCCGACGGGGCGGGCAACTCTCGCCCGGGCCGCGTTCAGCCCGGATCGAGCGTCTTGCCGATGGAGGTGAAGAACGTCTCGCTGTACCAGCGCATTTCCGCTTCGATGTCCGGCTTGCCGGCGAGCTCGCACTGGTCGACGAGCCCGCTGACGCGTTCGAACATGGCGGCGATGAACGCATCCGGCCGCTCTTCGCGCCCGGCGAGCTGTGTGACGATGTCGCGCAGGATGTAGTGCTGCACCATGGTGTGGGCCTGGGTGGTGCCCACCGCCTTGAGCATGGAGCTGAGCCACTCTGCCAGCTCGGCGTCCGAAGCCATGTCGCAATATCCCTTAAAATTGAAAAACCGGCACAAAGGATCACGCGCCAGCTATTCGCCGGGGCGGTTGCGAAATCAAGCGGACGCGCTGGCGCAGGCCGCCGGGAAGGAGGCAAACCTTGCGCCACCCTGCGCGAGACTGTAGTAGGAACGATGCTGGCGGAGGCGCCATCGGAGCATAGCGCAGCCTGGTAGCGCATCTGCTTTGGGAGCAGAGGGTCGCAGGTTCAAATCCTGCTGCTCCGACCATTCTCACAAGTCTTTTCGCCGAATTTTCAGCCGCGCCGCGGCCGACCTGACCGCGCTTTCGATCCCACACCGGGGCAGGCGTGTCCGCTGCTGAGTGGCGTCATGGCCGCGCTTGCAATCTCCCCGCATCTCCTCAACAAGACGGCTGGATTTCGCCACGCCGAGGGCGAGGCAATGCGGGGATGAAGAATGGGAATGCCGAAGACGGCGAAGCCGCGGAACGGGATGCGACCAACGCTGGTGGCGGGACTTGCGGCCGCGATGGCCGCTGCTCTGGCCACCTCCCCCGCATGGGCGGACAAGGCTGCGGCCGACCGCTGCGCGGCCAAGCTCCCCACCGAGGCGCGCTCCATCTATGTGGCGAGCGCGCCCCATCTGGTGCCAGGCGCCGACGGGCGTGCCGTGGTGACCGAGCAGACGCGCACCCTGGTCCTCTCGGGCAAGGTCAGCCATCTCACCGCGGCCGAATCCGCTCAGGCGGCGGCCAACTGCCTCATCATGCGCTGAGACGACCCGCCGGCGCGATGCTCGGTTGTCAGTGCGCCGGGGCTTAACTATAGACGGAAGGGCTCGCGCGGTGTCGCGCGGTCCTCGGTTCGGTCAGCATCCACGGGTTCAGCACCATGGTCGCACGCATCTTCAAGCCGTCGCGCAATGCCATGCAGTCGGGCGTCGCGAAGACCAAGCACTGGGTGCTGGAATATGAGCCCGAGCATGCCCGCATGGTGGAGCCGCTCATGGGCTACACCTCCTCGGCCGACATGCGCAGCCAGATCCGCCTGACCTTCGAGACCAAGGAAGAGGCGGTGGCCTACGCGCAGAAGCGGGGCATCCCCTTCCAGGTCTTCGAGCCGCACGAGGCGACGCGCCGGCGGATCGCCTATTCGGACAATTTCGCCTTCACCCGCGCGGGGCAGTGGACACACTGAGCCGCCGGCCGGAGGCGGGCGCCTTTGCCCTTCCGTAGGGCGCCGGCACGCCGTAAAAGGCGACCAGCCGGCCCCGTAGCTCAGCTGGATAGAGCAAGTGCCTTCTAAGCACTAGGTCGCAGGTTCGAGCCCTGCCGGGGTCGCCATCCGCTCTTCGTCTACCTCTGGCGTGCGTTTCGCGCAGCCATGCTCCGCTCTGGGTGCATTGGAGCATGATTGCGACGGGATTACCCTGCCGATCTTGTTGCATTGCAGCAAAGGTCGGAGGCATGCAGACCGTCGTCACGATCATGCTGATCGGCTCCGTGGTCATGGTGGCCATCGCAGCGCTGGATCAGCCGCACAGCTGAGGGGGCTAGACGCCCTTACATGCGGTCGGCGATGGCGCCGTCCGCAGCATGCAGCGCGCGCTCGCCCACCTTGGCCGCGGCGGCGCGCAGGCGCGGGAGGATGTCTTCCACCCGGTCTGCCGTCAGCATCTCCACCGGTGTATCGGTGCGGATGAACCCGGTCTCGCGCATGTGATCGATCAGGGCGACGAAAGGGTCCCAGAAGCCGGCGATGTTGGCGAGGAGCACCGGCTTGCGGTGCCGCCCAAGCTGCGCCCAGGTCAGTTGCTCCACCAGTTCTTCCAGCGTGCCCACCCCGCCCGGCAGGGCGACGAAGGCGTCGGCGCGGTCGAACATGAGGCGCTTGCGCTCGTGCATGTCCTCCACCACCACAATTTCCGCTTTATGGGCGAAGGCGCGCTCGCGGGTCATCAGGAAGCGGGGAATGATGCCGGTCACGGCGCCGCCGGCCAGCGCCACCGCGCCGGCGACCTCCCCCATCAGCCCGATGCCGCCGCCGCCATAGACGAGGCGGACACCCTCGGCGGCCAATATCCGTCCGAAGCGGCGCGACTCCTCGGCAAACACGGCCTCGCCTCCGGAGGCGGACCCGCAATAGACGCAGACACTCTCGATTCTAGCCATGGGCTCACTTTACCAAACTTGCGGCACTTTGGGTCGGTGCCGGCCATAGCCGGGCGCCGCGACGCCGACATGACGCTGCGGCGTGTCGGCCGGGATCGCAAGTGCCGGAGGGCCGACTTGCGCGAGCGAACTATATCGTCTATCGCCGATGAACGATGAACATCGCCTCCACCCTCCCGGACCCCCAGCCCGATCCCGAAGGGGCCGGTCGGGCCGCCCTCGCGGCGCGGCTTCGGGCGCTCGCCCACCCTGCGCGGCTCGCCATGCTTGCGACCTTGGCCGGGCAGGACCGCTGCGTCTGCGGCGAGATCGTCCGGGCGCTCCCTCTTGCGCAGTCGACCGTCTCGCAACATCTGAAGGTTCTCCTGGATGCCGGCCTCATCCGCAGCCGGGCCGAGGGCCAGCGCTCCAGTTACTGCATCGATCGTGATGCGCTCGCCCGTCTCGAGACTGAAATTGAAGCGCTGTTCGCGGCGCTGAAGGGGCCGTCGGGTTGCTGCGCCCCGCCCGCGCCCGAGGAAGCCTAGCCCATCATGTCCAACGTCCCCAAAGCCGCCGGTCTCGGACGCCCCGTTGTCTCCTCCGACGCCATCTTCTCGACCATCCGCGGCCTGTGGCCCTATCTGTGGCCGGCGGGACGAACGGACCTGAGGGCGCGTGTCGTCATCACCTTCCTTCTGCTGTTCGCGGCGAAGGGGGCGACCCTGGCGGTGCCCTTCCTGTTCAAATGGGCGACCGACGCTCTCACGGCCGAAGTGGCGCAGGGCAAGGTGGCAAATCCGGACGCGTCCTTCTGGGCGCTGGTCATCGGCGCGCCGGTGGCGCTGACGCTCGCTTATGGCGTCGGGCGCATCGTGATGGCCGCCGTGACGCAGCTGCGCGACGGCCTCTTCGCCAAGGTGGCGCTCAACGCCGTGCGCAAGCTCGCGCTCGAGACGTTCGAGCACATGCACGCCTTGTCCCTGCGCTTCCATCTGGAGCGCAAGACCGGCGGCCTCACGCGGGTGCTGGAGCGGGCGCGCTCGGGTATCGAGACCATCGTGCGCATGCTGGCGCTGCAGCTCGCCCCCACCATCGTCGAGCTGGTGATGGTGCTGGGCGTCCTCTTCTTCGCCTTCGACTGGCGCTACGCCGCCGTGGTGGCGCTGACGGTGGTGCTCTATTCCGTCTTCACTTATGTCGCCAGCGAGTGGCGCCTTGCCATCCGCAAGGAGATGAACGAGAGCGACACCGACGCCAACACCAAGGCCATCGACAGCCTGCTCAACTACGAAACGGTGAAGTATTTCGGGGCCGAACGCTGGGAGACCGCGCGCTACGACCGCTCCATGGCGCGCTACGAGAAGGCGACGGTCAACACCTACACCTCTCTCGCGTGGCTCAACGCCGGGCAGGCCTTCATCTTCTCCATCGGCCTCGCCGTGGTGATGGTGATGTGCGTGCTGGACATCCGCGCCGGACGTCAGACCGTAGGCTCCTTCGTCATGGTCAATGCCATGATGATCCAGTTCTACATCCCGCTGAATTTCCTGGGCTTCATCTATCGCGAGATCAAGCAGGGGATCGTCGACATCGAAGCCATGTTCGCCGTGCTCTCCGTCGCACCGGAGATCACCGACCGTCCCGGCGCGCCGGAGCTCGTGGTGTCCGGTGGAACGGTGCGGTTCGAGGACGTGCGCTTCGCCTACGATCCCGACCGGGAAATCCTGAAAGGCATCACCTTCGAGGTCCCGGCTGGGCGCACGGTGGCCATCGTGGGGCCGTCGGGCGCCGGCAAGTCCACCTTGTCGCGGCTGCTGTTCCGCTTCTACGACGTGTCGTCGGGCCGCATCACCATCGATGGCCAGGACATCCGGGAGGTGCGGCAGGAGAGCCTGCGCGCCGCCATCGGCATGGTCCCGCAGGATACGGTGCTGTTCAACGATACCGTGGCCTACAACATCCGCTATGGGCGGGTGGACGCCAGCGACGCGGAGGTGGAGGAGGCGGCGCGCCTCGCCCAGATCGACGGCTTCATCCGCTCGACCCCCAAGGGCTACAAGACGGAAGTGGGCGAGCGCGGCCTGAAGCTTTCCGGCGGCGAGAAGCAGCGCGTGGCCATCGCTCGCACGCTGCTCAAGGGGCCGCCCATCCTGGTGCTGGACGAGGCCACCTCCGCGCTGGACAGCCACACGGAGAAGGACATCCAGGACGCGCTCGATCGCGTCTCGGAAGGCCGCACAACGCTCGTCATCGCGCACCGGCTCTCGACCGTGGTGAGTGCCGACGAGATCCTGGTCTTGGCGGAGGGGCGCGTCGCGGAGCGCGGCTGCCATGCGGAGCTGCTGGCGAAGGGCGGCCTCTACGCCGCCCTCTGGAACCGCCAGCGCGAGGCCGACGACGCGGCCGAGGCGCTCGCCCGCGCCCAGGCGGGGGAGGGGCTTTCGCCTTTGTCCGCCCAGACCGACACAGACGAGCTGCGCAAGGAGCAGCTCGACGAGGAGCGCGTCAGCGCTGCTGGTTGAAGGCCCAGACCACGCCGAAGGGATCGCGGACCTGCGCATAGCGCGCGCCCCAGAACATGTCCTCCGGCGCCATCATCGCTGTTGCGCCCGCCGCCACGGCCCGGGCGAACGCGCCGTCGGTGTCGGCCACATGGAGCGTGAGGTTGAAGCCGCCGAGCTTCTCCATCGGGCCGGCGCAATATTCCGGGTAGGGATCGGCCAGCATCACCGACGAGCCGTTGATGTAGAGGTGGAGATGCATGGTGCGCCCGCTCTCGTCCGGCGGGATGGCGAAGGCGAGTTCGGCGCCGAGCGCCTCCTTGTAGAATTCGGCGGCCTTCGCGGCGCCTTCCACCGTGAGGTAGGCGGTGACGCCTCCCTTCACCGGCGGCATCGCGGCGAAATTGCCGGGCGGCGAGGTCATCTCGGCTGCATCAGACATGGTCGTCTCTCCTTGGATGGGCGACGTGCGCGTCCCTCATCATTGACGTGCCGCGCTTCGGCATTCCGACATCGTGCCCGGATATTTTCTCAGCTTGTCGACATGAGCTGGTCGAGGTGGGTGCGGATATGGTCCGCCTCTGCGGCCGTGTTGGCGAGGGCAATGGCACGATCGAATGCGACGCGCGCCTCCTCCCGCCGCCCGAGCTGAAGCAGGAAGGCGCCGCGCGCGCCGAAGAAATGGAAATAGGAAGACAGCTGGGGCGCCAGAGGCTCGATCATGGCGAGGGCCGCCTCCGCGCCCTTCACCTTGCTGACCGCGACAGCGCGGTTGAGCGTCACAACGGGGGAGGGCTGGAGATATTCGAGGGCGGCATACAGCGCGTCGATCTGCGCCCAGTCCGTCTCATCCGGGCGGATCGCGCGGGCGTGCAGTGCGGCGATGGCCGCCTGGATCTGATAGGCGCCGGGCCGGCGATGGCGCATGGCCTTGTCGATGAGGGCGAGACCCTCGGCGATGCGGTGGCGGTCCCATTGGGTGCGGTCCTGCGCCTCCAGCAGGATGACGCGCCCGTCCCCGTCGAAGCGGGCGTCGGCCCGCGCGTGCTGCAGCAGCATCAGGGCGGTGAGGCCCATGATTTCCGGCTCGGTGGGGAAGAGGCGCAGCAGCAGCCGGGCGAGGCGGATGGCGTCGTCGCATAGGCCCGTCCGGTCGGGATCCTGGCCGGCGGAATAGCCCTCATTGAAGACGAGATAGACCATGGCGGCCACGGTGCCGAGGCGTTCCGCGCGCTCAACCGGGCCGGGCGCCTCGAAGGGTACGTCGGCGCGGGCGATTCGCGCCTTGGCTCGGGTGATGCGCTGCTCCATGGCCGCCTCGCTGACGAGGAAGGCGCGGGCGATCTGCTTCACGCTCAGCCCGGAGACAATGCGCAGCGCCAGCGCGATCTGCTGCGTCGCCGGCAGTTCCGGGTGGCAGCAGATGAACAGCAGGCGCAGCACATCGTCGCGATAATGGGAATTGTCGAGCCGTTCGGCGATGGAGGCTTCCGCATCATCCAGATCGGAAAGCTGGTCATCCGGCGGCAGAGGATCGTGCCGCGCACGCCGGCGCACCCCGTCCAGCGTGGCGTTGCGGCCGACCAGGATGAGCCAGGCCGCCGGATCGCGGGGTGGACCGTTCATCGGCCAGCTCTTCAGCGCGCGCAGGCAGGCCTCCTGAAACGCCTCCTCGGCGGTCTCGAGATCGCGGAAATAGCGCAGCAGCGCGGCCACCGCCTGGGGCCGGGCGGCAGTGAGGGTGCCGTTGATCCAGTCCGGATCGGTAAGGGCCGGCGTGGTCATGTGCCGGTCTTCTGGTCCGCGGAGCGCCGGTCGGGGAAGAAGGCGCGGACCGGCCGGACCTCATAGGTGGCGCCGGGATTGACCTCAGAGAGGTCCCTGACGATGGACAGCATGTCGTCGAGGTCGTCGGCATCCACGAGATAGAAGCCCAGCAACTGCTCCTTGGTTTCCGTGAAGGGGCCGTCGATCACGAGGGGGCCGTCCTGCGTCTTGCGCAGCGTGGTGGCGGCCGTGGTGGGCAGGAGACGCAGGGAGGCGCCCATCTTGCCGGCCTTGGTGAGACGCTCCTGCACCGCCGCGATCTTGGCCATCACGGCCGCATCCTCTTCCTTGCTCCAGGAGCAGACCACGTCTTCTTCATGGTAGCAGAGGATGGCGTACATCATGGGCAGGGCTCCCTTCGTCTTCTGCAAGGACGCGGGAGTATGACCACGACCGACGGTCCGGAGCAAAAATCTGGAAGGTCGCCTCACCGCGCGCCGGGAAACCACTCCACATGCGCGTCGCCGGTCCGCCCGTAATAGATGGCGCGGCGGCCGGCGAGGCTCACCTGATAGCCCACGCAGCCGGCGGCCACGATGCGCGCGCAGAATTCCTTGTACGGGATGCGGCCGGCCTGGATGGCCCGAACGGCCGCCTCGACGCCGGGAGCGGAAAACGCCGACGGGGCAGCGCCCGCCACGGGGGCCGCGGCCAGAACGGCGCTTGCCCCGTCGGGCAGATAGAAGGTCTTCTCCGCGCGGACGAGGTCGGTGTCGTAGCGCTCGACCCCGGCCTCCATCAGCTTGCCGACGACCTCGCCGAAGGTGATCCGCCCCGCATCGGAGGCCGCGACACATTCGTGGATGACGCTCTGCAATGCCGGGTCCATGGCTCTTCTCCTGGTTTCAGTCGATGGGGATCGCCTTCAGCCCCTTGCGCCGCACGATGTCGCGCAGCACCGCCTCCAGGCCGGCGCGATCCTCCGGGGCGAGATGGCCGAAGAATTCCGTGTCGTTGGCGTCGGCGAGGCGCGCCAGCTCGGGGACGAGAGCGCGGCCGGCGGGCGTGAGCGCAAGGGTCTGGAAGCGTCGGTCGTCCCGGTCCGCACCGCGCGCGGCGAGGGCCTTGGCCTCCAGACGGTCGGCAAGCTTGGAGATGGCGCCCCGCGTCATCCCGAGCCGGTCGGCGAGGGCGCTGGGGACGAGGCTCGCGCAGTCATAGAGTTCCCGCAGAACCACCCATTCGGCCACCGTCACGCCTCTCGCGGCCAGTTTCGCGGCGAAAGCATGGGACGTCTGGTTGGAGACGTAGCGCAGCCAATAGCCGAGGTGGGCCTCCAGCAAAGGGACGTCGTCGGAACGCGCAATCTGATCCAAGGCACCCCCATCAGTTGATTAGGAAACTACCAATCAGAATTTCCAAGTCAACTACCCCACCGGAGGACGGGGGCCGACGCCCCCATCCCCATCCCCATCCCCATCCCCGCTCCCCGGAACTAGGCGGCCTGATGCTGCTCCATCTCCCCGCCATAGCGCCGGCGCAGGTGGGCCTTGAAGACGGCGGCGTCCAGGGGCCTTCCCGTGGCGCGGGTCAGCAGCTCGTCGGTGGGGAGGAGCGAGCCCTGGCTGTGGACGTTGGCCCGCAGCCAGGCGAGCAGCGGGGCGAAATCGCCGCTGGCGATGCCCGGCAGGATCTCGGGCTCCGCCCGGCAGGCGGAATCGAACAGCTGTGCCGCGGTCATGGCGCCCAGCGTGTAGGTGGGGAAATAGCCCCACCCTCCGCTCGGCCAATGGATGTCCTGGAGGCAGCCGCGCCGGTCGTCGGGCGGGGTGACGCCGAGCAGCGTCCGCATGCCCTCGGCCCAGGCGCCCGGCAGGTCGGCGAGGCGCATGTCGTCGGCGATCAGCGTCTTTTCGAGGCGGTAGCGCAGGATGACGTGGGCGGGATAGGTCACTTCGTCGGCGTCCACGCGAATGAAACCGCGCTCGACACGCGTGTAGAGCCGCCACAGGGCATCCGTCTCCCACGCGGGACCTTCGGTGCCAAAGGCGGCGCGCATGCGGGGCGCGGCGAAGGTGAGGAACTCGCGGCTGCGGCAGGCCTGCATCTCCATCAGCAGGGATCTGGCTCTCGTGCACGCTCATGGAGCGGGCCTGCCCCACCGGCTGGTGGATGAACGCCTGCGGACGCCCCTGCTCATAGAGGGCATGGCCGGTCTCGTGCAGGACGCCCATGAGGGCGCGGGAGAAATCCGCCTCGTCGTAGCGCGTGGTGATGCGCACGTCGTTGTCGGCGCCGCCACAGAAGGGGTGGGTGGAGACATCGAGGCGGCCGCGATCGAAATCGAAGCCCACCACCTTCATCATCTCGACGCCGAGAGCGCGCTGGGCCTCCACCGCGAACGGGCCGGCGAGCGGCGGGGTGTGCGCCCGGCGCGCCTGGATCTCCAGCACCTCCTCGGTGAAGCCGGGGAGGAAGGCCGCGAGGTCGTCGAACAGCGCATCAATGCGCGCCGAGCGGCCGCCGGGCTCGTAATCGTTCAGCAGCGCGTCATAAGGTGAAAGTCCGAGCTTCTCGCCCTTCACCCGCCCCAGCTCGCGCTGGAGCCGCAGCACCTCCTCCAGATCGGGGAGCAGAGCGGCGAAATTGTTCTCCGCCCGTGCGGTGCGCCATGCCATCTCGCAGCGGGAGGCGGCGCGGCTGGAGGCTTCCACGAGGTCCGCCGGCACCGCCGTATCGACGGTGTAGTGCCGCTCGATCTCGCGCAGGTTGGCGCGTTCCCACGGGCCGAGATCCTCGTCGCCGGCGGCGGCGAGCCACTCCCCGATGCGCGGGTCGGTGGCCATGCCGTGGTGCAGCACCCGCAGGAGCGCGAGGCTTTCCGCCCGTGTCTCGGCTGCGCCCTTCGGCATCATGGTATCGTTGTCCCACTGGAGGATGCCGATGCCGTTGCCGAGCGCGGACGCGCGGGCGAAGTGGGCGGAAAGGCTGGTGTAGGCCGAATTGGTCTGGGCTGAGTGAGCCGTCATGGGCAATGGTCCTGGGGCCGAAGGGCCGGAGCAATAGGGGCTGGAACGGTAGACAAGGGCGGCCGCCGAGAAAAGGGCACGGTCTCTTTGCCGCCTGGCCGAAGCTCAAGGCAAAGAAAACCCGGCGCGGACCTGAGGTCCGGCCGGGGGGAGGTCATCTCGGGGTCGAGATTGCGCTGATGCGCCAACTTGGGGTCACAGAATGCAAGGCCGAGGGGGGATCGGCCTCAGGCCGCCTTTTCGCCGGGGGTGAGCGAAAGAACGGACTCGAATCCTTCAAACTCCGGACCGCCGATATAGTTCACGCGGTTGGATGCCGCACCCGCGTCGCGGTGGGCGAGGCGGAAGGCCTCGGACTTGGTCCAGGCCTCGAAATCCGCCTTGGACGTCCACACGGTGTGGGAGATGTAGAGGGTGTACTCCTCCTTCTGCGGGCCGCGGCACAGGTCGAAAGCGGCGAAGCCCGGCACGCTCGCAAGGTAGCTGTCGCGCTCGCGCCAGACGCGCTCGAACTCCGCCTCCGAGCCGAGCTTGACCTTGAACCGGTTGGTGGCAATGAACATAAGCACTCTCCATCTTGGCAATGCGCTGAGCGGGCGTGCGCGCGAGGCTGCTA
Organism: Xanthobacter pollutisoli; assembly: GCF_040044995.1. NCBI lineage: Bacteria > Pseudomonadati > Pseudomonadota > Alphaproteobacteria > Hyphomicrobiales > Xanthobacteraceae > Xanthobacter > Xanthobacter pollutisoli. The sequence goes on from NZ_JBDZDP010000002.1 coordinate 321,801, forward strand.
TTTCACGATCGGCGCCGGCGTCGCCGCGGCGATGGTATCGGCACCGAAGCGGAACCTCAGGCCACCCTTCACGGTGATGCCCGCGCTCGGCAGGAACTGCTGGTATTGAACGTACTGCTCGTTGAGCAGGTTCTCAACCGACAGCTGCGCCAGCACATTGGGGTCGGGCTGGTAGCCGAGATAGACGTTGACCAGGTTGAAGCTCGGTGTCGGCTCATAGGGCGTGTCCGACGGCAGATCTGCCGCCGTCTTCGCCGCCACCCACTGCCAGCGCACCGACATGGTAAGCTTGTTGTCGAGCAGCCGCGCGCCCAGCGTTGCCGCCACGTTGTTGGGCATGATGTTGGCGAGCGGCTCGCCGCTGCCGGTATCCTCGCCCTCGTTCAGCGTGACGTTGAGGCCGGCGAACCAGAGGCCCGCGTCATAGGTGCTCTCCAGTTCGAAGCCGCGGATCCTGGCCTTCGCGATGTTCTGATACTGGTAGTCGGCATAGGTGCCGTAAACGGTCATGTTGTAGCCGACGAGCTCGATGTAGTCGTCCACGTCGTTTTGATAGATGTTGGCCTTGGCGCGGAGCTTGTCGCCCTTGGTAAGGATGTCGTCGAACCGCAGATTGAGGCCGACTTCCTTGTTCTTGCCGATTTCGGGCCGAAGGTTGGGATTGGGCACGAAGCAAAACACGCCGAAGCTGCCGTCCGGGCAGAAGACGAGGGGAATGGCTGGCGGATGGGCGCCGTTCACCAGCGTCTCGGTCACGGCCGGGGCGCGGTAGCCCTCGGCGAAGGTGCCGTAGAGGGTGACCCAGTTCCACGGCGTGAGGCCGAGCGTGAACTTGGGCGAGACATGATCGCCGCTGTTGGAAACCCCGTCGCCATTCAGGGTGTAGCTGTCGTAGCGCACCGCCGCGACGGCTTCGAGCCAGCTTGAATAATTCGCCTTCCACTGGATGAAGGCGCCGCCCACGCCACGCTCGCCCGACGGATTGTAGCCGTCGCCGAAGCCGTAATTGTCCACATTGTCCACGTCGTCGTGGAAATAGTCGCCGCCGACGGTGATGGCGTTGCGAATGTCGTTCCAGGTGAAGCGCGACGTGTTGTTGGCGTCGAAGCCCAAAGTGTCGATGGTGAACGTGCGCGGATCGCCGATGGCGCCGGTGACGGTGCTGGGCGTCCCGGCCACCTTCGTCTGGTCCTGCTTCACCCGGTTCCAGTAGATGCTGCTGCGCCAGTCGAAGAGATTGTCATCGGGGTTCGAGTAGTTCCAGCTGGTGGTCACCGTCTGGTTGAGCACCGTGGTGCCGTACTGGGTGGAGCCGGAGGGAATCTCGTTGTTCACCAAAGCGGCGTTGTAGGTGGTGTAGTCGGCATCGTAATTGAGGCCGGTGACCTTCACTTCGTGATTGTCAGCCGGGCGGAAGGTGGCCTTGGCGATGCCGGTCCAGGTGTCGTAGCCGGTGCCGGGCACCTCGTTGCCGTCGCCGTCGTCGTAATTCTGCTGCGCGCGATAGGTGCCGCCCAGGAACAGGTCCACGTTCTGGCCGACCCTAGCGGCAGCAAACAGGGAGCCGTAGCCCATGGGGCCGTTGGAGCCGAACTCGCCGGACGATTCGACGCCCCAGGTCTGCCCTGGCTTGATGATGTCGTCGGTATCCTTGGTGCGGAACGTCACCACGCCGCCGATGGCGCCGGAGCCATAGATGTTGGACACCGGGCCACGCACCACGTCCACGTCTGCGAGCAACCCCGGCTCCAGGAAGAAGGAACCGGCGCCCGTGCCGTGCCCGAGCTGGGTGAAGTTCTGCCGCGCGCCGTCGATAAAGACCGCGACCCGACCGAAATCCTGCAAGCCGCGGATGTTGATGGACGCCTGCGTGGAATTGCCGTTCTGGATCACGCTGGTGCCCGGCATTCCGAAGAACACGTCCTGCGTGCGCGACGGCATGAGCTGCTCAAGATCGTCGGCGCGCAGAACGGAGATGGCCGCGAGCGAATCGATGGCCCGCTCCTCGGTGAAGCTGGCCGCCACCGTGATGGTGTCGAGCGAGACCATGTCGGTGTTCACGGAACCATTGGTGGACGCGCTCTGCGCCCGCACCGGCGCCGCCAGGGTCAAGAGCGCCGCCACCGCCACGCCCGAGCACAGGACAGCCTTTGAAAGCCCGTGCCGCCTTGCCCCCGAAGCCGCCACCCGTCGCGGTTCTCCCGCCATCGCTCTCTCCCGCCGTTGAATTTTCGGGCTGGCTGCGTCCCGCGGCCGGGGACGGCGCGCAGACGTGGCGGGCGGCAGGCGATTTGCCTGACATAAACTGGCTAACGTTGAGCCCTAGGTGCGTCAAGAACATTACATCCGGCTTGCCAACAGTCGTAAAGAACGGCACTCAGTGTTGCATGGTCAACACGATCACTTTGGCAGACGAGTATTGTACGATTTCAAAACAGATGCCGCGTGATAGAGTCGATCAGGTTTCACATATAAGATGGACTTCTTCTAATTCTATGACGAGTCGCACCCTCCATCTCACATCCAGCCCCGTCCTCTACGGTATGCTGGCGCTTGCCCTGCTCGCCGCGCTGCTGGGCGTCCCGCGCGCCCATGCGGCGCCTCCGGCACCGGCGCGCATCGTCTCCATCGGCGGGGCGATCACGGAAATCCTCTTCGCCCTCGGCCTCGACGATCAGGTGGTGGCGGTGGATCAGACGAGCCGCTATCCCGCCGCCGCCCGGAGCCGGCCGGACGTCGGATATTCCCGCGCCCTTTCGCCGGAAGGGGTCCTGTCGGTGGGGCCGACGCTTATTCTGGCGATTGAAGGCGCGGGGCCGAAATCGACCCTCGACGTGCTCCAGCAAGCCTCGGTTCCCGTGGTGATGATTCCGGAAGGCCACGACAAGGCGGGCGTGCTGCGCAAGATCGCGCGGGTGGCGGAGGCCGTGGGCGCCGAAGCGAAGGGCAGGGCGCTCGCTGCCGAGGTGGCGGCGGATTTCGATGCTCTGGATGCCATGGTGCAGCGTCTGCCCGAGCGGCCGCGCGCCATCTTCGTGCTCTCCGCCAGCGGCGGCGCGGCCGTGGTGGGCGGATCGGACACCAGCGCCGACGCCATCCTGCGCCTCGCCGGCGCCACCAACGCCATGGCCTCGCTCAAGGGCTTCAAGCCGGCGCTGGACGAGGCCGCCATGTCGGCGGAACCGGAGGCGGTAGTGGTGATGCGCGGTGGCGGACAGGTGCTGGACGCCGCGACGGTCTTCGCGCTCCCAGCCTTCGTCGGCACACCGGCGGCCCGCGACCGGCGGCTCGTCACCATGCCAGGCTCCTATCTCCTCGCCTTCGGACCGCGGGCGCCGCGGGCCGCGCGCGATCTCGCCGCAGCGCTCCACCCCGGCGCCGATCTGCCCGCCCTGTCGGATCGGTCGTGGAGCCGGGAGAGCGACCAGTGACACTGCCTGCGACGCTACGCGAGGCGGAAGGGCGGATTGCGAGCCGTCCGGTGGCGGCGGGTCTGGCGTTGTTCGCGGTGCTGGCGGTCGCGGCCTTTCTCGGCGCCCTGGCCATCGGACCCTTCGCCATCGCCCCCGGCCGGGTGCTCGCCATCCTCGCCGACTGGGTCGTCGGTGCACCAGCGCCGGCGTCCACCTTGCGCGAGCGCATCGTGGTGCTGGACGTGCGCTTCCCCCGGGCCGTGCTCGGCGTGCTGGCAGGAGCCGGCATGGCGGTGGCGGGCGCGCTGATGCAGGGCGTCTTCCGCAATCCCTTGGCTGATCCGAGCCTCGTCGGCGTTGCGCCCGGCGCGGCGCTGGCGGCGGTGGCCTTCGTGGTCTTCGGCGCCCCGGTGGCGGCGCTGCTGCCGCCCCAGCTCCAGGCGGTAGGCCTGCCCCTTGCCGCGTTTGCTGGCGGGCTCGTCACCACCCTCGTCATCGCCCGCCTCGCCGAGCGGGACGGCCGCACGTCGGTGGCGACCTTGCTGTTCGCCGGCCTCGCCCTTGGCGCGCTGGCGAGCGCCGGAACGGGGGTAATGGTCTTCCTCGCCTCGGAGCAGCAGACGCGGGACTTCCTGTTCTGGACCCTGGGCAGCCTTGGCGGCGCCACCTGGATGAAGGCGGCGCTGGCGGCGCCCTTCGTGCTGGGCCTGCTCATGGTCGCGGCGCGCCTCGCCCGCGGCCTGGACGCGCTGGCGCTGGGGGAGGCGGAGGCCTTCCACGCCGGGGTCGCGGTGGAGCGGCTGAAGCGCGTCGCCGTCGTGGCCGTGGCCGCCGGTGTCGGTGCCGCGGTGGCGGCGGCCGGGGTGGTGGGCTTCGTCGGGCTGATGGTGCCCCATCTGGCACGGCTGGTGGTCGGGCCATCCCACCGTGGCCTGCTGCCGGCCTCCGCTTTGCTCGGCGCGGCTGTGCTGCTCGGGGCGGACATCCTGGCGCGGATGATCGCCGCGCCAGCCGAATTGCCTCTCGGCGTCGTCACCGCGCTGGTGGGCGCGCCCTTCTTCCTGTGGCTGCTGCTCCAGCGCCGCGCCTTCGTGGGGTGAGCCATGTATTGCGCCGAGGAGGTGAGCGTCACCGCCGGACGCCGGACCCTGTTGGATCGCACCAGCATCGCCGTGCGTCCGGGGCAAGTCACGGTGCTGGTGGGACCCAACGGCGCCGGCAAGTCCACATTGCTCAAGGCGCTGTCGGGGGAGCAGCGCCTCTCGGGCGGTCGCGTCACGCTGGACGGGTCGCCCATCGCCGGCTTCACGCCCCTCGACCTCGCCCGGCGCCGGGCGGTGCTGCCCCAGGCTGCGGAAGTGGCGTTTCCCTTCACCGCCGCCGAGGTGATCTCGGCCGGACTGATGGCACGCGAGGGTCGCGACACCGACCGCATCGCGCGGCTGCTCGCCCGCGTGGATCTCGCCGGGTTCGCCGGGCGCCGCTACGACAGCCTGTCCGGCGGTGAGCGCCAGCGCGTGCAGCTCGCCCGCGTGCTGGCCCAGCTGGAGCTCGGGACGTCAGACGCCCCCTCCTATCTGCTCCTCGACGAGCCGACAGCAAGCCTCGACCTCGCCCACCAGCTGACGGTGCTGCGGCTTGCCCGCGCACATGCGGCGGCAGGCGGCGGGGTGCTGGCGGTGCTGCACGACCTCAATCTCGCGGCCATGGCAGCGGACGAGCTGGTGGTATTGGCCGCCGGCTGCATCCGGGCCGCGGGGCCGGTGGCGCAGGTGCTGACCGAGGAGGTGCTGGCGGACGCCTTCGGCATCCGCGTCGCCGTGGGCGTGGCACCTCCGGGTCCGTTCGTGCTGCCCCAATGCGTCCTCGATGGCGGAGGATTCGGCGGGCTCACTGCGGCCGGCCGGCCGGTGGCATAGGCTCAGCCCAGCTCCTGGGCCGCCTTCAGAACCTCTTCCGCATGGCCGGTCACCTTTACGTTGGGCCAGGTGCGCGCCAAGGTACCGTCGCGGCCAATGAGCACGGTCGCCCGCTCGATGCCCATGTATTTGCGGCCGTACATGCTCTTCTCCACCCACACCCCATAGGCCTCCAGCATCGCCTTGTCGGGGTCGGAGCCGAGGGCGAAGTCCAGGCCGTACTTGGTCTTGAACTTGTCCTGGGCCTTCACCGCATCTGCCGACACGCCAAGAATATCGGTGTCGGCGGCGGCGAAGGCGGCTTTGAGGCCGTTAAAGGCGATGGCCTCCTTGGTGCAGCCGGGGGTGTCGGCCTTGGGGTAGAAATAGACCACCAGCTTGCGGCCCTTGAAATCCTTGAGGGAAACGCTGCCCCCGCCGTCACGGCTGAGCGAGAATGCGGGTGCGGGCGCACCAACCTCGGGAAACTCGGACATGCCGCCTTCCTTTCGACGTGTTCGGCGCCATACGGGGCGGGGAGGGGGCGCAAGCCCACAAGATAGCCGCCTTCAGGGCGCAGATGGTAACCTGCGGGGAGTTGATCCACCTCATCTTTACGAGGCAACGGCAGGTTAGGGTCAATCCGGGGCCGGCGGGCGAATCGCCGCGTCCGGCGCGGACACCAGGACGTTCCCACCGAGAGGGTGGCGAAGCGCGGGAAGGATCGGAACGGAATGCAGCAGTGGGTGGACAGGCCGGAGACCGCACGGCGCGAGCCGCGACGCTCCCGCTTCCGGGGCATCATGGGCGCGCTCATCCCGCGCAGCCGTGTGGCCCGGGCGTTCACCGCGGTCTGCCTCGTCCTGATCGCGCTGGGGGGCGTGGCCGCCGTCGCCCTCTACGTGCTCATCGCCACGGGCACCATCACCGCCAACATCGCCACGCCCTATATCGAGCGGGCCCTTGAGGACCGCATCGGCGGCGGCCATCGCGTCGCCATCGGCTCCACCACGGTGGAGACGGTCAGCGGCGGCGCCACAGCCGTCGTGGTGCACGACATCCGCGTCACCGGCCCCGACGGCCAGTTGGTGGCGAGCGCCCCCAGCGCCGAGGTGGAGCTCGAGGGTTCGCTCCTGTCGCTGATGCCCAAGGCGCGGCGCATCGACCTCGTCGGTGCCGAGATGACGGTACGGATCGCCGCCTCGGGCCATCTGGCCGTCACCACCGGGCGCGGCGCCAAGCCGATTCCCGCCACCGCCGCCGGCCGCGCGGAAGCCGCCGCCTCGGCGGGCGCGGCCCAGCCGTCGCCCGCTGCACCGGCTTCCCCATCGGGCACTGCGCCCACGACGCCCGCTCCCGCCGCCACGCCCGCGGCTCATGGCAGCGCGACCGGCACGGCAGCGGACATTGATCCCCTCAAGCCGGTGTTCCTCACCCGCTGGATGGCCGAGCTGGAGTCCGCCGGCTTCGACGGCGGCGCCCTCGCCGACGTGGGGCTGAAGGACGGAACCGTCATCGTCGAGAACGAGGGCGCCGGTCGCCGCATCGTCTTCCAGCACATCAGCGTGCGCCTCGCCCGGCCGGCCGCCGGCGGCGCCCAGCTGACCTTCACCATCCAGTCGCCGCAGGGCGTCGCGACGGCCGTCGCCCGCATCGGCCCCGCCCGGGACGGCGAGCGCGCGGTGGAGGTCGCCATCAAGAACGTGTCGACGCGGGACATCCTGCACGCCTTCGTGCAGGACCAGCGGCGCTTCTACATTGACACCCTGCTCAATGCCTCGCTGAACGCCCGCCTGTCCCTCGACGGTGATCTCCTCGCAGCGCAGGCGAGCCTCGACCTCGGTGCCGGTGCCATGGGCAATGGCGAAGACCCGGACGAGCGCTTCGTCATCGACCGCGCCCGCATTGCCTTGACCCTGGACGTGGCGCGCCGGGTCATCGTGGTCGCACCCATCGAGGCGGTTAAGAGCCAGAACGTCATCACCCTCGCCGGCGAGATCCGGGTTCCGGCCACGGCGCAGCAGCCGTGGCCGTTCCAGGTGGGGCCAAAGGAGGTGATTCTTCAGGGTCCCGAGATGCCGGAGCCGGCCCTTCCCATCTCCAAGGTCGAAATTTCGGGCCGGTTCGATCCGCCGAGCCGCCAGATCATCGTGGAGCAGGGGCTGCTCGGCGCCTCCACCGCCAGCTTCAGCTTCACGGCGCTGATCGACCTTGGCGTGGCGGTGCCCTACCTGAAGTTCGACGGCGTCGCCTCGCCCATGCCGGTCGCCACCATCAAGCGCTTCTGGCCGGTCAACATCGCCCCGCCGGCACGCCAGTTCGCCATCGAGAACGTCTCGGGCGGAACGGCAGAAGGAATCACGGTGGCGGTCAAGCTGCCCCTCGACCTCATCGGCCAGAAGCAGGTGCCGCTGCCGGAAGACGGCGTGCGCTTCACCATCTCCGGCAAGGGCGTGACGCTGAAGCCGGTGAAGGGACTGCCGCCCATCACCAACGCGAGCCTCGCCATCCTGGTGACCGGCCGCTCCGTGCGCATCACGCTGCCGGACGGGACCGTCGTGACCCCGCAGAACCGCAAGATCGCGGTGAGCGATGGTGTCATGTTCATGCCGGACTATTTCCCGCGCGAACCCACGGCGCAGATCCGGGTGAACTTCAACGGCCCGGCCGACGCCGGCATTGAGGTGCTGGGCATGGAGGCGCTGAAGGGGCCGACGGGCACCGCCTTCGATCCCTCCACCACGCGCGGACGGCTCTCGGCCCTGCTGCAGGTGAACATCATCTTCCGCAAGGTGCCCCTGCCGGAGGACCTCGACTACTCGCTGGAGGCGAGTCTCACCGATTTCGGCGTGGACAAGGTGTTCAAGGGCCAGCGCCTGGAAGGGGCGACGGTGAAGGCCTTCGCCTCGCCCGCCGGCATCGTGCTGCGCGGCGACGGCAAGCTCGCTGGTGCGCCCCTCGCGTTCGAATACGAGAAGCGCAAGGACGTGGCCGACGCCGACATCCGCGTTTCCGCCACGCTGGACGATACGGCGCGCGGGCGCCTCGGCGTGGACATCCCCGGCATCAGCGGTCCGGTGGGCGTGCGCATCGTCGGCACCACCAACAACAAGGACACGCGGGCCAGCATCGAGACCGACCTGACCCAGGCGCGCATCGCCGACCTCATCCCCGGCCTGAGCAAGCCGGCCGGAAAGCCGCTCAAGGCGCGCTTCGTGGTCAACGACAAAGGCAACACGGTCCGCCTCGACGAGATGGTGATCGACGGCTCGGGCACCCTGCTGAAGGGCTCGATGGAGCTCTCGGACAATGGCGACCTGCTCGGCGCCAACTTCCCCACCTTCCAGCTGTCCGACGGCGACAAGGCCGGGCTGAAGGCGGAGAAGGCGGGGGATGTTCTCAAGATCCGCATCGCCGGAGAGGTGATGGACGCGCGCGGCATCATGAAGAGCCTCGTCAGCGCGCCCACCGGCAACCGCCGCAACCAGAAGACGCCGGACGTGGACGTGGAGGCGCGCATCGGCGCGCTCACCGGCAACAATGGCGAGGTGATGCGCCAGTTCGACCTCTCCGTCGCCCGCCGCGGGGTGGAGACGCGGGACTTCACCCTCACCGCCAAGGCTGGCCGCGACGGCGCCGTGGCGGGGGAGATGCGCAATTGGCAGGGCAAGGAGCGCGCCCTCCAGATCACCACCTCCGACGCGGGCGCACTGTTCCGCTTCCTCGACATCTACGCCAAGGTGCAGGGCGGCGAGGCGTGGCTGGTGGTGGATCCGCCGCGCAGCGACAACACGCCTCAGGAGGGCGTGCTGCACCTGCGCGATTTCTCCATCAAGGGCGAGCCCGGGCTCGAGCGACTCTCCAGCGCGGCGCGCGACAGTTCCGGCCGGATCGAGAACGGCACGGCCGCCTTCGAGAAGGCTCAGGCTCAGTTTGCCCGCACCACCGGCAAGATCGTGTTCAAGGAAGGCGCCATCTGGGGGCCGTCGGTGGGCGCGACCTTCGACGGTACGCTGGATTTCGCCGGCGACAGGATCTCGATCCGCGGCACCTTCGTGCCGGCCTACGCGCTCAACAACCTGTTCTCCAAGCTCCCGGTCATCGGCCTGTTCCTCGGCGGCGGCCCGAACGAGGGGCTGGTGGGCGTGACCTTCGAGATCGTCGGGCCGCTGTCCTCGGGACCAACGCTGCGCATCAACCCCATGTCCGCTGTCGCTCCCGGCTTTCTGCGCAAGATCTTCGAGTTCCGTGACTCTTCCGGCGCTCCGCCGACGCGGTGAGCTCCATCGCTGCGCTCTGGCTTGAACTGGTGCGCGAACCATCCGCCTGGGCAAATGGCGGCGCGTCTTGTCGCCCCCCGGCTTGACCGGAGTGCCCATGGCCGGAGCGGGCCAGACGTTGGCGGATGTCCCGTCCAGCCGCCAAAGCACTGGTCACCGGAACCGTCCCAAGCTGCGACCGATTGACCAAACGCCCCTTGCGGCGGCGCACAGCACCCCTCACACTCGCGCCATAAAAGAATACAGGCTGGAAACAACAAGGGTGGGATAGATGCTGGCTCTGGTGCTGATCATCGCCTGCGGACTGCTGGCCGTGGCGTATGGGGTGTGGACGATCCAGTCGCTGATGGCGGCGGATCCCGGAACGGCCCGGATGCAGGAAATCGCATCCGCCATCGCCGAAGGGGCGCAGGCCTATCTCAGGCGCCAGTACACCACCATCGCGCTGGTGGGCGTCGTCATCTTCGTGCTCGTGGGCATCTTCCTCGGCTGGCTGGTGGCGGTGGGCTTCGCCCTCGGTGCTATCCTCTCCGGCCTCGCCGGCTTCATCGGCATGAATGTCTCGGTCCGCGCCAACGTGCGCACGGCCCAGGCGGCGACCAAGTCGCTGGCCGGAGGCCTCGACCTCGCCTTCAAGGCCGGTGCCGTGACCGGCCTGCTGGTGGCCGGCCTCGCGCTCCTCGGCGTCACCGTTTACTACCTCATCCTCAACAAGATGCTGGGATTTGCCCCCAACAGCCGGACCGTGGTGGATTCGCTGGTGGCCCTCGGCTTCGGCGCCTCGCTCATCTCCATCTTCGCCCGTCTCGGCGGCGGCATCTTCACCAAGGGCGCCGACGTGGGCGGTGACCTGGTGGGCAAGGTGGAAGCCGGCATTCCCGAGGACGACCCTCGCAACCCTGCCACCATCGCGGACAACGTCGGCGACAATGTCGGCGACTGCGCCGGCATGGCGGCCGACCTGTTCGAGACCTATGCGGTGACGGTGGTCGCCACCATGGTGCTCGCCGCCATCTTCTTCGCCGCGACGCCGGCGACCCTTGCCACCATGATCGTCTATCCGCTGGCCATCGGCGGGGCGTGCATCCTCACCTCCATAGCCGGCACCTTCTTCGTGCGGCTCGGGGCCAACTCCTCCATCATGGGGGCGCTCTACAAGGGCCTGATGGCGACGGCAGGCTTCTCCGTCATCGCCCTCGCCCTTGTCACCTGGCTGCTGCCCGGCTTCGGCCCCATCCAGGGCGTGGACTATTCGGGCACCAGCCTGTTCCTGGCGGGCCTCGTCGGCCTCGCCGTGACCGGCGCCATCGTGGTCATCACCGAATATTACACCGGCACGGGCTATCGCCCCGTGGTGTCCATCGCCCAGGCGTCGGTGACGGGGCACGGCACCAACATCATCCAGGGCCTTGCGGTGTCGCTGGAATCCACCGCGCTGCCGACCATCGTCATCATCGCCGGCATCCTGTGCGCCTATGGCCTCGCCGGCCTGTTCGGCATCGCCATCGCCGCTACCACCATGCTGGGCGTCGCCGGGATGATCGTGGCGCTCGATGCCTTCGGACCGGTCACGGACAATGCCGGCGGCATCGCCGAGATGGCGGGCCTGCCCAAGGAGGTGCGCCAGTCCACGGACGCCCTCGACGCGGTGGGCAACACCACCAAGGCCGTCACCAAGGGCTATGCCATTGGCTCCGCCGGCCTCGGCGCGCTGGTGTTGTTCGCCGCCTACAACCAGGATCTGAAGTTCTTCATCTCGCAGGCGGCGCCGGGGTCCTACTTCGCGGGCGTGTCGCCCAACTTCTCGCTCGAGAATCCTTACGTGGTCGTGGGCCTGCTGTTCGGCGGCCTCTTGCCCTACCTCTTCGGCGCCATGGGCATGACGGCGGTGGGACGCGCGGCCGGCGCCATCGTGGAGGAGGTGCGCCGGCAGTTCCGCGAGAAGCCCGGCATCATGGCCGGCACCGAGAAGCCGGACTATTCCCGCGCCGTGGACATGCTGACCAAGGCCGCCATCAAGGAGATGATCATCCCCTCTTTGCTGCCGGTGCTCTCGCCCATCGTCTGCTACTTCGTCATCTATTTCGTGGCGGGCGGCGGCGCGGCCGGCAAGTCCGCCGCCTTCTCGGCGGTGGGGGCCATGCTGCTCGGCGTGATCGTCACCGGCCTGTTCGTCGCCATCTCCATGACCTCGGGCGGCGGCGCCTGGGACAATGCCAAGAAGTCGTTCGAGGACGGCTTTGTTGACAAGGATGGCGTGCGCCACATGAAGGGCTCGGAAGCCCACAAGGCCTCCGTCACCGGCGACACCGTGGGCGATCCCTACAAGGACACGGCCGGCCCCGCCGTGAACCCCATGATCAAGATCACCAACATCGTGGCGCTGTTGCTGCTGGCGGTGCTGGGGCATTGAACCGTCCCGGTCCGCCGGGGACGACACGAAAGGCTGCCGCCTGTCCCTGCCGGGGCAGGCGGCGTTTTTGCGCGGGGGCCGATCCTGACGACCGCCGTTACGTCCGAGACCCTGCTCCACATCCTCTATCTCGTCGCCATCGTGGCCGAGGCCATGACGGCTGCGCTCGCCGCCGGGCGGCGGGAGATGGACTGGGTGGGCGTGTTCCTGCTCGGCTGCGTTACCGCGCTCGGCGGCGGATCGGTGCGGGACGTGCTGCTCGGCAACTATCCGCTGTCCTGGGTCGCCCACCCTTCCTACCTCGTCGTCACCGGCGGGGCGGCGTTGGGCACCGTCTTCCTCGCCCGCGTCGTCGACCATCTGCGACAGGTGTTCCTCTTCCTCGATGCGGTGGGCCTCGTGGTGTTCACCGTCATCGGCTGCAACGTGGCCATCGGGCTCGGCCTGCCCGTCATCATGGTGATCGCCGCAGGGATGATCACCGGCTGCATCGGCGGCGTGCTGCGCGACGTGCTGTGCAACGAGGTGCCGCTGCTGTTCCGCGCCGAGCTTTACGCCACTGTCTCGATCCTGACGGGGCTGCTCTACGTGGCCGGGCCGCTCGTCGGACTGCCGCAGCCGCTCACCATGGCCATCGCCATGGCCGCCGGCCTGACCCTGCGCCTGCTGGCGCTGCGCTTCGGCTGGAGCATGCCGAAATTCGTCTACACGAAGGACCTGCATTAGCGCCTGCACGGCGCGAACGTTGCTGCTAGCCTCTGCCCGGATAGGGGCAGGGTGGCTTCACATGCGCGGACTGATCGAGCGCGTCTTCCAGCTGGAAGCGCACGGCACCACCATCCCGACCGAGGTGGTGGCGGGCATCACCACCTTTCTCACCATGGCCTATATCGTCGTGGTGAACCCGCAGATCATGGCCCAGGCCGGCATCGATGCCGGGGCGGCCTTCACCGCCACCTGCCTCTCGGCGGCGTTCGGCTCGGCCATGATGGGGATTATCGCCAACTATCCCATCGCCGTCGCGCCGGCCATGGGCATCAACGCCTATTTCACCTTCACCGTGGTGCTCGGCATGGGGGTGCCGTGGCAGCAAGCGCTTGGGGCGGTGTTCGTCTCCGGCGTGCTCTTCCTCGCGCTGAGCCTGTTCAAGGTGCGCGAATGGCTGCTCAATTCCATCCCCATGTCGCTGAAGCTCGGCATGGGCACCGGCATCGGCCTGTTCCTGGCGCTGCTCGGCCTGAAGGGCATGGGGCTCGTGGTGGCGAGCCCGGTCACGCTGGTGGCGCTCGGCGATATCGCCGCGCCTTCCACGCTGATCGCCTGCGGCGGATTCCTGCTCATGAGCGGCCTTGCAGCACGGGGCGTTCCGGGCGCTATCCTCATCGGCATCGCGGCGGCGACGCTGGCGGGCGTGCCCTTCGGCCTCGTTTCCTTCTCCGGCATCGTCTCCGCGCCGCCCTCGCTGGCGCCCACCTTCCTGCAGCTGGACATCGTCGGCGTGCTGCGCCTGTCCATGACGGGGGTGATCGCGGCCCTGTTCCTGCTGGTGCTGCTGGACAACATGGGCACCCTCATCGCCACCCTCTACAAGGGCGGGCTGATGCGGGAGGACGGCTCCGTGCCCCGCCTCGGCCGGGTGCTGATCGCCGATTCGGGCGGGGCGATCGTCGGCTCGGCGCTGGGCACATCCACGCTCACCTCCTATATCGAGAGCGCCGCCGGCATCGAGGCGGGCGGGCGCACCGGGCTCACCGCCGTGGTGGTGGCGCTCATGTTCCTCGCCTGTCTGCTGTTTGCGCCGCTGGCGCTGGCGGTGCCCGGATACGCCACCGCGCCCGCTTTGCTAGTGGTCGCTCTCGCCATGATCGGTGCCATGGGCGACCTGCCTTGGGATGACGCCGCCGAAGCCTTCCCCGCCGCCGCCACGGCGCTGGCGGTGGTCTTCACCTTCTCCATCGCCACGGGAATCGGGCTCGGCTTCATCACTTATGTGGCGGTGAACCTCATCGCCGGCCGCTGGCAAAGGATCAGCGGGGCGGTCTGGGTGATCGCGGCTGCATCCGCGGTGCTGCTGGCGATCGAGTGAAGTCAGGCAGCCTTTACCTTGGCGCAGCGGTGCGCCGCATCTGCCGCCACCCTCCCGCTCTTCCCTCCCGCCCCCCGATCGTGTAGGAGACCCGCGACCTGCGCGCCGGGGCACCGCTCTGGCGCGAACGTGATGGATTCCATGCAGACGGTTCTGATCGTAATTCACCTGATGGTGGTGCTCGCGCTGATCGGCGTGGTGCTGATCCAGCGCTCCGAAGGCGGCGGGCTCGGCATCGGCGGAGGCGGCGGCGGTTCGGGCGGCGGCTTCTTCAGCGCCCGCGGCTCCGCCAACCTTCTCACCCGCGCCACCGCCATTCTCGCCGTGATCTTCTTCATCACCTCGCTGGCGCTGACCATCGTCGCCACCTGGGGCCGCGCGCCGCGCTCCATTCTGCCGCCGGCGCAGCAGGGCCAGGGTGGCCCGCAGGTACCGCAGAGCGGCGGCAGCATCCTCGACCAGATCCGGCCCCCGGCGCCGGGTGGTGCGGCTCCGCAGGGCGGCGCTCCCGCGGCTCCGGCCGCTCCCGCGACCCCGTCGGGTCCTCAGGTTCCGCAGTCCCAGTGAGCCGTCGCGGCTTCGGCCGCGACGTCCTTTCTCCACAGGCGAGGCGAAGCCGTCCCCGGTTTCGCCCTCGCCGAATCGTGTTTGCACGAGGTAAGGTCGAGGCCCATGGCGCGCTACATCTTCATCACCGGCGGCGTCGTGTCTTCCCTGGGCAAGGGCCTCGCCTCCGCCGCGTTGGGAGCTCTCCTCCAGGCGCGCGGCTATACGGTCCGCCTCCGCAAGCTCGACCCGTATCTGAACGTCGACCCCGGCACCATGAGCCCGTACCAGCACGGCGAGGTGTTCGTGACCGATGACGGGGCCGAGACCGATCTCGACCTCGGCCATTACGAACGCTTCACCGGCCATCCGGCGACGAAGCAGGACAACATCACCACCGGCCGCATCTATCAGGACATCCTGACCAAGGAGCGCCGCGGCGACTATCTCGGCGCCACCATCCAGGTGATTCCCCACGTCACCAACGCCATCAAGGACTTCGTGCTCGACGGCAACGAGGGCTTCGACTTCGTTCTGATCGAGGTGGGCGGCACGGTGGGCGACATCGAGGGCCTGCCCTTCTTCGAGGCCACCCGCCAGCTCAAGAACGAGCTGCCCCGCGGCCACGCCATCTTCATCCACCTCACCCTGATGCCCTACATCCCCTCGGCCGGGGAGCTGAAGACCAAGCCGACCCAGCATTCGGTGAAGGAACTGCGCTCCATCGGCATCCAGCCGGACATCCTGCTGTGCCGCACCGACCGGGAGATCCCGCGCGAGGAGCGGCGCAAGCTCTCGCTCTTCTGCAATGTGCGCGAGACGGCGGTGATCGAGGCGCGGGACGTGGACAACATCTACGCGGTGCCCTCCGCCTACCACGCCGAGGGCCTCGACAAGGAAGTGCTGGCCGCCTTCAACATCGAGCCGGCCCCCGCGCCGAATCTCAGGCGCTGGACCGACATCGAGGGCCGCGTGCGCAACCCCGAGGGCGAGGTCACCATCGCCATCGTCGGCAAGTACACGGGCCTGAAGGACGCCTATAAATCCCTCATCGAGGCGCTCGCCCACGGCGGTATCGCCAACAAGGTGAAGGTCAATCTCGACTGGATCGAGAGCGAGACCTTCGAGCGCGAGGATCCCGCGCCCTTCCTCGAGCATGTGCACGGCATCCTGGTGCCGGGCGGCTTCGGCCAGCGCGGCGCCGAAGGCAAGATCCGCGCGGCGCAGTTCGCCCGCGAGCGTTCGGTGCCCTATTTCGGCATCTGCTTCGGCATGCAGATGGCCGTGATCGAGGCGGCGCGGAACCTCGCCGGCATCCGCGAGGCCAATTCCACCGAATTCGGCGCCACCTCCGAGCCGGTGGTGGGTCTGCTCACCGAGTGGCTGCGCGGCAACGAGCTGGAGCGGCGCAATTCCGCCGGCGACCTTGGCGGCACCATGCGCCTCGGTGCCTACCACGCTGTTCTGGAGCCGGAGAGCCGGGTGGAGGGCGTCTACGGCCGGCGCGACATCTCCGAGCGCCATCGCCACCGCTATGAGGTCAACACCGCCTATCGCGAGCGGCTGGAGGACCACGGCCTGAAGTTCTCGGGCATGTCGCCCGACGGCCTCCTGCCGGAGATCGTGGAATATCCGGCCCACCCCTGGTTCATCGGCGTGCAGTTCCATCCCGAGCTGAAATCGCGGCCGTTCGAGCCCCATCCGCTATTCGCCGCCTTCATCGGCGCAGCCATGGAGCAGAGCCGGCTGGTCTGAGGCCGGCGACTTTTCACGGCCGAGGTGTTTCCAATCCGGACGGTAGCGCTTTAAGCTCCGGCCGGGCCGCTGGGGATGCGCCCATCCGATCGAGCGATGCGCGCACCCGGCCCGGGCTGCCGTGTCAAATCCTTGCGACAACGCCGCCGTGATGTGCTTCCCCCTTTGGAGAAGCCCTGCGCCGGCGCCGGCCAGAGGAGCAGCCATGCAACGCGGCCTCGACCATGTGGTCCATCTCGTGCGCGATCTCGACGCAGCAGGGGAGATCTACGATCTGCTCGGCTTCAACGTGGGTCCACGCAACCGCCACCCCTGGGGCACCGAAAACCGCATCGTCCAGACGCCCGGCTTCTTCATGGAGCTGCTGCAGATCGTGGAGCCGCAGAAGATCCCGCCAGATACCGAGACCTCCCTGTCGTTCGGAGCCTTCAACCAGCGCTTTCTGGCGAACCACGGCGAGGGCCTCGCCATGCTGGCGCTCGAGGGCAGCGACGCGGTGAACGAGAAGGCGGTGTTCGATGCCGACGGCTTCGGCGGGTTCGACATCTTCGATTTTGCCCGCAAGGCGCGCCGGCCGGACGGGCAGGAGGTGGAGGTGGGCTTCCGCCTCGCCTTCGCGCGGGAGCCGCAGAGCCCGGACTTCGGCGCCTTCACCTGCACCCAGCTGACGCCGGAGAATTTCTGGTCCGCCGACCTGCAGCGCCATTCCAACCAGGTCACCGGCGTCGCTGGCGTGGTGCTGGTGGCGGATGCGCCGTCGCGGCACCAGGCCTTCCTGGAAAGCTTCACCGGCTGCCCGGTCCGCCGCGCCCTCGACGAGTGGTATGTGGCGCACACCCCGCGCGGTGGGGTGGATCTCATGTCCCGCGGTCTCTTCGCCGAGCGCTACGGCGTCCCGGCGCCGGGCGGCGAGGGGCTGCGGATCGCGGCCGTGCGCTTCGCCACGCCCGGCGCGCCGGACCTGCGGCGGGCGCTGGCCGCCCGCCGCATGGTGGAAGAGGCCATTGAAGGCATCGTGGTGGTGCCCCCGCGCGCGGCGCTCGGCGCGACCCTCGTGTTCGAGCTCAACGCCGGTGAAGGGTAGGGGCCCGAGCCTTCTCTTGCCCAAAATCTCTGCTAGGGGGTGACCCGGTGCGCCTTCCGTGGCGGAGCCCGCCTGAGGCCGCAAGCTGGTCACGCCCTGGCGAACCTTCTATTTTGGCGCGCCGCCGGTCCGTCTGGCGACGCGATCCGAGGATGATGCCGATGAATGCCGCACCGCCCCCCGTCACGCCTGATTCCGTCGTGGAAGCGGGCGCCGTGCGCTTCGGCAACGCCCTGCCGCTGGCGCTCATCGCCGGCCCCTGCCAGATGGAGAGCCGCGCCCACGCGCTGGAGGTCGCCGTTGCGCTCAAGGAGATCGCGGAGCGGCGCAACATCGGCCTCGTGTTCAAGACTTCGTTCGACAAGGCCAACCGCACCTCCCTTGCTGCCCAGCGGGGCCTCGGGCTCAAGGCGGCGCTGCCGGTGTTCGGCGAAATCCGCGAGAGCCTCGGCCTGCCGGTGCTCACCGATGTGCACGAGATCGACCAGTGCGCCGCCGCCGCCGAGGTGGTGGACGTGCTGCAGATTCCCGCCTTCCTCTGCCGCCAGACGGACCTCCTCGTCGCCGCCGCCCGCACCGGCCGGGTGGTGAACGTGAAGAAGGGCCAGTTCCTCGCGCCGTGGGACATGGCGAACGTGGTCAACAAGCTGACCGGCGCCGGCAACGGCCGGGTGCTGGTCACGGAGCGCGGGGTCTCCTTCGGCTACAACACCCTTGTCTCCGACATGCGCGGCCTGCCGATCCTCGCCAAGACCACCGGCGCGCCCGTTGTGTTCGACGCCACCCACTCGGTGCAGCAGCCGGGCGGGCAGGGGACCTCGTCCGGCGGCCAGCGCGAGTTCGTGCCGGTGCTCGCCCGCGCCGCCGTGGCGGTGGGCGTCGCCGCGGTGTTCATCGAGACGCACCCCGACCCGGACAAGGCTCCCTCCGACGGGCCGAACATGGTGCCGCTCGCGCGCCTCGAAGAGATGATCGCGCTGCTCCAGGCCTTCGATGCGGTTGCGAAAGCCAATCCCGTCACCATCTGATCGAGGCTTGGGCTTCGCCACGCCAGCGCGGCGGGTCCCGGCGACCTGCCCCGCTTGCTGCCCATCCGACACCGCCCGTCTGATCCGCCGTCGTCGGGTGGAAATTCTTCCCGCCTCGCCTACCTCCGCTTTCCCCCGCCCCCTTTGCTTGCCTTGGCCGAGGTGCCGTGTATGGTCTCGCGCCCTTTCTCTCGAAGAGATTTCTGATGGCCCGCGACACGCTCGACGCGACCCCGATTTCCGACCGCGGCGAACTCGTCGCCTGGATGGAGCAGGGGTCCAAACCGGAGCGTGCGTTCCGTATCGGAACGGAGCACGAGAAGATCCCCTTTACCCTCGGCCGCCACGAGCCCGTGCCCTACGAGGGGCCGAAGGGCATCCGCAAGCTGCTGGAGGGGATGCGCTCCCTGCTCGGCTGGGAGCCCATCATGGAGGGCGATGTCATCATCGGCCTCGCCGACGTGACGGGAGGCGGGGCCATCTCGCTTGAGCCCGGCGGGCAGTTTGAGCTCTCCGGCGCGCCGGTCTCCACCATCCACGAGACCTGCGCCGAGCTGAACGCCCATCTCGCCCAGGTGCGCGAGGTGGCGCTGCCGCTGGGCATCGGCTTCCTCGGCATCGGCATGAGCCCCAAGTGGACGCGCACCGAGACGCCGGTGATGCCCAAGGGCCGCTACAAGATCATGGCCAATTACATGCCCAAGGTGGGCAGGCACGGCCTGGACATGATGTTCCGCACCTGCACCGTGCAGGTGAACCTCGACTTCTCGTCCGAGGCCGACATGGTCAAGAAGATGCGAGTCGGCCTCGCGCTCCAGCCGGTGGCGACCGCGCTGTTTGCCAACTCGCCCTTCACCGAGGGCAAGCCCAACGGATTCCTCTCCTTCCGCTCGGAAATCTGGCGCGACACGGACAACGCCCGGTCCGGCATGCTGCCCTTCGCTTTCGAGGAGGGATTCGGCTTCGAGCGCTATGTGGATTACGCCCTCGACGTGCCCATGTATTTCGTGAAGCGCGGCGACCATTACGTGGACGTGGCCGGCACCTCGTTCCGCGACCTCCTGGCCGGGCGCCATCCGCTGCTGCCGGGCGAGACCGCGACCCTCTCCGACTGGATCAACCACCTCTCCACCATCTTCCCCGAGGTGCGCCTCAAGCGCTTCCTGGAGATGCGCGGCGCCGACGCCGGCCCCTGGGCGAAACTCTGCGCCCTGCCGGCCTTCTGGGTGGGGCTGCTCTATGATTCGCACAGCCTCGACGCCGCCTGGGAGCTGGTGAAGGACTGGACCGCCGAGGAGCGCCAGAAGCTGAGGGACGATGTGCCAACCCTCGCGCTCAAGGCCGAGATCGGCGGGCGGCCGCTGCGCGACGTGGCCCGCGCCGCCCTTCAGCTGTCGCAGGACGGCCTGCGGCGCCGCGGTTTCCACGACCGGCTCGGCCGCGACGAGACGCGCTTCCTGGAACCCCTGGAAGAGACCGTCCTCACGGGGCGCTGCCCGGCGGAAACCCTTCTGGAGCTCTACCACGGCGAGTGGAACGGCTCGGTCGAGCCGGTTTTCAAGACCCTGGCCTACTGAGGCCTCTCCCGCTCCGCAGGCAAACGACATGATCTTCGCGCAGGCCAGACCTGCGTGTGCCACATGGGCGCGCCGGCCCGTGCGCCGCCAGCCCAGCATGGGCCGGCATTCAGCCGGCCGAGGCTGCCTGGCCCTGCGCATCCGCCCGCTTCGGTCTACGACCGCGCGCGTTGCGGCGGGCCAAGCGCCTGCCTAGGGTGGGCCTCCCTCCCGGACGCTCTCATGCAGCCCCACCATCCCCGCACCGACGGACCGCTCGGCCCGCGCGACCTCGTGCTCTATGCCATCTGCATTCTCATCTTCGGAACCGGCTGGTTCCCGCTGAAACTGCAGCTGGGCGTGGTGGCGCCGGAAGTCTCCGGCCTGTGGCGCTTCCTGATCGCAGCCCTCGCCATGCTGGCGTTCACCCTCGCCACCGGTGGACGGATCGCCTTCGGGTGGCGCGACCATGTGCTGTTCGCGGCGCTCGGCACCACGCTGTTCTCGGCCAATTTCCTGAGCTTCTATTACGCCGGCTATCACCTGCCGTCCGGCCTCATGTCGGTGATCTTTTCCCTTTCGGCCATCCTCATCCCCGTCTTCTCCGCCCTTTTCCTCGGCGTGCGACTGCGGCGGCAGGTCCTGGGCGGAGCGGCGGCGGGCATCATCGGGCTGGCGCTGGTGTTCGGCCCCAGCCTCGCCGACGGGCGGGGCATCCATGGCGCGGGAGAAGGCCTGGCGCTCGGTCTCGCCGGCACTGTCTTCTTCGCCCTCGGCAGCCTGCTCACGGGCGTCGCCGGCCGGCGCGGCTATTCCATCGCTTCGCTCACCATGTGGGGCTTCACCTACGGCTGCGTCGTGCTGCTGGCGGTCGCTCTCATACGGGGCGCGGCCTTCACCGTGGAATGGACGCCGCGCTACCTCGGCTCCTTCGCCATGCTGGTGGTGGTCCAGACGCTGGCCGGCTTTCCCGTGTACAACATGCTGGTGCGGCGCATCGGCGCCAACCGCGCCGGCTACGGAACGGTGCTGTTTCCGCTGGTGGCGCTGGCGCTCTCCACCTTGTTCGAGGACTACCACTGGACGCTGACGGCCGCAGCGGGTGTCGCCCTGGTTCTGGTGGGCGTATTGATGGTGCTGCGCCAGCCGAAGGCGCAGGTCCCCGCGCCCCCGCCGCTCTGACGCTTGCCCCGCCTCAGCCCTTCACCACCACGGGCATGCGCTCGGCCGGCGGGGTATTGCGCGAGCGCTGGGTGCGCACCACGCCGTCGATGATGGTCATGCACACGCCCGGCAGGTCGCCGAGGCGCACGCTGTCCAGAAGCGTCACGGCGGGAGAATGCTGGGCCTTGTCCATCAGCACGAAGTCCGCCGCCCGGCCCACCTCGATGATGCCGCAGTCCAGCGCCCGCATGCGCGCCGTATTGCCGGTGGCGAGGCAGAAGGCCTGTTCCGCCGGCAGGTCGCCGAGCGAGGAGAGCATGGAGACCATGCGCAGGATGCCGAGCGGCTGAACGCCCGATCCCGCCGGCCCGTCGGTGCCGAGGATGACGCGGTGAAGATCGCCCATCTCGCGGGCGATGCGCAGAGTGTAGAGGGCGGAGCGCTCGTTGCCGTTGTGCACCAGCTCCAGCCCGCGCTTGCAGCCCTCGCAGATGCAGCGGATCTGGTCGTCCGGTAAGGCGGTGTGGCCGCCGTTGAGGTGACCCACCACGTCGGTGTCCGCCTCCAGAACCACGTCCTTGTCGATGAGGCCGGAGCCGGGAATGGAGGGGCCGCCGGTGTGGATGGTGGACTGGATGCCGTACTTGCGCGCCCAGCCGACCATCTTCTTCGCCGTGGGCCCGTCCTTCACGCCGCCGAGGCCGACTTCGCCCAAAAGCTTCACGCCGGCGGCGGCGAGCTCGCGGAAATCGTCCTCCACCATCTCGTTCTCGATCACCGGCGCGCCGGCGTGGATCTTCACCCCCGAGGGCCGGAAGGCGTTGAACGAGCGCTGGGCTGTGATGGCCAGCGCCTTAACCCCGATCACGTCCCGTGCCCGTCCCGGGTAATGCACCTCGCCGGCGGAGATCATGGTGGTGACGCCTCCGTTGAGGGAGGAATCGATCCAGTTGATCTGGCTCTGGCGCGGCGTCCAGTCGCCCGCGACGGGATGGACGTGGCTGTCGATGAGGCCGGGGGTGAGGGTGGTGCCGTTCGCGTCGATGAGGGTGGTGGCGCCCTCGGTGTCCACGTCCTTCTCGCGCCCGATGGCGGTGATGCGCCCGTCCTGCGCCACCACGGTGTCGGCGTCGAGGATCGGCCTTTCGAGGTCGCCACTGATGAGGAGGCCGATGTTGCGGATCACCAGCTTGGTGGGGCCGCCGTCGGCAGCGGGGGCATCGTGGGCCATAATCGCGTCTCCGAAAGGCCGGCCGCCGACACGCGCGCGGCACGAGGGCCCTTTGTTTGCAGGCATACGAAGTCTAGGCTCCGACCCGGCGGCTTGGAACCGGGGCCGGGAAATTTTGCCTCAGCGCTCGGCGAACGCCTTCTCGATGACGAAGTGGCCCGCTTCCCCGCTGTTGCCTTCCTCGAAGCCACGGGTGGCGAGCAGCGTCTTGAGGTCTGCCATCATCGCCGGGGAGCCGCAGATCATGATGCGGTCGCCGGCCGGATCGAGGGGGGGAAGGCCGGCATCCGCGCTCAGTCGGCCGCTGGCGAGGAGATCGGTGATGCGGCCCTGGTTGCGGAAGGGCTCGCGGGTCACGGTGGGGTAATAGATGAGCTTGGCGCGGATCTCCTCGCCGAGGAATTCGTGCTCCGGCAGCTCGCGGGTGATGAGGTCCTCATAGGCGAGGTCGGCCACGTGCCGGCAGCCGTGCACCAGCACCACCTTCTCGAAGCGCTCGTAGGTCTCGGGATCGCGCACCACGGACAGGAAGGGCGCAAGGCCGGTGCCGGTGCCGAGCAGATAGAGGTTGCGCCCGGGCAGGAGATTGTCGAGCACCAGCGTGCCGGTCGCCTTGCGGCCGACGGTTATGGCGTCACCCACGCGGATGTGCTGGAGGCGCGACGTCAGCGGGCCGTTCGGCACCTTGATGGAGAAGAATTCCAGCGTGTCGGCCCAGCTTGGGCTGACCACCGAATAGGCCCGCAGGAGCGGACGGCCGTCCACCTTCAGGCCGATCATGGTGAACTCGCCGGTGCGGAAGCGGAAGCCGGCGTCGCGGGTGGTGGTGAAGCTGAAAAGGCGGTCCGTCCAGTGGTGGACGCTGAGCACCTGCTCCTCGAAGAAATTGCTCATGGCGGTCTCGGGAAGGTTCGGTCGGATCACAGGTTCGCGGGATCGGGAGAGAGGAGGGCGCGCTTCTCCGGCGTGTCCTTCCAGGCGTCGGCATCGGCCGGCGGCTCGCCCTTCACGGTGATGTTGGGCCATTGGGCGGCGTAGTCGGCATTCACGGCGGTCCAGTCGGCGGCGCGCGGATCGCTGTCGGGGAGGATGGCCGCGGCGGGGCATTCCGGCTCGCAAACGCCGCAGTCGATGCATTCGTCCGGGTGGATCACCAGCATGTTGGCACCGGCATAGAAGCAGTCCACCGGGCACACCGAAACGCAATCCATATAGGTGCAGCGGATGCAGTTCTCGGTGACGACATAGGCCATGGGCCGCCCTCGGCATATTGTTTGTGTACAAATGAAAATAGAGTCGGCCGGCGAGGGCTGTCAACGGGTTCCGGCGGTCGCGCTGCGGGAGTTTTGGGCAGGGTGGAGGGATTTTTTGAGCAACGGCGCGGTGCACGCGCAGGGATCGGCCCGTGAAGAAACCGCGGCTCACTCTCCCCGTCGCGGAGAGAGAATGTCCGAGGGACAGAAAGACGCTTCTGGTCCAGACGAACGCCTCACTGCGTCGGCATCGTCCTCAGCCGCGCGACGCGCGCTTCGAGCCCCTCCCACGCCGGCGCATCTGGGGCGAATTTGGCGCGCATGTAGCGCACGAGGTCGGCCACCTGCGCATCGTCGAGACTGTCGCGGAAGGCCGGCATGTCGCCCAGCGCCGGGGCGGCGGGCTTCGGGATGCCCTCCAGGATCACCCGGATCAGATTGTCCGGCCGGGCGGCATGAACGTTGGTGTTGAGCGCCAGCGACGGGCGCGCGCCGAACAGGGTCGGCCCCTCGGGCGCATGGCAGGCGGCGCACGCGCCGGCGAAGAGGCGCCCGCCCACCGTATCCATGGGCCTCAGCGAAGCCTCGGCTTTAGCCTCCAGCGCGGCGGCGGTCGCGGCCGCATCCGCGATGGCCGGCGGGGCGAAGGAGGCAAGATAGACGGCCATGGCGCGGATGTCCGCATCCGGCACCTGCGCCAGCTCCGCCACCACCGGCGCCATCGGCCCCGCCGCGGTGCCGTGAAAGCGCGAGAAGCCGGTGCGCAGATAGGTGTAGAGCTCGTCCTCGGTCCAGGGCACCGGGGCCCGCGACAGGGCAGTGAGCGCGGGTGCCTCCCAGCCGTCTGCGAAGCCACCGGCGAGATAGGACGTGCCGGTCTTCTCCGCGCCGAGCAGGTTGCGCGGCGTGTGGCAGGCGCCGCAATGGCCGAGCCCCTCCACGAGATAGCGCCCGCGGTTCCATTGCGGCGAGCGGCCCGCATCTGCCTCCAGCTGACCCGGCGACAGGAACAGGGTGTTCCAGCCGGCCATCAGCGGGCGGATGTTGAAGGGGAAGGTGAGGCGGTTGTCGGGGGGCGATGCCTTCACCGGCGCCTGCGCCATGAGGAAGGCGTAGAGCGCCTGCATGTCGGCATCGCCCATGCGGGTGAAGGCCGTATAGGGAAAGGCGGGGTAGAGGTGCCGCCCGTCGCGGGAGATGCCCTCGCGCATGGCCCGCTCGAAGGCGGCATAGGACCAGCCGCCGATCCCCGTCTTCACATCCGGTGTGAGATTGGTGGAATGGATCGTGCCGAACGGCGTATGCAGCGCCCGCCCGCCGGCATTGGCGATGCCACCCTCCGCCGTGTGGCAGACGGCGCAATCGCCCAGCGCGGCGAGGATGCGCCCGCGCTCGATCATCTCGGCCGAGAAACCGGCGGGGTACGGCGGGGCGATGGGCGCGATGGCGCCGCGGATGGGCAGTGCCAGTGTCCCGAGGGCAAGCGCCCCACCCAGGGCACCGGCGACGGCAGCCCCGGCCATGGCGAGCCAAGGCCGGCGCTTCCTTTCGCGGACCGGTCGCGGCGGTGCCTCCCCGGCGAGCGCCGCGCGCACGCGGTCGGGCGTGAAGGGCGGTTCGCGCAGGCGCACGCCGGTGGCGTCGAAGATGGCATTGGCGATGGCCGCCGCGCTGGGCACCGAGGCGGATTCGCCCGACCCGAGGGGCGGATCATCCGGCCGGGGCATCAGCACCACGTTGATGACCGGCACTTCCGGGAAGGTGAGGATGGGGTAGGCGCCCCATTCCCGGCTGGTGACGGCGGTCTCGTCGAACGTCACCTGCTCCTTCAGCGCGCGGGAGGTGGACTGGATGACGTTGCCGTGGATCTGGTGCTCGATGCCGGCCGGATTGATCATCAGCCCGGAATCCTGGCCCACGGTGACGCGCTTCACCGCCACGTCGCCGGTTGCCCGGTTCACCTCCACATCCGCCACCCAGGCCGACCAGGCGGCGCCGTAGCCGGGGAATTTGGAGTGGACATAGAGCGCATAGGCAAAGCCCTGTCCGCGCACCACGTCGCCTTCCACCACCTCCATCCGCGGCGCGGTGCGCTTCTCCCAGCCGGCGCGGGCGGCGGTGGCGCGTACCAGCTCGGCAGCGCGCGGGTCGTGCAGATGGCGCAGCCGGTAGTCCACGGGATCGACACCGGCGGCGGCCGCCAGCTCGTCCACATAGCTCTCGTGGGCGAAGCTGTTGGGCAGCGCCGAGACGCCGCGCAGCCATGCCGCGCGGACGATGGGCGCCACGTCGTCCACCGCCACACGCATGTGGTCGTAGGCATAGGGCGGGATGGCCGTGCGGTCGCCCATCTCGTAGACGGGATTGTCCGCCGGAACCCGGCCGGTGAGGAGCAGCGCCAGCGTCACCGCGGCGTTGGACGGGTAGCGGGTGGTGAAATCGTAGGCCGCGGGCGTGCCGTCGGCCGTGATGCCGCCCTTAACGTCCATCAGCTGGGCGGCGCCCTTGGGCTCCCACGCATGCTCCTGCTCTCGCGTGAGCTGCACCCGCACCGGGCGCCCTACGGCGCGGGAGAGAAGGACGGCATCGGCCGCCACATCGTCAGCGCAGTTGCGGCCGTAGCAGCCGGCGGCCTCGAAGCGGACGATGTCGATGGTCTCTTCCGCAAGGCCCAGCAGCAGCGCGATGTCCATGCGCAGTGGATAGGGATTCTGCGTGCCGGCCCAGATGGTTGCGCCATCCTCCCGCACGTCGGCGACGGCGCAGGAGGGCCCGATGGAGGCGTGCAGCTGGTAGGGCCACACATAGGTGCGGTCCAGCACCTGCGCGGCGTCGGCGCGGGCGCCGTCCGGGTCGCCGCGCTCGATCAGGGTGCGGGTCTTCTGCTTGCGCACGGCGCGCAGGGCATCCTCCACCCGGTCGAGATCGGGCAGGGTGGGGGTCGGCTTCCACTCCACCCTGAGGCGGCGGGCGGCCTCGGCGGCTTGCTCCTCCCGCTCGGCCACCACGCCGACGAAATCCCCCATGGAGACGACGGCCACCAGGCCCGCGATCTCGGCCACCGAGTGCTCGTCCACCTTCAGCAGGCTGCGGCCGACGAACTCGCCCGCGTCGATGCCGGCATAGGGCGGGCGCACCACGCGGCCATGCAGCATGCCGGGCACGCGCACGTCGTGGACATAGGTGAAGGTCCCCGTCGCCTTGGCCGGGATGTCCACCCGCGGCACCCGCTGGCCGATGACGCGGTGGGCCGATGCGGGCTTGAGCGGCGTATCCTGCCGCAGCATCAGCCGGTCTGCGCGACCCTTCAGAAGGTCGGCATAGGAGATGCCGGCATTGCCGCCGTCGCGCGGGCGGACCATGCCATCCTCCACCTCCAGCCGCTCCGCCGGAAGGCCCAGCGCATCGGCCGCCAGCGCCAGCAGATGAAGGCGCGCCTGCGCCGCCGCATGACGCAGCGGGCGGGCGGACACCTGGATGGAATCGGAGGCGATCGTGGCGCCCTGGTTGGGCGCGACGCCGGTATGGCCGAGCACCATGGTGACGCGCTCCAGCGCCACGTCCAGCTCCTCGGCGACGATCTGCGCCAGCGCAGTGCGGATGCCGGTGCCGAGGTCCACATGGCCGTTGAAGGCGGTGACGGCGCCCGTGTCGTCCACGATCAGAAAGAGGTCGAGGGCGTCCGCAGGCGGCGCGGCGCTGGCCACCAGCCCATGCACTGCCTGCGCCGGGCGCAGGATGGCGAGGTTGCCGCGCGCGGCGAGGAGGGCCGAGGGATCGGGGCGCGGCTCGGTCACGGCGTGGTGCCGCCTTCGGCCGCCGCGAGCACGGCCCGCAGAATCTCCACATGGGTGCCGCACCGGCACAGATTGTAGCGCAGCGCCGCGCGCGCCTCCTCCTCCGAAGGCGCAGGATTGCGGGCGAGGAGGGCGACCGTCGTCATGATCATCCCGTTGAGGCAGTAGCCGCACTGGGCCGCCTGGGCGGCGATGAAGGCCGCCTGCACCTTGTGCGGCTTGTCGGGCGTGCCGAGACCCTCCAGCGTGGTCACGGCGCGGCCCTCGGCGGTGCCGAGGGTGGTCACGCAGGAACGGGCGGCGACGCCGTCCAGCAGCACGGTGCAGGCGCCGCATTCGCCGAGGCCGCAGCCGAACTTGGGACCGTTGAGCTCAAGGTCATTGCGCAGCACGTAGATCAGCGGCGTCTCGCGCGGCAGCGCGAAGGCATGGGCCTTCCCGTTGACCTGGAGTAGGATGGACGCGGACATGGTGAGGGGACCGCTGCGCCTCTGCGCGCAAGCCCGGCCGGAGGGCAGGGCTCGCGCAGCCAAAACTCGGGTAGATTGTTTCTATACTAATAAACTGCCGTCAAGCGTGCACCGCGCACAAAACGCAGGCGCGAATAGCCCCCGCCGGAGGCATGCCGGCGGGCCGTAAACGTTGCAGTTCAAAGGACAAGGGCAGTACTGCTGCCTCTTCGGGCGGCGTGCCCTATCCTTGTGCTTGACACCGGGGCCGGGTCATTTTTCATTAGTGTACATATGAAATCGGAACCCCCGGACGCTCCGGGGCGGAGCTGGCCCAGATGGCTCACGACACTCCTGCCCGCACCTCGGCCCCGGATGACAAGATCCGCTGCGATGCGTGCCCGGTCATGTGCTACATCAAGCCCGGCCTGACCGGTGCCTGCGATCGTTACGCCAACCGCGACGGCGAACTCATCCGCGTCGATCCCCACATCGTCCTCGACCGCACCCTCGCCCAGGGCGGCAAGGTGGTGCCCTTCGACCGCGGCGGCGACTGGGACGGGCGCATTCTCGGCGACGGCGAAACCTTCGTGACCGCCGTCGGCTCCGGCACCACCTATCCCGACTACAAGCCGGCCCCGTTCATCGTCTCCGCCGAGGTGAACGGCGTCGACATGGTCACCGTCGTGACCGAGGGCATCTTCAGCTATGCCGGCGTGAAGGTGAAGATCGACACCGACCGCTACATCGGCCCCGAGCAGGCAACCGTGCGGGTCGCCGGCGAGCCGGTGGGCCACGTCACCACCAGCGAGTACGGCTCGCAGATGTTGTCGCTGGGCGGCGTCCACCACCTGACCGGCGGCTCCAAGAAGGAAGGCCGCCTCACCTGCGAGGCGCTGCTCGATTTGTGCAACGGCAAGGCCGTGGAGATGAGCATCGACGAGGGCTCGAGCCTCATCGTGCAGGCCGGCCACGCGCCCATCGTCAACGGCTCGCAGGAAGAGCGCATGCGGGTGGGCTGCGGCTCCGCCACCATCGGCATGTTCGCCCGCCAGTGGGAAGGCAAGGTGGACGAGGTGGTGGTGGTTGACGACCACATCACCGGCGTCCTCTCCGAGCATCAGGCCGGCAAGCTGCTCGGCATCCCCGACAGCGGCATCCGCATGAAGGGCCGCCGCTCCACCCCCGGGCGCTATTTCCAGGTGGCCGAGCCGGGTCTCGGCTGGGGCGGCACCAACATCTCCGATCCGCTGTCCATCCTCGGCCCCTTCGATCCCAAGACCGCATGGCCGGGCCTGCGGCTGCTGCTCGTCTCCACCACCGGCGAGCATCACGGCTATTACGTTCTGGACGAGAACCTGGTGCCGCAGGAAGCACAGATGCCGGTGGACCTCGCCCCCTCGGTGGAGCGCATCCGCGAGAACTGCGAGCCCGCATTGTCGTCCGTGCTGTTCATGGCCGGAGCCGGCGGGTCGCTGCGGGCCGGCGTCACCGAAAATCCGGTGCGGCTGACCCGTTCGGTGAAGGACGCCATTACCCGCGTCACCTGCGGAGGTGCGCCGGTGTTCGTGTGGCCCGGCGGCGGCATCACCTTCATGGTGGACGTGACGCGGGTGCCCGAGAACGGCTTCGGCTACGTGCCGACCCCGGCGCTCGTCGCGCCCATCGAATTCACCTTGCCGCTGGAGGCCTATGCGGCGCTCGGCGGGCACATGGACCACGTGCGGCCCGCCGCCTCCATCCTCGAGCG
The DNA here is from genome assembly GCF_040044995.1 of Xanthobacter pollutisoli. NCBI lineage: Bacteria > Pseudomonadati > Pseudomonadota > Alphaproteobacteria > Hyphomicrobiales > Xanthobacteraceae > Xanthobacter > Xanthobacter pollutisoli. The sequence continues at coordinate 351,504 of NZ_JBDZDP010000002.1, forward strand.
CGAAAGCGTGCGGGAAGTGGCGCCGTTCTCTGACAATCCCTGGCCGCTCGCGGCCCGGTCGTGGAGCTGAGCCATGTTCCGCGCGCCAGAAGCGCCACCGCCGGTTCCGCCCATGGCGACCCAGCGCCGTCGGCCGCAGGCGATGCTGCTCGCCGGCGGGCGGCGGCTGCATCTCAACGACGGTCCCATCGACCTCGTGATCGAGGCCCATGGCGCGCCCGATGCGGTGGAGGCGGCCTATCGCGCCGCCGCGGAGCGCCTCACCGGCCTGCTCGACCTTTTATGTGAGGAACTGGCGCTGCTGCGCCGGCCGGCCCATCCCGGACCCTGCCCCCTTCAGGGTCCGGTGGCGCGTCGCATGTGGGCGGCGGTGTCGCCCCATGCGCGCGCCGGTTTCATCACCCCCATGGCGGCGGTCGCCGGGGCGGTGGCGGAGGAGGTTCTGGCGGCCATGGTGCGGCCCGGCCTCGCCCGCGCCTTCGTCAACAATGGCGGCGACATCGCCTTCCACCTCGCCCCCGGTACAGCGCTCACGGCCGGGCTGGTGGACCGGCCGGATTTGCCCCGCATGGTGGGCACCGCGCGGCTCGCGTCCGAAGGCCCGGTGCGGGGCATCGCCACCTCGGGCTGGCGCGGCCGCAGCTTCTCCCTCGGGATCGCCGATGCGGTGACGGTGCTCGCGCCCACGGCAGCGGCGGCCGATGCGGCGGCGACCGTCATCGCCAATGCCGTCAACTTGCCCGGCCACCCCGGGATCGTCCGCCTGCCGGCGCGCGAGGTGCTGCCTGACAGCGACCTCGGCCTTTTGAAGGTGACGCGCCATGTTCCGGAGCTGACCCCCGCCGAGCGCGACGCGGCATTGGAGGAGGGGCTCTCCTGCGCCACCGCTCTGGTGGCCCGCGGCCTCATCTGTGCCGCCGCGCTGCATCTCCAGGGCCGCAGCGTTTCCACCGACCGGGCGGACGGCCTCCCGGGATCGGTGCTTCCACTCTCCCTTGCCGTCCAAGAAGAAAGAGGCGTCGTCCATGCCTGAGGTCAAGATCCGCAAGCAGGTCCGCATCCTGGAAGAGATCTTCCACGAGGGCGGGCCGGTGGCTACCGCCCCCCGCAAGCGGGGTGCCATCGTGACGGTGATCGCCAACCCCTTCGCCGGACGCTACGTGGAAGACATCGCCGGCTTCATGGACGATCTGACGCCCCTCGGCGTCTCCATGGCGAAGGAACTCCTCGCCGCCCTCGGCGGCGATGCCTCTACCATCGACGGCTACGGCAAGGGCGCCATCGTCGGCGCGGCGGGCGAGATCGAGCACGGCGCCCTCTGGCACGTACCCGGCGGCTATGCCATGCGCGAGGCGCTGGGCGATGCCAAGGCCATCGTGCCCTCCACCAAGAAGGTGGGCGGGCCGGGCACGCGGCTCGACGTGCCGGTGACCCATGTGAACGCCTCCTACGTGCGCTCGCACTTCGACGCCATGGAGATCGGCGTCTCCGACGCCCCCAAGGCCGACGAGATCGCCCTCATCCTGGTCATGACATGCGGGCCGCGCGTGCATGCCCGCGTCGGCGGCCTCGCGGCGGACGCCATCAAGGGCGAGGACGGCCTGCGATGAGCGCGAAGATCCGCAAGATCATCACCATCGTCGAGGAGACGCGGACCGAGATGGGCCGCCCGGTCTCCCCGCCCACCCGCCGCGCCGCGGCCATCGCGGTGATCGAGAACCCCTTCGCCGGCACCTATGTGGAGGACCTCTCGGACCTCATCGCCACCGGCGAGGAGCTGGGCGGGCTGCTGGCGCGGAAGGCCGTGGACGCCCTCGGCATCGAGGGACCCGCCGCGGAGAGCTACGGCAAGGCCGCGCTGGTGGGCGAGAACGGCGAACTGGAGCACGCGGCCGCGCTGCTCCATCCCAAGATGGGCACGCCGGTGCGCGCGGTGCTCGGCAAGGGCGCGGCGCTGATCCCCTCGTCCAAGCGGCGGGGCGGCCTCGGGGCGGAGCTGGACATCCCCCTCGGCCAAAAGGATGCGGCCTTCGTGCGCAGCCATTTCGACGGAATGATCGTTTCCGTCTCAGACGCGCCAAGGGCCAACGAGATCGTGGTCGCCGTGGCGGTCACCGATTCCGGCCGTCCGCTGCCGCGGGTGGGTGGGCTGAAGAAGGACGACATCAAGGGCGAGGACGGGCTGAGATAATCGGCCCGCTTGCCGGCGCGTATGGGAACAGTGGGAAAACCAGAAGGGGAATGGACATGAAGAAGCTGTTCGCGGCATCGCTCGCCGCCCTCCTCCTCGCCGCCGGCGGGGCGAGGGCGCAGCAGGGCGAGATCAAGGTGGGCGAGATCAATTCCTACTCGTCGCTGCCCGCCTTCACCGAGCCCTATCGCAAGGGCATGGAGCTGGCGCTCAAGGAGATCAACGACGCCGGCGGCATCAAGGGCAAGAAGCTCGTCATCATTTCCAAGGACGACGGCGGCAAGCCGGCCGACGCCCTCACCGCCGCCAACGAGCTGGTGTCGCGTGACGGCGTGGTGATGATCGCCGGCGGCTTCCTCTCCAACGTCGGCCTCGCGCTGGCCGACTTCGCCAAGCAGAAGCAGGTGATGTACCTCGCCGCCGAGCCGCTCACCGACGCCATCGTCTGGTCGAAGGGCAACGACTACACCTTCCGCCTGCGCACCTCGAACTACATGCAGGCCGCCATGCTGGCGGAGGAGGCGGCGAAGCTGCCGGCCAAGAAGTGGGCGACCATCGCCCCGAACTATGAGTTCGGCCAGTCCTTCGTTGCGGTGTTCAAGGAGCTTCTGAAGAAGCGCAAGCCGGACGTGGAGTTTGTGGCCGAGCAGTGGCCCCCGCTCGGCAAGATCGACGCCGGCCCGGTGCTGCAGGCCATCGACGCCGCCCAGCCCGACGCCATCCTCAACGCCACCTTCGCCGGCGATCTGGTGAAGCTGGTCCGCGAGGGCAACACCCGCGGCATCTTCAAGAACCGCGCGGTGGTGAGCTATCTCACCGGCGAGCCCGAATATCTCGACCCGCTGAAGACCGAGACCCCCGAGGGCTGGATCGTCACCGGCTATCCTTGGTACGGCATCAAGACCGCCGAGCACCAGGCCTTCCTCGACGCCTACCAGCAGCTGAACAAGGACTATCCGCGCCTCGGCTCCATCGTCGGCTACTCGACGGTGAAGTCCATCGCCGCGGTGCTGAAGGCCACCGACGACCATTCCACGGCCGGCCTTCTCAAGGCGATGAAGAACCTCAAGGTCTCCACCCCCTTCGGCGACATCGTCTACCGCGCGGCCGACCACCAGTCGACGCTCGGCGCATACATCGGCACGACCTCGCAGAAGGACGGGCAGGGCGTAATGGTGAACTTCCAGTTCAAGCCCGGCGCCGACTACCTGCCCTCCGAAGCCGAAGCGGCGAAGCTGCGCCCGGCGAACTGAGACCTCGGCCTTTGTGAAACGGTTCCCCGGACCAGCGACACCGCAGGTGGAGCGCCGATCCGGGGCCCAGGGGAAAGGTCGGCGAAGCCGGCAAAGCCCAGCTGTGCGGCGAAATGCGGCCGCCTTCGGCGACAAGGTGCGCCGGGCCACGGCTCTCGTTCCGCTTCGCTCCAGTCGGCCGAGGCGCGAGAGCGGAGCATGACGCTGCCGCGTGAACCCTCTCCCGCAGGGGGAGAGGATAGGGTGAGGGGGGCAAAGTAAGGGCGCAAAGTGAGGGGGCATGGCCTCGGGCATCCGGGACCCGCCCTGTCGCCGCTCCCGCTTCCTTCCTCCCCTCTCCTCCACGCGAGAGGGGAGGACGGCCTCCGCCCTCGACGGCAGCGGCCCAAGGTGGCGGCTAAAGAAAATCGACACGTCCAGACGGTGAACGAGAGGCAAGAGCTGTGGAATTTCTCCTGGTCCAGGCCCTGAGCGGGCTCGCCAGCGCCGCGTCGCTGTTTCTGGTGGCGTCGGGCCTGTCGATCATCTTCGGCGTCACGCGCATCGTGAACTTCGCCCACGGCGCCTTCTACATGCTCGGCGCCTATGTGGCCTACACGCTCACCACACGCTTTGTCGGCCCGCTCGGCTTCTGGGGCGCCATCCTTGCCGCCTCGGCCTTCGTCGCCCTCCTCGGAGCGCTGATGGAGATGGTGCTCCTGCGGCGCATCTATCACGCGCCCGAACTGTTCCAGTTGCTCGCCACCTTCGGCGTAACGCTGATGGTGCAGGACCTTGTGGTGGTGATCTGGGGGCCGGAAGACCTGCTGGGCCCGCGCGCCCCCGGCTTCACCGGCGCTGTCAGCCTGTTCGGCCGCATGGTGCCGAGCTACGACCTCTTCCTCATGACCCTCGGCCCCGTGGTTCTGGGCGCCCTGTGGCTGCTGTTCCATCACACCCGCTGGGGCGTGCTGGTGCGGGCGGCGACGCAGGATCGCGAGATGGTGGCGGCGCTGGGCGTGAACCAGAAATGGCTGTTCACCGGCGTCTTCGCCCTCGGCGTCTTCCTCGCCGCGCTCGGCGGCGCGTTGCAGATCCCGCGCACCACGGTCACCCATGCCATGGACCTCTCCATCATCGTGGAGGTGTTCGTGGTGGTGGTGATCGGCGGCCTCGGCTCGGTGACGGGCGCGTTCGTCGCCGCAATCATCGTGGCCGAGCTGAACGCCTTCGGTATCCTCATCCTGCCGCAGATCTCGCTCATCACCGTCTTCCTGGTGATGGCGGTGGTGCTGGTGGTGCGACCCTGGGGCCTGTTCGGCAAGCCGGAGAGCGCGCCCCGCGCCGCCGCGGGCATCACCATCCGCCCGTGGCGTCCCTTCACCCAGGCCGAGCGCATCGCGGTCGCCGTGGCGGTGGCCGCGGTGGCCTCCATGCCCTTCTTCCTCGGCAATTACGCGCTCACGGTGGGCGCCGAGATCCTCATCTTCGTGCTGTTCGCGGCGAGCCTGCACTTCATGATGACGGTGGGTGGCCTCGCCTCCTTCGGCCATGCCGCCTATTTCGGCCTCGGCGCCTATGGCGCGGCCTTCATGGTGAAGTTTCTGGGCGCGCCCATGGAGGCGGCCCTCGTCGTCGGCCCGCTGCTGGGCCTCGCTGGGGCGGTGCTGTTCGGCTGGTTCTGCGTGCGCCTCTCGGGTGTCTATTTCGCCATGCTGACGCTGGCCTTCGCGCAGATCGCCTGGTCCGTCGCCTTCCAGTGGGTGGACGTGACCGGCGGCGACAACGGCATGCTGGGCATCTGGCCGGCGAGCTGGGCCTCGCGCCCGCCGGGCTTCTTCTGGCTCACGCTCGCCGTCGCTGTCGTCGGCGTCGGCCTGCTGCGCATGCTGGTGTTCTCGCCCTTCGGCTACGGCCTGCGGGCGGTGCGCGACAGCGCGCTGCGCTCGGAAGCCATCGGCCTCGACCGCCAGCGCATGCAGTGGGCCGCCTTCGTCGTCGCGGGGACCTTCGCGGGGGTGGCCGGCGCGCTGTTCGCCTTTCTCAAGGGCTCGGTGTTTCCCGACTACATGGGCATTCCGACCTCGGTGGACGGCCTGGTGATGGTGCTGCTCGGCGGCATCGAGACGGTGTCCGGCGCGGTGGTGGGCGCGGTGCTGTACAAGGCCCTGGCCATCTGGCTTATGAGCCAGACCGACCTCTCCAAGCTGGTGCTGGGTGGGGTGATCGTGGTCATCGTGCTCGCTTTTCCGAAGGGAGTGGTGGGCTTCATCGAGGACCTGCGCCATCGCCGGCGCGGCCCGGCAACCGAGGCCCCGGCGGCCGCCACCAATGCGGAGGCCGCGCGATGAGCCCCCTGCTGGAAGTCGAGAACCTCGCCAAGTCCTATGGCGGCGTCCATGCGGTGCGCGGCGTGTCCTTCACGCTGGAGGCGGGCCGGCTGCTCGCCCTCATCGGCCCCAACGGAGCGGGCAAGAGCACCTGCTTCAACATGCTCAACGGCCAGATCCCGCCCGATGCCGGCACGGTGCGCATCGACGGCAAGGACATCAAGGGCCTGCCGCCCCGCGCCGTCTGGCGCCTCGGTGTCGGCCGCACCTTCCAGATCACCGCCACCTTCGCCTCCATGACGGTGCGGGAAAACGTGCAGGTGGCGCTCCTCTCTTTCCACGGCCACATCGCACGTGTGTTCGGCTTCGCCGGTGCGGCCTTCCGCGCGGAGGCGGACGAACTGCTCGGTCTCGTCGGCCTCATTCCCCAGGCGGAGCGGCCATGCGGCGAGCTCGCCTACGGCGATCTGAAGCGCCTGGAACTGGCGGTCGCCCTCGCCAACCAGCCGCGGCTTTTGCTCATGGACGAGCCCACCGCCGGCATGGCGCCGCGCGAGCGGGTGGAGCTGATGCGCCTCACCGCCGAGATCGCGCGGGAGAAGGGCATCGGCGTGCTGTTCACCGAGCATGACATGGACGTGGTGTTTGAGCATGCCGACGCGGTGATGGTGCTCAATCGCGGCCAGCTGATCGCGCGCGGCACGCCCGCCGAAGTGCGCCGCGACCCGCAGGTGCGCGCCATCTATCTCGGCGAGGGCCTGCTCTATGACGCGCGGCACGACGAGGAGGCCTCCGCATGAAGCTCGAAGTCTCCAATCTCAATAGCCAGTACGGCCCCGCCCACATCCTCTACGACGTGGGGATGGAGATCGGCGCGGGCGAGGTGGTGGCGCTGCTGGGGCGCAACGGCGCCGGCAAGAGCACGACCTTCCGCTCCATCGTCGGCCTCGTGCCCCAGCGCTCCGGCACCGTGCGCTTCGACGGGGCGGACGTGTCCCGCCTGCCCACCTATGAGATCGTGCGGCGGGGCCTCGGCTACGTGCCGGAGGACCGGCGCATCTTCAGCCACCTCACGGTGGAGGAGAACTTCTCCGTGGGGCGCCAGCCGCCGCGGCCGGGCGTCGCCACCTGGACGCCGGAGCAGCTCTACACGCTCTTCCCCAACCTCGGCGAGATGAAGAAGCGCCTCGGCGGGCAGATGAGCGGCGGCGAGCAGCAGATGCTCACCATCGGCCGAACCCTCATGGGCAACCCCTCCCTCGTGCTGCTGGACGAGCCCTCCGAGGGCCTCGCGCCCAAGATCGTCGAGCAGATGGCGGACGCCATCCTCGCCATGAAGAAGCAGGGGCTTTCGGTGGTCATCTCCGAGCAGAACCTGCATTTCGCCAAGCTGATCTCGGACCGCGCCTACATCATCGAGAAGGGGCGCATCCGCTTCTCCGGCACCATGGCGGACCTCGAGGCCAATCCCGAGATCCGCGACGCCTATCTGGCGGTGTGAGCCATGGCCGAACCGAGGACCACGCGCCGCAGGGCGGACCCCGCCGACGCACCGCCCGCTCCAGTGCGCCGCCCGGTGCGGCGCTCCAAGACCAATGCGCCTTACGTGCTCGACGAGCACGTGGGCTTCATCCTGCGGCAGGTGGGCCAGCGGCACGCCACCATCTTCGCCGCCCGCATCGGCGACGAGCTGACCATGACCCAGTGGGCGGCGCTGTCGAAGCTGGCGGAAACCGGGCCCTGCTCGCAAAATCTGCTGGGGCGCCTCACGGCAATGGATGCCGCGACCATCAAGGGCGTGGTGGACCGGCTGGCACGCCGCGGGCTGGTGGAGACGCGCCCGGATGCGGAGGACGGCCGGCTGCTGGTGGTGCTGCTCACCGCCGAGGGGCAGGAGGTGATCGCCCGCGCGACGCCCAACGCCTTCGCCATCACCGAGGAAACCCTCGCCCCGCTCGACGCCGCCGAACGCGGCATGCTGCTGAAGCTGCTGGACCGGCTGCGATAGGGCGGGGCGCACCTGGCATGTCACCCGACCGCCAGGCGGGGTTGGCATTCAGCAAGGGACGTGCGGCGACGATTCGGCGCGCCAATACTCGAACTGCGAAGTACTCGCGATCAGGCGCTCGAACGGCCCCGATCCGCGCGCTTGTGTCGCACCGCATCAACGCCGTTTGGCCGCTTCGCCAGCTGAGCGCCAGCCGTTGTATTCCACGGGAAACTCAGTGAGTTGGCGCGCCTTTCGATAGAGCATCTCTATCGAATTCGACGATTTTATCTATTTCATAAATACCGGCCCCGGCCGTATGTTGCACTGCGATGGCTTCGGCCCGTCGCACTGCAACTACCACCCAAGGAATTGCCATGTCTCTCGTCAATACTAAGATCAAGCCCTTCAAGGCCCAGGCGTTCAAGCAGGGCAAGTTCATCGAGGTGTCGGACGCCGATCTCGCCGGCAAGTGGTCCGTGTTCTTCTTCTATCCTGCCGATTTCACCTTCGTCTGCCCGACCGAGCTCGGCGACGTGGCCGATCATTATGACGAGTTTCAGAAGCTCGGCGTCGAGATCTACTCGGTCTCCACCGACACGCACTTCACCCACAAGGCGTGGCACGATTCCTCCGAGACCATCGGCAAGGTGCAGTACACGATGATCGGCGATCCGAACGGCGCCATCACCACCAATTTCGAGGTGATGCGTCCCGGCCAGGGCCTCGCCGACCGCGGCACCTTCGTGGTGGACCCCAACGGCGTCATCCAGGCGGTCGAGATCACCGCCGAAGGCATCGGCCGTGACGCCGGCGACCTTTTGCGCAAGGTCAAGGCCGCCCAGTACGTCGCCTCCCATCCTGGCGAGGTGTGCCCCGCCAAGTGGAAGGAAGGCGAGAAGACCCTCGCGCCGTCCCTCGATCTCGTCGGCAAGATCTGATTACAGGCGATCGGCTCCGGGCCTTACGCCCGGAGCTTCCCCCTTCTTGCGAGGGGCGCCTCGATCGTCCGCCGCGGGTCAGGCCTGCGGCGGATATACGTTGTGAATTTAAGTCATGAGACCGTTTTTAGCCGGAGGATTGCCATGCTCGACGCTGCCATGAAGACCCAGCTCAAGGCGTATCTGGAGCGTGTGGTCCGCCCCGTCGTGATCGAAGCGGCGCTGGACGACGGCCCTAAGTCCGCGGAAATGCGCGAGCTGCTCGTCGACATCGTCGAACTTTCCCATCAGCTCACCCTCATCGAGAAGAAGGACGACGCCTCGCGCGTGCCCTCCTTCTCCCTCACGAGCCCCGGCCATTCCATCGCGCTGACCTTCGCCGGCATGCCCATGGGCCATGAGTTCACCTCCCTCGTGCTGGCCTTGCTCCAGGTCGGCGGCTACCCGCCGAAGGTGGAGGAAGAGGTGATCGAGCAGATCAAGGCGCTGGACGGCGACTTCGTCTTCGAGACCTATTTCTCCCAGTCCTGCCAGAACTGCCCGGACGTGGTGCAGGCGCTGAACCTCATGGCTGTGCTGAACCCCAAGGTGAAGCACGTCGCCGTCGACGGCGCGCTGTTCCAGTCCGAGGTCGAGGCGCGCCAGGTGATGAGCGTGCCCACCGTCTATCTGAACGGCGAGGTCTTCGGGCAGGGGCGCATGGGCGTCGCCGAGATCGTCGCCAAGCTCGATACCGGTGCCGGCGCCCGCGAGGCCAAGCGCATGGGCGAGATGAACCGCTTCGACGTGCTGGTGGTGGGCGGCGGCCCGGCCGGCGCGGCGGCGGCCATCTATGCTGCCCGCAAGGGCATCCGCACCGGCGTTGCGGCCGAGCGCTTCGGCGGTCAGGTGCTGGACACCATGGCCATCGAGAACTTCATCTCGGTGCCCTACACCGAGGGCCCCAAGCTTGCTGCCGCGTTGGAGCAGCACGTGCGCGACTATGAGGTGGAGGTGATGAACCTCCAGCGGGCGGTGAAGCTCATTCCCGGCAACGACGTGGTCGAAGTGGCGTTCGAGAACGGCGCGAGCCTGCGCTCCAAGACCGTCATCCTCGCCACCGGCGCCCGCTGGCGGCAGATGGGCGTTCCCGGCGAGGACACCTATCGCAACAAGGGCGTGGCCTACTGCCCCCATTGCGACGGCCCGCTGTTCAAGGGCAAGCGCGTGGCGGTGATCGGCGGCGGCAATTCCGGCGTGGAAGCGGCCATCGACCTCGCCGGCATCGTGGCCCATGTCACCCTGATCGAGTTCGACGGCCAGCTGCGGGCGGACGACGTGCTCCAGCGCAAGCTGAAGAGCCTGTCCAACGTCACCATCCTCACCTCTGCCCGCACCACCGATGTGCTCGGCGACGGGCAGAAGGTGAGCGGCCTCACCTATGAGAACCGCAGCACCGGCGACATCCACAAGGTGGAGCTGGAAGGCATCTTCGTGCAGATCGGCCTCCTGCCGAACACCGAATGGCTGAAGGGCGCCATCGACCTCTCGCCGCGCGGCGAGATCATCGTGGACGGCCACGGCCAGACCTCGGTGCCCGGCGTGTTCGCCGCCGGCGACTGCACCACGGTGCCCTACAAGCAGATCGTGATCGCGCTCGGGGAGGGGGCCAAGGCCTCGCTCTCCGCCTTCGATCACCTCATCCGCAGCACCGCGCCGAAGGAGGAGGCGGTCAAGGCCGCCTGAGGCCGGGCGCCGGCGCGCGGCGCGCCGCCATGACCCTGCGCGAGCTGCAGTATCTCGTCGCCCTGGCCGACCACCGGAATTTCCGGCGGGCGGCCGAGGTGTGCCTGGTGAGCCAGCCGACCCTCTCCACCCAGATCCGCAAGCTCGAGGAGGAGCTAGGGGTGGCGCTGGTGGAGCGCGCGCCGCGCAAGGTGATGCTGACCCCGGCGGGGCGCGACGCGGTGGAGCGGGCCCGCCGTATTCTCAACGAAGTCGAGCAGATGAAGGAGGGCGCCCGCCGCAGCCGCTCGGCCGAGGGGGGCGCGCTGCGGCTCGGCGTCTTCCCAACCCTTGGCCCCTACCTGCTGCCCCACGTGGTGCCGCGGCTTCGGGCGCGCTTCCCCGAGCTGGAGCTCCTGCTGTTCGAGGAGAAGAGCGCCAACCTCGTGCAGCGGCTCAATCTCGGCACGCTGGATGCGGCCTTCCTGGCCCTGCCGGTGCACGACAGCCACTTCCACAGCGAGTATCTGTTCGAGGAGCCGTTCCTCCTCGCCGTCCCCGAGAGCCATGCCCTGGCCCGGCGCGACACCCTCGCCGTCTCGGAGCTCGCCGGCGTCAATCTGATGCTGCTGGAGGAGGGCCATTGCCTGCGCGACCAGGCGCTGGAGGTCTGCCAGCTGACGGGCGCGCGGGAGAAATCCGAATTCCGCGCCACCAGCCTCGAAACCCTGCGCCAGATGGTGGCGGCGGGCGCCGGCATCACCCTCCTGCCCATGCTAGCGACGCGCGACCCGGTTCCGCCGGCGCGCAACATCCATCTCCTGTCGTTCAGCGATTCGAGCCCGAGCCGGCAGATCGCCCTCTTGTGGCGCAAGACCTCCGCCATGGGCCGCCTGCTCCAGCAAGTGGCCGAGGTGTGCCGCAGCCTCCCCGAAGACCTCTTCGCCCTGAAGCACTAGCGGGCGGCCTGAGAGCCAGCCGGTGGGAAGCGGCGCCCCCCGGCAGCTGTCGGAGGTCCGAGGCCGCTCCTGCACACCCGCAGGCAAGCTGGATGTCCCCGCGCGGCAGCGGCACAACAGGCGGCCTGTCAGGCGACGCCAATCCGCCGCCCGGTGCCGGAATGCTGCGATGTGATGAAGGTGGCTCCCTGAGCAGGACTCGAACCTGCGACCATTCGATTAACAGTCGAACGCTCTACCAACTGAGCTATCAGGGACCGTGGGTCTTGCGACCGAGGCGGGCCATATAGCAACCATGGGCGCGCTTGTGAAGCCGAAAGCGCGAATTTCCCCAAGTCGCCGATGCGTCCCGCTCCGTGCGGGACGCGAAAAGCCTTTCCGGCTCAGGCGCTCAGCAGGTCGCCGCCAGGCGCAGGCGGCACCTTGGCGGTGCGGTCCTGCTCGTGGGCGAACTGGGCGTAATAGAAGCCGTAGTAGCGGCCCCGACGGGCGAGAAGCTCCTCGTGGCTGCCGCTCTCCACCACCCGGCCGCCTTCCACCACGCAGATGCGATCGGCGCGTACCACGGTCTGAAGGCGGTGGGCGATGACGATGGTGGTGCGCTCGTGAGCGAGCTCCGCCAGCGCCTTCTGCACCTCCGCCTCCGATTCGGAATCGAGCGCGGCGGTGGCCTCGTCGAGGAGAAGAATGGGCGCGTTCTTCAGGAAGGCGCGGGCGATGGCGATGCGCTGGCGCTGGCCGCCGGAGAGCTGGGCGCCGTGTTCGCCCACGGCGGTGTCGTAGCCCTTCTCGAACCCCATGATGAAGTCGTGCGCATGGGCGGCCCGCGCCGCGGCGATGATCTCCGCTTCGGACGCGCCGGGCCGGCCGAAGCCGATGTTGTCGCGCACCGTGCCGGAGAACAGATAGACGTCCTGGCTCACCAGCGCGACCGACGCCCGCACAGAGGTGCGCGACACCGTGCGCGTGTCCACGCCGTCGATGAGCACGGCGCCGGCCTGCGGGTCGTAGAAACGCTCGATGAGGTTGATGATGGTGGTCTTGCCGCCGCCCGACTGGCCGACGAGGGCGGTGGTCTGGCCCGGCTCCGCCACGAGGTCGAGGCCGCGCAGCACGTTCTCGCCGGGGCGATAGGCGAACTCGACCTCGCGGAACTCAACGCGCCCACGCGGGCGCGGCATGGCGGGCACGCCCGGGGCATCGGTATCGGGGGCGGGGGCGTCCAGAAGCTCGAACAGCATGCGCGCGCCCATCACATGGCTCACCAGTTCCACGTGCAGGCGGGCGAGGCGCTTGGCCGGCTCGTAGGCGAGCAGCAGCGCGGTGAGCACTGAGAAGAACTGCCCGGGCGAACGGCCCATCTCGATGACGTTATAGCCGGCGTAGAGCACCACGCCGCCGATGGCGAGGCCGCCCAGCGTCTCCATGAGCGGGCTGGACTTGGCCTGGGTGCGCACGAGGCGGTTGGAATTGGCCTCCACGTCGTCGATGAACTTGTGGGTGCGCTCGCGCATCACCGGCTCGAGCGTATAGGCCTTCACCGTGCGCACGCCCTGGAACACCTCCATGGCGATGGACGAGAGCTTCACCCCCGACGTGAAGCCGGTGGTGAAGATGGACTTGGCCTTCTTGATGAGCTTGCGCGTCCCGATCACCGCCGCCGGCATCACCACCAGCGCGATCACCGCCAGGAAGGGGTCCTGCACGAAGGCGACGCCCGCCAGCATCACCAGCGAGAGGAAGTCGCGGCCGATGCTGGTGATGACGAGGTCCAGCGCGCCGCGCGCGCCATTGGCGCCGGCAGTGAAGCGCGTGGTGATCTCCGCCGTGTGGTGGCGGCCGAAATAGGAGGCGTCCTGGAGCAGAAGCTGGTCGAAGGCGCGCTTCTGGTTGTCGGCGACGATGCGGTTGCCGATGCGCGCCATGGTGATGCTCTGGCCATAGGCCGAGGCGCCCTTGATGACCGACAGCAGCATCACCGTGCCCGACACCGCCCAGACGGCGGCGGGCGTGGGACTGACGAAGATGGCGTTGACCGCATCGTTCATCAGATAGGCGAGGCCGGCGGTGCAGGCGGCCATGAGGCCCATGAAGGAGAAGGCGAGCGCGTAGCCCTTCCAGTGCTTGCGGCCGTCCGACAGGACAAGGCGCCGCAGGACGGCTGTGGTCTCGTCCGAGGTCGGCGGGGGACCAAGGCGCGGGGGTACTTTCGCTTTCATGCCTGTCTCCGGCGGCGTCCGGGCGCGGGGCCGCTTCGGTCTCCCCATGAACCGCCGGCGGGGGAGCAAGTCAACGCCCTCGGGCCGACGCCCTGAGGTCAACGCCTTCGGGCCAGTGCCTTGCGGCGATCACGTCCCGGGGCGGCGGCTTATGCGCGGGGGTGTCCGGCTGCGGCGGTCATCCCGGCGATGGGTCATCCGGCGGTAAAGGTGCGGCCGGCCTGTCCTGCGGGAATGGAGGCCACGCCCGGAATCGAACCGGGGTGCACGGATTTGCAGTCCGCTGCGTAACCACTCCGCCACGTGGCCTCACGAGCGCGTGTTCTTAAGGCGTTCGCACCGGCCGTGCAAGCATTCCGTCGGGTTGTCCCCTGCCGCCCGGCCGGTGACGCCTCAGTCGATGGCGGTGCGCAGCAGCCGGCGCGACAGGCTGGTGAGAGGGCCCCGGTAGAGCGTGTCGATCAGTGGCCCCAGAAGCCGCATGCGCAGCCGAACGCTGCGCTTGAGGAAGGGGACAACGGCCTGCATGTCCTTCCACGACTGATCCATGCGCTCCCTATCGCCGGTCTTGGACCCGTTCAGGAACTCGCTGCGCAGCAGGTGCATGAAGCGCGGCGCGATGACGTCGCGGCGCCAGTGGAGCCCGAGCCGCGGCTCGTCGGGATAGGCCTCGACGAGCTTGTGGAAATAGATCATCCGCGAGCGCGCCATGCGGGCGGTGAACGAGGTCGAACCGGGATAGATCCGCCATTGGGTGACGGCCACGTTGAGGTAGCAGCTCTTCACCCCGGCGGTGAACAGCCGCAGGAACAGATCGTCGTCCTCGTATCCCGACAGGCGCTCGTCGAACATGCCGCAGTCGATCACCGCCTGCCGGTCCACCAGCGAGGCACCGGGCAGGATGAACATGTCGTGCTGCAGGCACTGGGTGAGCGATTTCTTCGGGTGAACGGTGGGCACCTCGTCGAGGCAGCGTTCCAGCAGCAGCCGGCCGTCGCGGGTGATCTGGTCGAGGTTGCCATAGACCAGGCCCAGGCGGCGGATTCGGCCCTCGCGGAAGGGCGCCTTGAGGATCTCCAGATGCTCTTCGTACCAGACGTCGTCCTGGTCGAGCAGGGCGATATGGGTGCAGCTGGTGTGGAGGATGGCGTGGTTGCGCGCGGACGACTGCCCGCCGTTGGGCTTGTGGAGCAGCTGGATCGGGTGGTGCCGTGCCATCTCTTCAACAATGGCGGGCCCATCGTCGGTCGAGCCGTCATTGACCACGATGATCTCGTCGGCCGGCTCGGTCTGGGCCAGGACGCTTTCCAGAGCTTGCCGAATGTAGGGCGCACCGTTGTAGAGGGGGATGACCGCTGCAACCGTCATTGAACGCAAGATTTCACGCTCCCTTGTCCAAATTGGACCAATGGCTTGCCTCCCCAACTCACCGAAAGTAAGGCGGTTTAGCCAATTCGGGCAACGTGGTCGAGACTGATCGGGCGGCGCGGGATTACAAATTGCGTCCGTCTGTTACCCACCGTGCACTTGGAGCCGCTCGCATTATGCGAAAGGAACGATGCGGGTGGTGTCCTCGCCATTGTGAAAGGCGATGGCGAGTCGGAAGGAGTGGGCCATGCGCTCGGCATGGGCGATGGCCTGCTGGGCCGCCGCGGGCGGCAGCACCTCGAGGGCGGTGGGCCTGAACAGGGCCAGCCAGCGGGCGAAGTGCGCTTCGCCTGCGTCGGCGCCGAGCGCCAGATGCGGCGGCAGCGGGCGGCCCTCGTAGCGGCCCGACTTCAGCAGGACCGACGACCAGAAATCGCACATCTTCTGGAGGTGCACCGGCCAGGCGCCATCGGCGATGCGCCCGCCGAAGACGGGGCCGAGGAGCGCATCCTTCTGCACCCGCGCGTAGAACAGATGCACGAGCCGCCGCACCGCTGCCTCGTCGAGGCCGGCTTCCGGCTCGGCCGGAGGGAAGGGTGGCGCCATCTTCATTTCTCCGTCGCGGCACTGCCGCCCGCAGCGGGGCAGGGGCCATCTTGGCCCGTGCAGGTCGAATCAAGGTCCTCCCCGCGGCCGGCACACGCCATGCGACCCGCGGCCACAGCGGCCGCGGCGCCTTGCAAAAGGGGCGGCGATATGGCTCTTGAGCCGAACGGCACGGGTTGAAGGCGAGCCTCCGCGGCACGGCCCGGCGCCGAGGGGATGGCCGGAGACGCAACATGATCGATTTCGTCGAGCTTCGCCGCGGGATGGTGGACGGGCAGGTGCGGACCAACAACGTCACCGACCCCCGCATCGTCGGCGCCATGCTTGAGATCCCGCGCGAGCGTTTCGTTCCCGCTCGGCTGAAATCGCTGGCCTATATCGACGACGATCTGGCGCTGAAGTCCGGCGAGCCGGGCCGCTACCTCATCGAGCCGATGATTCTCGCCCGCCTCGTCCAGCTTGCCGACGTGCAGGAGCATGAGCATGTGCTCGATGTGGGCACCGGCACCGGCTATTCCGCCGCCGTGCTGTCGCGCCTCGCCCAGCAGGTGGTGGCCGTGGAGGAGGATACCGAGCTGGCGGCCGCCGCCACCGCCACCCTCTCCGAGCTCGGGGTCGCGAACGTCGCGATCATGCAGGGCAAGCTGACCGCCGGCTGGAGCGCCGAGGCACCCTACGACCTGATCCTCCTCAACGGCTCGGTGGACGAGGTCCCGGCCGCCCTGCTGGAGCAGATCAAGGAGGGGGGACGACTCATCGCCGTGGTCGGCCACGGGGGGGCGGGCCGGGCCTGCGTGTTTACCAAGGTGGCAGGAATGGTGAGCGAGCGCGTCGCCTTCAACGCCGCCGTTCCCCCGCTTCCCGGCTTCAAATCCGCGCCACGCTTCACTTTCTGAGCAGTGTGGCGCGTTTGCCGCGCTGATCTGAAAACGTCCGGGCAATCGAACCGATCGGTTTCGGATCCAGAGCTGGACAGATATCTTACCCGGAGGTTACCGCGCGGCAGAGTCGGTGCGGCGAGTCTGCATGGCCGTGTCGGATCGGGAGATTGGGATGTCGGTTGGAAGACGCATTCGCCGAAGCGGTTTAACGGGTTTGGCGGGGGCCGGCATCGTTGCACTGTCCATGGCGGGCGCCCACGCCCAGTCCCTGGATGCGGCGCTTGCGATGGCCTATGCGAACAACCCCACGCTGAACTCCCAGCGGGCGGGGACGCGCGCGACGGACGAGACCGTGCCTCAGGCGCTGTCCGGCTACCGTCCCACCCTCAGCGCCACGGCGCAGGGCGGCGTGGAGTACGGCAAGCAGAAGTCCTCCGGCATCAGCACCAGCGGCACCCTCTGGCCGCGCTCCTTCGCGCTGACCGCCGCCTACACCCTGTTCAATGGCTTCGTCACCGCGAACCAGACCCGCAATGCCGAGTCCCAGGTCCGCGGCTCGCGCGAGACGCTGCGCAACACCGAACAGACGGTGCTGCTCAACGGCGTCACAGCTTATATGAACGTGATCCAGGCCATCGCGCTGCTGGACCTGCAGAACAAGAGCCTCGCGGCGTTCCAGCAGGAACTGCGCGCCACCCGTGACCGCTTCAACGTGGGCGAGGTGACGCGCACCGACGTCGCCCAGGCCGAAGCGCGCGTCGCCGACGCGCAGTACCAGGTCAGCCAGGCCGTGGCGAACCTCTCCTCGGCGCGCGCGGTGTACCGGCAGGTCATCGGCGTCGAGCCGGGCAAGCTCTACACGCCGCGCTCCATCGAGGCCTCGATCCCGGCCCAGCTCGACCGCGTCATCAACGCCGGCCTCACCCACCACCCCGCCGTCAAGGCGTCGGAATTCGCCGTGGACGCGGCGGTGTTCCAGGTGAAGGTGGCCGAGGGCGGCCTGATGCCCAACCTGTCGCTGCAGGGCCAGCTGTCGCAGGCGTACGACCAGAACTTCGCGGTCGACTCCCTCGGCGGCGCGGCGGTGACGCTGAACCTTTCGGTGCCGATCTACCAGGGCGGCGTTGAATACGCCAACATCCGGCAGGCCAAGGAACTGCTCACCCAGGCCCGGATCGAGGTGGACGTGAACCGCGACACCATCCGCGCCCAGGCAGTTCAGTATTGGGGCGCCCTGGAAGCGGCCAAGGCGCAGATCCAGGCTGCCCAGGCCTCGGTCGCCGCCAACACCCTGGCGCTGGAAGGCGTCCGCGAGGAATGGCGGGTCGGCCAGCGCACCACCACCGACGTGCTGAACGCCCAGCGCGACCTTACCAATTCCCAGTCCTCGCTGGTGGTGGCCCAGCGCGACCGCGTCGTCGCGGCCTATACGCTGGTGTCGATCATCGGCCGGCTCGATGCACCCTCCCTCGGGCTGCGGGTCAATTACTATGATCCGCGGGTGCATTACGATCAGGTGCGCGACAGCTGGGCTGGCGTGCGCACGCCGGACGGAAAATAAACACCCCGCACACCCGGCGGGCCTCTTCTTTGGCCTGCCGGGGCGGTGTCATACTCCTTGCAGCGATTGGTGATTCTCGCCGCCCGGCAGTAATTCGCGGCGCGCCGTCGGGTCGAATTCGACCGAGGTCGGGACATGGCTGCGATCCCCAAGGTTCAAGAGCCTTCGATGGAAGAAATCCTGGCCTCCATCCGCCGCATCATGGCGGATGACGAGATGCCCCAGGCGCCTGCACGTCCCGCTCCCCGCGCGGACGGCACTGAGCGCCGTCGCCCCGAGGTGCAGATGGCGACCGTCCAGCCCAACCCCTCCCGTCCCGGCCCGGCCTATGACGGCGCGCCCTATGGCGCGAGCGATCCGCGCCCGCGCCGGCCGGCTGACGCCGCTCCCGCGGAGCATGAGCCCGCCCCTGCGCGGCCCGCGCACCTGGCCCGGCGGCCCCTGACGCAGGAGGCTCCCGTTCACCCAAACTCCCCGTCGCCCCATGCGTCGGCACAGGGCTCCGAGCGGGCATGGCCGGACGAAGCCGACGATGCCGGGTTTGCCGAAGCCGCGGCGCTGCGCCGCGCGCGGATGCAGCGCCGGCCAGCCGACGCCCATTCCGCCCCGCCGAATGCCCCGGCCGGGCACGACGAATTTGAGTCCGCTCCCCAGCGCCGCGCCGCCCCCGCCGCTGCGCCGCGGGAAGCTGCGCCGCCTCCGCGCCCGCAGGCACGTCCCCCGGCCCGCGACTGGGACGCGTCCGATGCCGCCGCATCCACCGAACGCCCGGCGTCTGCCGAGGCGACCCGCCGCCGCGACCTGCTGTCCCCCACCGCCGACGCGGCCGTGGACGCCGCCTTCCGCTCCCTCGGCGATGTGCTGCTGCCGCAGAAGGACCGCACGGTGGAGGATCTGGTGAAGGAGATCCTTCGGCCCATGCTGAAGGACTGGCTGGACGCCAACCTTCCCACCATCGTCGAGGCCCTGGTGCGGGCCGAGATCGAGCGCGTCGCCCGCCGTCCGCGCTGAGGCGATGCGCCGGCGTGTTGACGCCGGGCCATTCAAGCGGCTTTAACGCGCGCAGACCTGTCCCGTCCACGGCGGACGCGGAGCCGGGTCCGGCGCGGAGCGCCGGCCCAGGCCGAGCGCATCCGCGGAGCCTCGTTCATGCTGGAAAAAGTCTTCGATCCCGCCGCCGTCGAAGAGCGTATCGCCGGGGCCTGGGAGCAGGCCGGCGCCTTCCGCTGCGGCCGTCCGGACCGCAAGGACGCCGAAGGCTTCTCCATCGTCATTCCGCCGCCCAACGTCACCGGCTCCCTGCACATGGGCCACGCGCTCAACAATACGCTGCAGGACGTGCTGGCGCGGTTCGAGCGCATGCGCGGCAAGGACGTGCTGTGGCAGCCGGGCACCGACCATGCGGGCATCGCCACCCAGATGGTGGTGGAGCGCCAGCTCATGCAGCAGCAGCTCCCGGGCCGCCGCGACATGGGCCGCGACGCCTTCATCGAGAAGGTGTGGGCGTGGAAGGCCGAATCCGGCGGCACCATCGTCAACCAGCTGAAGAAGCTCGGCGCGTCCTGCGACTGGTCGCGCGAGCGGTTCACGATGGACGAGGGGCTGTCCCGCGCCGTCCTCAAGGTGTTCGTTCAGCTCTATCGCGAGGGACTGATCTACAAGGACAAGCGCCTCGTCAACTGGGACCCCAAGCTCATCACCGCCATCTCCGACCTCGAGGTGGTGCAGGTGGAGGTGAAGGGCAATCTCTGGCACCTGCGCTACGCCATCGAGGGCGAGAAGGACCGCTTCATCGTGGTGGCCACCACGCGGCCCGAGACCATGCTCGGCGACACGGCGGTGGCGGTGCATCCCGACGACGAGCGCTATGCCGATCTCATCGGCAAGCACGTGGTGCTGCCTCTGGTGGGCCGGCGCATCCCCA
This sequence comes from Xanthobacter pollutisoli, assembly GCF_040044995.1. NCBI lineage: Bacteria > Pseudomonadati > Pseudomonadota > Alphaproteobacteria > Hyphomicrobiales > Xanthobacteraceae > Xanthobacter > Xanthobacter pollutisoli. The sequence goes on from NZ_JBDZDP010000002.1 coordinate 371,407, forward strand.
TCGTTGCGGACGAATATTCCGACCCCGAGAAGGGCTCGGGCGCGGTGAAGATCACGCCGGCACATGATTTCAACGACTTCGAGGTGGGCAAGCGGCATCACCTGCCGATGATCAACGTGCTCGACGCCGAGGCGCGGATCGACCCGCAGGGCATCCTCGACGATTACGCCGAGCGGCCCGAGGCCTATGGGGATTCGCCCGATGCCGCCGGCATCCTTTCCCACCTGAAGGGCATGGACCGCTTCGCCGCGCGCAAGCAGATCGTCGAGCTTCTGACCTCGCTGGAGCTGCTGGAGAAGATCGAGCCGCACCCGCACATGGTGCCCCATGGCGACCGCTCCAACGTGGTCATCGAGCCCTGGCTTACCGATCAGTGGTACGTCGACGCCAAGACCCTCGCCCAGCCGGCCCTCGCTGCCGTGCGGGAGGGGCGAACGATCTTCGTGCCGAAGAACTGGGAGAAGACCTATTTCGAGTGGCTGGAGAACATCCAGCCTTGGTGCATCTCGCGGCAATTGTGGTGGGGCCACCAGATCCCGGCCTGGTACGACCCGTTCGGCAACGTCTTCGTCGCCGAGGATGCGGACGCCGCCTTCGAGGAGGCGCTGGCCCACAACGTAGGCAACGAGACCCTCTCCCCCGACGAGGCGCAGGCGCTCATCGACGACGCCGACAAGCGGGCCCAATTTCTCACCCGTGACGAGGACGTGCTCGATACCTGGTTCTCTTCCGCCTTGTGGCCGTTCTCCACCATGGGCTGGCCGAACGAGACCGACGAGCTGAAGAAGTTCTACCCCACCTCCGTGCTGGTGACGGGCTTCGACATCATCTTCTTCTGGGTCGCCCGGATGATGATGATGGGCCTGCACTTCATGGACGGCGAGGTGCCGTTCAAGGACGTCTACATCCACGCCCTCGTCCGAGACGAGAAGGGCGCCAAGATGTCGAAGTCCAAGGGCAACGTCATCGACCCCCTGGACCTCGTGGAGAAATACGGCGCCGATGCCCTGCGCTTCACCCTGGCCGCCATGGCGGCGCAGGGGCGCGACATCAAGCTCGCCACCTCCCGCGTCGAGGGCTACCGCAACTTCGCGACCAAGCTCTGGAACGCCGTGCGCTTCGCCCAGATGAACGGCTGCGTGCGCGCCGAGGGCTTCGATCCGGCGAAGGTGGAGGGCACGCTGAACCGCTGGATTATCGGCGAGGCGGCCCGCGCCAGCGCCGAGGTCAGCGAGGCGATCCTCGCCTACCGGTTCAACGAGGCGGCCGGCGCGGTCTACCGCTTCATCTGGAACGTGGTGTGCGACTGGCACCTGGAGCTGGCGAAGCCGGTCCTCTCCGGTCCCGACGGCGCCGCCAAGGACGAGACCCGCGCCGCCACCGCCTATGTGCTGGATGTGGCCATGGCGCTGCTGCACCCCTTCATGCCCTTCCTCACCGAGGAATTGTGGGCGGAGACCGGCAAGGAGGGGCCGCCCCGCCGCGGCCTGCTCGCGCTGGCGCCGTGGCCGGACCTCGCCGGCCTGGAAGCCCCCGACGCCGAGGCCGAGGTGGGCTGGGTGGTGGACCTCGTCACCGAGATCCGCTCGGTCCGCGCCGAGATGAATGTGCCGGCCGGCGCCCAGGTGCCCCTCGTGCTGGTGGAGCCCGGGCCGCAGACCACCGCCCGCGCCGCGGCGTGGGACGATGCCATCCGCCGGCTCGCCCGCATCTCCGACGTCACCATCGCCGCCACCATGCCGGCCGAGGCGGTGCAGATGGTGGTGCGCGGCGAGGTGGCGGCACTGCCGCTCGCCGGCGTGGTGGACCTCGCCGCCGAGCTCGTCCGCCTGCGCAAGGAAGAAGGCAAGCTGGAACAGGAAGTGGCCCGCATCGACGCCAAGCTCTCCAACGAGAGCTTCGTCGCCCGCGCCCCCGAGGAGGTGGTGGAGGCCGAGCGCGAGAAGCGCGAGGAGTACCTCCTGCGCAAGGAGAAGGTCCGGGCCGCCATCGGCCAGCTCTCCGGCAGCCCGGCGGCGTGATGCGGCGGGCGGCCCTCGCGCTCTGCGGGGTGCTGGCCGCCATCGCTCTGCTGTTCCTCATCACCGACCTGCCGGGAGACCGGGGCAACCGGCCGCCCCTGCCGCACGACGTGCCGGTGATGGTGGTGGACCACGGCTATCACGCCGGCCTGGTGCTGCCGCGGGCGCTCCTCGCCGCGCGGGCGCAGGCGCTGGGGCTGGCGCGCCTCGCTGCCGCCCTAAGCCCCTTCGTCGCTTATGACCATGTGGAGATCGGCTGGGGCGACGAGGGCTTCTACCGGAACGTCCCGAGCCTGTCCGTCGCGACCCTGCCCCAGGCGCTGCGTGCCCTGTTCGCCAGCGGCAACGGCTCGGTGCTGCACGTGGTGGGCGTCGCCGGTGATCCCGCCGCCTATTTCGCCCGCTCCGACCGGCTGCGCCTCGACCTCCCACCCGAGGGATTCGACAAGACGGCGGCGTCCATCGACGCCACACTTGCCACCGGTCCCGCCGGGCCGGTGGAGGCGCTGGGGCCGGGGCTCTACGGGCCGAGCCTCTTCTTCCGCGCCGTCGGCGACTACCACCTGATGCGCAACTGCAACCACTGGATCGCCCGCACGGTGAACGCCGCGGGACGGCGGGTCTCGCTTGCGGCGGCGACCGTCTCGGCGGGCCTCATGGCGGACTTGCGCCTGCGCGGCGGCGCGGTCACGCCCTGATCACGGCGGCGCGATTCCCGCTCAAGCATTTGTGACAGAGAAGCCACACTGCGAATCCTTCGGATCGCCAGCCCTCCCCGGCGCCCCAAACGCCGCGAACTCGCCACAAAACGTTACGAAACCAGAAGCCAACGCGCGGCGGTGAGCGTAGCCCGGAAAGTGTTTCCGGACGCCGCGCCTAAGGTGGGTCCTGATGGACGGACGTTGCAGCAAGCGAGCGAAGACGCCGGGGGGCGTGATCGGTCTTCGCTCCAAAGTTCGCGGGAAAGCACGCCCAATCGGCGCCGCGCCTCGGCCTTTCCTCGGCCCCGATATTGCCGCCGCGCGCGGGCATCTTCCCGGCATCATGAATTCGGGTGCAGCACAACAGGAACTGATCTTCCGGCCGGTCCGCCGCTCCGTGCGGGCGGGCCGTGGCGGCCGTCCGTCCGGTGCCCGCGGATCGATGGTGCTGGCCGGCGTACTGGCGTCCCTTGTGGGCGCCTGCCTGACCATGCCGGTGGCGCAGGCCTTCGACGGCACCGCACAGGCCCTCCAGCCCTACGAGATGCAGCCCCTGACCCCGCCCGCCAACGTGCCGCTCGCGCCCGCCGTGCGGCCGGTGGATGAGGCCTTCCGCACCGGGGCGCAGGCGCTGCGCGCCGGCCAGACCGCCAAGGGCATCGACGCTCTGGGCTATGCCGCCGCGCAAGGCCACGCCATTGCGCAATGGAAGCTCGGTCGCATCTATGCGGACGGCGACGGGGTGAAGCGGGACGACGCCAAGGCGTTCGACTATTTCCAGAAGATCGCCAACACCCATGCCGAGGACTATCCCGGCACCGCGCAATCGCGCTTTGTCGCCAACGCCTTCGTGGCGCTCGGCTCCTATTATCTCGTGGGCATTCCGTCCGCTGGCGTGAAGCGCGACCCCTCGCGGGCGCGGGACATGTTCTCGTATGCCGCCTCCTATTTCGGCGACGCGGACGGGCAGTACCAGCTGGGCAAGCTCTATCTCGATGGCGTCGGCGGCCCGCGCGACGCGCGCAACGCCGGTCGCTGGCTGACGCTGGCGGCGCAGAAGGGCCAGTTCGAGGCCCAGGCGGTGCTCGGCCAGCTGCTGTTCCGCGGCGACGAGGGCGTGCCCCGGCAGCCGGCCCGTGGCCTCATGTGGCTGACCCTCGCCCGCGACGCGGCTGTGCGCCCCTCCGACAAATGGGTGGTGACGCTCCAGGAGCAGGCGTTCGCCGAGGCGACGCCCGACGACCGCGAAAAGGCCCTGACCTATCTCGAAAGCTGGCTGAAGACGGCCAAGCGCTGAATCGGAATCGCTGAACCGGAATCGCGGAGCCGGGACTTCAGGTCTCATCCGGCCGTTCGGCCGGATGCCGCGGCAGGGTCGCGCCAAGCCCCTCGCTCATGTCGAGGGCCGACTGCGTCCAGATATGATGGGTGGGAATGAGCGCGTCGGGCACATCGAGCGTGCCGAGCGTCACGTCCACGTCCTCCTCCCGCGCCATGTCGAAGGCGATGGGGCTGCCGCAGCTGCCGCAGAACAGCCGCCGCACCCCCGGCGACGACTCATAGACCGATGGGGTGCCGGCTGTGATCTCGAAATCCGGCCGCGCCACGCTCGCCCAGGGCAAAGCGGCAGAGCCGGACGCGCGCCGGCACATGGTGCAGTGGCACCAATAGGCGCTCTTTACCCCGCGCAGCCGATACCTGAGGCGACCACACAGGCAGCCTCCGTCCAGAAGGGCAGGGGACTCGGCCACCTGTTCAGGCCGCAATGGAGAAATCGGCCCAGACCGGCACATGGTCCGAGGGCTTCTCCCAGGCCCGCACGTGCTTGTCCACTCCGGTGGCGATCAGGCGGTCGGCGGCCTGCGGCGACAGCAGCAGATGGTCGATGCGGATGCCGAGGTTCCGCTGCCAGGCGCCCGCCTGATAATCCCAGAAGGTGTAGAGCCCGCCCGCATCGGAGGTGGCGCGCAGCGCATCCGTCAGGCCGAGATGGATCAGGTCGCGGAAGGCGGTGCGCGTCGGCGGCAGGAACAGGGCGTCGTTGACCCAGGCGGCGGGCTCGGCCGCGTCGCGCGGCGCCGGGATGACGTTGAAGTCGCCGGCCAGCACCAGCGGCTCCTCCAGCTTCAGCCGGTCCGCGGTGAAGGCGGCAAGGCGCTCCATGAACCCGAGCTTGTAGGGATATTTGGGCGTATCGGGCGGGTTGCCGTTGGGCAGATAGATGCAGGCGACCCGCACCACGCCGCCCTTCACCGATACCACCGCCTCGATGAAGCGGGCCTGCTCGTCGCCGTCGTCGCCGGCGAGCCCGTGGTTCACGTCCTCCAGCGGCAGGCGCGACAGCAAGGCGACGCCATTGAAGCCCTTCTGGCCGTGGACGGTGACGTTGTAGCCCAGCTGCTCGAAGGCCTCCTTGGGGAAGGCCTCGCTCTGGCACTTGATCTCCTGCAGGCAGACCACGTCCGGCCGGCTCTCGCCGAGCCAGCGCACCGCATGGTCGAGACGCTGGCGGATGGAATTAACGTTCCAGGTGGCGATGCGCATGGCGGGCGGGCTCCTTCGTCCGGGAGGATACGCGGCACGGCACCGGAGGCAACACGCAGCAGGAGATTGCCGGTGGGTCCGCGCGCCCGAGGGCAACGCGTTGCTACGCTTCGCCTTCAGCCCCAAAGGCTTGCGTCTGCGGGCAAAGAATGGCAGGAACGCCCGTTGACATCCTCAGGCGGCCGGGCGGCATGACCTTCGCGTCCATCGAATTCCTATTCTATTTCTTTCCGCTCTTCCTCATCGCCTATTTCTCCGCGAAGACCATTACCACGCGGAACTACATCTTCCTCGCCTTCTCCCTTGTCTTCTATGCGGCCGGCTATACGCCGCACATCCTGCTGCTGCTCGGCTCGGTTGCGGCGAACTTCTTCCTCGCCAAGGCCATCGACGCGCGCGAGGGGCCGGCGCGGGTGCGGGTGCTGGGTTGGGGCGTCGCCTTCAACCTCGTCCTGCTGGGCGTGTTCAAATACACCGGCTTCCTGGTGGAGAATCTGAACGCGCTGGTGGAGCCCATGGGGCTCGAAGTGCCGGTGCCGCAGATCGCGCTGCCGCTCGGCATCTCCTTCTATTCCTTCCACGCCATTTCCTACCTCGCCGACATCTACAAGCGGAAGGTCCACGCCAACCGGGATCCCGCCCAGTTCGCCCTCTACATGTGCATGTTCCCTCAGCTCGTGGCGGGCCCCATCGTGCGCTATGCCACGGTGGCGCGGCAGCTCTCCGAGCGGCGGGTGACCATGGCGCGCTTCTCGGCCGGGGCGCGCCTGTTCGTCATCGGGCTCGCCTGGAAGGTGCTGATCGCCGACGAGGTGGCGCGCCTCGTGGACGGGGTGTTCGGCACCACCACGCACCCGACCTTCGTGGAGGCGTGGCTCGGCCTCTACGCCTATACGGTGCAGATCTATTTCGACTTCGCCGGCTATTCCACCATGGCGGTGGGCCTCGGCATCATGGTGGGCTTCGCGCTGCCGCGGAATTTCCGCCTGCCCTACGCCTCCCACTCCATCACCGAATTCTGGCGCCGCTGGCACATGAGCCTGTCGGCCTTCCTGCGCGACTATCTCTACATCCCGCTGGGCGGCAACCGGCGGGGCGAGCTGCGCACCTACATCAATCTCTCGGCCGTCTTCCTGCTCTGCGGCCTGTGGCACGGGGCGAGCTGGAATTTCGTGATCTGGGGCGCCCACCACGGCGCCTTCCTCATCATCGAGCGGGCCTTCCTCGGCCGCTGGCTGAAGCGCGCGCCGGGGGTGGTGTCCCATTTCTACACCGTGCTGGTGGTGATGCTGGGCTGGGTCTGGTTCCGCGCCGACAGCTTCCCGGGCGCCATCGACATGTTCCATGGCCTCGTCGGTCTCAACGGCTTCAGCCGCGCCTCCATGGCGCTCGGCTTCGGGCTGACGCCGCTGGCGATCCTCGCCCTCGTCGCCGGCGGGCTCATCGGCTTCTTCCGCTGGCCGCGCTGGCAGCTGCTGTCGGGGGAGGGGGCGCTGGCGCGGGTGGCGGATTTCGCCTTCGTGGCCGCGCTGATGCTGGTGAGCGTCGCATGGGTTGGCGGCACCACCGCCACCCCGTTCCTCTATTACCGGTTCTGAGGGAGGCATCGTGACCCTGCTCTCCCGCCACCGCCGCTATCTCGGCCTCATGGTCGCCGGCCTGTTCGGCTTCCTGTTGCTGTCGAACGTCATTCCCGATCCCGTTGCGAGCGGGAACTGGCGGACGAAAATTCCCGCCGATTGGCCGCTGGACCGCAAGATGAACCTGTGGCTGCGCAACATCGGCGGCTACATGCAGGACAATTTCGGCTTCCGCGCCACGCTCCCGGTGCTCCGACGGCAGATTCGCGCAGCGCTCGGCTCGCCGGACAGCCGCCCCTTCTATGCCGGCCGTGACGGACATCTCTTCTGGGGCCGCGAGCAGACGCCCGCCCAATCGGCCGGTGCACTGGTGCGCGCTGCCAATGTGGAGCGCTTCGTCACCATGATCGGTGAGATGCAGCGCGTGCTCGCGCCCAGGGGCACCAGGATCGTGGTGGCTATCCCGCCCAACGCCCAGTCGGTGGAGTTGGAGGCGCTGCCGGCCTGGAACGACCTTCTCGCCTATTCCACCACCGAATACGACCTGGCGCTGGCAGGGCTCAGGGCGGAGGGCGTCACCATCGTCGATCTGCGGCCGCTGCTGAAGGCAAGCCCGCGGCCGCGCTATCTCCTCACCGACACCCATTGGAACGCCCGCTCCAGCGTGCTGGCCTTCAATGCGGTGATGCAGGCGGCGGGGCATCCCGACTGGGCGGTGAACCCGCTCGAAGTGGTCGGCCCGCCCATGCCCGTCGCCCGGGGCGATCTGCTGCGCAGCGCCCGCATGCCGCCGGAGGTGAAGGAAGAGAATTTCCGCCTCGTCATTCCCGACAAGGCGTCGAAGGTCCGCTTCGATCCGGCGCTGCGGCACACCAACGAGCACCCGGCCTTCAAGTCGGTGGTGCGCGACTATGCGCCGACCGGCCTGAAGGTGCTGGTGATGGGCGATTCCTTTACCGCCAGCGTGTGGCCGCGGCTGTTCGTGAACGCGCCGGTGAAGGAGGTGGCCTGGATCCACGCCTCGGCCCGCGTCACCGGCAATTGCGACTTCAATTTCGACGATGTGAAGCGCTACGCGCCCGATCTCATCATCTATGCCCGCACCGAGCGGTTCTTCCCCTGCTACGGCGACGACTGGCCCACGGGCCTGCCGCGCCCCTGGCGCAACGCGGTGCCGCACAACGTGGCGCCCTGAGCGGACACGCCGAAACGCTCCCCCGCGGGCGGGAGAGCGGCGAAACCGGCGGACAGCTTTGGCTCAGACGCCGAAGCTCGATCCGCAGCCGCACTTGGCGGTGGCCATGGGGTTCGAGATCTTGAAGGCGGAACCCATCAGGTCGGCCTTGTAATCGAGCTGGGAGCCCTTGATGTAGTCCAGCGACAGGCGGTCCACGACCACCTTGGCGCCTTCCTTCTCGATGACGAGGTCGTCCTCGGTCTGCTCGGTCGTCACATCATACTTGTAGGAAAAGCCGGAGCAGCCGCCGCCTTCGACGCTGATGCGCAGGAAGGTGCCCTGGGGCTCGGAGGAGAGGATCTGGCCGATGCGGCGAGCGGCCGCGTCGGTGACGATGAACTCCACCTCGGCGACGGGGGCGTCGGCGGGAACGGTCGGGGCGAGGGAGGTTTCCATGGTATCGACTTTACGAATTGAAGCTGGCAATGGCCTCTAAGGTAAGTCCATCCGCCCCCGATTTAAAGGGCGTGCGGCGCAATAAGCTCGGCCGGCCGCGCCAAGGCACGGCACAGGCCGGCAAAACGGGAGGCGATTGATGGCGGTGAGCGGCGCACGGGCCCGCGTGGACTGGGCCTGCGATGCCGAGCGGACGCGCGGTCGCCTGGTGAACGAGCCGGAGATGCCGCCCCGCAGCCCGTTCCGGCGCGACTGCGACCGCATCATCCATTCCACCGCCTTTCGCCGCCTCAAGCAGAAGACGCAGGTCTTCGTCTTCAACGAGGGTGACCATTACCGCACCCGCCTCACCCATACGCTGGAGGTGGTGCAGGTGGCGCGCTCCATCGCCCGGGCGCTGGGTCTGGACGAGGACCTCGCCGAGGCGCTGGCCCTCGCGCACGATCTCGGCCATCCTCCCTTCGCCCATGCCGGCGAGCGGGCGCTCGACGCCTGCATGGCGGGGCAGGGGGGCTTCGACCACAACGCCCAGTCGCTGAGGGTCGTCACCCGCATCGAGCGGCGCTACGCCGCCTTCGACGGCCTCAACCTCAGCTGGGAGACCCTGGAAGGCATCGCCAAGCACAACGGGCCGCTGACCGATCGCGCCGGCAACGGCATCGGCCGCTATCGCGACGGCCTGCCCCACGCCATCCGCGCCCATACCGCCTTGCAGGATCTGGAATTGTGGAGCCACGCCTCGGCCGAGGCGCAGGTTGCCGCCATCTCCGACGACATCGCCTATGACGTGCACGACCTCGACGACGGGCTGCGCGCCCGCATGTTCACGCTGGACGACATCGCCGGCCTGCCGTTGGTGGGCGAGGCATTGGGCGAGGTCCGCGCCCGCTATGCGGCCCTCGACGTGCCGCGCACGGTGAACGAGGTGCTGCGGCGGGTCATCACCTGCCTCATCGAGGACGTGGTGGAGGAGAGCGGGCGGATCGCCCAGGAGGCCGGCGTGGCCTGCGCCGACGATGTCCGCGCCCTGGGCCGGCCCGTCATCGCCTTCTCCGACGGCATGCGGCAGAAGGAAAAGGCGCTGAAGGGCTTCCTCTTTCCCCGCATGTACCGGCATGAGCGGGTCAACCGCATCATGACGGACGCGCAGCAGGTGCTGCGCGACCTCTTCGCCCATTTCATCGCCCGGCCGCAGGACATGCCCGCCTCCTGGCACGACGACCTCGAAGGCCTCGGCGAGGCCCGCCTCGCGCGGCGGGTGTGCGATTACATCGCCGGCATGACCGACCGCTACGCCCTCGACCAGCACGCCCGTTTCTTTGACTTGACGCCGGACTTGCGTTAGGCGCGCCGGCAACCAACCCGATCGGACCCCCTTCCATGAACGTCTACGCGATCTTCGCCGATCACGTCCGCGAAGCCGTCGCCGCCCTCGCCGCCGAGGGCCAGATCGGCGCCGGCCTCGAACTCGCCCGCGTGGTGGTGGAGCCCCCGCGCGATGCGAGCCACGGCGACCTCGCCACCAATGCGGCCATGGTGCTGGCGAAGGATGCCGGCACCAAGCCGCGCGACCTCGCCGAGAAGATCGCCGGCAAGCTCAGGGACGTGGCGGGCGTGGCGCGCGTGGAGGTGGCGGGCCCCGGCTTCATCAACATCGCCCTCGACACCGTCTTCTGGCCGCGGGTGCTGAAGGCGGCGCTCACCGCCGGGCTGGAGTTCGGCCGCTCCGATCTCGGGTCGGGCGAGAAGGTGAATGTGGAGTATGTCTCGGCCAACCCCACCGGCCCCATGCATGTGGGCCATTGCCGCGGCGCGGTGTTCGGCGACGCGCTGGCGCGGCTCCTCGCCTTCTCCGGCTTTGCAGTGACCAAGGAATATTACATCAACGACGCCGGGGCCCAGGTGGACGTGCTCGGCCGCTCCGTCTTCCTGCGCTACCGCGAGGCGGCGACGGGAGAGACGGCGGAGATCCCGGACGGGCTCTATCCCGGCGACTATCTGGTGCCGGTGGGCAAGGCGCTTGCCGAGATGCACGGCGGCGAATATCTCGCCGCGCCGGAGCACGAGTGGCTGCCGATCTTCCGCAGCTTCGCCATCGGCGCGATGATGGTGATGATCCGCGAGGACCTCGCCGCCCTTGGCATCGAGTTCGACGTGTTCTTCTCCGAGCGCTCCCTCTCCGTGGGCGCGGTGGACAAGGTGGGCGCCACCATCGAGGCGCTGCGCACCTCGGGCGAGGTCTATGAGGGCCGCCTGCCGCCGCCCAAGGGCGCGCCCATCGAGGATTGGGAGGACCGCGAGCAGACCCTGTTCCGCTCCACCGATTTCGGGGATGACGTGGACCGGCCGTTGAAGAAGTCCGACGGCAGCTACACCTACTTCGCCGGCGACATCGCCTATCACAAGGACAAGGTGGACCGCGGCTTCCTCAAGATGATCGACGTGTGGGGCGCCGATCACGGCGGCTACGTCAAGCGCATGCAGGCGGCGGTGAAGGCGGTATCCGCCGGTCGGGCGACGCTGGACGTGGAACTGATCCAGCTGGTGCGCCTGTTCCGCAATGGGGAGCCGGTGCGCATGTCCAAGCGCGCGGGCTCCTTCGTGACCCTGCGCGACGTGGTGGACGAGGTGGGTCGCGATGCGGTGCGGTTCATGATGCTGTTCCGCAAGAACGACGCGCCGCTGGACTTCGACCTCGCCAAGGTGATCGAGCAGTCCCGCGAGAACCCGGTGTTCTACGTGCAATATGCCCACGCCCGGGCCAAATCCATCCTGCGCAACGCGGCCGAGGCCTTTGCCGACCTGCCGGCGGCGCCGGAGGGATTCGCCGGTGCGGCGCTGGAGCGACTCGACGACGAGGGAGAGCTGACGCTGCTGCGGCGCATCGCCGGCTGGCCGCGCCTCGTGGAGCAGGCGGCGAGCGCCCGCGAGCCGCACCGCGTCTCGTTCTTCCTGCACGAACTGGCAAGCGAGTTCCACGGCCAGTGGAACCGGGGAAAAGACTTGCCACATTTACGCTTCATTATCGAGAATGATCGAGAGTTGACCTCGGCACGCTTGGCCCTGGTGCACGGCGTTGCCACGGTGCTCGCCTCGGGTCTCCGGGTCCTTGGGGTGGAGGCCGTCGACGAGATGAAATGATCGCTCGGCCGGAGCTCTCGTCCCGTGGCGGCCGAATAAGGGGCGGGTCCTGTCCGGTCCGCGCAAGCTGGCGAAGTGGGCGGCGACAACACATCGAGGCGACATGGTCGACGAAAGCAGGTTCCGCTACCGGCGAAACGAAGGTGCCGCGGAGGGCGGAGCGCGCCCCCGCACCGCCCCGGCCGCGGCGGCGACTGGTGACGATCCCCTGGCCGAGCTCGCGCGGCTCATCGGCGACGACGACCCCTTTGACGATTTTGCCGGTCTTGAGCCCGAGCAGGCGCCCCAGGCGGCTGACCCACGCCGCTCGGCGGCGGCCCAGCGCTATGCGCCGCCGCCCGCGCCCCGTCCGGCCCAGCCCGCGCCCCAGCCAATTGCTGCCCAGCCGGTGCGCCAGCTTCAGCCGCCGCGCCCGTTCGAGCCCGCGCGCGACGCCCAGCCCTATCTCCAGCCGGGCCGCACCCCGGCGCCCACGGCTGCCGCGGGCTATGATGACGAAGACGATGACGGCGAGTGGGATCCGCGTCCCGCCCAGATCGCCCCGTCACGCGCGCCCGCCCGGATGGACGGCGTTCGGGCCGCCCCGCAGCAGGGCAATTACGCAAGCCCCCCGCAGCCGCTCGTTCCCGCCGGCAGGCCGGCCTATGCTCCGGCGCCCCAGCCCGCCCCCCGCGCGCCGGCCAACGACGTGCGCACCGGCTACGGCTCGCTGGCCCGCGACGCCAGCCGCGTCGCGCCGCAGCCCGCCCCGGCGGATGACGATTACGACGACGACGAATATGACGATCGCTACCCGCCGGCGCGCCACGCCGGTCAGGGCCATGCGCAGGATAAACGTGCCGCCCGCTATGCCGACGACGAGGAGGACGAGGCGGCCTACGCTTTCTCCGCTGCCCGCCGCGACGACGACAGCTATGATGAGTATGACGACGCCTACGATCCCGAGTACGCCGACGACGGCTACATGCCGCCCCACGGCGAGGATCTGTACGAGCCCGAGCCCCGCCGCCGGCGCGGCCGCCTCGCGCTGGTGCTCGGCGTCTCGGTGCTGGGCCTGGTGGTTGCCGGCGCTGCCGGTGTGTTCGCCTACAACATGGCCATCGGCAAATCGGGCGGCGGCCTGATGTCGTCCGGCGCGCCGCCGGTCATCAAGGCGGATTCGGCGCCGGCCAAGACCGCCTCCCCCACGCCGCCGGCCGACCCGGCGCCCAAGCTCAGCTATGACCGCGTGGGCGGTGCCACCGCCGCCAACGAGCGCATGGTGCCGCGGGAAGAGCAGCCGGTGGACGTGACCTCCGCCGCCCGCGCCCCGGCGGTGGACCCTGTGCCGTCCGCTCCGCAGCCCATGCAGGCGACCCAGAACCTCACCGAGCCGAAGAAGGTGCGCACCCTCACCGTCCGCGCTGACGGCAGCGTGACGCCCGGCGTTCCCACCAGCTCCGTCTCGGCCTATGCGCCGACCCAGAATCCCGTGCCCGTCGGCCTGCCGCAGCCCAATCCGGTGACCACCGTTCCGGCCGTCGCTCCGACCCAGACGGCCACGACCTCGCCCGCCGCCACCGCCGCCGGCACCTATGTGGTGCAGGTCGCATCCCAGCGCTCGGAAACCGACGCCATGGGATCGTGGAAGGCGCTGCAGACCAAGTATCCCAACCTGCTGGGCAACTACCGCGCCACGGTGAAGAAGGCGGATCTGGGCGACAAGGGCATCTATTACCGCGCCCAGGTCGGCCCCTTCGCCACCCGCGACCAAGCCAACGAGCTGTGCCAGTCCCTGCGCGCGCAGGGTGGCGATTGCGTCGTCAACAAGAACTGACGCGACGGCTGTCTTCCGCACCTGATGGAATCCGCATCCCCCGGCTGACCGGGGGATGCGCTCGCGCTCAGGCCGGCTTGAGGGTGACGCCGTGGCGTCCCGCCAGATCCTGCACGAACTGGAACGCCGTGCGCCCCGAACGCGAGCCGCGCGTGGTCGCCCATTCCAGCGCCAGCGGCCGCCATGCTTCCTCGGCCACCGGCAAGGCGTGGTGCGCCACATAGGCGGCCACCATGGCGAGATATTCGTCCTGGCTGCATTTGTGGAAGCCAAGCCACAGGCCGAAGCGATCGGAAAGCGAGACCTTTTCCTCCACCGCCTCGCCGGGGTTGATGGCGGTCGAGCGCTCGTTGTCCATCATGTCCCGCGGCAGCAGGTGGCGACGGTTGGACGTGGCGTAGAAGATGACGTTGTCCGGCCGCCCCTCGATGCCGCCTTCCAGCACCGCCTTCAGCGACTTGTAGGAGGTGTCGTCGGAATCGAACGAGAGGTCGTCGCAGAACACGATGAAACGGTGGGCCGAGCCGCGCACGAGCCCCATGAGCGCAGGCAGCGTCTCGATGTCCTCGCGGTGGATCTCCACCAGCTTGAGGCGCGGGCCGTCCTTCGGCGCGGTGCGGTTGATGGCGGCGTGGGCGGCCTTCACCAGCGAGCTCTTGCCCATGCCCCGCGCGCCCCAAAGAAGGGCATTGTTGGCCGGCAAGCCACGGGCGAAGCGCTCGGTATTCTCGACCAGCTGGTCGCGGACGCGGTCGATGCCCTGCAGCAGGTCCATCTCGACCCGGTTGACGCGCGGCACCGGCTCGAACCGCGTCGGCGCGGTGTGCCAGACGAAGGCGTCCGCCGCCTCGAAGTCGGGGGTCGGCACCTGCGGCGGGGCAAGGCGCTCCAGCGCGCCGGCGATGCGGGTGAGCAGGTCGTAGGTCGCGGTCGAAAGGTCCGGCTGTGTCATCGTCATCCTCCCGGGGCGGGGATTAGGCCGCGGCCGGGCCGCGGGCAAGCCGGCACCGCGCGCGTGTGGCACAAAAGCCATGCGGCCCGCGCATATGGCCGGTCGTGCCGCAGTGCAGCAATGCTGCCTTAACTTCTCCCCATCCATCCTCGAAACGGAAGACGCCGCCCGCGCGCGGCCCGTTGCGTCCGCCCACTGCCCCGGGAGGCCGAAGCCATGTCGACCCGTTCCGCTGTCCTGCGCCGCGCGGCGCTGCTCCCGGTGCTCGTCCTCGCCGTCGTGCCGGCCCGTGCCGAGGGCGAGGCCAAGCGCACGCTCAATGCCGACGGCACGGTCTCCATGACCTATGCGACGCCGGTGGACGAATACGGCGCGGTCATCGGCATCGACCTGTCCAAGGCCGCCGGAAGCGTCGCGCCTTCGGTGGTGCAGGGCGCCGGCGATCTCGGCGGCACGGCCTATGCGAAGGTCACGCTCGCGCACCTGCCCGACTGGATGGTGTGGGAGAAGGGCGCCGTGAACATCTCGGTGGATCCCAACGATGCGCACAGCAAGGTGGCCACCACCTTCTCGCGCGACATTCCGCTCTCCGGCGCGCTCGCCGCGACCCTCGCCGACAGCTACCAGATCGCCAACGGGTCCGAGGCGTGGGCGACCGACAAGTCGCTGAGCCTGAAGCTGAACGAGACGGGCACGACCTTCGCCATCGCCACGCGGGCGACCAGCGACACGCAGCAATTCCTGCCCAGCGTCAGCGCCCGCCAACAGCTGGCGGGCAATCTCAGCGTCACCGCCGCCATCGCGGACACCGGCTCGACGCTGAACCGCAGCATCACCGCCGGCTTCACCCATCGCTGGTGAGGCTCAGCCGTGGGCCATGGCGTAGAGGAAGCGCCCGCCCACGAGCAGCAGGAAGACCCCGAAGCCGATCTCGAGATGACGCCGGCTCATGCGGTGGGCGAGACGCGCACCCGTGGGCGCGACCAGAGTCGCCACCGGCGCGATGCACAGGAAGCCGATGACCGAGACGAACCCGAGGGACAAAGGCGGCAGCTCGGCGAGGTGCGACCAGCCCGCGATGGCGAAGCCGATGACGCCGGGAATCGGGATGACGACGCCGATGCCCGCCGAGGTCGCCACCGCCGCATGGATCGGCACGCCGTAGAGCAGCAGGATGTTGGTGGAGATGCCGCCGCCCGATATGCCCACCAGCGACGAGGCGAGCCCGATGAACAGCCCGTAGAAGCGCATCACCGGCCCGGAGGGCAGATGGTCCGCGATGCGGATGTCGTTGCGCCCCACGAGGCTCTTGATGGCGAGAAGCGAGACGATGAGCACGAAGGCCAGCTGGAGCACCCAGCCGGAGACCAGCGCGGCGATGGCGCTCCCCACGAGGATCCCGACGATGGCGGGGATGCGCCAGGACGCCAGCACCCCGGGCAGCACCGCGCCCCTGCGCATGTGGGTGCGGTAGGAGGCCATGGCGGTGGGGATGATGATGGCGAGCGAGGTGCCGACGCACAGCTGCATCCGCACGCTGTCGTCCACCCCGAGGATGCCGAAGACCTCGTAGAGCACCGGCACGATGACGCCGCCCCCGCCCACGCCGAACAGGCCGGCGAGGAGGCCGGTGAGGACGCCGCCCGCCAGCATGCCGCCGACAAGCAAGGCGATCTCCTGGATCGAGATGTCCTGCCCGGCGATGCCGTGCAGAGCGAAGGTGGCAAGCATGAGGTGACCATCGCGGTGAGGGCGCGAGGAGTGGCGCGGAATTGGCGCCCTGTCCACTGCGGCCGCCGCATGCAGCCCCCCTCAGGCCCGCTTTTCACGCAGGCCCGATGGTTAAATGGATCGATTCAGGCCGCGACGGGGTCGCGCCGGCGCACCTCGTCCACCGCGCTCCGCAGCACGTCGAGCCCGGCGCCCGGCACGATGGCCTCGGTGGAGAGCCGGCGGCGGAAGATGCGCGCGCCCTTGCGGCCGCCGAACAGGCCGAGCATGTGGCGGGTGACGTCGGCCAGCCGGCCGCCGGCCTCCAGATGCCGCGCCACATAAGGCTCGAAGGCCTCCAGCGCGGCGAAGGTGTCCGCATGGGGCGCCGGCACGCCGTGGAGCAGGGGATCCACCTCGGCCAGAAGCTCGGGCTCGTGATAGGCGGCGCGGCCGAGCATCATGCCGTCGAGCCCGCGGGCCTCGGCGAGCCCCTGGGCGAGACTCGAAAGGCCGCCGTTGAGCGCCACCGGCACATGGGGCAGGCGGGCTTTCAGGCGGCGCACGCGGTCGTAATCGAGGGGTGGGATGTCCCGGTTCTCGCGCGGCGACAGGCCGTTGAGCCAGGCCTTGCGGGCGTGCACGATGAGGCCGTGCACGCCGGCCGCGACCACCGCGTCGGCGAGCGCATCGAGGGCGATCTCGGGGTCCTGCTCGTCGACGCCGATGCGGCATTTGACGGTCACGGGAACCGCCACCGCGGCCTTCAGCGCAGCGACGCATTCGGCCACCAGCAGCGGTTCGCGCATGAGGCAGGCGCCGAAATTGCCACCCTGCACGCGGTCGGAGGGGCAGCCCACGTTGAGGTTGATCTCGTCATAGCCGAAATCGGCGCAGATGCGCGCCGCCGCGGCGAGCTGCGCCGGATCGCTGCCGCCGAGCTGCACCGCCACAGGATGCTCCTGCGGCGAGAAGCCGAGCAGGCGGGCGCGGTCGCCGTGCAGGATGGCGGGCGCAGTCACCATCTCCGTATAGAGCCGGGCATGGCGCGAGAAGACGCGATGGAAGGCCCGGCAATGCCGGTCCGTCCAATCCATCATTGGGGCGATGGCAAATGTAAACGACTGATTCTTCAACGTTAATTCCGACTCTTCAAGCGTTGCGCCCCGTCGTGCGCGTTCGATTTTGCGCAAGATACCCCCATTTGCCGATTTTTCGACGCAGGAGTGCGGCCTGAGCGCAGAGGGATTGGCCTGCCGGGTCGGCCGGCCCGGGCGTGAGATGACAATTGCGAAATGGCGGCGTCCCGGTAACCTTGAGCGGTACAAGACCCCCCGAAGCAATGTCGGGCGGTCGCGCAGGCGGGGGGCCGGCGGTGCGGGGGGCCGAGACGAACCGAAGCGGGGCCGGTGCCCGCTTGTCGGACGAGACCGACAAGACGCACGCCGGTATGGTGTGGATCGCTGGCGGCGTGTTCCGCATGGGCTCGGATCGGCATTATCCCGAGGAAGCGCCAGCCCACGCCGTTGCGGTCGACGGCTTCTTCATGGACCGCTCACCGGTCACCAATCGTGACTTCGCCCGGTTCGCCGACGCGACCGGCTACGTCACCCTGGCCGAGCAGCCCCCGCGGCCGGAGGATTATCCCGGCGCCGACCCGCGCCTGCTGGTGCCCGGCTCGCTGGTCTTCGGCGCGCCGGAGGAGGCCGGTCCCGCTGCGGACTGGACGCGCTGGTGGCGCTTCATGCCGGACGCCAACTGGCGCCGCCCGCAGGGACCGGGCAGTTCGATCGAGGCCCTCATGGACCATCCGGTCGTCCATGTCTGCCATGCCGACGCCCTCGCCTTCGCCCGCTGGTGCGGCAAGGACCTGCCGAGCGAGGCGGAATGGGAGTTTGCCGCCCGCGGCGGGCTCGACGGGCTCGATTTCGCCTGGGGCGAGGAATTGGCGCCCGGCGGCGTGCACCAGGCCAACACCTGGCAGGGTCGCTTTCCCGAGGAGAACCTCGCCGAGGACGGCTATGTCGGCACCTCGCCCGTCGGCACTTATCCGCCCAATGGCTACGGCCTCCTCGACATGATCGGCAACGTCTGGGAATGGACGGACGACTGGTACGCCGCGCGCCATTCGGCTTCCGCCAAGCCGTGCTGCCTGCCGCGCAACCCACGCGGCGCCCGGGCCGAGGAAAGTCACGATCCCCTGGCACCCGGCCCTGCGGCTCCCCGCAAGGTGCTCAAGGGCGGCTCGCATCTGTGCGCCCCCAGCTATTGCCGCCGCTATCGCCCGGCGGCCCGCCAGCCGCAAACCCTCGACACCGCCTCCGTGCACATCGGCTTCCGGTGCATCCGCCGTGTTGCACCGCCATAAATCCAGTTCTGGGAGAACCGCCGTGACCGACCCCGAAATTCCGGCCGCGCCGGACCATCGCGCCGGGCCTAGCCGCCGCGATGTGCTTGCCGGCAGCGCCGGCCTGCTCGCCGCCGTCTCCGGCCTTCCGGTGTTCGCCCCAGGCGCGCGGGCGCAGGCCACCGGCGGCGCGCCGCGCCCGCACATTCTCTACATCATGGCGGACGATCTCGGCTCCGCGGACGTGGGCTTTCGCGGCTCCGACATCAAGACGCCCAACCTCGACAAGCTCGCCGCGGGCGGCGCCGCGCTCGGCCATTTCTACACGCAGCCCATGTGCACGCCGACCCGCGCCGCGCTGATGACGGGGCGCTATCCCTTGCGCTACGGCTTGCAGACGGCGGTGATCCCGTCCGGGGGCGACTATGGCCTCGCCACCGACGAATTCCTGCTGCCGCAAGCGCTGAAGGAGGCCGGCTACAGCACTGCGCTGGTGGGCAAGTGGCATCTCGGCCATGCCGACCGGAATTACTGGCCGTGCCAGCGCGGCTTCGACCGCTTCTACGGTCCGCTTCTCGGCGAGATCGACCACTTCCAGCACAAGGCACACGGCGTCACCGACTGGTATCGCAACAATGAGATGGTGGTCGAGGACGGTTACGACACGGAGCTGCTCGGCGCCGAGGCGGTGCGGCTGATCGGCGAGCAGGACCCCGGAAGGCCGCTCTTCCTCTACCTCGCCTTCACCGCACCCCACACGCCGTTCCAGGCGCCGCAGGCCTATATCGACCTATATTCCGGCATCGACGACCCGCAGCGGCGCGTCTACGCGGCCATGATTACCGCCATGGACGAACAGATCGGCAAGGTGGTGGCGGCGCTGGAGGCGCGCGGCCTGCGCCAGAACACGCTGATCGTCTTTCACAGCGACAATGGCGGCACGCGCAACAAGAAGTTCGTCGGTGAAGCCGAAGTCAGCGGCGAGCTGCCGGCGAGCAACGTGCCGCTGCGCGACGGCAAGGGCACGCTCTACGAGGGCGCAACCCGCGTCGCCGCGCTGGCCAACTGGCCCGGTCGCATCGCGCCCGGCGCGAAGCCGGGAGTGATGCATGTGGTCGACATGCTGCCGACCCTCGCAGGGCTCGCCGGCGCCAGCCTCGGCCATGGCAAGCGGCTGGATGGCATCGACATGTGGCCGACCCTCGCGGCTGGCCAGGCCGGACGCGACGAGGTGGTCTACAATGTCGAGCCGAGCCAGGGCGCCGTGCGCGAAGGCGACTGGAAGCTGGTGTGGAAGGTGGAACTGCCACCCAAAGTCGAGCTGTTCAACCTCTCCAAGGATCCGAGCGAGACCACCGACCTTGCCGAGCAGCATCCCGACAAGGTCGCCGCGCTTACCGCGCGGGTGCTCGATCTTGCCCGCACCATGGCGGAGCCGCTGCAGCCCGCGACCGCCCACCGGCTGACCCTGTCGGCGCCGCCCGCGACGCCGCGCTGAGGCGGGTGAGCCCCATCGGCTTTCTCGCGGCGTGAAGCATGCCGTCAGGCGGGGGGCGGGGAGGCGCGCCTTCCGCTGCCGGAGACCGCCCAGACGCCGGCGGCGGCGAGGACGGCGACGCCGGCGAAGGCAAGCATGCTGGGCGGATGGCCGAGCACGTCGCGCCATTCGGGCACGATGACATCGGCGGTGCTGAAACGCTCCGCGCTGTTGCGGCAGAGGTCCCACGCTGCCGCGCTCGCCACCATCTCCGCCGCGATCCGGCTGGCGAGCAGGCGGGCGCGCTCGCCGTCAGGCATCTCGCCCATGTGGGTAAGCAGCGCGCGCAGCGCCGCCAGATAGCTGTGGAGACAGGCATTGAACGGACTCGCCTCGTCGGCGAGACTGCCGGGCATCACGCCCCACAGGCAATAGGTGCGCTGGAGCGCGGCGAAGTTGGCCAGCCGCCGGAAGGTGGGATCGGTGCGCTGCTGTGCATCGGCGAGGGCGCGGATCGTGGATGCATGGCGCGCCACCACCGCCATTTCCCCGTGGGTCAGGGCCGGGATGGCCAGGCCGCCCGTCCCGCCGGCAGGCTCTGGACGGTGGTGGGCCCAGGCGGCGCTGCCGCAGAGCACCACCAAAGTCAGGCCGAGCACGAGAGCGAGCGAGGCGGCCAACGATCGGTGCGGGGGATACCGCAGGGCCGTCGTGCCGGCCCTGCTGTGGCATGCCATGGCGTGCCGGATCCCCGCTCCTGAGTCAGCGGCTGGCATAGGCCGGAGCGATCCGCCCCTGCCGCGTGGGCGCGAGATAGCGTTCGGCGACGGCGCCGAAGGCAAGTCCCAGCGTCGCCCACAGGATCGCCTGGATCCCGAGGGCGGCGGTGCGGAACTCCCAGAGCAGCGTCGCCGGGAACGCCTCGGGCACCTCATTGATGGCGGGCAGCCCAAACTGGATGAGCGCCACCAAAACCCCGTAGGCGCCGACGCCGAGGAGAGCGGCGTTCCATGGCCCAAGCCGGTCCCAGGTGCGGCGCGCCAGCTGCGTCGCGAACGCCATAGCGGCGAGCGAGAGCACGAGCATCACGAAGAACAGCTCGGTGCGGTAGCCGATGGTCTCGGGATCGCCCACGGCAGGTGGGTTGGGGGGATATTTCAGCCCCGGCACCAGTACCAGGGCCACGAACCCGCCAAGCGCGAGCAGCGCCGCGGTCCCGCGCGGGCCGAGGGTGGTCAGGCGGCCGTAGGAGAAGGCGAAGGCCAGCGCGAACAGACCGCCCAGCGCGGTGCCGAAGGTGACGATGCCGGTGAACAGGCCGAGGCCCGCCTGGACCTCGCGGCTGACGAGTTCGGGCTCGGCCTCGGCGGCCGCGCCATTGGCCGCGCTGGCGGCCTCCTCAAGGGCGATGGCGTGCGCCACCGCTGGCTCGCCGTAGAGCCGCGCGAATCCGAACGCGAGAAGCCCCGCCACGGCACCGACGATCATGCCGCGGAGCAGAAGATGTCCGACCATGGCGCACCTCAGTGGCAGGGAAAGCCGAGAAGGTGGCGCCCGTCGTGGACGAATTCGTGCACGTAGGAGCCCGAGATCAGGGCGGTGGCTCCCTCTTCGGCGCCCACGAAATAGAGCACCAGGAGGAGCATGAGGCCGGCGAAGACCGCCCACGGAAGAATCTGCCCCACCGGGATTGGCGTCGGTGCGGCGATGGGCTTCAGAACGATGTCGGACATATGCACTCCCCGGGATGTCGCGTCCCACTGGATGAACTGGATCGTCCCGGCTCAGGTCTGACTTCCGGCACCCCCATTCTGCGACGGCAAGAGGGGTATCGGTTACAGTGGCGCGACCGTGCCGGATTTCCACCGGCTTCCAATCCGCGAACGACGCAAGGAAGCTAGGCCTTCGGTCCGGCATGTGTCAACGAAGCCGCACCATTTTGCCGCCGGATGGACCCTGAACGTGCTTCGCCTGACCCTGCTCTGCCACGCCATGGCCCCCGCCAGGCCGCCCGCCTTTGCGGATGACGCGCCCCTTCAGGCATCGCTCCGCGCCGCGGTCGCGGCCCTGCGCACGCGCCTGCCGCGGGCGGAGCATTACCGCGCCAGCCCCGCGCTGCGTGCCCGCCAGACCGCCGAAGCGCTCGGGATTGCGGCGGACGCCGAGCCGGCGCTCGCCGACCTCGATCTCGGACGCTGGACCGGCCGGCCGCTTGCGGACATCCATGAAGCCGAGCCGGAAGCGGCCGCCGCCTGGCTGGCGGATCCGGCAGCCGCGTCCCATGGCGGAGAATCGCGCGCCGCGCTCCAGGCGCGGGTGGCGGCGTGGCTGGACCACCAGGCGGACGGACGCGGGCACATGCTCTGCGTCACCCACGCCGCCGTCATCCGGGCGGCCGTCCTCCACGCGCTCGGCGCCCCGGCCGATGCCTTCTTCCGCCTCGACGTGGAGCCCCTCAGTCTCGCCGACCTGCGGCACGACGGGCGGCGCTGGGCGGTGCGCAGCCTCAATCTCCCGCTCGGGGACTAACAGCGCGGGCGGATGCAGGGCAGGGGGCGCGTGTTCTTGACAGCGGCGGGACTTGGGCGCCTGCTGCACCTGCACACGGTGCTCCGGTCGCAGTGCGGCCTGAGTGAAACGGGAACGGGGTGGAGCCTTGCGCTCGAAGCCCCGACCGCCCCCGCGACTGTAAGCGGCGAGCGAGCCTCCATTTTGTCACTGGCACCGGCTTCGGCCCGCGCCGGGAAGGCGGAGGGGAGCCTTGACCCGCGAGTCAGGAGACCGGCCGCGTGCACGGCGTGACCCCCTTGAGCCGTCGGGTGAGACGGCGATGGAGCTTTGGAATGCATATCGAACCGGGATTGGTGGACACCAGCAAGATCTGGCTCAGCTACGTGACGGCCGCCGGCGCCGGCGGCTTTGCCCTCAAGCTCGCCTATGAGGCGGCACGCGAGCGCGGCATGGTCTCGCTGGCGGCGCGCACCGTGGCGGCGACGGCGCTGGTCTTCTCCTTCTTCGAGGTGCTGCCGCACTATCCCGTGGGCGTCTCCGAGGTCCACCTGATCCTCGGCTCGACCCTGTTCCTCATCCTCGGCGCGGCGCCGGCGGCCATCGGGCTGGCTCTGGGCCTCCTCGTCCAGGGCCTGTTCTTGGCGCCGTTCGACCTGCCGCAGTACGGCATGAACGTCACCACCCTGCTGGTGCCGCTGTTCGGCCTCTCGCTGGTGGCCAAGCGGATGATCGCGCCGGGCACCCCCTATGTGGAGCTCAAGTACCGCCAGGCGCTGGCGCTCTCCACCACCTACCAGGCCGGCATCGTGGGCTGGGTGGCGTTCTGGGCGCTCTACGGCCAGGGCTTCGCGGTGGACAACATCGTCGCGGTGGCAAGCTTCGGCGGCGCCTATCTGCTGGTGATCCTGCTGGAGCCGCTGGTGGACCTCGCGGTGCTCGGCGCCGCCAAGGCGCTGCACGGCCTCTCGGGCAGCCGCCTGCTGGAGCCGCGCCTCTACCACGGGGCGTGACCACCCGCCCCCCCGCGGGCGCATCTTCCAAGACGTGCGACGCTGGCGGCGATCCCGCCGGCGTTTTGCGTCGCAGGCCGCGCTCTGGACGTTGCGCCAGCGTCGGCTATGGTCGCGGCGGAAATGGCGGGGAAGGGTCATGACGCGGATGGTCGCGCTCCCGAACGGGGAGAAGGTGCCGGCGCTGGGGCAGGGCACCTGGTACATGGGCGAGCGCTCCACGGCGCGTGCCGGCGAGGTGGCGGCGCTGCGGCGCGGCATCGACCTCGGCCTCACCCTCATCGACACCGCCGAGATGTATGCCGATGGCGGCGCCGAGGAAGTGGTGGCGGAGGCCATCGCCGGGCGGCGCGACGAGGTCTTCCTCGTCAGCAAGGTCTATCCGCACAACGCCAGCCGCGCCGGCGTCGCGGCGGCCTGCGAGCGCAGCCTGAAGCGGCTCGGCACCGACCGCATCGACCTCTATCTGCTGCACTGGCGGGGCAACCACCCGTTGTCGGAGACCGTCGCCGGCTTCGAGGCGCTCCAGCAGGCGGGCAAGATCCGGCTGTGGGGCGTCAGCAATCTCGACACCGACGACATGGCCGAGCTGATGGAGGTGCCCGGCGGCGCCGCCTGTGCCACCAACCAGGTGCTGTACAATCCGAGCCGCCGCGGCCCGGAATTCGACCTCTTCCCGGCGCTCGCGTCCGCCGGCATCCCGGTGATGGCCTACAGCCCCATCGAGCAGGCCCGCCTGCCGCGCGGCGGCGCCCTCGGCACGGTGGCGAAGAAGCACCAGGCGGACCCGTTCCAGGTGGCCCTCGCCTGGGTGATGCGCAGCGGCGACGTCATCGCCATCCCCAAGGCCAGCCGCATCGCCCATGTGGAGATGAACGCGGCGGCCCGCGACCTCATCCTCGATGCCGAGGACCTCGCTCTCCTCGATCGCGCCTTCCCCGCGCCCCGCCGCAAGGTGGGGCTGGAGATGCTCTGAACCGGGGCCTCCTACCGGTCGGGCACGTAGGGCGCCGCGATCACCACCACATCGGCGTCGGGAATGCTCGACTGGAGCGCGCTGCGCAGCGCGCCGGTGACGGCGCTCACATCGGCGATGGTGCGCTCGGGGGCAAAGCCCACGGTGATCTCCACATGGGCGACGCTTCCGGACTTGCGGGTGCGCACGCCGATGAGCTGCTCATAGCGGTCGAAATGCGCGGCGAGGGCGGCATTCACCTTCAGCTGGAGCGGCTCTCCGAGGGCCCGGTCGAGCAGGTCGGGCAGCGCCTCGGAGATCATCCCGCCGCCAATCACCACCATGAAGGCGGCGCCCACGAGCCCGCCGATGTCGTCGGCCAGGAGCGCCACCTGGGTGCCGGGCAGGAGCACGTCGAGAGCGACGCATACGACCACCGTCACCGAGGCGACCGCCTTGGCGATGCGCGCGCGGAACTGGCTGAGCACGATGATGGAGGTGCCGGCCCGCGTCGCCCGCCACAGCGGCAGGAGCGGCGCCACATTGGTAAAGAGGTTGTAGACCACGAGGCCGATGGCGATGGCGACCCACACCGGCGGCAGCGGCGCCGGCTCGTCGGCCTGCATCACCCGCACGAGGATGAAGACCGCCGCCAGCAGCAGCAGGGCCCCGACGCCGGCGGACAGCATCCGCTCCAGCTTGCCGATGCCGAAGTCGTAGAAATAGGTGCGGCCCCGGTGCACCGAGCGCAGCGCCAGAAGGGCGGCGCCCTCCACCACCAGCAGCAGGCCGCCGCGCAGCATCTCAGCCATCATGGCGATGGACCCGATGTGCGAGACGGTGATGACGTAGGGCACGAAGACGCTGAAATCGAGAAGGATGGCGAAGAGGATCGCGCGCTCCTTCTGCAGGTCGGTGGCACTGGGCACACGCATGACGGGTTCGCCGGCTCCACCCGCAGACCGGGCATGCGCACAGCCTAGCCTACGCCGGGCCGGGACTGAACCCGACTGATCAGCGCCCCCCGCGCAGCACCAGACGGTCGCCGCGGAACTCGAAGCCTTCCAGCCGGGAGAGGAAGGTCATCCCGAGGAGGCTGGTGCGCAGCGCGCCGGACTGGGAGACGAGCGCCGGCACGCGGCGCTCCACGATGCCGCCGATGACCATATTGTCCAGCACCACGGCGGCGGCACGGGTGCGGCCGGCCGCAGTGTCCACCGGCACGTCATACTTCAGGAAATCCACCGGCAAACCCACGGCCTGCGCCGCCTCATGGGTGAGCACGACGGACGAGGCGCCGGTGTCCACCAGCATGTTGACCCCCGTCCCGTTCACCGCGACGCGCACCGCGAAGTCCCGCCCGGCGCCGCGCGTCACCTCCACCGTGGTGGGACCGGTCTGGGCGACGTTGACCGCATAGCCGGGGGCGACCTCCGCCAGAACCCGGCGGCCGACCTGGGCGAGGGGCTCGCGATAGGTGTAGCCCAGCGCCAGAAGCGCTGCGAGCACCAGCCAGAATCCGGCCGCCATGAGGGATTCGGCGATGCGCCCGCGCAGCACCGCCCACACGGCCGCTCCCACGAAGATGGCAATGGAGAGCTGGCCCACCAGCGCACCGAACTGGTTGATGTCGATGCCCGCCACTTCGCCCTGCTCGTGATTGACGGCAAGGATCACCCCGCCGGCGAAAAGGCCGATCAGGAGAAGCCAGAGAAGGCGGTCGCCACGCATCAGTCAGTCCACACAGGCCCCGCTCGGGGGCGCGCCAGTCGAAGAAGAAACCATTCGAGCACGCGAGGCAAAAGCCTCAGTCCATGAAGGCGTCCGGCGCCATCTGCCTCAGCCGTTCGAGGCGCGCCGGCAGCACGGCCATGATTGCGGCGCGCGCATCGGCGGAAAAGGCGGTCCATGCGCCGATCTCGCGCAGGGAGCGGCCGCAGCCGGTGCACAGGCCGCTCAGCGGCTCGACGACGCACACCTTGATGCAGGGCGTCGCGATGGCGGCGGGCTGAGCGCTCAAGGGCGCTTCGGGAAGGGCTGGCAACGCGCGCTCTGGCTCCTCTGGCGGACCGGGGAGGGCGCGTCGGCGCGTCTCACCGTCCGCCGAAGATAATCACGCCAATGAGGAAGACAATGACCGCCACCTGCTGGGTGGCCCCGGCCACATCACCGGTCTGGCCGCCGATCAGCCGCGCGGACAGGCGGGCCATGGCGATGAGGGCGAGAAGTGCTCCGATGAGGCCGGCGAAGACGGCGCCAATGCCGAAGCTCGCCACCAGGATCACCCCTGCCACCAGCGCAGCCATGAGACTGCAGGCGAGCGCCGCATCCGCCGAAGGCCGGCCCACGGCGGCGGCCGCGCCATCGGCCCGCGCCGGCGGCAGGGCGCGCAGCAGCAGCACCCCGGCGGCCCGCGATGCCGCCTCCGCCGCCACCAGCGCCAGCGCCGCCCGCAGGGGACCGGCGGAAACGGTGAGGGCTTCCAGCGCGCCCACCCGCAGCAGCAAGGCGAGGAGCAGGGCGCTGGCGCCATAGGTGCCGATGCGGCTGTCGCGCATTATGGCGAGGCGCTGCGCCCGGTCGCGCCCGCCGCCGAGCCCGTCGGCAGTGTCGGCAAGGCCGTCCTCGTGGAAGCAGCCGGTGGCAAGCACCAGCGCCGTCACCGCCAGCACGGCGGCCAGGAAGGGCGGCAGCTTCAGCGCCAGGGCGAGCATCAGAACCGCCCCGCCGATGAGGCCGATCACCGCCCCGGCGAGGGGAATGGCATAAGCGATGCGGTCGAGCTCCGGCGCGGCGTGGGCCTCGGCGCCGCCGGGAATCGGCAGCCGGGAATAGAAGCGGAGGGCGGCGGCAACGTCTTTCGCGATCCGTTCGGGCTGCATCATCGGTCCGGGCGGGTTTCTGGGCCGCGCCGGGGCGCGCCCGCCGCCCGTCCTTGGGAGCCCTATTCGACGCCAAGGTCAAGGGGTGCGCCCGACCGCTTTGGTCCGGCCGGTGGCATCCGCCGCACCCCGCCCACTGGCCAAAGGCCGGTGCATGCCCCTATATGCCGGTCACGGACGGGTCTTCGGGCTCGGCCGCAGCTTTGCTTTGGAGGCCCCATGTCCGCCACCATCAGGTCCAGCGACGGGCTGGACGAGCGCCGCCGGCGCATCCTGTTCCGTGCGCGCCATCGCGGCATGCGCGAGATGGACCTGATCCTGGGCGGTTTCGCCGATGCGGAGATCGCCGGCCTCTCCGACGCCGAGCTTGTGGCCTTCGAGGCGCTGCTGGAGCCCGAGGACCAGAAGGTCTTCTCCTGGGTCAGCGGCACCGAGCCGGTGCCGGCGGAGTTCGACACCACGCTGTTCCGCCGGATCTGCGATTTCCATTTCTCGGGCCGGGGCCTGCCGCGCTGAGCTTCTCGCGCCGCAACTGCGCCCCGCCGCCTGCCGGAGTTCCCCTTTGAAGCGTCCCCAGTCCGGGCATCCGCCCCTTGCCGCCGCGCTCGCCGAAGGCCGTCCGCTCATCCTCTCCCGCGTCGCCGACGGCATGGAGGGGATGGTGGTGGCGGATCTCGCCCGCTCCATCGCGGCGCAGAAGAACCCGCCCTGGCCGAGCCTCACCATGGTCTGCCGCGACGGCCAGCGCATGGCGGCGGTGGAGCGCGGCCTCGCCTTCTTCGCCCCCGAGCTGGAGGTGATCTCCTTTCCCTCCTGGGATTGCCTGCCCTACGACCGCGCCTCGCCCAACGCCGCCATCGTGGCCCGCCGCATGGCAGCGCTGGCCAAGCTCGCCCGCATCAAGGGCGGCGCGGCGAGCGTCCTCCTGACCACGGTGAACGCCACGGTGCAGCGCGTGCCCGCGAAGGGGCTGGTGGCAGCGCAGTCGCTGGTGGCCGCGCCGGGCAATGCCATCGCCCTCGACGGCGTGACCGAGTGGGCCGAGCAGAACGGCTTCCTGCGCACGCCCACGGTGCGCGACACCGGCGAATATGCCGTGCGCGGCGGCCTCATCGACCTCTATCCGCCGGGCCTCGACGCGCCCATCCGCCTCGACTTCTTCGGCGACACGCTGGAGAGCATCCGCGCCTTCGATCCGGAGACCCAGCGCACCACCGGCCAGCTCCGGTCTCTGGAGCTGGTGCCCATGGCTGAGTTTCAGCTCACCACCGACACCATGCGCCGCTTCCGCATGGCCTATGTTGCCCAGTTCGGCGCCGCCCAGAAGGGCGACACGCTCTATGAGGCGGTGAGCGAAGGCCGCCGCCATGCCGGCATGGAGCATTGGCTGCCGCTCTTCCACGAGCGGATGGACACGCTGTTCGACTATCTGGAGGGCGGCACGCTCCTTCTAGACCCTCTGGCGGAAGAGGCGGCAGGCGAGCGCATTGCCCAGATCGCCGACTATTACGACGCCCGCAAGCAGGCGCAGGAGCTGACGGGCGGCACGGTCTATAATCCGCTCCCGCCCGACCGGCTGTATCTCGCCGGGCCGGAATGGTCGAAGCGCCTCGCCCGCATGCGCCTCGCCCGCCTCTCGCCCTTCGCCACGCCGGAGGGCGGCGAGGGGCAGGTGATCGACCTCGGCGGCGTGCAGGGCCGCTCCTTCGCCGCCGAGCGCGCGGACCAGGAGGCCAACGTCTTCGACGCGGCCATCGCACATGTGCGTGAGCTGCAGAAGGCGAAGAAAGTTATCCTCGCCGGCTGGTCCGAGGGATCGCGCGAGCGGCTCGGGACGGTGCTCGCCGACCACGGGCTGAAGGGGGCGGCGCCCATCTCGCGCTTCGACAGCCTGGCGGCGCTACCGAAAACCCAGGCTGCACTCGCCGTACTGGGGGTGGAATCCGGGTTCGAAACCCCCGACTTTGCGGTGATCGGCGAGCAGGACATCCTCGGCGACCGCCTCGTGCGCCCCAAGCGGAAGGCGCGCCGGCCGCAGGACGTCCTCACCGAACTGACCGCTTTGACCGCCGGCGATCTGGTGGTCCATGTGGACCACGGCATCGGCCGGTTCGTCGGCCTGAAGACCGTCGAGGCCATGGGGGCGCCCCACGACTGCCTCGAGATCCACTATGCCGGTGGCGATAAGCTCTTCCTGCCAGTGGAGAATCTGGAACTCTTGAGCCGCTACGGCTCGGAGGACACCGAGGCCCAGCTCGACAAGCTCGGCGGCGGAGCCTGGCAGGCGCGCAAGTCGCGCATGAAGAAGCGCATCCGCGAGATGGCGGCCGAGCTCATAAAGATCGCCGCCCAGCGCCAGCTCGGCGAAGCCCCCAAGCTGGTCCCGGCCATGGGCGCCTACGATGAGTTCCGCGCCCGCTTCCCCTATGAGGAAACCGACGACCAGGAAGCCGCCATCGACGCGGTTCTGGACGATCTCGCCTCCGGCCATCCCATGGACCGGCTGATCTGCGGCGACGTGGGCTTCGGCAAGACGGAAGTGGCCCTGCGCGCCGCCTTCGCCGTGGCGCTGTCGGGCAAGCAGGTGGCCGTGGTGGTGCCCACCACCCTGTTGGCACGCCAGCATTTCCGCACCTTCTGCGACCGCTTCAAGGGCCTGCCCGTGAACATCGCCCAGGCCTCGCGGATGGTCGCGGGCAAGGAGCTGACGGCGGTCAAGAAGGGCATCACCGACGGCACCATCGACATCGTCGTCGGCACCCATGCGCTGCTTGGAAAAGCCATCCATTTCAAGGATCTCGGCCTCGTCATCGTGGACGAGGAGCAGCATTTCGGCGTCGCCCACAAGGAGCGGCTGAAGCAGCTGCGGGCCGAGGTGCACGTGCTGACCCTGACGGCCACCCCCATCCCGCGCACCCTCCAGTTGGCCATGACCGGCGTGCGCGAACTCTCCATCATCGCGACGCCGCCGGTGGATCGCCTGGCGGTGCGCTCCTTCGTGACGCCGTTCGATCCTTTGGTCGTGCGCGAGGCGCTGCTGCGCGAGCGCTATCGCGGCGGCCAGAGCTTCTATGTGGTCCCGCGCATCGAGGATCTCGCCGAGGTGCGGACCTTCCTCGATGCCTCGGTGCCGGAGGTGAAGGTCGCCGTGGCCCACGGCCAGCTCGCTGCCGGGGCCCTCGAAGACATTATGACCGCCTTCTACGATGGCCAGTACGACGTCCTGCTGTCCACCACCATCGTCGAGAGCGGGCTCGACGTGCCCAATGCCAACACGCTGATCGTGCACCGCGCCGACATGTTCGGGCTCGCCCAGCTCTACCAGCTGCGCGGGCGTGTGGGCCGGGCGAAGGCGCGGGCCTATGCCATCTTCACCGTTCCGGCTGCCAAATCCATCACCGCGCAGGCGGAGCGCCGGCTCAAGGTGCTGCAATCACTGGAGACTTTGGGCGCCGGCTTCCAGCTGGCGAGCCACGACCTCGACATCCGCGGCGCCGGCAACCTCCTGGGCGACGAACAGTCCGGCCACATCAAGGAAGTGGGTTACGAGCTCTACCAGGAGATGCTCCAGGAGGCGATCGCCCACATCAAGGCTGGCATCACCGACTATGTGGACGACAAGTGGTCGCCCAACATCACCATCGGCATGCCGGTGCTGATCCCCGAGGATTATGTCGCGGACCTGCATGTCCGCCTCGCCCTCTACCGCCGCCTCGCCGATATCCAGGACGACGGCGAGATCGACGCATTCGGCGCGGAACTGGTGGACCGCTTCGGGCCGACGCCGCAGGAGGTGGGCCA
The DNA here is from genome assembly GCF_040044995.1 of Xanthobacter pollutisoli. NCBI lineage: Bacteria > Pseudomonadati > Pseudomonadota > Alphaproteobacteria > Hyphomicrobiales > Xanthobacteraceae > Xanthobacter > Xanthobacter pollutisoli. The sequence continues at coordinate 402,488 of NZ_JBDZDP010000002.1, forward strand.
GTTGCTCAAGCTCACCCAGATCAAGGCGCTGGCGCGAAAGGCCAATGTGGAGAAGGTGGATGCCGGCCCGAAGGGCGTGGTCTTCTCTTTCCGCGGCAACGAGTTTGCCGATCCCACCGGGCTCGTGAAGCTGATCGGGCAAGAGGGGTCACTGGCCAAGGTCCGGCCGGACTTCAAGGTGGTCTTCCTGCGCGACTGGCCCACCGCCGAAGAGCGGTTGAAGGGAACCCTCGTGGTTCTCAAGAAGCTCGCTGCCCTGGCGCAAAAGAAGGCGCTCTAGCGCAACGCGCCGACGGGCGGCGTCGATGCTCATCCCGAACGGATGGGCTTGCCGGACAGACAACGGACGGGCCGCGAGAACGGCCCGTCGGCTTTAGCAAAGGGCTGGAAGAGCTGGTAGTGTGCGCCGCTCTACTTGACGCCCACCACACCACCCACGGCACCACCGACCGCTCCGACGGTGCCGCCGACCACGGCGCCCACGGGGCCGGCCGCCTTCTCGCCGGCGCGCGCGCCTTCCTTGGCGCCCTTGCCCGTGCCCTTCACGCCGCCCGCGACACCGCCGGCGACACCGCCGCCCACGCCACCCACGGTGCCGCCGACGGCGGTGCCCACCGGTCCGGCGGCCTTGTTGCCGACGGCAGCGCCGGTGGCGGCTCCCTGTTCGGCGCCCTTGACAACGCCCTGCGCGGAAACGGCGGTGGGCGCAATGGCCAGCGCAAGCGCGGCTGCGAGGATGACGGACTTCATGGCTGGGTCCTCCGGTTCGATACGTTGGGGCAATCGCCTCTCGCCCCGGGGCGCCACGATGGGCTCGACCAGACGGGGCCTGTCAGGAGAATGACCGACGGTAACATATCGTTCCCCACCGCCACCCTCCACACACGCAAGCGCGAGCATGGCCGTGCCGGGCTGGGCCAGCCAGGGGGAGGGTGCGCGGTACCAACTCCATGGCTTCGGAGGAATCCGCCGGATGTCCCCTCCCTCAGGTGAGGGCGCCGGCGGCAGAGGACTCAGGCGGTCTTGTCGAACAGCTGGCGGCCGATGAGCATGCGGCGGATCTCGCTGGTGCCGGCGCCGATCTCGTAGAGCTTGGCGTCGCGCAGCAGCCGGCCGGTGGGATAGTCGTTGATGTAGCCGTTGCCGCCCAGGGTCTGGATCGCCTCCAGCGCCATCCAGGTGGCCTTCTCCGCCGCATAGAGGATGGCGCCCGCGGCGTCCTCGCGGGTGGTGGCGCCGCGGTCGCAGGCCTTGGCCACGGCATACACATAGGCCTTGGTCGCGTTCATGGTCACATACATGTCGGCGATCTTGCCCTGCATCAACTGGAAGGTGCCGATGGGCTGGCCGAACTGCTTGCGCTCATGGACATAGGGCATCACCACGTCCATGCAGGCCTGCATGATGCCGGTGGGGCCGCCTGCCAGCACCGCGCGCTCATAGTCGAGCCCGCTCATGAGCACGTTGACGCCCTTGCCCACGGCGCCGAGCACGTTCTCCTCCGGCACCTCGCAATCCTCGAACACCAGTTCGCCGGTGTCGGAGCCGCGCATGCCCAGCTTGTCCAGCTTCTGGGCGGTGGAGAATCCCTTGAAGCCCTTCTCGACAAGGAAGGCGGTCATGCCCTTGGGGCCGGCGGCGGGGTCGGTCTTGGCGTAGACCACCAGCGTCTCGGCGATGGGGCCGTTGGTGATCCAGAACTTGGTGCCGTTGAGGACGTAGCGGTCGCCCTTCTTCTCCGCGCGGGTGCGCATGGAGACCACGTCGGAGCCTGCGCCCGGCTCGGACATGGCGAGCGCGCCCACATGCTCGCCGGAAATGAGCTTCGGCAGGTATTTCGCCTTCTGATCTGGCGTGCCGTTGCGGCTGATCTGGTTGACGCAGAGATTGGAGTGCGCGCCGTAGGAGAGACCGACCGACGCCGAGGCGCGGGAAATCTCCTCCATGGCGATGACATGCTCCAGATAGCCGAGGCCGGAGCCGCCATATTCTTCCTCGGCTGTGACGCCGAGCAGCCCCAGCGCGCCGAGCTTGGGCCACAGGTCGCGGGGGAACTGGTTGGTCTTGTCGATCTCGGCGGCGCGCGGGGCGATCTCCGCCTGGGAGAAGTCGCGCACGGTGTCGCGCAGCATGTCGGCGGTCTCGCCGAGGTCGAAATCAAATCCCCCGGGGGCGTTCGGCAGCATCTTGCATCCTCCCTCGCTGCCCGGATTATGTGCGGTCATGGTCGCCGCCGGGAAGCCGCGCTAGAATAAAACGGTTGTCCGTTTATTCAATGGGGTCGCATGGCGCGTCCGCGCGGGACAAGGCCGCCTCTCACGCAGCCGGCCGGGTGATGCGATCGGTGAGGTTGAGCCGGCCCCGGGCGATCTGCGCCACCTGCGCACGCACGGCGTCGGACCCGGCGAGCTGGTCCAGCATCTCGATCTGGTTGCGGGCGATGAGCAGCAGCAAGTCATCGCGCACCGTGCCCTCCTTATCCACCGGCAGCGCATCCACGATCTGGAGGTGGTCGAGGTGGGGCCGATCGGGAAGAGACGCGGCGAGATGGGTGCGTAGCGCCTCCTCGCTTACCGGCGTCCGCGGCGCGACGAAGGCGTAGAGGCCGACCTTGCCCCCCAAAGTCTGAAAATCGGAAAGGTGCACCGCCTCCACCGCGGGGTGCGCGGCTAACGCCGCAGCGATGCGCGGGGCCACTTGCGTCACCCGTGGGCCACGCCCCTCCGTGTCCGAATACGACATGAGGTTGCGCGTGACGAAGCGGTAGACCTTCTTGCCGCTCGCCATCCAGACGCGAGTTGGCAGGCTCTTGGTGGCCAGCACCTTCTTTTCCCGGGGGGTGAGCGCCTCGGGGCAATAGGTGCGCTTGTGCTTCAGGAGATGGCGCAGGTCCTCATAGGCCAGCACCCGTCCGAGCTTGGAGCGCCGGCTGAACGGCAGGGCGAGCTGGAAATCCATCAGCCAGGCCTCGCCATCAGCCCCGCGCAGCCAGTTCTGCTGTTTGGCGAGGTCGTTGTGGACATAGCCCGCGCGATGCAGCGTCAGCAGCGCCGCCTTGGCGGAATGGAAGAAGTTAAGGTCGCCCTTGGGGCGGGCGATCTGCAGGGGCGCCCCTTCCACCCAGCCGCGCACCAGGAAGCGGTTGCCGACGGCGAGGAGGGGTGTGGTGACGCCGGTGGCCGTCACCTTCTCCAGTGCCTTGATCTCGTGCGCCGCGAGGCGGAAGGCGATGGGGGCAAACCACAGCTTCACGTCGTTCCAGCGCCGGCGAACCGCCGGCCAGGCCTGCCCCTGCGCATCGGTCCAGGTGCCGCGCTCGACGGTGGAGAAAACGTCCCGTTTCAGCACCGTGTCCACGACGAAGCGCGCCGGATCGGCGCGGTACTCCACGGGCGGCGGCAAAACGGACTGGCGCGGCATCAGCGCCTCTTAAGCCGCCTCAGCCGGCATGTCGAGCCAGGGGAGGATGTCGGCGAGGGCGCGTGCGGCGAGCGCCTTCTTCTTGGCGAGCGTCTTCTCCGCCCCGCGCAGGCGCTTGCCCGCCTCACCCTTTGGCGCCTCGGCCAAGGGCGGAAACAGGCCGAAATTGACGTTCATGGGCTGGAAGGAGCGCGGCGCCCCCTCGTCCTGCGCCTCGATATGACCGCCGGTGATGTGGGCGAGCAGCGCACCGTGCGCAGTGGTCAGCGGTGGCAGGACGACATCGAGATCGAGGCGCTCGGCCGCCGCGAAGCGGCCCGCCATCAGCCCGACGGCAGCGCTCTCCACATAGCCCTCGCAGCCGGTGATCTGCCCGGCGAACCTCAGGCGCGGATCGGCCTTCAGCCGCAGCGTGCCGTCCAAGAGGCGCGGCGAGTTGAGGTAGGTGTTGCGGTGGAGGCCACCGAGCCGGGCGAACTCGGCATTCTCCAGCCCCGGAATGGTGCGGAACACGCGGGCCTGCTCGCCATGGCGAAGCTTCGTCTGAAAGCCCACCATGTTGTAAAGCGTGCCCAGCTTGTTGTCCTGGCGGAGCTGGACCACGGCATAAGCCTTGATCCCTGGCGCGTGGGGATTGGTGAGGCCCACCGGCTTCATGGGGCCGAAGCGCAACGTCTCGCGACCGCGCTCGGCCATCACTTCGATGGGCAGGCAGCCGTCGAAATAGGGCGTCTTGGCCTCGAAGTCGCGCATGGGCGCCTTCTCGCCGGCCAGCAGCGCATCGACGAAGGCGTTGTATTGGGCCTCGTCCAGCGGGCAGTTGATATAGTCCGCCCCGGTGCCGCCCGGACCTGGCTTATCGTAGCGCGACTGAAACCACGCCTTGCCCATGTCGATGCTGTCGAAATGCACGATGGGCGCGATGGCGTCGAAGAAGGCGAGGGCGCTTTCGCCGGTGAGGCCGAGGATGGCTTCCGCCAGCGCCGGCGAGGTGAGGGGGCCGGTGGCGAGGATCACCTTGTCCCAGTCCGCCGGTGGCAGGCCGGTGAGCTCCTCGCGCCGGATCTCGATAAGAGGGTGGTCTTCCAGAGAGGCGGTGACGGCGTGGGAGAAGCCGTCCCGGTCCACTGCGAGGGCGCCGCCGGCCGGGACCTGGTTGGCGTCGGCCGCTTTCAGGATCAGCGAACCGGCCCGGCGCATTTCGGCGTGGAGCACGCCCACCGCATTGCCCTGCGGATCATCCGAGCGGAAGGAATTGGAGCACACCAGCTCGGCGAGGCTGTCGGTGAGGTGAGCGTCGGTGGGGCGCACGGGCCGCATCTCGTGCAGCACAACGGGTACGCCCCGGATCGCCAGCTGCCACGCCGCTTCCGATCCGGCGAGGCCACCGCCCACCACGTGGACGGGCGCGGGACGGTCAGACGTGGGAATCTGGGGCATCGGGCCTCCTCGGCTGTCCGCCCTCAGGCCGCGACCTGGCGTCGCGGCGGGCGGGAGGAGCGATGTGCCACGCCGGACCCGACCTTTTCAACCCCTCGTCGTTTTGTCATCGCCTGAGCGTGATCTGGGCCAAAGGCGCGGCGAAAAACGAAAATGGCCCCCGCAGGGGCCACTCTCCGATGCATGCCCCAGCGGGCTGCTCGGCTTGCAGCTCAGGCGACGCCGGCCGCGTGCCGGGCCACGGAGCGGATCTCGCTGCGCGCGACATTGATATCCGCCAAACTACGGTCATCGAGCTGAGACAGTTCTGCAACCGTACGGTTGTAAATCTGCCACCTGCGGAACTGGCGGGCCAGTAAACCCCAAAGCAACATTGTAATTCTCCTCTTGCAGGTGCCGTCTAGCGCCACGCTGCTGTCTTGCTTTAAATACCGCTGTGTGCTGCAATGCCAAAGAGGCTATATCGCAATGCAGCATTGCAGTGAGTGCATGGATTTGCCTCAGCCGGTGGGGTTCCGCCGCTTCTTCATAGATTGATAAGGCCTGCCGGATCACCGCGCGTCGGGGACCCGAGCCGCGTCAGTCGGGATGTTTCCTGTTGGGGGATAGGGGGCAGCCATGGACCAAACTATTCTTGGAAAGTTTGTTGATCCAGCCGTTTACGCAGCTCAGGAGGAGAGGGGATTGATTTCCCAGCACCTGGGCCGCGCCGGCGGTACGTTCGTCGAAGTGGGGGCCTATGACGCGGTTTTCCAAAGCCAGACCCACCATCTCGAGCTTATCGGCTGGAACGGGCTGCTGGTCGAGCCGGTACCGGAGTTTGCCGACAATCTGAGGCGCAGTCGCAGGGCTGCCGTCCGACAGTGCGCCTGCGTCTCGCCCGAAATGGCCGTGGCGGAACGGGTTGCGATGCTGGAGCGGCGCGGAAACAGCACCACCCGCTTCGATCCGCGCAAGGTCAGGCCCGACGAAAATGTCATCGAGGTGCCTGCGGCGACGCTGGACAGCATTCTTGAAGATGCCGGCATCAGCCATGTCGACTTCCTGTCGGTCGACGTGGAGGGCGCGGAGCCCGAGGTCCTGAAGGGCTTCGACCTGATGCGGTTCCGACCCCGGCTGGTACTGGTCGACGACCGGGAGCGCTTCGGCGAAACCTGCCGGGTCCTGCGGGGAAGCAATTTCCGGCTGATGCGCCGCACCGGCCACAATGCGTGGTTCGTGCCGGCGGAAAGCGGTTTTGCCCCGAGCACCCGCGGCCGGGCCCAACTGGCCTGGACCTACGGAATCGGCCGTTTCCTCCGCCGCCGCACGCGTCCCCGCAGTGGCGCACACCGCCTGAGCTCCCGCCCCGATTGACGCGCCCGCTTGTGTTGAGCCCGGCGGCGACGCTCGCTGCCGGGTGCGTCGCTGGATTATTCCGCAGCCTGCCGCCGGCGCCGCCCGCGCACCGTTCGCGCAGGAAGATCGGCCGTCGCCTCGCCCACCTGCGCATCACCAAGCGGCAGGGAGTCCGAAGCCTCACTCGCGGTCGACTTTTCGTCCTGCGGGACGCTGGCGCGGGCGCCTTTCTTGCGCCCCGCGGCAGCAGGCGCGCCATTCTCGCCCCCAGAATGCGCGCCCGACCCTGCCGGCGCCGCGGTGTCTGGTGCCCCATCAATCGCCTTGCCCCGCCGTGGGGCGGGCTGGTGGGCCTTCGCCATGGGGCGGCGGGCGAGCACTTCGGCGAGGAAACGTCCGGTATGCGACCGCGGATGCTGCGCCACCACCTCGGGCGTGCCCGCCACGACGATCTCGCCGCCGCCGTCGCCCCCCTCTGGGCCGAGGTCGAGCACCCAGTCGGCGGTCTTGATGACCTCGAGATTATGCTCGATCACCACCACCGTATTGCCCTGGTCCACCAGTTCGTGCAGCACCTCCAGCAGCTTCTTCACGTCATGGAAGTGCAATCCGGTGGTGGGCTCGTCGAGGATGTAGAGGGTGCGCCCCGTGGCGCGCTTGGACAGCTCCTTGGACAGCTTCACGCGCTGCGCCTCGCCGCCGGAAAGCGTGGTGGCCTGCTGGCCCACCTTGACGTAATCGAGGCCGACACGGTGCAGCGTCTCCAGCTTCTCGCGCACGGAGGGCACCGCCTTGAAGAATTGCGCGCCTTCCTCGACCGTCATGTCCAGCACGTCGGCAATGGACTTGTTCTTGAAGGTCACTTCCAGCGTCTCGCGATTGTAGCGCCGGCCCTTGCACACATCGCAGGTGACATACACGTCCGGCAGGAAGTGCATCTCGATCTTGATGACGCCGTCGCCCTGGCAGGCCTCGCAGCGCCCGCCCTTCACATTGAACGAGAAGCGACCGGCGCCGTAGCCCCGCGCCTTCGCCTCGGGCAGGCCGGAGAACCATTCGCGGATGGGCGTGAAGGCGCCGGTATAGGTGGCGGGATTGGAACGCGGCGTGCGGCCGATGGGCGACTGGTCGATGTCGATGACCTTGTCGAGATGCTCCAGCCCCTCGATGCGGTCGAACGGGGCAGGGGCCTCGCTGGCGTTGTTGAGGCGCCGCGCCACGGCCTTGTAGAGCGTGTCGATCAGCAGGGTCGACTTGCCGCCGCCGGAAACGCCGGTGACGCAGGTGAACAGGCCCAGCGGCACCTCGGCTGACACGTTCTTCAGATTGTTGCCGCGCGCGCCGGTGAGCTTCAGCATGCGCTTGGGGTTCGGCTTGCGCCGCGCCGGCACGCCCACCGAAAGCTCGCCCGTGAGATAGCGTCCGGTGAGCGAGGCGGGATCGGCGAGGATCTGCTGCGGCGTGCCCTGCGCCACGATCTTCCCGCCATGGATGCCCGCACCGGGTCCCACGTCCACCACATAGTCGGCGGCGAGGATCGCGTCCTCGTCATGCTCCACGACAATCACGGTGTTGCCGAGGTCACGCAGATGCTTCAGCGTCTCCAGCAGCCGGGCATTGTCGCGCTGGTGAAGGCCGATGGAGGGTTCGTCCAGCACATAGAGCACGCCGGTGAGTCCCGAACCGATCTGCGAGGCGAGCCGGATCCGCTGGCTCTCGCCGCCGGAAAGGGTGCCGGAGGAGCGGGCCAGGGTGAGGTATTCGAGGCCGACGTCGAGCAGGAAGGAGAGCCGCTCGCGGATCTCCTTCAGGATACGCCCGGCGATCTCGTTCTGCTTGTCCGTGAGCAGGCCGGGCAGGTCCTCGAACCAGCCGAAGGCCGCCTTCACCGAAAGCTCGCCGACCTCGCCGATGTGCCGGCCGGCGATCTTCACCGCCAGAGCTTCGGGCTTCAGACGGTAGCCACCGCAGGCCTTGCAGGGCACGGTGGAGAAATATTTCGAGATCTCCTCGCGCGCCCAGTCGCTGTCCGTTTCCTTCCAGCGTCGGTCCAGATTGCGGACCACGCCCTCAAAGGTCTTCGAGGTCTCGTAGGCACGCATGCCGTCGTCGTACTGGAAGGTGATCTTCTCGTCGCCGGAGCCGAACAGCAGAACGTCCCGCGCCTTCTCCGGCAGATCGGCGAAGGGCACGTTGAGCTTGAAATGATAATGCTTCGCCAGCGCATCCAGCGTCTGGCCGTAATAAGGCGAGGTGGATTTCGCCCAGGGCGCAATGGCGCCCTGCTTCAGCGAACGCATGCGATCGGGCACCACGAGGTCGGGGTCGATGGTCTGCTCCACCCCCAGCCCGTCGCATTCCGGGCAGGCGCCGAACGGATTGTTGAACGAGAAGAGCCGCGGCTCGATCTCGGGAATGGTGAAGCCGGAAACCGGGCAGGCGAACTTCTCCGAGAACATGATCCGCCGCGGCGCGCCGTCGGCATCCTTCTCGTCGGCAAATTCCGCCACCGCAATGCCATCGGCGAGCGCCAGAGCCGTCTCGAAGCTGTCGGCAAGGCGTTGGGCGAGGTCGGCCCGCACCACGATGCGATCCACCACCACGTCGAGGTCGTGCTTGTATTTCTTGTCCAGCGCCGGCGCCTCGGCGATCTCGTGGAAGGCGCCGTCGATCTTCACCCGCTGGTAGCCCTTCTTCATCCACTCGGCGAGTTCCTTGCGGTACTCGCCCTTGCGGCCGCGGACGACCGGCGCCAGCAGGTAGAGCCGCGTGCCCTCGGGCAGGGCCAGCGTGCGGTCCACCATCTGCGACACCGTCTGGCTCTCGATGGGCAGGCCCGTGGCCGGTGAATAGGGCACGCCTGTGCGCGCCCACAGAAGGCGCATGTAGTCGTAGATCTCGGTGACGGTACCGACCGTGGAGCGGGGATTCTTCGAGGTGGTCTTCTGCTCGATGGAGATGGCGGGGGAGAGGCCGTCGATCTGGTCCACGTCCGGCTTCTGCATCATCTCCAGGAACTGGCGCGCATAGGCCGAGAGGCTTTCCACATAGCGCCGCTGGCCTTCTGCATAGATGGTATCGAACGCCAGCGAGCTCTTGCCTGAGCCTGACAGGCCCGTGAACACCACCAGGCTGTCGCGCGGGATCTCAAGGTCGACATTCTTCAGATTGTGCTCGCGCGCGCCGCGCACCGAGAGGGTGCGGGCGTCGCGGCGGGAAGCATTGGCGGCGTCGGGCGCGGCACGCCGCGAGGGGGCACGATCTGACATGAATATCCCGGGAAGCACACGAGATGAGGCCGCACGACCGGTCGGGCGAGCGAAGCACATCCGGCAGAGCGAGCACGCCGATCACGGGGACCGGCATGGCGGCGAAACGGAACGTCGCGCAGCAAACTCGCTCATGGTCATCGCCCAAATGTAGTCCGCCGCGTGCAATGCGGTAGAGAACGTAACAAGAACTCGCGGCGCAGACGAGTCAAAAATCCGCCGGTCCCATCTTGCGAGGCTGTCCCACCGTGTGTAGAACATTTGCGGAACAAATGGCGGCGGGGTGGCCTTCAGGGCTGGCTTTGGTGTGGACAACACCGATTGCGGTGGACAATGCCGCGTCAGGCTCCCAATGGGCCCTTGCGCCACGCGCGAGCGGCAGGCGGGATCGCCGCCCAAGACGGCACTTGGCGAAGAGACGGAGAGCGAGGATGGCCGGCAGCGTCAACAAGGTGATCCTGATCGGCAATCTTGGCCGTGATCCCGAGGTGAAGGCGTTCCAGAACGGCGGGCGGGTCTGCAACCTCTCCATCGCCACCTCGGAAAACTGGCGCGACAAGGCATCCGGCGAGCGGCGCGAGCGCACCGAGTGGCACCGCGTGGTCATCTTCAACGAGAATCTCGTGGGCGTGGCCGAGCGATTCCTGAAAAAGGGATCGAAGGTCTATATCGAGGGCCAGCTCGAAACCCGCAAATACGAGAAGGACGGCCGCGAGACCTACACCACCGAGGTGGTGCTGCGGCCCTACCGCGGCGAACTCACGCTGCTGGACGGCCGCGAGGGCGGCAGCGCGGGTGCCGACGAGTATGGCGGCGGCTCGGACTTCGGCGCGTCGAGCCCCATGGGCGGGGGAGGCGGCTTCGGCGGCGGATATGGCGGTTCTTCCTCCTCGGGTGGCCGCAAGCCGGCACCTGCGGGCGGCGGGCGCCCGGCTGCGGATCTCGACGACGAAATTCCATTCTGAGCGCTGCTCGGTCCGGCCTGATCTCGGGCTCCCATGTCCGGGTATGGGACCCCTCGACCGGTCGAACTCAGGCCAGTCATGGAGCGTTGCAGAGCGACCGCCTGCGGCGATATTTGCGCGCGCGGCAAGGGGGCGCGACGCAAAACGGTCAAATTGTCTGGGGAGAGGCGAAGTCGCACCCGATAAGTATCTGATTTTACAAGATAAAAAATAGTCCTGCGGCAGGGGTTTCTCTGGCGTTGGCGGGGTGAATCGGGTAGAAGGTGTGACCCCGCTTTCACCATGCGAGTGCTGACTTTTGGCCGATTCCGAAACGCCGAAGACTGGCGGCGAGCCGCCGTCCGATATCCGGCCCGTTTCCATCACGGAGGAGCTTTCCCGCTCCTATCTCGACTACGCCATGAGCGTCATCGTCGCCCGGGCCCTGCCCGACGTGCGCGACGGCCTCAAGCCCGTGCATCGGCGCATCCTGTTCTCCATGCACGAGAACGGCTACGAGTGGAACAAGCAGTACCGCAAGTCGGCCCGCGTGGTCGGCGACGTGATCGGTAAATACCATCCTCACGGCGACCAGTCGGTTTATGACGCCCTCGTGCGCATGGCGCAGACCTTCGCCATGCGGGTACCGCTGGTGGACGGTCAGGGCAATTTCGGCTCGGTGGACGGCGATGCCCCGGCGGCCATGCGCTACACCGAGGTGCGGCTGGAGAAGATCACCGGCGCCCTGCTCGACGACCTCGACAAGGACACGGTCGACTTCCAGGAGAATTACGACAACACGGAGCGGGAGCCGAGCGTCCTCCCCGCCAAGTTCCCCAACCTGTTGGTGAACGGCGCCGGCGGCATCGCCGTGGGCATGGCGACCAACATCCCGCCGCACAATCTCGGCGAGATCATCGACACCACCGTGGCCCTGCTGGACGACCCGACGCTGGAGCCCGAGGCGCTGCTCGACCTCTTGCCCGGGCCCGACTTCCCCACCGGAGCGCTCATCCTCGGCCGCACCGGCATCCGCCAGGCCTACCTCACCGGCCGCGGCTCGGTGCTGATGCGGGCGAAGGTCGCCATCGAGCAGATCCGCAAGGATCGCGAAGCATTGATCGTCACCGAAATTCCCTATCAGGTGAACAAGGCGACGATGATCGAGAAGATCGCCGAGCTGGTGCGCGACAAGCGCGTCGAAGGCATCTCGGAGATCCGCGACGAGAGCGACCGCGACGGCATGCGCGTGGTCATCGAGATCAAGCGCGACGCCCAGGCGGACGTGGTGCTGAACAATCTCTACCGCCTCACCCTGCTGCAGACCTCCTTCGGCGTGAACATGGTGGCGCTCTCCGGCGGCAAGCCGGGGATCCTCACGCTCCATGACGTGCTCACCGCCTTCATCGCCTTCCGCGAGGACGTCGTCAGCCGTCGCACCAAGTTCCTGCTGCGCAAGGCCCGCGACCGCGCGCACGTCTTGGTGGGCCTTGCCATTGCCGTGGCCAATATCGACGAGGTCATCCGCCTCATCCGCACCGCGCCGGACCCGGCGAGTGCGCGCGAGGCACTGATGGGGCGCGACTGGCCGGCCAAGGACATGGCGCCGCTCATCGCCCTCATTGCCGATCCGCGGCACAAGCTGGGCCCCGACGGCACCTATCGCCTGTCCGAGGCGCAGGCCCGCGCCATCCTCGACCTTCGCCTGCAGCGCCTTACCGCGCTTGGCCGCGACGAGATCGCCGACGAGCTGGACAAGCTCGCTGCCGAGATTGCCGACTATCTGGAGATCCTCGCCAGCCGCATGCGCATGCGCGGTATCATCCGGGACGAGCTTCTCGCCATCAAGGCCGAGTTCGGCACCCCGCGCCGCACCGAGATCGTCGAGGGTTTCGGCGATCTGGAAGACGAGGACCTCATCCAGCGCGAAGAGATGGTCGTCACCGTCTCCCACGCCGGCTACATCAAGCGCGTACCGCTCTCCACCTACCGGGCGCAGCGGCGCGGCGGCAAGGGCCGCTCGGCCATGCAGACGCGGGACGAGGATTTCGTCACCCGCCTGTTCGTCGCTTCCACCCACGCGCCGGTGCTGTTCTTCTCGTCCAAGGGGCAAGTCTACAAGCTGAAGGTGTGGCGCCTGCCGCTCGCCGCCCCACAGGCCCGCGGCAAGGCGCTCATCAACATCCTGCCGCTGGATCAGGACGAGCGGATCACGTCCGTCGTGCTGCTGCCGGAGGATTCGGAAGAGAACGATCGCCTCCAAATCATGTTCGCCACCACCGGTGGCACGGTGCGGCGGAATGCGCTGACCGATTTCGCCCAGGTGAACCGCAACGGCAAGATCGCCATGAAGCTCGCCGAAGGCGAGGCGATTGCCGACGTGGGCCTTTGCACCGAGGATGACGACGTGCTGCTCACCACGGCGGCCGGCGCCTGCATCCGCTTCCCGGTCACCGAGGTCCGCCTGTTCAAGGGGCGCGACAGCGTGGGCGTGCGCGGCATCCGCCTGGAGGAGGACGACAAGATCATCTCCATGGCCATCATCCGCCATGTGGAAGCGGAGGCCGACCAGCGGCTCGCCTACATCAAGATGCGCCGCGCCCTGCGCGGCGAGGCCGGCGAGAGCGCCGAGGTGGAGCAGGAGGAGGGGGCGAGCGGCTCCGGCCAGCTCAGCCAGGAGCGCTATGCGCAGATGAGCGCGCTGGAGCAGTTCATTCTCACCGTCTCGGAGAACGGCTACGGCAAGCGCACCTCGTCCTACGAGTACCGGGTCACCGGCCGCGGCGGAAAGGGCATCGTCGCCATGGCGGTGAACGAGCGCAACGGCCGCCTCGTCGCCTCCTTCCCGGTGGAGGACCAGGACCAGATTATGCTCGTCACCGATGGCGGCCAGCTCATCCGCTGCCCGGTGGATGGCATCCGCATCGTCGGGCGCGCCAGCCAGGGCGTCATCGTGTTTGACACGGCGGAAGGCGAGCGCGTGGTCTCCGTGGAGCATATCAGCGACGATGCCGGCGCCGACGGCCCGGAGGGTACCGACGCCGACGAGGGTCCCGACGCCTGATGCCGGCGTGCGCCGGAGGGAGAACACCATGATCTCGCCGGAAAGCCTCGCCCTGTTCGTCGCCGCCTGCCTCGCGCTGGCGGCGACACCCGGCCCAAACGTCGCGCTCATTGTCGGCACCAGCCTCAAGCACGGGCGGCGGGCCGGCATCCTCACCGCCACCGGGGTCAATGTCGGCCTCATCGCGCAGCTCGCCCTCGTGGCGCTGGGGCTCGCCTATGTGGTGGAGACCTTCTCGCGCCACTTCGACCTCGTGCGCTACGCCGGCGCCGCCTATCTGGTCTGGCTGGCGGTGATTCAGTGGCGCAGCGCCGGCAAGATGCTGGATGCGCCGGCCCCCTCCGCCCATGCCGCCTTCGGCCGCGGGCTCGCGGTGGCCTTCGCCAATCCCAAGACGCTGCTGTTCCATGCGGCCTTCCTGCCGCAATTCGTCACCGACACCGCAAATCCGGTGCCGCAGATCGCCCTGCTCGCAGCGGTGTTCGCGGTCATCGCCTTGGTGGGCGACGTTCTGTGGGCGGTGGTGGCGGACAAGGCCCGCGCCGCCTTGAAGGGCCGCTTCACCCGAATCGCTGACCGCGTTTCCGCCGGCATCCTCGTGGGCGGTGCGGCGCTGCTGCTGGCGGCGGGCCGCAGATAGGGCAGGGGACCGCGTCCCCATCCCGCATTGCTCCGGCCGGGGGCACCGCTATAAGGCCCCATGGCTGCCCTCGCCTCATCATCCGATTCTGCCCCGCTCGAGGTCCTGCGCACCGTCTTCGGCTACGAGACGTTCCGCGGGCGGCAGCGGGAGATCGTGGATCATGTGGTCGAGGGGGGTGACGCCCTGGTGCTGATGCCCACGGGCGGCGGTAAGTCCCTGTGCTATCAGGTGCCCGCGCTAGTGCGGCCGGGTACGGCCATCGTCGTTTCGCCCCTCATTGCGCTCATGCACGACCAGGTGCAGGCCCTGCGGCAACTGGGCGTGAAGGCGGCCATGCTGAATTCATCGCTGGCGGCGGGCGAAGCGCGGCAGGTGGAGCGGGCGCTCGCCATGGGTGACCTCGACCTGCTCTACGTGGCGCCGGAGCGGCTCCTGACCGATGGCTTCCTGCATCTGCTCGATGGTGCGCGAATCTCGCTCTTCGCCATCGACGAAGCCCATTGCGTTTCCCAGTGGGGCCACGATTTCCGCCCTGAATATCGCCAGCTCACCATCCTGCACGAGCGCTTTCCCGGCGTGCCGCGCATGGCCCTCACCGCCACGGCCGACGGGCCGACGCGGCGGGAGATTGTGGAGCGGCTCAATCTGGAGGAGGGGCGGGTTTTCCTTTCCTCCTTCGACCGGCCGAACATCCGCTATCGCATCGCCCCCAAGTCCAACCCGCGGGTGCAGCTGAAGGCCTTCCTCGATGCCCATGAGGGCGAGGCGGGCATCATCTATTGCATGAGCCGCGCGAAAGTGGAGGCGACAGCCGAGATGCTGGCCACCGAGGGCCGCACGGCGCTGCCCTACCATGCCGGCCTCGACGCCGACACCCGCGCCCGCCATCAGGACCGTTTCCTCAAGGAGGAAGGGGTGGTGATGGTGGCGACCATCGCCTTCGGGATGGGCATCGACAAGCCGGACGTGCGCTTCGTCATCCATCTCGACCTTCCGAAGAGCATCGAGGCCTATTACCAGGAGACCGGTCGCGCCGGACGCGACGGCCTGGCTTCCGAGACGCTGCTGCTCTACGGCGTCGAGGACGTGGCGAAGCTTATCCAGTTCGTCGAGGCGTCCGATGCGCCCGAGGCCCGCAAGAGAGTTGAGCGCGGCAAGCTCGATGCCCTGCTCGGCCTCGCCGAAACGGCATCCTGCCGTCGGCAGGTTCTCCTGAAGTATTTCGAGGAGGACCTGCCCGAGCCCTGCGGCAATTGCGATACCTGCCTCGAGCCGCCGCGCACCTTCGACGGCACGGAGGCGGCGCAGAAGCTGCTTTCCTGCGTCTACCGCACCGGCGAGCGCTTCGGCTCCGGCCATGTCATCGACGTGCTGCGCGGCGAAGAGAGCGACAAGGTACTGAAGTTCGGCCACGACAAGCTCTCCACCTTCGGCATCGGCAAGGATTTTTCCCGCGACGCCTGGCGCGCCATCGTGCGCCAGCTGGTGGCCATGGGGCATCTCTGGGTCGACGTGGAGGGCCACGGCAGCCTCGGCCTCACCGAAAAATGCCGTCCGGTCCTGCGCGGCGCCGAGAAAGTGGAGCTGAAGGCCGAGACGAAGCCCCGCCCCGCCCGCGTCACCGGCGGCGCACGGGGCCCGGGGCCGGTGCTGACCAATCCGGCCGACGAGGCGCTGTTCCGCAAATTGAAGGCGCTGCGGCTGGACCTGGCGCGGGCGCAGGGCGTGCCGCCCTACGTCATCTTCCACGACACGACGCTGATGGCCATCGCCGAACTGAAGCCCACCTCCATGAAGGCGCTGGGGATGATCTCCGGCATCGGCGAAGCCAAGCTGGTGCGCTACGGACAGCAGTTTCTGGCGGCCATCGCCGAGGGCTAGGCGGCCTCAGGCGGCGGCGTCCCGCAGAAGGTCCAAGGCTTCGAGCACCGAGAGGCGGCGCACCTCGGCGCGGCCAACGTCGCCGAAGCGCTTCTCGCGGGTGACGATGGTCGCGTCCCGCCGGGCGCAGGCGAAATGCACGAGGCCCACGGGCTTCGCTTCCGAGCCGCCCCCCGGCCCGGCCACGCCGGTGATGGCCACCGCCGCGTCCACCCCCGCCGCCTTCAAGGCGCCTTCGGCCATGGCGCGGGCGGTTTCGACGCTCACCGCACCATGCGCCGCGAGAGTCGCCTCGGGCACGCCGATCATCGCCACCTTGGCGGCGTTGGAATAGGTCACGAAGCCCCGGTCCACCACGTCGGACGAGCCCGGTACCTCGGTGAGCGCGCCGGCGACGAGGCCGCCGGTGCAGGATTCCGCCGTGGCGAGCGTCCAGCCGCGCGCGCGGAAGGCGTCGAGCACGGCGACGGCGCGGGCATGGGTTTCCTCGTCCATCACAGCTCCTCGCCTGCGGGAAGGCGAATGGTGGCGCTCGCCATGGCGGCGATGCCCTCACGGCGCCCGGTGAAGCCGAGCTTCTCCGTGGTGGTGGCCTTCACCGAGATGCGGCCGACCGGCACGTCCGTGATGCGGGCGATCTCCGCGCGAATGGCATCGCGATGCGGTCCCACCTTCGGCGCCTCGCAGATGAAGGTGAGGTCGAGATGGGCGATGCGCCCGCCGCGCGCCGCCACCTTCTCCACCGCATGCACGAGGAAGCGGTCGGAGGAGGCGCCCTTCCACTGCGGGTCGGAGGGCGGAAAATGGGCGCCGATATCGCCGTCGCACAGCGCGCCGAGCAGAGCATCGGTGAGGGCGTGAAGGCCCACGTCCGCGTCCGAATGGCCGACGAGACCGAAGCCGTGGGGCACCGCGACCCCGCCCAGCATGACATGATCGCCGGGGCCGAATGCATGCACGTCGAACCCCGTTCCGGTCCGCACGTCAGGCAAACCCGCATAAAAATCGGCGAGGGAGCCACCGGCGGCGCGGGCCATGTCGTCGGGAGTGGTCAATTTCAAATTCCTCGTCTCGCCCTCGAAGGTGGCCACGCGATGCCCTGCCCATTCCATTACGGCGGCATCGTCGGTGAGGGTGTCCACGCCCGCCGCCGCAGCCGCCGCATGGGCCGCGCGCAGCATCCCATAGCGGAAAGCCTGGGGGGTCTGCACCGTGCGCAGCCGGCTGCGATCCAGGGTTTCGACGATGCTCCCATCGGCGTCCACACGCTTCACCGTGTCGATCACGGCGAGAACGGGTATGGCGGCATCGGACGCTTGAGCCGCCGCTACCGCACGGGAGACGAGATCGGGCGTCGCGAAGGGACGGGCGGCGTCGTGAATCAGGACGATCTCAGGCGTGTCCGCACCCGCCAGAGCCTCCAGTCCCGCCCGCACCGAGGCCTGCCGCGTCGCGCCGCCAAAGACGGGTGCCAGAATCTTGGGCATGCCGTAGGAGGCGTCCGCAAAGCGGCCTGAATCATCACTATGGATGACGGCGAGCACGGCCGTAACGGCGGGATGCTCGCAAAAAAGGCGCAGCGTGCGGCGCAGCACGGGCTCGCCGTCCGTCGTTTGATACTGCTTCGGGAGTGGACCGCCCGCGCGACTTCCACGCCCGGCGGCAACCACGATGGCTACGCATTTGGGAGACGGCTCCTGCGTCACGTCAGGCTCCCGCAGTGCAGCGCCCAAAAGGGCGAAGGCCGGTAACAATAGGTGGACAGCTGTTTGCTGCGCCGCACATCATCGCACACTGCCCTTGCATGACGCGCGCACTTGTCTAAGATGTAGGCAGAACACAGCTGGCCTAATTTCTGTGCAAGAGACTGTTCCATTTTCCATTCCGGCCCTTTGGGTCGGGACCCTCGCCCTGCCCAATCCGGTGATCCTCGCCCCCATGGCCGGGATCACCGATGCGCCGGTCAGGCGGATGGCTGTCCGCTACGGCGCGGGGCTCGTCATATCAGAAATGCTCGCCAGCGAGGCCCTTCTCGAAGGCCATCCCGAAATGCTTCTGCGCGCCGAAGGGGAGGGGGTGCCCCTCCATGCCGTGCAGATCGCCGGCAACGATCCGCGCCTGATGGGCGAGGCGGCGCGCCTGGCCGAGGCGGCCGGCGCGGGCCTCATCGACATCAACATGGGGTGCCCGGCGAAGCGCGTGACCACCGGCGCCGCAGGCGCAGCCCTGCTGCGCGACCTGCCGCTGGCCGGGGCCATCTTCGATTCGGTGCGGGCGGCGGTCGGCGTGCCCGTGACCGTGAAAACCCGCCTCGGCTGGGATGAGGGCTCGCCCACCGCCGTCGCTCTGGCGCGCATGGCGCAGGAGGCCGGCCTCGCCATGGTGACGGTGCATGGCCGCACCCGGTGCCAGTTCTATACGGGCCGCGCCGACTGGAGCGCGATCCGCGCGGTGAAGGCCGCAGTGTCAATTCCCGTGATCGCCAACGGCGATGTGGTGTCCACCGCAGATGGCCCGGCGATCCTGGCCGCGTCGGGTGCGGACGGGTTGATGATCGGACGCGGAGCGCAGGGCCGGCCCTGGTTTCCCGGACGTGTGGCGCAGGCCCTCGCGGGCCGGCGGGCGGCGGAGGACCCGCCGCTCATGGAGCAGCGCGACGTGCTGCTGGAGCTTTATGAGGGCTGGCTCGCGCTCTATGGCCGTGCGCTCGGCGTGCGGCAGGCCCGCAAGCATGTGGGCTGGGCGCTGGATGCGGCGGCAACAGGCCACGGCGAGGCCCCTGCGGCCTTCGTCTCGCTCTGGCGCAAGCGCCTCCTCGTCCTGGAGCGGCCGGAGCAGGTGAGAATGGGGATCGAGGCGGCCTTCGACGAGCTGATGTGGAGGGCGGCGGCATGAAGGCTGAAGCCAGAAAGCAAGACGCACGCAAGATGGACAAGCGCAAGGGCGAGCAGGACCCGGCCAAGGATGCCGGCCGCGAGAAGGACACGGGCCGCGACGGCGGCGGCAAGGAGGGCACGCCGCGTGAGGCGGGCATGTCGCGCGCCATCCTGGATGCCGTCCCCCATCCCTTGTTCACCATCGGCGGCAACGGACATGTGCGCGATGCCAACGTCGCCGCAGAGGCCTTCTTCGAGGTCAGCGCGCCGTTGCTGCGGCGCCGGCCGCTGACCGAGTTCGTGCCGTTCGGCACCCCTCTGCTCGGCCTCATCGAGCAGGTGCGCCAGCGTGGCGCGCCGGTGAACGAATATCGCGTCGACCTCGGCACGCCGCGCAATGGCGGCGAGCGCATCGTCGACATCCATGTGGCGCCGGTGGCCGAGCAGCCCGAGCAGGTGGTGGTGATGCTCCAGGAGCGCACCATCGCCGACAAGATGGACCGCCAGCTCACCCATCGCGGCGCCGCCCGCTCAGTGAGCGCGCTCGCCTCTATGCTGGCGCACGAGATCAAGAATCCGCTCTCCGGCATCCGCGGCGCGGCTCAGTTGCTGGAGCAGTCCGCCGACGACGAGGACCGGGCCCTGACCCGCCTCATCTGCGACGAGGCCGACCGCATCGTGAAGCTGGTGGACCGCATGGAGGTGTTCTCCGACGAACGCCCGGTGGAACGCGAGCCGGTGAACATCCATGCGGTGCTGGAGCACGTGCGCACGCTGGCCTCCTCGGGCTTCGCGCGGCACATCCGCTTCGTGGAGGAATACGACCCCTCCTTGCCGCCGGTGCTCGCCAACCGCGATCAGCTCATCCAGGTGTTCCTCAATCTGGTGAAGAACGCGGCCGAGGCCATCGAGAGCGATCAGGACGGCGAGATCCAGCTCACAACCGCCTTCCGCCCCGGCGTGCGGCTCATGGTTCCGGGCGCCTCCACGCGGGTCAGCCTGCCGCTGGAATTCTGCGTCCGCGACAACGGCAAGGGCGTTCCGGACGACCTCGTCCCCCATCTGTTCGACCCGTTCGTGACCACCAAGCCGACGGGCTCTGGCCTCGGTCTTGCTTTGGTGGCGAAGATCATCGGTGACCACGGCGGCATCGTCGAATGCGACAGCCAACCCCGCCGCACCACGTTCCGCGTGCTCCTGCCCATGTACCGCGGCAAGAGCCCTGCTCGAGAGGACAATTGAGGTGTCGATGCCTTCCGGAAGCATCCTGGTCGCCGATGACGACGCCGCGATCCGCACCGTTCTCAACCAGGCGCTGTCACGCGCCGGCTACGAGGTGCGCTCCTGCGGCAACGCCGCCACGCTCTGGCGCTGGGTGAGCCAGGGCGACGGCGATCTCGTCATCACCGACGTGGTGATGCCCGACGAGAACGCCTTCGACCTCCTGCCGCGCATCAA
Organism: Xanthobacter pollutisoli; assembly: GCF_040044995.1. Classification (NCBI taxonomy): domain Bacteria; kingdom Pseudomonadati; phylum Pseudomonadota; class Alphaproteobacteria; order Hyphomicrobiales; family Xanthobacteraceae; genus Xanthobacter; species Xanthobacter pollutisoli. The sequence continues at coordinate 422,821 of NZ_JBDZDP010000002.1, forward strand.
GAAGGCGCGCCCGGATCTGCCGGTCATCGTCATGAGCGCGCAGAACACCTTCATGACCGCCATCCGCGCCTCCGAGCGCGGGGCATATGAATATCTGCCCAAGCCGTTCGACCTGAAGGAGCTGATCTCCATCGTCGGCCGCGCCCTCGCCGAGCCGAAGAAGGGCGACGGGCACCACCACGCGCCCGAGGAACAGGACAACATCCCGCTGGTGGGCCGCTCGCCCGCCATGCAGGAGATCTATCGCCTGCTCGCGCGGCTGATGCAGACCGACCTCACGGTGATGATCGCGGGCGAGAGCGGCACCGGCAAGGAACTGGTGGCCCGCGCGCTGCACGACTACGGCAAGCGCCGCACGGGTCCGTTCGTCGCCATCAACATGGCGGCCATCCCGCGCGACCTCATCGAATCGGAGCTGTTCGGCCACGAGAAAGGCTCCTTCACCGGCGCCACCACCCGCAACCCCGGGCGCTTCGAGCAGGCGGAGGGCGGCACGCTCTTCCTCGACGAGATCGGCGACATGCCCATGGAGGCGCAGACCCGCCTCCTGCGCGTGCTCCAGCAGGGCGAGTACACGACGGTGGGCGGGCGCACGCCCATCAAGACCGACGTGCGCATCATCGCCGCCACAAACAAGGATCTGCGCACGCTGATCCAGCAGGGCCTGTTCCGCGAGGATCTGTTCTTCCGCCTCAACGTGGTGCCCCTGCGCCTGCCGCCGCTGCGCGAGCGCTCCGAGGATGTGCCGGACCTGGTGCGCCACTTCTTCCTCCAGGCGGAGCGCGAGGGGCTGCCGGCCAAGCAGATCGACACCGCCGCCCTCGACCGGCTGAAGCGCTACCGCTGGCCGGGCAACGTGCGCGAGCTGGAAAACCTCGTCCGTCGCCTGGCCGCGCTCTACCCGCAGGAGGTCATCACTCCGGCCATCATCGAGGCCGAGCTGTCCGAGCCCATGCCGAGCGCGCTCTCGGAGGAGGGGCCGGTGGACGCCACCCTCGGCGCCTCGGTGGAGCGCCACCTCAACACCTATTTCTCCGGCTTCGGCGAGGACCTGCCGCCCCCCGGCCTCTATCACCGCATCCTCAAGGACGTGGAATATCCGCTGCTCTCGGCAGCCCTAGCGGCCACCCGGGGCAACCAGATCAAGGCAGCGGAGCTTCTGGGCCTCAACCGCAATACCTTGCGCAAGAAGATCCGCGATCTGGACATCCAGGTGATCCGAACCTCGCGCTGACGCTTTCCGACCTGGAACGGTACCCTCTCCCCTCAAGGAGGGGGTTGCGACCGTGTCGCGCGGAGACTCGCCGTGCGCCAACACGGGCGCCGCAGATCGGCCCAAGGCGCAAAACGCTCCTCAGACCAAACGTGGCGAAGGCCGCTCTTCCCCTCAAGCGCGCGAGGAGGGTGGGGCGGCTTCTTGCGGCCATTCCTCTGCCATTGGCGGTGCGGCCGGCCAGCGGCCGCAGGGGATGATCGCGAGGACAACACCGACCGTGCTACCGCAATCCCCACTTACCTGCAGATCCGTGCAAATCCCAGGTGCGTCTGTCACATTTTTGCACCAGTGTCGTTCCACTGCATCACTTCAGTCCGCGTGAGTCGTCGCGCGGGGGTCAGCGCTGGGATGGTCGGGCACGCATGGACATTGAGCCGGTCACGGAAGCGCCCAGGGATGTGAAGCCGCGACGCGGCCTCGGGGCGCGGCTGTTCGCGCCCGCCGTCGTGGTGCTGTCGCTGACCCTCGCGGTTGCGACCTTCATCATCCTGATGGGGCTTACATCCATCGTCCCCTCGCCTCAGGTGGTGGTGGGGGTGCTGACCGCGTCGGGCATCGCGGTTCTGTTTCTGCTGGGCATCATCGGGCGCGAGGTCTGGCGGATCCTGCGCGCCCGCGCCCGCGGACGGGCGGCCTCGCGCCTGCATGTACGGATCGTCGGTCTGTTCGCGGGCGTCGCGGTGGTGCCGGCCATCGTTGTGGCGGTGGTGGCGAGCCTCACCCTCGACCGCAGCCTCGACCGCTATTTCTCGGAGCGCACGCAGGAGATCATCGGCTCCGCCGCCTCGGTGGCGCAGACCTACGTGCGCGAGCACGCGCTTTCCATTCGCGGCGACGTGCTGGCCATGGGCAACGACGTCTCACGCCTGAAGCCGCTTTACGACAGCGACATCGAGAAGTTCCGCCAGATCTTCACGGCACAGGCGGCATTGCGCAACGTGCCGGGCGCCCAGATCATCCGCCGCGACCTTTCTGTGGTGGAGCGGGCCAACCTCAGAACCGACCGCGAATATATCGTCCCGACCAACATCGCCATCAACGAGGCCAGCGCCGAGCAGCCCATCATCTATTTGCCCTCCGATGCCGACTTCGTCGGCGCGGTGGCGCCCCTCTCGGGCTATGACGACCTCTTCCTCTACGTGGCGCGGCCCATCGATCCGCGGGTCATCGGCTACCTGAAGGTCACGAGCGACACGCTGGCGGATTACCGCGCGCTCGAGGAGCGGCGCTTCAACGTGCAGCTCGCCTTCGCGCTGATGTATTCGATCGTGACCCTCATCGTGCTTCTGTCCGCGGTGTGGCTCGGTGTCACCTTCTCCAAATGGCTGGTGGCACCGATCCGGCGGCTGATGTGGGCCGCGGACCGGGTGGCCAAGGGCAATCTCGATATCCAGGTGCCGGTCAACCGTGCCGAGGGCGATCTCGCGACGCTGGGCGAGACCTTCAACAAGATGACTGGCGAGCTGAAGACCCAGCGCAACGCCCTTGTCACCGCCCGCGACCAGATGGACGTGCGCCGCCGCTTCACCGAGGCGGTGCTCTCCGGCGTCGGCGCGGGCGTCATCGGCATCGACGCCGAGGCCCGCGTCACCATCCTCAACCGCTCCGCCGAGCGCCTTCTCGGCCTCACCGAGGCAGAGGGCCTGGGCCGTCCCCTCGCCGAGGTCGTGCCGGAAACGGCGATGTTGCTGGAAGAGGCGCGGGACGCCGGGCAGAGGGTGGTGCAGGGCAACATCACCATCCAGCGCGACGGCCGCGAGCGCATCTTCGCCATGCGCGTGACGACCGAGCAATCGGCGGCCGAGCAGCACGGCTGGGTGGTGACACTCGACGACATCACCGCCCTTATCACCGCCCAGCGCACCTCCGCCTGGGCCGACGTCGCCCGCCGCATCGCCCACGAAATCAAGAACCCGCTCACGCCGATCCAGCTTTCGGCGGAGCGGCTGAAGCGCAAGTACGGGCGCCACATCACCCAGGACCGGGATGTGTTCGACCAGTGCACCGACACCATCATCCGCCAAGTGGGCGACATCGGCCGGATGGTGGACGAATTCTCGTCCTTCGCCCGCATGCCGAAGCCCGTGGTGGACGCCCAGGACCTCGCCGAGACGGTGCGGCAGGCGGTCTTCCTCATGCGCGTCGGCCATCCCGACGTGACCTTCGACGCGGAGCTGCCGCCGGCCCTGCCGGCGCGCTTCGACCGGCGCCTGATCTCGCAGGCGCTGACCAACATTCTCAAGAACGCCGCCGAGGCTATCGAGGCTGTACCGGAAGCGGACCGCGGCAAGGGCCGCATCCGGGTGAGCGCAGCGGAGGCGGGGGAGGAGCTCGTGATCGACGTGATCGACAATGGCGCGGGACTGCCGCGCGAGAAACGCAGCCGGCTGCTGGAGCCTTACGTGACCACCCGCGAGAAGGGGACGGGGCTCGGCCTCGCCATCGTGGGCAAGATCATGGAAGAGCACGGCGGCGGCATCGAGCTCAACGATTCGCCCGAGGGTCGCGGCGCCTGGATCAGGCTTCGCATGCGGGCGGACGGTCTACCACCGGCCGGCGCGGGCGGGGCGCAACCGGTCCCTCAAGCAGGGAGGGCCTGAACAGATGGCCATGGACATTCTTATCGTCGATGACGAGGCAGACATCGGCGAACTGGTCGCCGGCATTCTGGAGGACGAGGGCTATTCCGCCCGCACCGCCCGGGACGCCGACACCGCCCTCGCGGCCATCTCCTCGCGGCGGCCGAACCTCGTGTTTCTCGACATCTGGCTCCAGGGCAGCCGCCTCGACGGGCTGGAGCTTTTGAACGAGATCAAGGCGCAGCATCCCGAACTGCCGGTGGTGATGATCTCCGGCCACGGCAACATCGAGACGGCGGTCGCCGCCATCAAGCGCGGCGCCTACGACTTCATCGAGAAGCCGTTCAACGCCGACCGCCTGGTGATGGTGACCGAACGGGCGCTCGAGACCCTGCGCCTCAAGCGGGAACTAAAGGAGCTGAAGCAGCTCGCACCCCACGGCCGCATCCTGGTGGGGCGCTCCAGCGCCATCCAGCAGCTGAAGGGCACCATAGAGCGCGTCGGCCCCACCAACAGCCGCATCCTCATCGTCGGGCCGTCGGGCTCGGGGAAGGAACTCACCGCCCGTCTCGTCCACGCCACCTCGGCGCGGGCGCAGGGACCGTTCGTGGTGCTCAACGCCGCCGCGATCACGCCCGAGCGGCTGGAGTTCGAGCTGTTCGGCGTGGCCGAGGGGGAGGGGAGGGAGCCCAAGCGCGGCGCCCTCGACGACGCCCACGGCGGCACGCTCTTCCTCGACGAGATCGCCGACATGCCGCGCGAGACGCAGAACCGCGTGCTGCGCGTGCTGGTGGAGCAGACGTTCACGCGCCTCGGCTCGAACGACAAGGTGAACGTGGACGTGCGCATCATCTCCTCCACCGGGCGCAATCTGGAGGAGGAGATTTCCAAGGGCCGCTTCCGCGAGGACCTCTACCATCGCCTGTCCGTGGTCCCCATCCGCGTCCCGCCCCTGGCGGAGCGGCGGGAGGACATTCCCGACCTGGTCGATTTCTTCCTCGACAGCATCTCGCAGACCACCGGCCTGCCGCGCCGTCCCATCGGGGAGGATGCGATGGCGGTGCTCCAGTCCCACGACTGGCCAGGCAACGTGCGCCAGCTGCGCAACAATGTGGAGCGCCTCCTCATTCTCGCCGGCGGCGACCCGGAGGCGACCATCACCGCCGCCATGTTGCCGCCGGACGTGGGCGCGCTGGTGCCGACCCTGCCGAACGGCAACGGCGGCGAGCACCTCATGGGCCTGCCACTGCGCGAGGCGCGGGAGGTGTTCGAGCGGGAGTATCTGGCGGCGCAGATCAACCGCTTCGGCGGCAACATCTCCCGGACGGCGGAATTCGTCGGCATGGAGCGCTCGGCGCTTCATCGAAAGCTAAAGGCTCTCGGGGTAGGGTGACGCCGCTGCGGAGCGGCCGGATTCGGCCCGCCGGTAATCCCGCGCGGTGCCGGGCCATCCGGCGCAGGGCGGGGACTTTCCCAAGGCCTCTTGGGCGATGGAATGGGTTGACGTGGTGCCCATAAAAAGGGCTGCATCGGCAAATCAGGACGCAGGCCGGAGGGGGCTCCGGGCGCTGGGGGAGGGTTCATGAAGGTCGTGATCTGCGGCGCGGGCCAGGTGGGGTTCGGCATTGCCGAGCGCCTCGCCGGTGAGCAGAACGACGTGTCCATCATCGACACGAACCCGCGGCGCATCCAGGCGGTGACCGAGCAGCTGGACGTGCGCGGCGTTGTCGGTGCCGGCTCCCATCCCGACACTCTCGCTCGGGCCGGCATCGAGCAGGCCGACATGCTCATCGCCGTGACGCTCCACGACGAGGTGAACATGGTGGCCTGCCAGGTGGGCCACGCGCTGTTCAACGTGCCCACGAAGGTGGCGCGCATCCGCGCCCAGACCTATCTCGCGCCCGAGTGGCGCGATCTGTTCTCGCGCGACCAGCTGCCCATCGACGTCATCATCTCCCCCGAGGTGGAGGTGGGCGAGATGGTGCTGCGCCGTCTCTCCCTGCCCGGCGCCACCGACATCGTGAATTTCGCAGAGGGTGCCGTGGTGGCGGTGGGCGTCGCCTGCGGCGACGACTGCCCGGTGGTGGACACCCCCCTCAGCCAGCTGACCCAGCTTTTCCCCGACATGCAGGCGACCATCGTGGCGGTGAGCCGCGGCGGACGCACGCTGGTGCCGCGCTCCAACGACCAGCTCGCCGCCGGCGACATCGTGTATTTCGTCGCCAAGGCCGACCAGGTGCAGCGCGCTCTCTCCCTGTTCGGGCATGACGAGGTGCCGGGCCAGCGCATCGTCATCGCGGGCGGCGGCAACATCGGCTATTACGTCGCCAGCGAGCTGGAGAAGCGCAATGCCGCTGCGCGGGTGAAGCTCATCGAAGCATCCCGCGACCGCGCCCAGTCCATCGCCGAGATCTTCAACAGCACCGTGGTGCTGAACGGCGACGCGCTGGAGCGCGCCATCCTCGACGAAGCAGGCGTCGGGGAGGCGGACACCATGATCGCCCTCACCAACGACGACCGCATCAACATCCTGTCGTGCCTCCTCGCCAAGCAGATCGGCGCCAAGCGCATCCTCGCGCTGCTGAACGAGCAGGGTTACGCCACCTTCGCCCGCGGCCTCGGCATCGACGCCCACGTCAATCCGCGGCAGATCACCGTCTCAAAGGTGCTCCAGCACGTGCGCCGCGGCCGCATCCGGGGCGTTCATGCACTGCTCGACGGATCGGGCGAGATGATCGAGGCAGAGGCGCTGGAAACCTCGCCGCTGGTCGGCAAGCCGCTGAAAGAATTGAACCTGCTGGAGGGGCTACGCATCGGCGCCATCGTGCGGAACGGACAGGTGCTGCTGCCGCGCGGTGATTTCGTGGTGCGCGCTCACGACCGTGTGGTGCTGTTCGCCCTCGCCGACCGCATCAAGCGCGTGGAACAGCTGTTCCGCGTTGCGCTCGAATTCTTCTGATCGCCCGATGGCCAACGCCGCCCGTCCGCTTTCGGCAGGGATCGCCGCCATCGGTGTCTTCGCCCTCGTGCCCATGGCGGTTGCCGCGCGCACCGGCGGGGATCATGCGGGGGTGTTTGCCGCCACCTTCGGCTTCTGCCTCTTCCTCGCCGGGCTGCTGCGCTTCACCACCCAGGGCGTCAATATGCGCATGTCGCGGGCGGGCGGGGTGGCCCTCGTGGCGGGCATGTGGCTGGTGCTGCCGCTGCTGGCGACGCCCTCCCTCGCCATCGTCTCCGGTCTGCCGCCGCTCGCCGCCTGGTTCGAGGCGCTCTCCGCCTTCACGGCCACCGGCCTTACCGCGCTCCACCAGGGGCCGGCCAGCCTCTATGTGTGGCTCGGACTGCTGCAATGGGCGGGCGGCCTGCTGACGGTTGTTTCCGCGGTCGCAGTGCTCGCGCCCGCCGGCCTTGGGGGCCTGCCGGACCGCACGCCGCGCGGGGGAGCCGCGCTCGACGTGGTGGACCTCTCCGCCGTGCTGCGCGAGACCGCCCCGGCGTATCTCGCCGCGACGGCGGCAGCCCTGCTGCTGATGATGATGAGCGGCGAAAGCCTCTATGTGGCGTTCACCCTCGCCACCGCCGTGGTCTCTGCCGGCGCCCATCTGCCGCCCGAGGCGCAGCTGGCCTTGATGCTGGACGCGGCGCCCAAATGGCTGATGCTGCCCTTCCTCATCTGGAGCGCGACCAGCGTGCGCTGGCACCGGGCGCTTCTGACCCGCCGCATCAATGCCGCCCCGGAGCAGATGGAAAGCCTCCTCATCATCGGATGGTGGGCGGTGCTGGGCATCGTCCTCGGCGGTCTCCTCTTCCAGGCGGACGCCTTTCCCGCGCTGGAGGCGGCGCGGGACGGTCTGTTCACGGCCGCGTCGCTGATCTCCACCAGTGGCATCGGCCCGCGGGAGGGCAGTTACGGCAGCCTGCCCCTCGGTCTCGTCATCCTCGTGGTGCTGCTGGGTGGCGGCGCGCTCTCGGTGGCGGGGGGCCTCAAGATGCTGCGGCTCAGGGCCATCCTGCTGCGGCTGCGCGGCGACCTGATGCGCCTGGTCTATCCCCATCTGGTGCAGCCTTCGGCACTGGAAGGCGGCGTCGGCTCCACCATGCGCGGCATCTGGGCGGGGGCGGCGAGCCTCGGCCTGGTGTTCGGCCTGTGCGTCATGGCCCTCAGCCCCGGCCTGCCCTCGCTGGAGGCGGCGCTGGCGGCCGCCGCCGCCGTCGTCACCAATACCGGGCCGGTGTATGACGCGGCGGGCGGCGGGTGGCCGGCCATCTCGTCCCTGCCGGCCCCCTCGGTGCTGGTGGCGGGCATCGGCATGGTGGCGGGGCGCCTCGAGATCATCGGCCTCTTCGTCTTCATCCATCTCGCCGTCTGGCGCACCTGAGAAGCCTTCGCCATGTCCCGCATCGCCTATGTCAACGGCCGCTACCTGCCGCTCCGGGATGCCAGCGTGAATGTGGAAGATCGCGGCTATCAGTTCGCCGATGGCGTCTATGAGGTGTGCGAGGTGTGGCACGGCCGCCTGGTAGACGAGCGCCGCCACCTCGACCGTCTGGATCGCTCCTTAAGCGAACTCTCCATTGCCCGCCCGATGAGCCGCGCAGCGCTGGCGCTGGTGCTGCGCGAAGTGGTGCGGCGCAACGGCGTGCGCGAGGGCATGGTCTATCTGCAGGTGACCCGGGGTGTCGCCCGCCGCGACCACCCGTTTCCGCCGCCAGACACGCCACCCTCCATGATCGTCACCGCGCGCCGCACCGATCGCGCGGCCCAGGAAGCGTTGGCCCGCCAGGGCGTCGCCGTGATCACCGTGCCGGAGAATCGTTGGCCGCGGGTCGACATCAAGTCGGTTTCGCTCCTGCCCAACGTGCTGGCCAAGCAGCAGGCACGCGAGGCCGGCGCGCGCGAGGCCTGGTTTGTCGATCCGGACGGCTATGTCACGGAAGGCGCGTCAACCAACGCCTGGATCGTCACGCCCGGGGGCGCCCTCGTGACCCGGCCGGCGGACAGCGGGATCCTGCGGGGCATCACCCGCACGGTGGCGCTGGAGGTCGCGGCGGACCTTGGCTTCACCGTGGAGGAGCGACCCTTCACCGTCGCGGAAGCGTTGGCGGCGGACGAAGCGTTCATTTCAGCGGCGACCACGGTGGTGATGCCGGTAGTGCGGATCGATAGGCGGACCATAGGGAAGGGGACCCCCGGACCGGTCGCTCAGGCGTTGCGTTTGAAATTCCACGACTTTTCCGAGGTGGTCTGACTCCATTCACGGTAGCGCCATGCTGCGGAGCAAAATAATATTGCGCCGCCATGGGGCTGTGCCATTCTAGCGTCCTAACTCTCACGGAGGGTGTACAACGCATACGTGCATCCGCCGTGGGCTCAACGCCGAGAAACAACGGATACGAAAATGGCGGCGGAACGGACACAAAATCTACAAGACACGTTTCTCAATCACGTCCGCAAGAACAAGACTCCCCTCACGATATTCCTGGTGAACGGGGTGAAATTGCAGGGCGTCGTCACTTGGTTCGATAATTTCTGCGTGCTGCTGCGCCGCGACGGGCATTCCCAGCTGGTTTACAAGCACGCCATTTCCACCATCATGCCTGGACATCCCGTTCAATTGTTCGATCCTACCGATGACGGGGGAGAAAAGGCTTAATCCGCGTGGAGCACGGCAGCGGGAAGGGGTCCGGGGCGGGTTCAAGGTCAAGGTCCGGGGGCCGCAAGGCTTCCGGCCGGGACAAGAGCGCGCCCGAGACCGCCGCGTCGGTTCCGCTCGGCCACCTTCCGGCCGATTCCCAGCTCGATCCGCCGCAGGATGATCCCGCGACCGCCGGGCGCACGGGCGTGGACCGCCGTGCGCCCGTGGTGCGCTGCGCCGTGGTCACACCTGTTCTGACCAAGCGGGGCCGACGCGGGGAGCCCGAGCGCCGCGGCCCGGACGCCCGGCTGGAGGAGGCGGTCGGCCTCGCTGCCGCCATCGACCTCAATGTGGTCTTCTCCGGTATCGTGACCCTCTCCGAGATCCGGCCCGCGACCTATCTCGGCACGGGCAAGGTGGAGGAACTGGCGGGCATCGTGAAAGCCGAGGCGGTCGACCTCGTCTTCTTCGACGCCGCACTGTCGCCCGTGCAGCAGCGCAATCTCGAAAAGGCGTGGGCTGCCAAGGTGGTGGACCGCACCGCCCTGATCCTTGAGATCTTCGGCATGCGCGCACGCACGAAGGAGGGCGCGCTGCAGGTGGAGCTTGCCCACCTTAATTACCAACGATCTCGCCTGGTGCGGTCTTGGACCCATCTGGAGCGCCAGCGCGGCGGCTTCGGCTTCCTCGGCGGCCCCGGCGAGACACAGATCGAAGCGGACCGCCGGCTCATCGGTGAGCGCATCGTGCGCATCGAGAAAGAACTGGAGCAGGTCAAGCGCACCCGCGGCCTGCACCGCGCCAGCCGCAAGCGTGTGCCGTACCCCATCGTAGCACTGGTGGGTTACACCAATGCCGGCAAGTCCACCCTGTTCAACCGCCTGACCCGCGCCGAGGTGATGGCGAAGGACCTGCTGTTCGCCACTCTCGATCCGACCCTGCGGGCGGTGGATCTGCCCCATGGCACCCGCATCATCCTGTCCGATACGGTGGGCTTCATTTCCGAACTGCCGACCCAGCTGGTGGCCGCCTTCCGTGCCACGCTCGAGGAGGTGCTGGAGGCGGACCTGATCCTGCATGTGCGCGACATCTCGCACCCCGACACCGAGGCGCAGGCGGCGGACGTGGCGGACGTCCTGGAGGACCTCGGCGTCGACCCCCAGCCGGGTGGCCGTGTGGTGGAGGTGTGGAACAAGATCGACCGCCTCTCGGCTGAAGCGCACGAGCAGGTGGAGAACCAGACCCGCCGCGCCGGCGCGGGAGCACCGGTGGCGGTGTCGGCCCTGACGGGGGAGGGCACCGACGACCTCCTCGGCGTCATGGAGCGGCGCATCACCGCCGGCCGGGTGACGGTCTGCGTCACGCTCGCGGCGGAAGATGGAGAGGGGCTCGGCTGGCTCTATCGTCACGGCGAGGTTCTGGACCGGACGACGGACGAAGGCGGCGCCATGACCGTGGCGCTGCGCATTCCGCCGGAGCGGGCCGGCCTCATCACCCGCCGCTTCGGCGCCCGCCGCGTCCAGGCCATGTGACCCACGGTAAGAGCCGTCCGCCCGGGGTCACTCCGTGGGGGCGCGTTCCTTGTGCTTGGCGGCCTGCCACAGGGCCTCCATCTCATCGAGGCTCGCCTCGTCGGGCCGTCGCCCGGCTTCGGCGAGCACTTCCTCCACATGGCCGAAACGCCGGGTGAATTTGTCGTTGGTGCCGCGCAGCGCGCGCTCGGGGTCCACCCCGGCATGGCGGGCGAGGTTCACCACGGCGAACAGGAGGTCGCCGATTTCGTCGCGGATGGCATCGGTGCCGCCCTTGTCCAGTGCCTCAGCCACCTCCTCGGTCTCCTCCCGGATCTTGGCAAGCACCTGCCGCGCATCATTCCAGTCGAACCCGACGCGGCTCGCTTTCTCCTGCAGTTTAAGGGCACGGGTGAGGGCGGGGAGGGGCAGGGGAACCCCCGCCAGCGCGCCGGCCTCGGCCTTCTGTGGCGGCTGCCCGGCAGCGGCCCGCGCCGCGGCCCGCGCGGCCTTCTCCTGCGCCTTGATCTCCGCCCAAAGCCCCTTGACCGCTTCGGGGGAGAGATCGCGGGCCGAACCGAAGACGTGGGGGTGACGGCGCACCAGCTTGGCGGTGATCGCTTCGACCACGTCTGGGAAGGCGAACGCGCCCTCTTCTTCCGCCATGCGGGCGTGAAACACCACCTGGAGCAGCAGGTCGCCCAATTCGTCCTTGAGATCGGGCATGTCGCCGCGGGCGATGGCTTCGGTCACCTCGTAGGCTTCCTCGATGGTGTAGGGAGCTATGCTCGCGAACGTCTGCTCCAGGTCCCACGGGCAGCCCGTGACGGGCGTGCGCAGCGCGGCCATGATCTCGATGAGGCGCGCAATGTCGCGGGAGGATTCCATCGTCGTCTCCGTGGCGGATGGCATCATTCTATCGCGGTGCGGCGGATCCGGCGCGGGGCAAGAGGTCTCTTTACCCACTGCCGGCGGCTACTATGCTGCCGTGCCATCACAGGGGAGGCAGCCCATGCGCGATATCCCGCCTGCCGGGCCGGTGGACGACGACATCCGCTCCGGCGAGAAGGCGGTGGCCCTTCCGCAACGCTTCGACGCCGGCCTCTATTTCATCGGGCTGATCCGAACCCCCTGGACCGAGCGCCGCGCTTGCCCGCGCCGCGGAGACGTGGAGACGGGCCCGGTCTGCACGCTGGAAATCGATCCCCGGTGGACCGACGCGCTCGAAGGCGTAGCGGATTGCGCCGTGCTGCAGGTGCTCTACTGGATGAATCGCGCCCGGCGAGACCTGGTCCTGCAAAGTCCACGGGACGGGGCGACCCGTGGCACCTTCGCCTTGCGCTCGCCCGTCCGGCCCAATCCCATCGCCTCGTCCATGGTGCGGCTGGTGGCGGTAGACGGCCTGAAGGTGCAGGTCCGCGGCCTCGATTGCCTCGACGGCACGCCGCTCATCGACCTCAAGAGCGAACCGCGCTGACCGGTCCTGTTTTTCATCGCCGGCTACAAGGATTGACCACCTGGGCGCGCTCGGCCTGGCCGGCGCAGGCGTCCGGCGCCTTGAGCCAGCCGGCGATGGGCTTGGCAGTGGCGGAGAAAACGCGTTCGCGGACCTCAAGCCACGAGCCGTTGCAGGAGAGGATGGAAAACCGCAGCCCGTCCACAGGCGCGCCGGTCGCCGCAGCCTTGGTCGGATAGATCCGCGAGGAACCGTCCCCATAGCTGCGAACCGATACGCGCGAGCCGTGCACCCACCCGGGGCCCTTCGGCAATGGGTCATCCGGCGGGTCGGGCCAGGCAAAGCCGTCTACCAACAGCCAGCCGCGATAGCTGCCGAGGATGGCAAAGCGTGGCGCCTGGAGCAGCTCGCGGCCGACGGCGTCGCGCGCGAAGCTGTGAAGCTTCAGCACACCGACAATGGGTGCGTCGGTCGAAGGGCCGCCGCGAACATTGAGGCCCGCCGGATCGGGATCATCGGCGAATGCGACAAGACCCTCGCAGCGCGTGGTCTCGGAGGGGATGGCGAGCGCCTGGCAAAGGGCAAAGCCGGGGGCGAGCGTCACCGCTGCAAGCATGAACATCGATCCGAGGACGCGCCGGCGCATCGCAAAGCGGGTCGTCACACCGAACGCAGAAGAGATATTATGGAATATTCCTATCTCCCCCAGTTCGCGCTTCCAGATACGTTTCCATCGCAAGGCCGAGTTCGCTCCGGCTGAATTCACAAAATCCACTACTGTCTACAATTGTTTACACTCACCTTTAAAAGTGACCTCACCGCGTCGCAGCCGTCTCATTCGCCGTCCGCCATCGCTTGCCGGTCGACCGCCTCCGACAGGTCCGACTGAAAACTCAGGCCGTCGTAGGCCGGCACCACTCCATCAGGCAGGCTTGACGCCAGAACCGAATAGTCCAGGTCAGTGTGGAGGTTGGTCAGGATTGCGCGCCTGGGCCTCAGCCGCGCGACATGATCGAGCGCCTCCTGAAGGGTGAAGTGCGAAGGATGCGGCGTCTCGCGCAGCGCATCGATGACCCACACGTCCAGCCCGTGCAGGTGGGCCAGGCTGTTGTCCGGAAGAGCGTTCAAATCGCTGGAATAGGCCACGTCGCCGAAACGGAAACCGAAGGAATCGATGTCCCCATGGTGCTGGCGGAACGGCAGAGCCGTCACGGGTCCGCCCGCGCCGTCCACCACGATAGGCCGCCCCTCGCGGAAACGGTGGTCGGTCAGGATGGGCGGATAGCCGCTGCCAGGCGGCGTCTCGAAGCAATAGCCGAACCGCTGATGCAGGACCCGGGAGGTATCCTCATCCGAATAGATATCCACCTTCCTACGGTTATGGATGGCCAGCGGGCGCAGATCGTCGATGCCGTGGGTGTGGTCCGCATGCTCGTGGGTGAAGAGCACCCCGTCCAAATGCGTCACGCCAAGATCAAGCAATTGCTCGCGCAGATCCGGGGAAGCGTCGACGAGCACCACGGTCTTGCCCGACGGGCCTTGCCGCTCCACGAGCATGGAGCAGCGGCGGCGGCGGTTGCGGGGGTTTTGCGGGTCGCAGGCCCCCCACCCCTGCCCCACGCGCGGCACCCCGCCGGAAGAGCCGCAGCCCAGAATTGTGAACGTCAGGCGCTGGGGCGGTTCGCTGAGCAGCGGGGCGCTGGGCATGTCGAGCGGTCTCTCTGCGCGCCGCTTCGCCGTCGGCGCAGATTCCCCGGCAGGGTGCTCTAAATCGGCGACGGAGTCACATGCGACATGTCTGGGTCGACATGCAATTCAGTAGGACTGAACCACTCAGCGATCGCTTGAGAGGTCCAGCTCGCGCGTCATGTGCGAAACTTGAAGTCGCTTAAAGGCAAGCGGTTTTGGCTCGTGTTCCTAGGCGTTTATGGCTGGCGATTCGCGTCAAGTATCGCGTGAACAGCTGCCGCCAGTGCTCGGCCGGCTCCCCGAGGGGGCTCCACCGTGCGTGTGGCTGGCTGAAGCGTGGCGTCGGCCGCGGCTATGCTCAGCCGAGCATGTCGTCCTTCCCACCCAAGAGCTGGAATTGGCAATGCTTCGCCAAGAGCGAGCGCAGCGCCATCAGGATCCGAGTTCGGAGACGCGCGACACCGGCTTGCGCCGATCGAGCTTGCTGGATGTGGTGGGGAATGATCGGAAGGTGGATGGTCGGAGCGAGAGGATTTGAACCTCCGACCCCTAGTCCCCCAGACTAGTGCGCTAACCGGGCTGCGCTACGCTCCGACGTGGGGGCGAGCCTTAGACCATCGCTTCGGCTCGGACAAGCCCCTGAGTGACCTCCTCCACCGCGGGGGCGCATATCCCTCAAAATCGGGATACTGATACCACCTTGAGCTGTACACTGACAGGACGAAACGCGGCAGGATTGTGATGCCGTAGGGTGAATGGCCAACCTTTCGCCGGCAAATCGTGACACTCTGGCCCGATTCGGCGGTCATTCGACGATCTTCCTCAATGACACGGAAGATTGATCGGATGAAGATTCGCGTGGTCCTGTCCTGCGCCGCCCTTTCCCTGTCGGCCTCCATGGCCGTTCCGGGCTTGGCGAACGCGGACACCTCCACCGGCATCGCCTCCTACTACTGGCAAGGCCGCAGCACCGCGAGTGGTGAACGTTTCAATCCCACGGCCTACACAGCCGCGCACCGTTCCCTGCCCTTTGGAACCAAGGTGCGCGTGACCAATCTTCGCAACGGCAAGACCGTTGTGGTGCGCATCAACGATCGCGGACCCTTCGTCCGCGGCCGCGTCATCGACGTCTCGAAAGCCGCAGCGTCTGAGCTCGGCTTTACCGGCTCCGGCATCACGCGCGTGACGCTCGCGGTGGTCGACTGAACACGTCGGACGCCCATTCGAGTTCCGGCGCGCGGCAAATTTGACCGCGCGTCCCTCCTGAAGGGTCAGTCGCCGGCGCGCGCCTCGCCGCGCCGGGCGAGGATGCTTTCCATCAGCCGACGGCACTCCCCCAGTTCATAGAGTGCCGACTGCATGCGGTGCACGTCGTCCCGTGAGAGGACCGGCGCCGCCATGGGCGCCTGCCCCACCACCCGTGGTTCGGAGCGAAGATGCGGGGGCAGATATTGCTCCGGCGGGCCCTGGCGCAACGGCTCCCGGGGCATGCGGGCAGCCGCCTCGTCCTGAGGTGCGGCCGGAGCGGCAGCCGGCATCTGCGGCGTGCGGCTCCACGGGGCCTGTCTCGGCCCGTGCTCAGGCGGCGGCGCCTCGCGGGCGGGGAAGCCTGCGTTGGGCGGAACCTGACGCCCGGCAAGGCGCTCGGCCAGCATGCGCTGCTCCGCAAGCGGCATCGGCGCTTGCGGGCTGTGGTCGGGACGCACGGGAGCGGAATGATCCTCGTCGAATTCGTCCTGGATCGGCCCGATCAGCGGCCCCACGCGCGCGGCACGCGGCAAGGCCTGCGGCGGGCTGTCGCCCCAGCTTTCGTCCCAAGCGCGACGCAAAGCCTCATCGGGACGGGCGGAAGCCGGGCGTTCCGGCCGTGCCAGGGGACGATGCACCGCGTCCGCCTCGTGGAAATCCGGCCGATCGTAGCCACGACCCGGCGCCCGCGCGGGTGCCGCCAACGGCGGCTCCCGGCGGCCCTCGTTCTGCCGCGGGGCCGGCGCCCTGGGCCGTTCCTGTTCGGTCATGGGATACTCCGGCTCGACGGCCAGGGGCGCAGGGGGATCGGCGAATTCGTCGGCGACGGGTCGGCGGGCGTGCGGCCGCCCCGGATAGCGCGGCAGCGGCGCCTCAGCCGGATCATCGTCATAGTGCGGCCGGCGGTCGTCGGGGCCGTCCTCCGCCGCGTCCACCCAATCCGTCTGGCGCCAGTCGCCGTCCCGAAGAAGGCGGCCGGCCGTATCGCGCCTCCCGCTCGGGCGGCCTGGCTCGAAGCCATCGTCATCCCCCTCGATCGGGCGGGACCGGCGGTGCCGCGGCTCTTCCTCGGGCCACTCGGGGCGAAGCTCAGGCGGGGGATAGGCTTCCGCACGCCGCGCTCGGGCGAGAACATACTCCTCCGGCGGTCCCCTATCGTCCGGCTCCGGGGGATCCCGACGGTCAGGCCGCCCGCCGCGCGGCGCGGGCGATGCATCTTCGGGCCATTCGTGCGGCCGCTGCGGGCGGCGCTCCAGCGATCTCAGCCGGCGGATCCGGTCCTCGATGGGTTCGGAGACCTGCGGTGCGGACGGGATCTCCTCAAGGAACGGCAGCAGCGGATCGTCCAGCTCCGGCGCGTGGTTAGACGCTTCGGCGTCCGGCGGCAGATACGCCGTGTCGTCATCGCCGCGGGACAACCGCGCCGCCGGGCCCCGGCTGGGCCGCTGGGGCGGACGCGCCGCAAGCACGGGCTCGACCCGCTCTGGGGGTCGCGCGGTTGAGGCTGGCGACGGAGCGGGCCGCGCACGCGGCGGCTCGGGGGCGCGGTGGTCGGGCGCGCGGTGGTCGAAAGCGCGGTGACCCGAAGCCGGGTAATCGTCAGAACGGTCGTCGTCCTCGTGGTCACCATGGGCCGCAGCCGCAGGCGGGGGCGAAGGACGCGGCGGCGCGCCAAGCGGCGGCTCGCGACGTCCGCGTTCGGATGGGGCAGGGGCGTCGAAACCGGGGTCGCGCCGCTCGGCCCCCTCCCGGCCACGGCCGGCCGGGCGCAGGGGAATGGAGGCGACCGGCGCCTCGGCCGACAGATCGCGGTCGGCTTCCGCGTCGGGGAAGGGGAGCGGCAGTTCCGCGGTCTCGGGCAACTCGGGCAGGCCGTCGTCCTCCCCTCCCCGTCCCTTGCCCCGCCGTCGCGGGATGAGGCCGAGCAGGCCGCCGAAGGTCACGCCCTCGCCGCCGGCCGGTTTGGCGGTGCGCATGACCGCCACCTCGCGGTCGACGCCGAGGTCCTGCACGAAGCGCACGCCCTGGTCCTTCAGGATGCGCTGGGCGCCCTTGATGGTGTAGCCGTCGGTGTAAAGCAGGTGGCGGATGCCACGCAGGAGGTCCACGTCCTCCGGCCGGTAGAAGCGCCGGCCGCCGGCCCGCTTGACCGGCCTGATCTGGCTGAAGCGCGATTCCCAGAAGCGCAGGACGTGCTGGGGCAGGTCGAGGTCGTCGGCGACCTCGCTGATGGTCCGGAAGGCGTCCGGAGCTTTCTCGGTGTCGCGCGCGTCGCCCACCCTTTCTCCCGCCTCTTCCGAACCGAATCGCCCTGAACCCACGTGGGAATCATAGGTGCGATCGCGCCGTGCGGAAAGGGAGGCGAGGGCGATGAAGGGCTTGTCCCCGGCTGTTCATCCAGCGGGCCAGGCCTGACCGAGGGGCTCAGTCGTCGTCGGAGCCGTCGCCCTCGGTGCCGTTGATGCGGTGCTTGAGGATGCTGGAGGGCTTGAACACCATGACCCGCCGCGGCTCGATGGGCACTTCCTGCCCGGTCTTGGGGTTGCGGCCGATGCGCTCGCCCTTGTCGCGCACGACGAACGAGCCAAAGGACGACAGCTTCACCGTCTCGCCGCGGGCGAGGCAGTCTGCAATCTCCTTCAGAACCATCTCCACGAGCTGGGCCGACTCGGTGCGAGAAAGCCCCACCTGCTGATAGACGGCCTCACACAGATCCGCCCGCGTTACGGTCCGACCAGCCATATTTATCCCCGACCCCAGAAAGCCCGCTCGAACCGGCCGAAGGCGCCCCCCTCGACGATCCCGCTCGGAAATCGCATTCAATTTTAACAGAGTAGGCTTCACGAATGTGACGGATAGAACGCCGCACTTCTCCGGCTACCCAGCTCGCGCTGCCGAAGGCGCTTGGCAAACTAGCCGCGGGCGCAGAGCGCGGTCAACGCCTTATGTCGCCTACCAGCGCAACAGGGCCGACCCCCAGGTGAATCCGCCGCCCATTGCCTCAAGAAGCACCAGTTGGCCCGTCTTTATGCGGCCGTCGCGCACGGCGAGGTCAAAAGCAAGGGGGATCGACGCGGCCGACGTATTTCCGTGGATATCGACGGTTGTCACCACCTTTTCGGGTGCGATTCCGAGCTTTTGCGCACTGGCATCGATGATGCGCCGGTTCGCCTGGTGGGGAACGAACCAGTCGATGCTCGCCGCGGTCTCGCCGGTGGCGGCGAAGGCGTCCTCGATCACGTCGGTGATCATGCCCACGGCGTGCTTGAATACCTCCCGCCCTTCCATCCGCAGATGGCCGACCGTCTGGGTGGAGGACGGCCCGCCGTCCACGAAGAGCTTCGCCCGATGCCGCCCGTCCGAGCGCAGGTGGCTGGTGAGGAGGCCGGACGTCCCGGCGGCCTCGGCGGGCGCCGCCTCGATCACCATGGCGCCGGCGCCATCGCCGAACAGGACGCAGGTGCCGCGATCCTCCCAGTCGAGGATGCGGGAGAAGGTCTCCGCGCCGATCACCAGCGCCCGCTGGAAGGCGCCGGTCTTCAGATAGGCATCGGCGGTCGCGAGGGCGAAGACGAAGCCGGAGCACACCGCCTGGACGTCGAAGGCGGCACCGCGGGTGATGCCGAGCTCGGCCTGCACCACCACGGAGGTGGCGGGGAAGGTCTGGTCCGGTGTCGCGGTGGCGAGGACGATGAGGTCGATGTCGGCCGCCGTGCAGCCGGAGGCGGCCAGCGCCCGCTCCGCCGCCTTGACGGCGAGATGCGACGTGAACTCGCCCTCGGCGGCAATATGGCGCTGGCGGATGCCGGTGCGCTGCACGATCCACTCGTCGGACGTGTCGATGCGCTGCGCCAGGTCCGCATTGGTGAGGACGCGCTCGGGAAGATAGGACCCGGTGCCCCGGGCGACGGACCTGATGGCGCTCACGATTGCCCTTCCGCTCCTGCGGCTTCCGGCCGGCGCTCGGACGGCTCCGGCGGCCGGCGGCTGAGGAGGCTCTTTTCGATGCGCGCGAGAAGCTCGTGGCGCACCATGTCGTAGGCGAGGTCGACGGCGGCGGCGAAACCTTCCGCGTCGGTGCCGCCGTGGCTCTTGATGACGATGCCGTTGAGTCCGAGGAACACGCCGCCGTTGGCGCGGCGCGGGTCCATCTTCTCCTTCAGCACGCGGAAGGCGTCGCGGGCGAAGAGATAGCCGATGCGGGCGCGTAGCGTGCGGCCCATGGCGGCGCGCAGATAGGAGGCGAGCTGCTTGGCGGTGCCCTCGGCGGTCTTCAGCGCGATGTTGCCGGCAAACCCCTCGGTGACCACCACATCCACCGTTCCGGCGCCGATGTCGTTGCCCTCGACGAAGCCGTGGTAGGCGACGGGAACGCCTTCCTCCCGCAGGATGCGCGCGGCCTCCTTCACCTCTTCGACGCCCTTGATCTCCTCGACGCCCACGTTGAGCAGACCGACGGTCGGCTTCTCGATGTCGAAGAGCACGTGGGCCATGGCAGAGCCCATGATGGCCATTTCCACCAGGCTCTTGGCGGTGGCGCCGATGGAGGCGCCCACGTCCAGCACCACGGTCTCGCCGCGCAGGGTCGGCCAGATGGCGGCGATGGCAGGACGGCTGATGCCCGGCATGGTGCGCAGGTTGAAATTGGCCATGGCCATGAGCGCGCCGGTGTTGCCGGCTGAGACCGCGACGTCGGCCTCGTGCACCTTCACCGCGTCGATGGCCTTCCACATGGACGATTTGTAGCGGCCGCGGCGCAGCGCCTGGCTCGGCTTGTCGTCCATGCCCACCACCACGTCGGTATGGACGACGCGGGCGGCGGCGGCGAGCTTGGGATGGCTTTTCAGCACCTCGCGGACGCGGGCCTCATGGCCATAGAGAATGAAGGCGATGTCCGGGTGGCGTCCGAGGGAGATTTCCGCTCCGGCAAGGACCGTCCCGGGTCCATGGTCGCCGCCCATGGCGTCGAGGGCGATACGGACGGGTGCGGTCATCTCGGGCGCGTATCCCTTCTTTTACGAGCAGGCAGACAGGAAACGGCGCAGGGCGCGCGGCGGGAAGTCCCGCCCGGCCGGCCGCCGCCGCTTCGGCGCGCGGACAATAACGTCTCGCGGCGGCATCGCAACTGCCTCGCGGCGGTATCGCCGCTCACTCGGGGTCCTTCAGCCGCGCCAGCGCGGCAAAGGGCGACAGGGCGCCCGGGTCCTCGGCCGGCGGCTCGAACACGGCACCGGGCTTGCGCGGATAGGGGTCGACACCGAGGGCGAGGAATTCGCCCACCAGTGCGCCGGCGTCGATGCGCCCGTCCACGATCTCGTCCGGCGGGTCGACCGGGTCGTCCTCTTCCTTCGGGGGCTCGTAAGTGCCGGCCGGCACGAAATGGACGTCGATGTCTTCCGCAAGGGGAGCATCGAAGGCCTCCAGCGTCACCCCGCAGGTCTGGCGCACCGTAGCCGTCACCCGGCCGGTGACATGGACGCCGGTGGCGCCCTCCGGAGCGAAATGCAGCTGCGCCTTCAAGTCCTCCACGGCGAGGAGGCCGGCGAAGCGCGCGAGGCCGGCGCAAGTTGCTGCGTCCGGCACCAGCTCGAGCCGCAGCCCATGGGCCGGCAGGTCGGTCACCTGGACGAGGTGGGAATAGGGCAGGTCGTTCATGATGCGCTCTCCCGCCGGGCGGGGGCCGGAAGCTCCAACGAGCCGCGGGCCAGGGTCTCGAACGGTGTGGCGGCGAGATGCTCGGTCGCGGCGCGGACATAGAAGGCGAGATCCTCGCCCCCCTCCCCGTCCGGCCGTTCGAGCACGTTGCGCGCGAGCGCGCGAGCGAGTTCCGCCCTGTCGTCCGCGGCCAAGGCGGAATCATAGGCCTTGGCGCGGCCGTAGAAGGCCTCGCCAATCTTCTTCATCTTCTTCGGCACCGTAAGGTCGCCCACCCCCAGCTCGCGCAGGGTGCGGTCCATGTCGGCGGCGAAGGCGTCGAATATCTCCTGCGACAGGGCCCGCTCCTCGACGTTGCCGGCCTTCAGGCGGTGGCACAGGAGCACCGTGTGGAGTACCACCATCTCGAACCGCCCCTCGATCGTATCGGGGACGGCGAAGTCGGTGTAGAACTCCGCCCGCCGCGACTGTGCCACGATCACGCCATACAGGCGCTCGATGGTCTCGCGCGATTTCGTCCGGGCCTTGGAACGGAACAGGTTGAACATTCTCGTATTCCGGGCGACAGGTCCGGCGGCGGGAGCAAGGGATCGGCAAGGGGCGTAACGCGCCCTCGCCCGCATGGCAAGGGGCGGAGCCGATCCGCCGCGCCGGCGGGCGGGCCGGAGCTGAAGCGGAGCGGCTCTGCACGACCGGGGATCGGATGTGACACAGATGGGGATGCGCGTGGCGCCAGGCGAGATGAGGAACAGGCGGATCGGCACGGTGGCCGCGGTGATGCTGGCCGCCACGACACTCGCCGGCTGCGGCGACATGGTCGGCGGCAGCGGCACCAGCATTTCAGGCATCACCCGAACCTACCAGCGCGGCTACGTGCTGGCCGAAGGCGCGCTGGATCAGGTGCCGGTGGGATCGAGCCAGGAGCAGGTGCTCCTCGTGCTGGGCACGCCCTCCACGGTCGCGACGCTGAACGGCGACGCCTTCTTCTATATCTCCCAGACCGCCCAGCGGGTCGCCTTCCTCAAGCCCGAGGTGACGGAGCAGAAGGTGCTGGCCGTCTATTTCGACAAGAACAAGCGCGTAACCCGCATCGCGCAATACGGTCTGAAGGACGGCAAGGTCTTCGACTTCGTCTCGCAGACGACGCCTACCAGCGGCGAGGAGCTGAGCCTCGTCCGCCAGATGATCGGCCTCATCACGTTCTGAGCGCCACGCTTTGCAGCCGTCGCCCTCCGGCTTGACCGGAGGGCCCATGCCACGACCGGGCACTGGCTCTCGGCGGAGAGATGGGTGCTCCGGTCAAGCCGGAGCACTACGGCGGTTGCTTGGCTGGCGCAGGGATGGACAGCGTTCCCCCGTTTCGCGCTCTTTCACCCGATCTCCGCCACTTATCCCCTCGCCGCCTCTTATCCCGCTGTCGCCCTCCGGCTTAACCGGAGGGCCCATGCCACGACCGGGCACTGGCTCTCGGCAGAGAGATGGGTGCTCCGGTCAGGCCGGAGCACACGGGGGATTGGAGATCGGTCCTCCGGCTTGACCGGAGGGCCCATGGGCCGGTCCGCGCCCCTTCAGGGGGCCGCGCGGGCGATGGCGAGGAAGTCGGCGGCTTTCAGGCTGGCCCCGCCCACCAGCGCGCCGTCCACATCCGCCGTCGCCAGCAGCGCCGCCGCATTGTCCGGTTTCACCGAACCGCCGTAGAGGATGCGGATGCCCTCTGCCTCGGCGCCGAAGCGCTCGGCGAGCAGGTGGCGGATGGCGCCGTGGATCTGCGCCACGTCGTCGGTGGTGGGGGTGCGGCCGGTGCCGATGGCCCAGATGGGCTCATATGCCACGACGAGGGTGTCGGCGGTCGCGCCGTCCGGCACCGACTGGCGGAGCTGGCGCGTGACCACGGCCGCGGCCTCGCCGGCGTCGCGCTCGTCCAGCGTCTCGCCGACGCAGACCACGGGCAAAAGGCCGGCGCGCCAGGCCGCCTTCACCTTGGCCTTGACCACGGCATCGCCCTCGCGGTGGTCGGCCCGGCGCTCGGAATGGCCGAGAATCACCGCCACGGCGCCGGCGTCCTTCAGCATTTCGGCGGCGACATCGCCGGTGTGGGCGCCGCTTTCGGCCGCGTGGCAGTCCTGGCCGCCGATCATCAGGCTGGTGCCGGCCACGTCGGCGGCGAAGGCGGCGATCAGCGTGAAAGGCGGGCAGAGCATCAGTTCGGCACCGACCCCGCCCATGCCCGCCGCCACCGCGCGCAGCTCCGCCTTCGCCTGACGCAGGCCATTCATCTTCCAATTGCCCGCGATCAGGGTGCGGCGCCGGGCCGGCATGGCATTCCTCCGATGTTGCTCTCGCTCTCAAGCTCACGTACCAGAGCCGCGCGCCGGCTGAAAAGGGGTGCGACCACGCGCCGTTGCGGGGCCACCGGCCCCTCCCTATGATGCGCGCCTTCCGCGCCGGCCTCCGGCGCCTCTTGAACGAATGAACGATGGTCCTTCAGACACTCCGCAAGGGCGCCTCCGGCTGGATCGCCAAGATTTTCCTCGTCGTCCTCACCCTCAGCTTCCTGGTGTGGGGAATCGCCGACGTGTTCCGCGGCATGGGCGCGAGCGCGGTGGCGAGCGTCGGCGGCACGGAGATATCCGCCCAGGCGTTCCGCCAGCAATATCTCGACCAGCTCCAGCAGATCAGCCGCCGGGCCGGCCGGGCGATCACGCCGGAGCAGGCGCGGGCCTTCGGCCTGGACCGGCAGATCCTCAACCAGATGATCGCCGACGCGACGCTGGATGCGGAGGCCGCCCGCCTCGCCCTCGCGGTGTCCGACGAGCAGATCGCCGCTGACATCGCCGCCAATCCGAGCTTCCGGCCGCAGGGGTCGAGCACCTTCGATCCGGCCTATTTCCAGCAGCTCCTGCGCTCGAACGGCCTGACCGAGCAGCGCTTCGTCGCCGCCGAGAAGCAGCGCGCCGTGCGCGACCAGCTGCTGCAGAGCCTCGGCGCCGGCGTCTCGGTGCCGCAGGTGCTGCTCGACGCCGTCACCCGCTTCGAGGGCGAGACGCGCAATGCCTCCTACGTGCGGGTGACGCCGGCGGCCGCCGGCACCCTCCCCGCCCCCACCGACGAGGCGCTCAAGACCTATTTCGACGCCCACAAGGTGGCATTCCGGGCACCTGAATACCGCAAGTTCACGGTTCTGGCCCTCACGCCGGCCGCCATCGCCGCCACCGAGACGGTGAGCGATGCCGAGGCGAAGGCCGATTATGACCGCACCCTGTCGCGCTACGGCACGCCGGAGCAGCGCGAGGTGCAGCAGATCGTCTTCACCAATCCTGCCGATGCCACTGCCGCCGATGAGAAGATCAAGGCCGGCGCCACGTTCGCCGACATCGCCGCGGCCCGCGGCCTGACCGCCAAGGACACCGACCTCGGACTCGTGGCACGTTCCGCCATCCTCGACCCGACCATCGCCGCGGCGGCCTTCTCGCTTCCGGAGGGCGCGGTGAGCGCACCCTTGGAAGGGCGCTTCGGCACCGTTCTCGTGCACGTCACCCGCATCGTCCCCGGCGCCCACAAGCCGTTCGAGGAGGTGAAGGACCAGATCGTCGCAGACCTCAAGCTCGACCGCGCCAAGCGCGCCCTGCTCGACATGCACGACAAAGTGGAAGACGAGCGCGCGTCCGGCTCCACCCTCGCCGAGACGGCGCAGAAGCTCGGCCTCAAGCTGACCACCTTCGACGCCGTCGACCGCTCCGGCCGCAACCCGGCCGGCGAGCCGGTGGAGGTCCCGGGCGGCAGCGAGGTCATCTCCGGCGCCTTCGCCGCCCAGCCGGGCGTCGAGACCGACACGGTGCAGCTGCCCCAGAGCGGCGGTTTCGTGTGGTACGAGACCAATGCCGTCACCCCCGCCCGCGAGCGCACCTTCGAGGAGGCCAAGGCCGCCGTCACCACCCGCTGGACCGAGGCGGAGACGGAGAAGGCCATCGAGGCCAAGGCCAAGGAGCTGCTGGACAAGGCTAAGTCCGGCACGGCTCTGGCCCAGGTTGCCGCCGAGGCGGACCTGCCGCTCCAGATCGCCGAGAACCTGCGTCGCGGCCGGGCGGAGGGCCCGTTCTCGGCCGAGAGCGTCGCCGCCGTGTTCGACGTGAAGGAAGGCGGCTTCGGCGTCGCCCTCGCCACCACCGAGCCGGACCGCATCGTGTTCGAGGTGACCAAGGTGACGGTGCCCGACGCCGCGCCCGACACCGCCCGCGTCGCCTCCGAGCTGTCGCGCCAGCTGGAGAACGACGTGCTGGTGCAATATGTCGCCGCCGTGCAGAACGAGCTGGGCGTCAAGATCAACGACAAGCTGTTCGCCCAGGCGGTCGGCGCCGGCGCGGCCAATTGAGGCGCGCGCCGTGAACGCCCCCACCGACTTCGAGCTGTTCGCCTCGCGCTATATGCGGGGCGAGGCGCAGGTGGTCACCACCACCCTCGTCGCGGACCTCGAGACCCCGGTCTCCGCCTTCCTCAAGCTCGCCGGCGACGCGCCGAACGCCTTTCTCCTCGAATCGGTGGAAGGCGGCCAGGCGCGCGGGCGCTATTCCATGATCGGGCTGAAGCCCGATCTCATCTTCCGCGCCTCCGGCGACAAGGCCGAGATCAACCGCTCGCCGGGCGTGGACAAGTCCGCTTTCGTCGCCTGCCCCGAGCCGCCCCTCGCCGCGCTGCGCGCGCTGCTGGCCGAATCCGCCATCGAGCTGCCCGAGGGCGCCCCGCCCATGGCGGCGGGGGTGTTCGGCTATCTCGGCTACGACATGGTCCGCCAGATGGAGCAGCTGGCGCCGGCCAAGGCCGACCCCATCGGCGTGCCCGAGGCCCTGCTCATCCGCCCCACCATCATGGTGGTGTTCGACGCGGTGAAGGACGAGCTCACCGCCGTCACCCCGGTGCGCGCCACCGCCGGCGTGCCCCCTCGCGCGGCGTGGGAGGCGGCGCTGGAGCGCCTCGACCAGGTGGTGGCGGACCTCGACCGCGCCATCGCCCACCCCGCGCCCGAGCCGTTCCACGGCGAGGTCTCGCAGGTCTCCAACACCGGCGCGGACGACTTCTGCGCCATGGTGGAGAAGGCGAAGGACTACATCCGCGCCGGCGACATCTTCCAGGTGGTGCTGTCCCAGCGCTTCGAGAGCGCCTTCACTTTGCCGCCCTTCGCCCTCTACCGCGCGCTGCGGCGGGTCAATCCGGCGCCCTTCCTGGTCTATCTGAATTTCGACGGCTTCTCGGTGGTGTGCTCCTCACCTGAGATCCTGGTGCGGCTACGCGGCGGCAAGGTCACGGTGCGGCCCATCGCCGGCACCCGCAAGCGCGGCTCAACCCATGCCGAGGACGAGGCGCTGGCCACCGAGCTTCTGGCCGATCCCAAGGAGCGGGCCGAGCATCTCATGCTGCTCGACCTCGGCCGCAACGACGCCGGCCGGGTCTCCCAGATGGGCACGGTGAAGGTGACGGATTCCTTCTTCATCGAGCGCTACAGCCAAGTGATGCACATCGTCTCCAACGTGGAGGGCACGCTGGACCGCCGCTTCGACGCCATCGACGCGCTGGCCGCGGGCTTTCCCGCCGGCACGGTCTCGGGCGCGCCGAAAGTGCGGGCCATGCAGATCATCGACGAGCTGGAGAAGGACAAGCGCGGCATCTATGCCGGCGCCATCGGCTATTTCGGGGCCAACGGCGAGATGGACACCTGCATCGTGCTGCGCACCGCCATCGTCAAGGACGGCCGCATGTATGTGCAGGCCGGCGCCGGCATCGTCTATGACAGCGTGCCGGAGAGCGAGCAGCAGGAATGCGTGAACAAGGCCAAGGCCCTGTTTCGCGCCGGCGAGGAGGCGGTGCGCTTCGCAGCACGCGCCGGGAAGGGGCAGTGAGGGGATGGAGATGACGCGTCGCGAGCGATGGTGAAGCTGGAGCAGCCTCGCGCCCCGGACGCATGCAGCGTCAGCGGAATGCGAGCCGGGGCCCAGCGCAGAGAGATCGCGCAGGCGCTTCTTGATCCAGCGCTCTTCGGTATCGCCCGCTTCGCGGTTGTCCCTGCGCTAGACCCCGGATCGACCCTCCAGCTTCGCTGGAGCTTGTCCGGGGAACCGCCTCGCGGCTTATCACCATTGACCGCCCGTCATCCCTCGCCTTAACACCCGCATTTCCCGCTCGAGCGGTGCGCGGGGCCGGAGTTCGAGATGTCCGCCACCAAGTCCCCCAAGGTCACGCTGATCGATAATTACGACAGCTTCACCTACAATCTCGTCCATTATCTGGGTGAGCTTGGCGCCACCGTCACCGTTCACCGCAACGACAAGGTGAGCGTCGCCGACGTGCTGGCCGAGAAGCCGGATGCGATCGTGCTGTCGCCCGGCCCCTGCACCCCCAACGAGGCCGGCATCTGCCTCGATCTCATCGCGCAGGTCGGGGACAAGGTGCCGCTCTTCGGCGTCTGCCTCGGCCACCAGGCCATCGGGCAGGTGTTCGGCGGCGACGTGGTGCGCGCCCCCACCCCCATGCACGGCAAGATGAGCGAGATCCTGCACGAGGGCCGCAGCGTCTTCCGCGGGCTGAACCATCCGTTCCAGGCGACGCGCTATCACTCCCTCATCGTCGAGCGGGAGACCCTGCCCGAACAGCTGGAGGTGACAGCCCACACCGCGGACGGGCTCATCATGGGCCTCGCCCACAAGAGCCTGCCCATCCACGGGGTCCAGTTCCATCCCGAGAGCATCGCCTCGGAGAACGGGCACGCCTTGCTGCGGA
The DNA here is from genome assembly GCF_040044995.1 of Xanthobacter pollutisoli. Classification (NCBI taxonomy): domain Bacteria; kingdom Pseudomonadati; phylum Pseudomonadota; class Alphaproteobacteria; order Hyphomicrobiales; family Xanthobacteraceae; genus Xanthobacter; species Xanthobacter pollutisoli. The sequence goes on from NZ_JBDZDP010000002.1 coordinate 450,642, forward strand.
ACTTCCTGGAGATTGCCGCCGCCTTCAACGCAGCCAGGAACGCGGATGCGAACAAAGCGGACGAGCATTAAGGCGGTCGAGAATTGACACGACGGCCCTCTCCCGCTTGCGGGCGAGGGTTGGGCAGGGGAAAAGAGGTCTCGACGCAAGCGCGGCGGTGGCCTTACGGCAGGCCCCCTCCCCGGCCCTCCCCCCGCGAGCGGGAGAGGGAGACAGCGCCAAGGGCCGAGGGCAGAAGATGGATCAGTTCAAACCGCTGCTGGGCAAGGTGGCGACCGGCGAGAGCCTCAGCCGCGACGAGGCGGCCTATGTGTTCGACGCCATGATGTCGGGCACGGCCACCCCCTCGCAGATGGGCGCCCTGCTCATGGGCCTGCGCGTGCGCGGCGAGACGGTGGACGAGATCGCCGGGGCGGTGTCGGTCATGCGCTCCAAGATGCTGCGGGTGGATGCGCCGGCGGAGGCGGTGGACGTGGTGGGCACCGGGGGTGATGCCTCCGGCTCCTACAACATTTCCACCTGCGCCAGCTTCATCGTTGCCGGGGCGGGCGTGCCGGTGGCCAAGCACGGCAACCGGGCGCTCTCCTCCAAGAGCGGCGCGGCGGACGTGCTGGCGGCGCTGGGGGTGCGGATCGACCTTGATCCCGCCGGCATCTCCCGCTGCATCGCCGAGGCCGGCATCGGCTTCATGTTCGCGCCCTCCCACCATCCGGCCATGAAGCATGTGGGGCCGACGCGGGTGGAGATGGGCACCCGCACCATCTTCAACCTGCTGGGTCCGCTCTCCAATCCGGCCGGGGTGAAGCGCCAGATGGTGGGTGTGTTCGCCAAGTCGTGGATCGTGCCCCTGGCCGAGGTGCTCAAGGCGCTCGGTTCGCAGAAGGCATTCGTGGTGCACGGCTCGGACGGGCTCGACGAGATCACCATCTCCGGCGGCACCGACATCGCGGTTCTGGAAGACGGGCGGATCCACACCTTCACCGTCTCCCCCGAGGACGTGGGTCTTTCCCGCGCGCCCTCCGAGGCGCTTAAGGGTGGCGACGCCGTGCACAATGCCCAAGCCTTGCGCGCCGTGCTGGACGGCGCGAGCGGACCCTATCGCGACGTGGCGGTGTTCAACGCCGCCGCGGCGCTGGTGGTGGCCGGCCGCGCCAAAGACCTCAAGGACGGCGTGGCGATGGCCCGCACGAGCCTCGACACCGGCTCCGCCCGCGCCCGGCTGGAGCATCTCGTCGCCATTTCCGGCAAGCTGGCGCCGGAGGCGGTGCGATGACCGACATTCTGAAGAAGATCGAGGCCTACAAGCGCGAGGAGATCGCCTGCGCCAAGCGCGCGCGGCCCCTCGCCGAGGTCGAGGCCGCGGCGCGCTGCGCCCCCCGCGTGCGCCCCTTCGCCGGTGCCATCGGGCAGGCCCACGCCGAGGGTCGCACTGCGCTCATCGCCGAGATCAAGAAGGCGAGCCCCTCCAAGGGTCTGATCCGCGCCGACTTCGATCCGCCGGAGCTCGCCCGCGCCTACCAGCGCGGCGGCGCCACCTGCCTGTCGGTGCTCACCGATACGCCCTCCTTCCAGGGTGCGCCGGACTTCCTGAAGAGCGCCCGCGCCGCCGTGAGCCTGCCGGTGCTGCGCAAGGACTTCATGTACGACACCTACCAGGTGGCCGAGGCCCGCGCCTGGGGGGCCGACTGCATCCTCATCATCATGGCCGGGGTGGACGACGCCCTCGCCGCCGACCTCGCCGCCGCGGCCGAGGCCTATGGCATCGACGCCATCGTCGAGGTTCATGACGACGCCGAGCTGGACCGGGCGCTGGCCCTGCCCTGCCGCCTCATCGGCATCAACAACCGCAACCTGCGCACCTTCGAGACCACGCTCGAAACCTCCGAGCGCCTCGCCCCCCGGGTGCCCAAGGACCGCATCGCCATCGGCGAGAGCGGCATCTTCACGCCGCAGGACGTGGCGCGGCTCGCCAAGGTGGGCATCGGCACCATCCTCGTGGGCGAGAGCCTGATGCGGCAGGAAGATGTCGCTTCCGCCACAAGCCAGCTGCTTGCCGGATAGGATTGCCCTATAGGTGAAGTTACGCCTTAATGCGTGAGGACGGCCCGCAGAGGCCGCACGCTCGGGAGGCGCTTCATGAGGACAACCCTGCTCGCCGGCATCGCCGCCGGCACCCTTCTCGCCGCGCCGGCGCTGGCGGCCGACCCCACCGGCCTGTGGCAGACGCCCACCCGCAACGGCCAGGTGGAAATCTCCAAATGCGGCGCGAACCTGTGCGGCCGCCTCGTCTCCTCCGACGGGATCAAGGCCGACCCCGCGCTGAAGGACGTGAACAATTCCAACACCGCCCTGCGCGGCCGCGCGCTGAAGGGCCTCACCATCCTCACCGGCTTCTCGGGCGGCCCCAAGGATTGGACCGGCGGCAGCATCTACAATGCGGAGGACGGACGGACCTATTCCGGCTCCATCACCCTCGACGGCGACAACACGCTGAAACTGCGCGGCTGCGTGGTCGCGCCTTTGTGCAAGACCCAGATTTGGACCCGCCTGCGCTGAGGCGGGCCAGGACCGCACAAGATGTCGCAGCCGCATTTCGATACCGTGCGGAGGGCGCGACTTGCAGAGGCGGCGGGGCCCATCGAAAATGCGCGCCGCCAGCCCTGCGAGGCCGGTCTCTCCCGGAGCATCCCCATGAGGTCCGTTGTTTTCGGTGCGGCGCTCGCCGTGGCCGGCCTGTTCTCCGCGCCCCTCCTCGCCGCCGACGCCACCGGCCTGTGGCTGACCCCCGTGGACGGCGGCCAGATCGAGATCACGCGTTGCGGCGCGAACCTGTGCGGCGCCATCGTCACGTCCAAGGACATCGAGGCCAATCCGGGCCTCACCGACGTGAAGAATTCCGACGCCGGCCTGCGCGGGCGCAAGCTGAAGGGCCTCACCATCCTCACCGGCTTCTCCGGCGGCCCCAAGGAATGGACCGGCGGCAAGGTCTACAATGCCGACGACGGCAAGACCTATTCCGGCACCATCACGCTGGAGAACGACACCACCCTGAAGCTGCGCGGCTGCGTGATCTATCCGCTCTGCGAAACCCAGACCTGGACACGCCTGCGCTGACGCGCGCGCCCGTTCGGTGGACAGGATGCGTCCGGGGCGCCATCTTCCGGGCGACCCGGACGATTCCAAGGCCCTCCCCCTTATGGCCATCCTGACCCATCTCGACGAACAGGGCGCCGCCCGCATGGTGGACGTGTCCGACAAGGCCGCGACCACCCGCGAGGCGCTGGCCGAGGGGCGGGTGGCCATGGCGCCGGAGACGCTGGAGCTGATCGTTTCCGGCAACGCCAAGAAAGGCGACGTGCTCGGGGCGGCGCGCCTCGCCGGCATCATGGCGGCGAAGCGCACCCACGAGCTCATTCCCCTGTGCCATCCTCTGCTGCTCACCAAGGTGGAGGTGGAGGTGGCACCCGACCCGGCCCTGCCGGGGCTTCATGTGACCGCCCGCGTGAAGGTCACCGGGCAGACCGGCGTGGAGATGGAGGCGCTCACTGCCGTCTCCGTCGCCTGCCTCACCATCTACGACATGGCCAAGGCCGCAGACCGTGGCATGCGAATCGAGGGCATCCGCCTGCTGGAGAAATCCGGCGGCCGGAGCGGCCTGTTCCGGGCCGAGTGATCGCGCCCGCGCCATGGAAGGACCTGCCACTGTGACTGCGCGCGTTTCGGGAGCAGCGCCATGGCGCTGATGAGCGTCGAGGAGGCGAGCGCCCTCATCACCCAGGGCGTCACCGCGCTGGGCACCGAGGAGGTGAGCGTCTCGGCCGCCGCCGGCCGCGTGCTGGCGCAGGACCTCGTCGCCCGCCGCACCCAGCCGCCGGCCGACATGTCGGCCATGGACGGCTATGCGGTGCGGTCCGCCGACATCGCCACCACGCCCTCGACCCTCACCGTCATCGGCGAATCGGCGGCCGGCCGGCCGTTCGGCGGTGCACTCGGGCCGGGACAGGCGGTGCGCATCTTCACCGGCGCGGTGGTGCCCGAGGGCGCCGACACGGTGGTGATCCAGGAGAACGTCGCCCGCACCGGCGACACCATCACCACCACCAGCCTCACCGCGGCATTGCGCAACGTGCGCAAGCGGGGCAGCGACTTCGCCGCCGGCACGCCGGGCCTCACAGCCGGGCGCCGGATGACCGGGCGGGACATGATGCTGGCGGCCGCCATGGACCATGCCGTGGTGCCCGTGGCGCGGCGCCCGCGCATGGCGCTCTTGCAGACCGGCGACGAGCTGGTCCTCCCCGGCCAGGGCACCGGCGCCGACAGCGAGATCGTCGTCTCCAATGCCTTCGGCCTCGCCGCCCTGGCGCGCCGGGCCGGGGCGGACGTCACCGACCTCGGCGTGCTGAAGGACGACCTCGCCACGATCCGCGCCACCATCGCGCGCGCCCTCTCGGGCGAGTTCGACATCGTGGTGTCGTCCGGTGGCGCCTCGGTGGGCGACCACGATCTGATGGCGCCGGCGCTGAAGGCGGAGGGCGTCGAGCTGTTCGTCCACAAGATCGCGCTGCGGCCCGGCAAGCCTCTGATGTTCGGCCATCGCGGCACGGTGCGGGTGCTGGGCCTGCCGGGCAATCCGGTGTCGTCCCACGTCTGCGGGATGATCTTCCTCGCGCCCCTCCTGCGCGCACTCCAGGGTGATGCGGCGCCTGGTCCCCTCACCGCGCCCGCCCGTCTGGCGGCCGAACTGCCCGCCAACGACGCGCGCCGCGACTTCATGCGCGCCAAGATCGAGCGCCGGCCGGACGGCTCGGTGCATGTGACGCCCTCGGCCTCGCAGGACAGCGCCATGCTGGGCATCCTCGCCGATGCCGACTGCCTTCTGGTGCGTCCGCCATATGCCCCCGCGGGCCGCGTCGGGGACCCGTGCGAGATCATTCCGTTCGACGATTGAGCCCCTTAACCCGCTGTTCACCCCTTGCGGAACACAAAAGGAACAGATAAAGACTGTTCATGATTTGTTTCGCGCCGCGCGGGCTGGGCCGTCGCGGAATGCGGCGCCGGCACAGGGGCGAGACGATGCTGACCCGGAAGCAATACGACCTGCTTCGCTTCATCCACGAGCGGCTCAAGGAAACCGGGGTGCCGCCCTCCTTCGACGAGATGAAGGAGGCGCTCGACCTGCGCTCCAAGTCCGGCATCCATCGCCTCATCACCGCCTTGGAAGAGCGCGGCTTCATCCGTCGCCTGCCCAACCGCGCCCGCGCGCTGGAAGTGGTCCGCCTGCCGGACAGCGTCGCGCCGGGTCTCGCCTCCGCCCGCTCGGCGGGGCGCGGATTTTCCCCCTCTGTCATCGAGGGCAGCCTCGGCAAGGTCCGCCCCATGGCGGACGACGAGGACACCGCCCCGGTGGTCGCGGTCCCCGTCATGGGCCGGATCGCCGCCGGCACGCCCATCTCGGCCATCCAGAGCCGCAGCCACACCCTCAACATCCCGCCCGAGATGCTCGGCTCCGGCGAGCACTTCGCCCTGGAAGTGCGCGGCGACAGCATGATCGAGGCCGGCATCCTCGACGGCGACACGGTGCTCATCCGCAAGTGCGACACGGCCGACACGGGCGACATCATCGTGGCGCTGGTGGACGACGAGGAGGCGACCCTCAAGCGTCTGCGCAAGAAGGGCGCCTCCATCGCCCTCGAGGCCGCAAACCCGGCCTATGAGACGCGCATCTTCGGCCCCGACCGGGTCCGCATCCAGGGCCGCCTCGTCGGCCTGATGCGGCGCTACTGACCCTCCCTTTCGCTCTCCCTCCCGGGAGACCGCAAACGGGGTGAGGGGCGCGGCGCATCCAGCTCAACGGGCGCCGGCTCCGCAACGGGCCATGCCCCTCACCCCGCCCGCTTTTGTCCTGCTGCCGCGTCGGCCGGGTCGGACCGGCCTGCGGTGCATCCCGCTGCCCGATCAGGGCGCGGCGGCATCCGCCTCGTGGTCGGGGGCCTCGCCTTCCGCCTCCAAAAGCGGCGGAACGGCAGCCATCCACGGGCGCTGGACCTCCGCGCGGCGGGTGGGTTCGGCCACCAGCCTGCCGTCCCTCAGCTGGAAGGCGAGGGCTCCGGTGCGCGCCAGCGTCTGCGGCGTCACCACCTCGGCTTCGCAGCGCGCGGGGGGTGCATCGCGGGCGACCAGGATGCGGGCGTTGAGGCAATCCGCCTCCAGGCTCTCCGCCTTGCGCGAGACGGCGATGGTGCCGCCGCCCGGCAGCGGCGCGACGCAGCCCAAGGGGTCGCAGGCGAAGGCGGCGGAGAGATCCTTGGCGTCGGCGGCGCGGCGGTCGCCCTCCCGCGTCAGCCATTGCTCCACCACCAGCCGCTGGCTTGAGGCGGCGAGCACGGATAGCTGGCCCTCCGCGGTGCGAACCGCCACCGTCTGCGCATCGGGTGCGATGAGGAGATCCGGCCGGGCCGGCGCACCCGCCAGCAGGGTGCCCAGAGCGAGGGGCGCCAGCGCCGCGAGGGTCAGCACGCCGCGAAGCAGACAGGCGGCGAGGAGCGCGAGGCTGAGGCAGGCGAGGGTCGCCGGGCCGATGAAGGCGGCGCGGGTATCGGCTCCCGGCAACGCCCCGACATGGTCCGACACCGCCACCATGATCTCGATGCCCCGCCCCATCACCGGCCAGGCCAGATGGTCCCAGCCGAACGGCATGAGCAGCACGCCGGCGAGCCCGGCCGGCATCACCAGGAACGAAACGGCCGGCATGGCCGCGAGATTGGCGATGAGGCCGTAGGGCGCGACGCGCTGGAAGTGGAAGATGCCGTAGGGCGCCGTCGCAAGCCCCGCCACCAGCGAGGTGAGCGCCGTTCCCCCCACCAGCGCGACGATCCACACCAGCGCCGCGCCGGCGAATCCGTCCGGCCGCGGCAGCGCCCGCAGCGGCTGGAGCCGCTCATAGGCGGCCACCAGCGCGAGGGTGGCGGCGAACGACATCTGCGTGCCGGGGTCGAGCACCGCCTCGGGCGTCAGCGCCAGCACCGCCACCGCGGCGACCCCCACCGAGCGCAGCGACAGCGCCGGACGGCCCGCCAGCACGCCGGCCAGCACCAGCGCTGTCATCACGAAGGAGCGCTGGGCCGGCACGTCGTTGCCCGAGAGCACCAGATAGAAGGCGCTGCCCGACAGGGCCACGAGCGCCGCGATGGACTTGATGGGCAGTCGCAGCGCCAGCCCCGGAACCAGGGCCAGCGCCGCCCGCGCGAGGGCGAACAGGGTGCCCGCCACCAGCGCCATGTGCAGCCCCGAGATGGAGAGGATGTGCGAGAGGCCCGACACCCGCATGCTCTCTTCCACCGCGGGAGGAATGCCCGCCCGATCCCCCGCCACCAGGGCCACGGCGATCTCCGCCGGCACGCCGGAAAGCGATGCCCGGATGCGGCGGGCGAGGGCATCGCGCACCGCATCGATGGCCATGGCTAGCCGCACCGACGCCGGCGGGGACGCCGAATCCGGCACCGCCTTCGGCCGCCCGAGGCCATAGCCGATGCCGCCGATGCCGCGGAACCACGGCGCGCGGCCGAAGTCATGGGCGCCCGGCATGGCCGGCCCCGAGGGCGGCAGCAGTTGCGCCAGCTGGGTCACCCGCGTGCCGACCGGCGGCGCCCAGCCCTTGCGCAGCGACAGGCGCACGAGAGCCGGCGCATCGTCGAAGCCGCGCACGGGCGTGCCGTCGAGCCGAAGCAGGATGCGGTCGCTGGTGGTGCGGTGCTCCACCCGCTCCACGAAGCCGGAGAGCCGCACGGGCGCGGTGGGCGGCATCACCACAGGATGCAGAATCAGCGCGGTGCGCACGCCCCCGGCGGCGAATCCCGCAGCTGCGGCGAACAGCGCCACCAGCAGGCCGAACGCCGCCGGCCGTGCCCGCGCCGCGAGCGCCCCTGCGCCGAGGGCGCTGGCCAGCAGCAGGCTCGCCGTGAGGGACGGCTCCTGCGCCGCGCCGAAGTAGAGCAGGATGCCGAGGGCGAATGCCGCGGGCAGCCACAGGATGAGCCGCCCCGATGCCGCCTCGGCCGCCAGATCACGCGCGATCCGCGCCCGGAGGGCGTCGAGGAGCTGATCGGCCCGCAGCGCAGGCAGCCGCGCGGCGGCCCGTGCCCCGCCGAGGACAGCGGCCCGCGCCGCGCCCCGCGCCCTGCTTCGCGCGCCCCGCTCTTCGCTCATGCCGCCCCGGCCGGGCGCCCGCGGCGCCGGCCTTCCCCCGTGTTTCCCTGTGTCCCGCGCCTATGCTACACGGGCGCCTCCCGCGCGCCATGTGGTCCTGAGCGTACCGCACGGCCCTGCCTGCCCGCGCCCCGCCGAGTTCCTCATGTCGCAGATCGTCACCCGCTTCGCCCCCTCCCCCACCGGCTTCCTGCACATCGGCGGCGCACGCACGGCGCTGTTCAACTGGCTGTATGCCCGCCACACCGGCGGCAAGATGCTGCTGCGCATCGAGGACACCGACCGCCAGCGCTCCACCAAGGAGGCGATCGAGGCCATCCTCGACGGCCTCTCCTGGCTGGGCATCGATTGGGATGGCGATCCCATCTACCAGTTCGCGCGGGCGGAGCGGCATCAGGCCGCGGTGGCGGAGATGCTGGCGAAGGGCAATGCCTATCGCTGCTACGCCACGCCCCAGGAGCTGGACGAAATGCGCGAGCTGGCCCGCAAGGAGGGCCGCCCGCCGCGCTATGACGGCCGCTGGCGCGACCGCGACCCCTCCGAGGCGCCGGCCGATCGCGCGCCCGTCATCCGCCTGCGCGCCCCGCAGGAGGGCGAGACGGTGATCGACGACATGGTGCAGGGCAACGTCACCTTCCCCAACAAGGATCTCGACGACCTCGTCCTGCTGCGCTCGGACGGCACGCCCACCTACATGCTGGCGGTGGTGGTGGACGACCACGACATGGGCGTCACCCACATCATCCGCGGCGACGACCACCTCACCAATGCCGCGCGCCAGACCCAGATCTACCGGGCGCTCGGGTGGGAGGTGCCGCGCATGGCGCACATCCCGCTCATCCACGGGCCGGACGGCGCCAAGCTCTCCAAGCGCCACGGCGCGCTGGGCGTCGATGCCTATCGCGACATGGGTTATCTGCCGGCCGCGCTGCGCAACTATCTGGTCCGCCTCGGCTGGAGCCATGGCGACCAGGAGGTGTTCTCGACGCAGGAGATGGTCGACTTCTTCGATCTCGGCAAGGTCGGCCGCTCGGCCGCCCGCTTCGACTTCGCCAAGCTCGAGAGCCTCAACGGCCTGTACATGCGCGCGGCCAGCGACGCCGATCTGCTCGCCGCCATCGACGCGCTGGTGCCGCACCTGCCGGATGCGGAGCATCGCCTCGCGCGCATGACGCCGGAACGCCGCGCCCAGCTCGCCGCCGCCATGCCGGGCCTGAAGGAGCGCGCCAAGACCGTGGTGGAGCTGCTCGACAGCGCAGAATACATCTTCGCCGAGCGTCCCCTGGCCGTGGACGAAAAGGCGGCCGCCCTGCTCTCGCCGGAGGGCCGGGCCCACCTCGGCCGGCTCCTGCCGCTGCTCGAAGCGGCGGAGTGGTCCGCAGCCGCCACCGAGGAGACGGTGCGGCGCTATGCCGAGGCCCAGGGCGTGAAGCTCGGCGCGGTGGCCCAGCCGCTGCGCGCGGCTCTCACCGGAAAGACCACCTCGCCGCCCATCTTCGACGTGCTGGCGGTGCTCGGCCGGGCGGAGAGCCTCGCGCGCCTGAAGGACCAGGCGGCGTGACGGACGCGCCGGCGGCCGTGCTGGAGCTGGATTTGAAGGGCCTGAAATGCCCCATGCCGGCGCTGCGCACGCGCAAGGCGCTGGCGGCGGCGCCGGCCGGCACGCGGCTCGTCGTCACCTGCACCGACCCCATGGCGGTGATCGACATTCCCCATCTGGCGCACGAGACCGGCGCGATCCTGGAAGACCGCACGGTGGAGGCGGGCCTCCTGACCTTCGTGATCCGCAAGCCGGCTTAGCCGGCTTACTCGCCTCAGGCCGGCGGCGCCGCCGCTTCCTCAGGTCGCCAGCGGCAGCGCCCGCTCCACCAGCCGCACCCAATAGGACGCGCCGTAGGGAATGGCCGCATCGGCGAAATCGTACTGCGGATGGTGCAGGCCGGCCGACGGGCCGTTGCCGATGAAGATGTAGGCGCCGGGCTTCTCTTCCAGCATGTAGGCGAAATCCTCCGCCGCCATCAGCGGCGGGGCGGCAGCGTCCACCTCGGCGGCGCCGGCCACTTCCCGCGCCACCTCCGCGGCGAACGCCACCTGGTCGGCATGGTTGCTGGTGACGGGATAACCTTCCTTGAAGCTCACCGTGGCGGTGGCGCCATACGCTGCGGCGACGCCTTCCGCCACCTGGCGGATGCGCTCGCGCAGCTGCTTGCGGATGGTCTGGTCGAGGGTGCGGGCGGTGCCCACCAGCGTCGCCGTGGGCGGCAGCACATTGTCCGCCTCGCCGGCGTGGAACATGGCGATTGAGACCACCGCCGCCTCCAGCGGATCCACATTGCGCGCGACGATCTGCTGTAGCGCCATGACGATGGCGGAGCCGGTGAGCACCACGTCCACGCCCTGGTTGGGCCGCGCCGCATGGGCGCCGCGCCCGTCCACCACGATCTCGATATGGTCCGCCGAGGCCATGATGCCGCCCGGCCGCATGGCGAAGCGCCCCACGTCCAGGCCCGGCAGATTGTGCATGCCGTACACCTCGCGCACGGGGAAGCGGGCGAACAGGCCGTCGTCCATCATGGCCTTTGCGCCGGCGCCACCCTCTTCCGCCGGCTGGAAGATGAGCACCGCGGTGCCCGAGAAGGCGCGTGTCTCCGCGAGATGCTGCGCCGCGCCGAGCAGCATGGCGGTGTGGCCGTCATGCCCGCAGGCGTGCATGGTCCCGGGGGTCAGCGAGGCGTATTCCGCGCCGGTGCGCTCCAGGATGGGCAGGGCGTCCATGTCGGCGCGCAGGCCGATCATCGGCCCCTCGCCGCGCCCGCGCACGACGGCGACGACGCCGGTGCGTCCCACGCCCGTCACCACCTCGTCGCAGCCGAAAGCGCGCAGCTTCTCGGCGACGGCGGCGCCGGTGCGTTCGAGGTCGTACATGAGCTCGGGGTGGCGGTGGAAATCCTGACGCCACGCCGCAATCTCGTCGGCGCGGGCAGCGATGTGATTATTGACCGGCATGGCAATTCCAGGGGCAAGGACGGCGCCATGGTGGGCAAGCGCGGCCGGCGGGTCAATGGCCGCGCTGCACCGCGGAACGGCGTGAAATGCCGGGACATTGCATCCCCGCGGGCCGCGGCGGCCTTGACCCTGCCCTCATGGCATCCTAACCACACCCTCAAGTGAGCCCGTAGCTCAGCCGGTAGAGCACGTGACTTTTAATCATGGGGTCTCGGGTTCGAATCCCGACGGGCTCACCACTCACGTCCAGCAGCGCTCAGCCTGACCTCGCATCGGCCACCGTGGGTCGTTGCGGCCTGCTCGTTGTTTGGCGGGCCAGAGGCCGGCGGTGGGTGACCCCGCCCTCTCCGCGAGGCACCCTCACCCCCCTGTGACGAAGCGGTCCAGCTTGCCCAGGGTCTGCTGGCCGAGCTCGATGGCACCGAAGCCCTTGGCGGTCTGGAATTCCGCGGCGGTGCTGAAGACCATGCCGAGGGTGACCTTCGTCGCGCCGTCCAGCTCATCGAAGCTCACCCAGGCGTCCGCGTGCTTGGGGCCGTTCTCGCCCCAGTGCAGGCTGTAGTCGACCCGCTCCTCGGGCAGGACCACGTGATAGCGATGGTGGTTGGGGTAGACGGTGCCGTCCGGTCCGATCATGTCGAACACCCATTCGCCGCCCGTCCTTAGCGCGATGCGTTGCGTGCGGCATGAGAAGCCGTCCGGCCCCCACCATTGGGGCAGGGTCTCCTCGTTCAGCCACGCGCCCCACACGAGGCTGCGCGGCGCCCGTATCACCCGCTCGATCAGCATGGTGCGCTCGGCCACCGCCGCGAGATGGGCCAGTCCCGCGTCGAACCCCTGCCGGTAGCCCGCCGCCATGTCAGGCGCCTTTTCCTGCGCCAGGGATGACAGCTGCACCGTCACCACCACCCGGCTGCGCCCGCCGTCGCCGGAAAAGTCCGCCGTCACCAGCGCCGCCGACCGGGCGACGCCTTCTGACGAGACGAGCTCGTAGATCACGCTGCGCACGCCCGGCTCCAGCGCCAGCCAGCCGCACTCGCAGCGGATGTCCGCCTCGCCAGCCACCTTGCACAGGGACACCTCGCGGCCGCCCACCTTCGGGTCGGATTCCAAAAACTCCACGGTGACCGAAGGCGTGGGCGCGGCCCAAACCGCCCGCGCGGCGGGGACGGTCCAGGCCTGCCACAGGACCGACGCCGGAGCCCCGACCTCCCGCGCGAAGGTCAGCGTGGCGAAGCGGCCGTCCGACTCCCCGTGCGGCGGGTGGACGAGGGCGGCGGGCTGCTCGTTCATGCTCATTGTCCACGTTCCTTCATCACGTTCATCACGAATGCGTCGAGCCGGTCGAGCCGGGCTTCCCAGATGGCGCGCTGCTCATCGAGCCATGTGCGCGCGGGAAGCAGCGCCTCCGGCACGAGTGCGCAGGTGCGCACCCGCCCGTCTTTGGACGTGGCGATCAGACCCGCCTCCTCCAGCACGTCGAGGTGCCGCATCACGGTGGGCAGCCGCAGCCCCGTGGGGCCGGCGAGGTCCGTCACCGTCGCCGGACCGTCCGCCAGGCGCGTCAGCATCGCCCGCCTGGTGGGATCGGCGAAGGCGTGGAAGAGCTGCGAAAGCTCGGCGTCATGCTTAGCCATATGGCTAACTATAGGCACAAGCACTACGGCTGCAAGAGAAACTTCGTCAGATGGCTAAGTGTTGGGTGCATGCCAGGACAAGACCACGTGGCAACTTCGACCGCGCTCTCCCACAAGGCGACGCAGCCCCATCCCTCGCAAAGGGCGGATGCGTCACTTCTGCTTGCGGCTGACGATCTCCGCCACCCGGCGGCTGAACTGCCCGACCTCGAACGGCTTGGAGATGATGCCCATGCCGTGGTCGAGGAACTGCGCCTGATCGGCAGCCTTCTGGCTGTAGCCGGTCATGAAGAGCACCGGCAGGTCCGGCCGCCCTTCCCGGGCCATGTCGGCCAATTGCCGACCGTTGAGCCCCGGCAGGCCCACGTCGCTGATCATCAGATCGAAATGCTGGGGGGAGTTGAGGATCGCCAGAGCCTCGCGCCCGTCCGGTGCCTCCACCGTGATGTACCCCAGCTCGTGGAGCAGCTGAACGACGAGCAGGCGCACACCCACGTCGTCCTCGACCACCAGAACGGTCTCGCCGCTGCCCTGGACGGTGACGGGCGGACTGGACAGCTCGACCTTCGGCTGCTCCCCCACGTCCCGCGGCAGAAAGAGGCGGATCGCCGTGCCGCGCCCTTCGCTGCTCTCGATGGTCACATGCCCGCGGGACTGCTGGACGAAGCCGTAGATCATCGAGAGGCCGAGCCCGGTCCCCTGGCCTACGGGCTTGGTGGTGTAGAAGGGGTCGAACACCTTGGCGAGCACGTCGGGTGGCATGCCGGTGCCGGTGTCCTCGACCCTGATCTCCACATAGTCGCCCGCCTCGGCGCGGTCGCTGGCCAACAGATCTGCCTCGAACAGGTGGGTGTTGCGCGCAGTGATGCTCAGCGTACCGCCCTCCGGCATGGCGTCGCGGGCATTGATCGCGAGGTTGAGAATGGCGCTTTCCAGCTGGTTCTCGTCGGCGACGGCGCGCCACAGATGCGGGTCGATTTCCACGGTCAGCAGGGTCTGCTCACCGAGGGTCCGGCGCAGAAGATCGTCGATGGAGGCGAGCAGGACGCTCACGTCGATGGGCCGGCTGTCCAGCGTCTGCTGCCGGGAAAAGGCGAGGAGACGATGGATCAGCGCAGCTGCGCGCTGCCCCGAATGCGTCACCGCCTCAAGGATGCGGTCCACATCATCGACCTTGCCCTGCCCGATGCGCCGGCGCACCATCTCGATGCCCCCGAGGATGCCGGTAAGCATGTTGTTGAAGTCGTGGGCGAGGCCGCCTGTCAGCTGACCCACCGCCTCCATCTTCTGGCTCTGGCGCAACTGCTCCTCCAGCGCCTTGCGCTGGGTCACGTCGCGGCCGATGCCGTAGACGGTGTCGCCCTCGGGCATCGCGGTCCAGTTGATCCAGCGATAGGTCCCGTCCTTGGCGCGCATGCGGCAGTCGAAGTCGGCCGACGCCTCGCGGGCGGTGCGCGCGGCCGTCTGGGCAGCGATGAGGTGGCGATCGTCCGGGTGAACGAAGGCATCCGGGCGCAGGCCGACGATCTCCGCCTCGGTATAGCCGAGCACGGTGGCCCAGGCCGGGTTGACCGCGCGATAGAGGCCGTCCGGGCCGACCACCTGCAGCAGGTCGCGCGACAGCCGCCACACCCGGTCGCGCTCCTCGGTGCGCGCGGCGACACGGAGCTCCAAGGTCTCCGCGAGCAGCCGGAGCTGCTCTTCGGAGCGCTTGATGGTGGTGATGTCGTAGATCACGCCGATGAAACGGATGCCGCCCGCCTCGCCGGGGCGGTATTCGCCGCGGGAGATCAACCAGCGCTCTTCGCCCGTGTCGGCGCGCCGCACGCGCGTCTCCTGCGACATCGGGCCGAGCTTGAGGCGGTCGTCGTGGGCCTGGACCAGCAGCGGGTCGTCGGGATGCACCAGCGCGTTGATGGTGCGGATCGGCAGGCTGCTCGTCGGCTGGAGGCCGAGCAGGAAACAGAACTGCTCCGACACCTCTGCCGTGCCGAAGCCGCTCAGATATTCATACGAGCCGACGCCGCCGGCGGTCTGCGCGATGCGCAGCTGCTCCTCGACGCGCTTCTGGTCGGTGATGTCCGCCAGCACGCCCGAGAAGCGCACGGGGCGATCCTCCGCATCCAGGTAGGTGCGGCCGCGGGCCGAGACCCAGTGCACCTTGCCCTCCGTCACCACGCGAAAGTCGCGGGCGAACACCTCGGCGCCGTTCAGCGCGGCGGCAACGGCGATCCGCAGCCGCAGCCGGTCCTCCTCGTGCACGGGGGCGAAGAATTCGGATACCGGCAGACCTTGCGCCGCCGCCGCCGGATCGAGACCGTAGAGATTGGCGAATCGCACATCGGCGAAGAAGACGCCGGACGCGATGTCCCATTCCCACGCGCCGGCCGCCCCGGCGATGGCCTGCGCCACCCTGAGGCGCTCCCGCGCTTCCGCCAGCTTCATCCGGCTGAGGCGTAATTCCTCCGCGACCGAGGCATCCGCATGTTCGCCACTCACGTCGGTGTGGGTGCCCAGGCGGAACATCGCCGCCCCGCTGGCGTCGCGCAGCGGCGTGATGCTGACGCGGTTCCAGAATGAGCTGCCGTCACGGCGACGGTTGAGAAGATCCACCACCACCGGCGCATTGGCGTCCAGCGCCGCAGCGATCTCGGCGACGGCGGTGGGGTCGGTTTCTTCTGTCTGAAGGAAGCGGGAGTTGCGCCCGAGAACCTCGGCGATGGCGTAGCCGCTCAGGGCCTCGAAGGCGGCATTGGCATAGATGATGGGATCGTCGGCCAGCCGCGGGTTGGTCACCACCACGGCGGTGCCGGTCGCGGCCATGGCCGCGAACAGTGGCCCGGCGAGCGCACGCAGCTCATCCAGGGCGGCCTTGGCCGCGTCGGGATCCGCTCGACCGATCTTGCTCATGACCGGATCATGGCCTTTGCCTGAGATGCCGCAAGTCCCATCCTCAGACGGTACCGCCCACCACGCGCTCGATGAAGTCGGCAATTAGGACCTTGAGGGCCTGCAGGGACGGCAAATCCATGAGCATTGCGACGTAGCCGCGGATATTATGATCGTTGATGGCGAAATTGATATAGAGGAACAGCACGATGCCCCCGTCCGGCGCGCTCGGCGCCAGATCGAACAGGCGGGTGCCGTCTCCCCTCAGCACTTCCGGCAGCGACATGGTGAGCGGGCGCTTCAGCATGTTCGCCATGGTGGCGAGGCAGCTGTTGAGCACCACGTTGCCGGTCTCGGCAAGGGCCTCGTCCTCCATCGCCGCAGCATCGTCGGGGGAAAGCTGGTCCCGCGTCACGGCCCGCACCAGCGCCATGCTGTTGGACTGGGGGAAGATCAGCAGTGCCCGGCCGGAGAAGACGCCCTCGAAATCCTGCCGGACCGCCACGAGCTCGCCGCTCTCCCGTTCGCCGATGAGCGTCGCGGCACCGCCGCGGGTCATGATCTCCACGGCCGGGACCGAGAGCAGCACCTGCTCGTCCACCATCTTGCGGAGATTCGCGGCGGCCCGGCTGACGCCGATGTTGACCAGCTCGGTCAAGGCGTCGCGCTCGAGATCGTTCAGCAGCACCTGCTGTGTCATTTTTTCGTCGATCTGAGGCGGAGGGCCGCGCCGGAGAGGAAGCCGCGCAACCCGTCCTCGGTGATGGGCTTGGGGATGAAGGTCGCGCTCGTTGCCCGCGCCCGCGCAATGATCTCGTCCTGCACGTTGGCGGTGGCGATGGCGATGGGCATGTCGGGAAAGCGCTTGCGCAGGTCTTCGGCCAGGCCCAGGCCATCGCGGCCGGGCATGTTGTAATCGAGCACGATCACGTCGACCGGCTGCGCGTCGACCACCTCCATGGCCTGGTCGCCGTTGCCGGCCTCGGCGACGGTCCAGTCGGGCTGCAAGGCGGTGATGGCCTTGGTCATGACGATGCGCGCCAGCTTGCTGTCGTCAACGATGAGAACGGTCGTCCCCATGGGATGCTACTCCTCCATCCCGTATGCGCGTCGGCCCAGCGCTCCGGCTTGTTCGCGCCGCCGCCGATCCGCGAGCGCAGGCAGGAGATGATCCCGCATGAAAGCATCGGCAGGTGTGCCGATCACGTCCGGCTGGAACGCCAGTAGGACCTGGACGACGGCCGAATGCATCTGATTGCAGGCCGAAACGTCCACCGCAGCCTCGCCATTGCTCTGCAGCAGCAGGGTCAGCGTCTCCGCTTCCTCCACCCGGCAAGGCCCTTCCAGGCGGATGATCCCGTCGGCGAACGCGATGGTCACAGCACAAGCTCCGGCAGATCGAGAACCATGAGCACGCTGCCGTCGCTGGAAAGGCATGTCCCGAGCACGCCGGGCGCTCCCGCCAGCAGGCCGTTCATGGGACGAACGGCAGCCGTCATGCGATCGGCAATCCTGTCGACGGAGAAGCCCACGAGTTCTGTCTGCACCCACGCGATCACGATAACGCCCGCTGCGGCTGTCGTGTCGGCCGCCCCGAGGAGCCCCGCCAGTTCAACCACCGGTATCACCTGATCGCGAAGGCGAAAAGCCTTTCCAGACCGGACGGGGATGATCTGGTCCGGCCGGATTCGGACGGTTTCCACCACATTGTCCAGGGCGAGACCAAAGCGCTCGCCCCCGCATATAACGCTCATGACCTGCGTCAGGATCCGCGTGACCGGCAGCATCATTCGCATCGAAGAGCCGTGGCCCTTGCGGCTGGTGACGGACACCTTGCCGCCGAGCTGGCGCGCGCTGTCCTGAACCACGTCCATGCCGACACCGCGGCCGGAGACCGCGCTCACGCCATCGGCCGAGGAGAAGCCCGGAATGAAGATCATGGCGATGGCGGCCTGATCGTCCATCGCTTCGGCGGCTTCGCGAGTCGTCAGCCCGCGCGCGACGGCGAGCTCGCGGATGCGGGCCGGATCGATGCCGGCGCCATCGTCCTCAACGGTGATCACCACCTGGTCGCCGGCGATGCTGGCGGTGAGCCGCAGCACGGCGATCTCCGGTTTGCCGGCCTGCCGGCGCCGGGCCGGGGACTCGACGCCGTGGTCCACTGCGTTGCGCAGCAAGTGGAGCAGCGGCTCGAAGATGCCGTCCACGATGGTCTTGTCCACCTCGATGTCGCCGCCCTCAATCTCCAGCGTCACGGTCTTGCCGAGGGAGCGCGCGATCTCGCGCACAAGGCGGGGAAAGCGGGCGAACACGCCGCCGAGGGGCAGCAGCCGCACCTTGCCGACGGCGGCGTGCAGGTCATTGACGAGGCGTTCCAGCTCGGCCTGGCGCGCCCTCAGGGTCTGCCCCGGCGTCTGCCCGCCCGGGAGATCCTCTACCAGCCCTGCCAGCTCGGCCATGGTGTTCTTGACGATCACCAGCTCGTCGGCGAGATCGGCGAGACGATCGACCCGTTCGGCATCGACGCGCAGCGTGCGCCGCGCCGTCGCGTCCCCCTCCGTCCGTTCGGGGGCAGCGACGCGCGCGATCTCCCGGATCTCGACCTGATCGGCCGTGAGCCGAAGCGCCGCCTCCACCTCCGCCCGCCCGGCGGAAGAGAGGGCGTCCAGGACGAGGTTGCAGGCGTAGGGATCATAATCCTCCAGCGGCCCGAAGGGCTCGCGCACCGCCACCTTCAGCGCCTGAAGGCCGGGCAGCGAAGCCATGAGGGCCACCGGGTCGTCGCCCATGAAATAGCTGTCGGGGGCCGGCACGTAGCGGATGGAGACGCCACCGCGGCCATCGAACTCGGGTGCGATCCGAAGGGTATCGTCAAGGGTCGCGCCGCCCGGCCCGCCGTCGTCCGAGTTGCCGGCCAGCGTCTTCAGTCGCCGGCTTTCCACGGCTCCGACCCGGTCGGCGTCGTCGGGGAGCCGCCCCGTCTGGCGCAGGGCGTCGAGCCATCCCGCCACGAGGTCGATGGTTTCCAGCAGCGCGCCCACGTTGGCGAGGCCGGTCGTGCCGGCCCGGCGCCCTCCGCCCAGCAGATCTTCGGCCGCATGCAGCACGCGCTCCATGGGAACGAGGTCGAACAGGCCGGTGGAACCCTTGAGGGTGTGGAAAGCGCGAAAGCAGGCGTCGAAGGCGCTCTCGTCGTCGCCTTTGCGCGCGAGGACCGCAAGGGAGCGTTCGGCCACCACGATCTGCTCGCCGGCCTCGGTCAGGAACTGCGCCATGAGGTCGTCGCTCATGCGTCGGGACCGGTACGCTGGTAGACGATGGCATCCTCGAACCGGCGGACGAGGAAGCGATCGCTGATGCGGCTCATGGATTCGGTGTGGCCGAGGCAGAGATATCCGCCCGGGTTCAGCCGGTTGAACAGGTTTTCCGCCGTGCGCAGACGGGATTCGTCATCGAAATAGATGAGCAGGTTCCGACAGAAGATCACGTCGAACGTGCCGAGCCCGCCAAGAGTGCCCTCGTCCACCAAATTGGCCTGGGTGAAGCTCACCGAATCCTTCAGGTCGCGGATGATCCGCCGATGGCGGTTCACCTCCGGCTCGAAATAGGCATCGCGGACAGCGGGAGTGAGCCGCGACAGGGAGCGCTCGCCATAGAGTCCGTCGTGGGCGGCGTCGAGCGCGATGGTGTCGATGTCGGTGCCCACGATCTCCACATTGTAGGCATCTACCATCCGCCAGTTCTCGAGCAGCCAGATGGCGATGGAATACGCTTCCTCGCCGGTCGAGCAGGGCGCCGACCAGATCCTGATCTTATCGCCGGGCATGCGCGCGGCGGCGAGATCTGGCAGGAGCGAGCGGCTCAGGCAGGCCAACTGGTGCTCCTCGCGGTAGAAATAGGTTTCGTTGACCGTAAAGGCGTTGATGAGCTGTTCGCGCTCGCGGCTGTCGGCGCGCAGAAGATCGAAATAAGCGGCGAACCCGCTCGTACGCGTGATTGCGATCCGGTCGCGCAGACGCCGCTCGATATAGTAACGCTTGCTCTCGCCGAAGACCATTCCCGTATGGCGATAGAGAAAATCGCAGACCCGCCGCAGATCGTGGGGGTTCAGCCATTCGGCCTCGGGCGTGGGGGCGGCGCTCATCCGGCCGGCACCATTCTGACGATCCGGTCGGCGATGTCGCCCACCGGGGCGATCACCTCGGCGCCTCCGGCCATGACCAGCTCGCCCGGCATGCCCCAGACGACCGCGCTTTCCTCCGCCTCGGCGATGGTGCGCCCCCCGGCGGAGTAAAGGTCCTTCATGGTGCGCGCGCCGTCGTTGCCCATCCCCGTCATCAATACGCCCAGCAGCCGCTTCGGCGGGACGAGGGCCGCGGCGCTCGCGACGAGGCGGTCCACGCTCGGGTGCCAGCGATGCTCCGGGCTCGCCGGCGTCGGCAGGACGACGAGCTCGCCGCGGCGCTTGCTGACGATCATGTCGGCATCGCCCCGCGCCACATAGACGGTGCCGGTTTCCACGAGGGTCGGCCGGGTGACCTCCACCACGCGCAGGGCGCACAGGCCGTCGAGCCGCTGCGCAAGAGAGGCGGTGAACGACGCCGGCATATGCTGCGCCACCAGAATGGGCCAGGGAAAGTCGGCAGGCAGGCCGGACAGCACCGTGTCGAGGGCGGGCGGCCCGCCGGTGGAGGTGCCGATGATGACCAGCCCCTGCCCCGAGGGGTCCCTGGAGGGTTCGGTGGCGGGGCGACGGGGCGGCAGCTGAGGCCGCGGTTCAAGCCTGCCCCGGTTGCGGGCGCGGACGCGCTCGGTGAGCCGATGGGTGCGCCGCAGGCGCGCCGATGCCGCCATGCGCACCTTCTCCACCAGGACCGGGGCGAAGAGGTCGATGGCGAGCGACACGGTGCCGGTCGGCTTGGGTACGAAATCGACGGCCCCCATCTCCAGCGCCGCGAGCGTCTCCTCCGCGCCGTCCGTGGTTACGGCGGACAGCATGACCACCGGGCACGGACGTTCCACCATGATGCGGTCGAGGCATTGCAGCCCGCTCATGCGGGGCATCTCGACATCCAGCGTCACCACGTCGGGCTGGAAGGCGTGCAGCTGAGCCAGGGCCTCGCTTCCGTCGCGCGCGAAGGCGATCTCGAAATCCCCTTCCGCCTGGAACAGATCGCCGAGGACGCGGCGCACCAGAGCTGAATCGTCGACGATCAAAATCTTGGTCACGGTGGGTCTGATTTGGTCACGGCGTTTCCGACTTGGCGGCGAGGTCATGGAGAAGGTCCGCCTCGGCGCGCGCCAGGAGGGCCTTCGGGTCGATGAGCAGGATGACGTCCCCCGCGCCGCTGCCTTCCGCCGAGGCAGCGCGATCGAACAAACGTCGGCCGTCATCGGCAAGTTCCGGCGCGCTCATGACCTCGGACGCATTCACCTCGAGGATGCGGGACACACCATCCACCGCAAAGCCGGCCTGCAACTGGCCGATCGTCACCACCACGACACGCCGGCTGTGCCGGTCCCCCTCCCCTGTCACCGAGAACCGCCGGCGCTGGTCGATGACCGGGATCACCTTGCCCCTCAGGCTCATGAGGCCCAGCACATAGTCCGGGGCCCGGGGCAGCCGCGTCAGCGTCTCGGGCAGGCGGACCACCTCGTCCACCGCCGACAAGGGCAGGCCGTAGCTTTCCGCGCCAAGGGAGATCATCAGAAAGCGCTCGCGGGCCACCTGCGACATCGTCGGCGCCATCTCCACTTCCCTCCGTTCGCTCGTCTCGGCGAGGAGCCGGGCGACGCGCGCATCGGCGAAGACGCTCTGGGGCGTCAGGATGGATACGAGGCCCCCCGCGTCGGCCAGCCGCAGGACCGAGACGATCCGCGCCTCGCCGGCAGCACGATTGAACAGGGTCGGGGCCGGGCTCACCATCTCGGGCGCCGCCCGCAGGATCACGCTGAGCTGGTCGACCAAAAGGCCCACGCTCTGGCCGTGGAGCCGCACGACGATCACCTTGTCGCTCGGCCGCACTTCGCGCTCGGGAAGGCCGAGCAGCGCGCGCAGGCAGACCACCGGCAGGATCTCGCCACGCAGATCCATGACGCCGAGGAGCACGCTCTCCGCGCTGGGCAAGGCGCTGAGCGTAGTCGGCGCGCCCATCACCTGCGCCACGGCGTCGAGCGGCAGGGCATAGGACTGCCCGGCGAGGCTGAAGCCGAGGAAGGCCAGGGCCGGCGCCGCGGCCTCCGCCCTGCCCTTGCCCGCATGCGGCCCGCCCGCGGTGGCCGCCTTGTGAAAGCCGCTGAAATGCTCCCGCAGCGCCGCGTCGAGATCGAACCAGCGGCCGTTCTCGCCGTCGTCGATGCGCATCTGGGCCGGCGGGGCATCAGCCTCGGCCGCGGCAGCGCCGGCGCCGAGCTTCTCCACCGCGTCCACCGCGACGCCCATGCCGGGATTGCCCCGCAGCACCACCACCCACCGGCTCTCGGAGGCGGCGGAGGCGCCGAGCAGGCGCCCGAGGGAGACGACGGGCAGCACGGCGCCGCGCATCTGCATCACCCCCAAGAGCGCCGGCGGGCCGTGCGGCACGCGGGTGAGACGCGGGCCGCGGATGACCTCGCCCACGGTGGCGGAATCAATGGCGATGTGATGGCCGCCCGCATGGACGGAGAGGCGCCGGGCCGTGGCGGTGGCGGCCACGCTAGCGGGTCTCGGCCAGCTGGAGCTCGTTGGCCAGCGAAGCGATCTCCTCGATGGCGGCGGCGAGATCCTCGGCGCTCTGCGACTGCTGGCGCGCTGCGGCGGCGGCCTGGTTGGCGGCACCGCTGGCTTCCTCGGCGGCGGCGGCGATTTGCTGGATGCCCGCCACCACCTGGGTCGTGGTGCCCAGGATCTCCTGCGCGCTGCGGGCGCTCTCCTCCGCCCCGGCCTTCAGGGCCGCCGTCTCGGCAATGACCCGCGCGAGGCGCTCGCCGGTGACGCGGTTGCGGCTCAGTTCGGCCGCCGCGAGGGCATTGATCTGGTCCACCTCGCGGCGGACCTTGGCGATCTGCCCGAGGATGTCGGCCACATGGTCGTTCATCACGGTGGCGTTGTGGGAGGCATCGCGCGCGAGGGTGCGCACGTCGCCGGACACCACGGCGAACCGGCCGCCGGCCTCGCCGGCCCGCGCCGCCTCCACCGCCCCGCTCATGGCCAGCATGGTGATCTGGATGGCGAGGAGGCCGAGGCCGTCCGCAAAGCGGGCGATGGAGCCCGCGAGCGACTGCAGATCGTCCAGCGTGCCCATGACCGTTTCGCTCTCGTCCACCGTCTTGCCGACGCCCTCCACGAGGCGCTGCACCGCTCCGGCGCAATCCCCCAGCATCCGGGCCACAAGATCGGTGCGCTCCACGCTGGCCTTGGCATTGGCGCTGGAATGGCGGGCTGACTTCTCGATCTCCTCCATGGCGGCGCTCGCCTGCTGGGTCGCGGCCGCCTGCAGCTGCGCGCCCCGGCTGATCTGATCGATGGCGACCAGGATTTCGCCCGCGGCACCCGACAGCTCCTGCACCATGGCGGAGAGTTCCTCGGCATCCTCCACCGCGCGGGCCGCGCCATTGGCGGCCGCGTCCCCGCCGACGAGCTTCTCCACCGTCACCGCGAGCGATTGCGAAGCGGCCTGGCTGCGACTGAGCGACTGTTGCTGCTGCAACACCGCGCGCTGCGCCTCGGCGGCGGCCGCCGCCTGCTCCTCGGCGGCGCTGGAGACGCTCTCGGCGCCCCGCCGGCTTTCATTGACGGCGCCGAGGGCCTCCACCGTCGAGGTGAGCATGAAGCGGCTGTCGTCGCTCACCTTGGCCATCTCGGCACGCACGGCGGCCAGCGCCTCGTTGATGCGGGTGCCCGAGCCCGCCTCGGTCTCGGCCACCGCGGCGGCGGACTTCAGGCGATCGGCGAGGGTCCTCACCGTCTCGGCGACCCGGCCGGCAAGGGTGCGGATCTCGCTGGAGCGGTTCTCGGAGGTCTCGGCGAGGGCCCGGATCTCGTCGGCGATGACCGCGAAGCCCCGGCCCTCCTCCCCGGCCCGCGCCGCCTCGATGGCGGCGTTCAGCGCCAGCAGATTGGTCTGGTCGGCGATGTCGGCGACGGCGCTGGTGATGTCGCCAATGCGGGCGGCCTGGCCTTCCATCTGTTCGATGGTCGCGACCGTCACCATCTGCCGGCGGGCGTTGTGGATGACCGCGTCCACCGAGGCCTCGACGGCGAGCCCCTGCTCGATGAGAAGATCGTTCAGCGCCTCGGTCCGCTGCTGTCCGGCGGCGGATTGCAGGCGCACCTTCTCGAAGGCCTCGGCCATGGTGGTAATGGCCGCCAGCGATTCGTGGGCCGCGCCCGCCGCTTCCTCCGCCGCCGAGGCGATCTGCGCCATGGCGCGGCCGAGCTCTTCCGCAGCGCCGGCGGCTTCGCTGATGCCGCCCGCCAGTTCCACCGCCGCGGCCCCGATGCGCAGGTCCGCCGTCTCGCGGCGCGGGGCCGCCTTGCGGGCCACGATTCGCTTGGGAGGGGTCGACGCCGTGGCTTCGGCGGCGGGTTCCGCCTTGCGTCCCCGCGACCTGCCGGCGAGCGCAGTCGTTTTCACCAACGCCATTCGAGCCTCCGGCGCGCCGTACGATCCGACACGCGACTGTAATTGTGATGCTTAAGTCAGGAATGCCCTGATTGAAGCATAGCTGGAGCCTGGAACCTAGGCCCAGCATGACACCACCGCCGGCCCGAAGGATGGCGCGTGCACAGAGATAGTGATGGGATGCCTGCGGCGCTACTGGCTGGCGCCGATGGTGTCCGCCATGGTGGCGCCCCGCTCGCCCATGGGGAGCTCCGGCGCGGTCGTGGTGTCGCGGGCGGTCTGGTGCTCGATCTCCGCATTCAGCTCAGCGCCGAACAGGATCACGCTGAAGGAGAGCCACAGCCAGGTCATGAAGCCCACCACCGCGCCAAGCGAGCCGTAGGTCTCGTTGTAGGTGCCGAAATGGCCGACATACCAGGAGAACCCGACCGACACGCCAAGCCAGAGCACGGCCGCGACCAGGCTGCCGAGGCTGAGCCAGGTCCAGCGCGCGGGCTCGCGGCAGGGGCCGTAGCGGTAGATGAAGGTGATGAGCGCCGCCACCGTGAGCGCCAGCACCGGCCAGCGCAGCAGCGAGATCAGCCATTCTGAATAGGTATCGAGATAAAGCACCTTCATGAGGATGGGCAGCGCCACCACCACCGCCAGGGCGATGCACGCGAATACCACCGCCGCCAAGGTAAAGCCCAAGGTGAGCAGGGTGAGGGAAATAATGGAGCGGCGCTCCTCCTCCTCGTAGGCGATGTTGAGGGCCTCGATGAGAGCCTTGGTGCCGGCATTGGCGCTCCACAGCGCGACGCCGAAACTGATGAGGAATCCGAAGCCCAGCGTCGCCGAGCCGTGGGCCATGACCCGCAGGGCCTGGTCCTTCATCACCTCGATGGCGCCGGAGGGCAGGAACCACGTGGCCGCGTCGAGCTGGTCGCGCAGCACCGCGGGATCGAGGAACAGGCCGTAGAGGGAGACCAGCGCGCTGATGGCGGGAAAAACTGCAAGCAGCGCGTAGAAGGCGACGCCGGCCGACAGGCTCAGGATGCGGTCCTGCATGAATTCATGGACGGTGCGGATGGCAATGTCGCGCCAGCCCTTGAGCGGAATGGCGATGGGCGTGTCGGCGTTGCGGCCCCGATCATGTTCAAGACTCTGCGCCCGGACATCCACCGCACGGCCCTCGATCCATGGGCGGCGGACTTGTTCCGCCCCTGAATGGACCAACGGGGCGCAACGGAAAGAGTTTCATGGTTACGCAATAGTTCCGGGCCGGCGCGCGTCCGGCGCAACACGCCCCGCTCGCTACGGCTCGGCCGGCGGGACGTGATGACCTGGACCCGCCTGGAGCCAGGCGAGGACGAGGGTATAGCCCAGCGCCAGCACCACGGGTCCGACGAACAGGCCCAGCACCCCCGACGACAGGAGCCCCCCGATGGCGCCGATGAACACCACCAGCATGGGCACGTCGACCCCCCGGCCGAGCAGGAGCGGCCGCAGGATATGCTCGATGAGCGACACGCCGGCGCACCAGACCGCGAAGATCACGGCCGGCACCGGGGCGAGAATTGTGAACGCGTAGATCGCCACCGGCACCAGCACCAGAGCGAGCGGCAGCTGCACGATGGCGACGATGAGGCACAACAGTGCCAGCAGGCCGGCCGCCGGGATATCCGCCACCAGGAAGCCGAGGCCGGCGAGCAAAGCCTGGATGAGGGCGACGCCGATGATGCCCTTGGTGACGCTGCGGATGGTGCGCACCGCCAATTCCGCATAACCGAGCCCGCCCGAGCCTGCGAGGCGGGTGGCGACGTCCCCGGCGATCCTCTGGCCGCTCGCCGCATTGGCCATCAGCACGGCCGCCACGAAGATGGCGATGATGAATTCCGCGAGCCCCAGAAGCACCCCGGTGGCCGAGCCAACCATCCAGCGGCCCGCCCAGGAGAGCTCGGACGCCACCGAGCCGATGGCCTGATCGAGATTGGTGGAGGCGAGCAGCCAGAAGCGGTTGAGCGGGTCCCCCACCAGGAACCAGGTCTTCACCGTCTCCGGCGGCGGCGGCACCCGCAGCGTGCCGTCGGCGAGGTGATGGGAGAGCATCTTCAGGCTCGCCACCAGCGTGTCGGTGAGCAGCACCGCCGGCAGCACCAGCACGGCAAGGGCGAGGAGGACGAAAAGGCTCGCGGCCGCGGCCGTCCGTCCGTGCAGGGCGGCGCACAAGCGCACGAACACCGGGTGGGAGGCGATGGCGATGATGAGCCCCCACAGGAGCGGCGTCAGGAACGGCCGCACGATGGTGAAGCACCACCCGAAAAGCAGCGCCAGCGTGCCGAAGCGCAGCGCCAGCTGCAGCACCGGTCCGAATGATGTGTCGCTGGCGTCCTTCTGCTGCCCGTCCATGCCGTTCTCCCGCGCCCTAGGTGTCGCGAGATCGCCGCCGGGTCAAGAAGCGGACGTCCGAGCATCGCTCCGCTGGCGTCCGGCCGTGCCCGTCCGCCATGGCCGGCCGATTGCATCAGGGGCGTCGGCGGCGTCCCCCTGGGTGGGGACGCCGGACCATGAAGCAACAATGCAAATCAGGCGAGGACACACAATGTCCGACCACAAGGTCACGGTGGAGCAGCTGCCTAACGGCAAATGGGCGTGCTTTCTGCACCTCACGGGACATGATGAGCCCATCAATCTCGGCCGCGAATTCAAGAATGACGAGCAGGCGGAGAACTGGCTGAACGTGTCGGAATCCGTCACGGCCATCGAGATGATGATCCGCAAGTACAAGAAGTGACATAGGCTGTCGGGGTTCGGACAGCCCATGCGACAGCGGACAGGGGGCGGCAGTCCCGTCCCTGCGCCCCTCAGGGGGTGCAGGTTGCCGCCGCCGCCTGTCCCTCGGGCTCGCCCCAGCCGTTCTGCGGCAGGTTTTCGAACGGCGGCCCGAACTCCTGCTTCAGCATGGTCAGCGCGGTCGGCTTGCCCGTGGCCTGGTCGAAATCGATGATCCAGAAATAATCGTAGGTGTCTCCGGGCCAGTTGTCGGGCACGCCCGGCAAAGCGGCCAGACCCAGCAGGTCGTAAAGAGTTACCGCCGGAACGGTCCCCGGCGCCGACCCGCCTGCGCCGGCGGCGGATGTCTTCACGTTCAAGTTCGGCTTGGTGATGTGGTCGTGCTCCCAATTGACCACCAGCGTCTGGCCGGCCCACTCGGGCCGCTCCAGCATGTCGCGGGCGGCCTCGCGGGTGCGCTGGTTCAGCCGCTCGTTCACGATCACGAAGCGGCCGTCCACCATCTCCGGCATCACCGCATAGAAGGTGACCGGCATGCCCCACGAATCCGCCACCGGGTAGATGGTTTCCAGCGTGTGGAGGGAGATGCCGAGGATCGCCTTGGGGGTCTCGCCGGGCCGGAACAGGGATTTCTGCGCATCCTTGCCGATGTAATAGGCCGCCAGCGCCCGCGCCCGTTCCCGGCCGATGTCGCAGAGGATCCAGGGTCCGCCCTTCTCCCCATGGCGCAGCAGGATGATGCGCGCCGGAGCGGCGGTCGCCGGAAGCGCCGGCAGGAGGAGAGAGAAAAGCAGGCCGCATAAGGCCGCGACGCGCCAAGCCACCCCACGCATCTCACGACTCCGCCGGAATCAGTCGAACAGGCTAAACATGCTGCGCGCGACGATACCAGTTCCCGCGCCCCGTGGCCCGGCGGGCAACGCCCCCTTCACAGGGAAAGGCGAACATGCTTCAAGGCGGCAGCCGGCGCGTCTTGATCCGGCTTCATGCGGGACGACGCCATGGCGGAGATGAGCTTCGGGACGAGCGGCTATGCGGGTGCGCTGCTGCTCGCGCTGATCGGGACGGCGGGGATGCAGGCGGTGGCGCAAAGCTCGCAGCAGCGCATCGTCGTCACGCCGCGGGTGATCCATCTGCCCGTCATCCCGCAGGGCAATTATCTCGATCCCGGCCCCGGCGCGCCGATCCGTCCCGACGTGAAGATCGGCGACGACCGCAACGAGGACTACGTCTTCCCGCCGGATCTCACGGGCGGCTACGGCTCCGGCCCGCCCGGCGATCCCACCAACAACGGCCAGTGGAGCCCGCTCGACGGCGACACGCCG
Organism: Xanthobacter pollutisoli; assembly: GCF_040044995.1. Classification (NCBI taxonomy): domain Bacteria; kingdom Pseudomonadati; phylum Pseudomonadota; class Alphaproteobacteria; order Hyphomicrobiales; family Xanthobacteraceae; genus Xanthobacter; species Xanthobacter pollutisoli. Next base: position 479,079 of record NZ_JBDZDP010000002.1, read on the forward strand.
AGCTTCTGAGCGGCTGCTCGGCCGGCCTGCCGGACTGGATGGACAGGTATCGAGAATGGCCGGGCTCGCCCGGCCATTTTTTGTGCCGATGCGCATCGCTCCAAACAAAAGAAAACGGCGGGGGAAGCCCCCGCCGTCCTCGAAAAAACGATCCCTCGTTCTGCAGCGCGATCAGCGCTTGGAGAACTGGAACGAACGGCGGGCCTTGGCGCGGCCGTACTTCTTGCGCTCGACCACGCGGCTGTCGCGGGTCAGGAAGCCGCCCTTCTTGAGCGGGCTGCGCAGCTCCGGCTCGTAATAGGTCAGCGCCTTGGAGATGCCGTGACGCAGCGCGCCGGCCTGGCCCGAGAGGCCGCCGCCGGAAACGGTGCAGACCACGTCATACTGGCCTTCGCGGGTCGCGGCCTGGAACGGCTGGTTGATCATGAGGCGCAGCACCGGGCGGGCGAAATACACCTCAATGTCGCGATCATTCACCGTGATCTTGCCGGTGCCGGGGCGGACCCACACGCGGGCGACCGCGTCCTTGCGCTTGCCGGTGGCATAGGCGCGGCCGTACTTGTCCAGCTTCTGCACATGCACGGGGGCTTCGGGCTGGGCCGAGACGTTGGCGGCGCCGAGGGCGTCGAGGGACTGGAGAACCTCGGCCATGTCAGTTCCTCACGTTCTTGCGGTTGAGCGACGCCACGTCGAGGGCGACCGGCTGCTGGGCCTCGTGCGGGTGGGTCGGTCCCTTGTAGACGCGCAGATTGCCCATGATCTTGCGGCCGAGCGGGCCGCGGGCGAGCATGCGCTCCACCGCCTTCTCGATGACGCGCTCCGGGAAGCGGCCCTCGAGCACGAACTTCGCGGTGCGCTCCTTGATGCCACCCGGGAAGCCGGTGTGATGGTAATAGACCTTCTGGTCCTTCTTGCGGCCCGTGAACACCGCCTTCTCGGCGTTGACCACGACGATGTTGTCGCCGCAATCCACGTGGGGCGTGTAGATGGGCAGGTGCTTGCCCTTCAGGCGCATGGCGATGATCGTGGCGAGACGGCCGACGACGAGGCCGCTGGCGTCGATCACCACCCACTTCTTTTCGATTTCGGCAGGCTTGGCCGAATACGTCTTCATGGGATCGTTTCCGAATGAGAAAGTCGGACGGCCCGGCCCGGAGGCAAGGCGACATCCGACGATGCACGGCTTCTAGAGGAGCCGCGCGCACGCGTCAATGCGTTCGAAGCGAGAATTCATACGCAAAAACAATAACTTGTAAAAATGGTGCCATAACACCATCAAAAATGCGACGTTTTCCCATGACCTTGCCCTATGCGGCCGCGCGTCCGAGCGCTTCCATGCGCGCCAGCCACGCCGTCCGCCGCGCCTGCCCGGCCTGCTCCACCGCGCCGATCACCGTGCTGCGCACCGGCGCCATGCCGGTGCAGCCGAGGACGTTGCGGGTGAGCGCCGAAAGGCCCGCCGAGAGGAACCACAGGCGGAACACCGCGGCAGGCATCCCCATGGTGACGACGACCCGGGCCGAGCGGCCCTTCAGCCGCGCGCGCGTCCGGCCGCCCGGCAGATAGTCGAAGGCGAAGCCAGGCCGCATCAGCTGCTCCAGGAAGCCCTTCAGCAGCGCCGGCATGCCCCCGAGCCACAGGGGAAAGAAGATCGCAAGGTGGCCCGCCTCCTCCAGCGCCCGGCGGGCCTCCGCGAGGGCAGCGGGCAGCGGGGCGGAGAGAAAGTCCTCCTGCGAGCGCAGCATCTCGAAGGGCAAGGCACCCACCTCCACCCTGAGCACGCGATGGCCCGCCGCGGCGGCGCCGGCCGCATAGGAATCGGCGAGGGCGTGGCAAAGATGCCCCCCGGCCGGATCGGGATGGCCTTGCAGAATCAGGATCGTGGTCATGGGGCGCCGCTGCTGCGTCCCCCGGGAGACGGACGCTTGTCGCATCCCTAGACCGTCCGGTCCCGTCCGTCCTTGACCCGGATCAGGCGGGGCGGTCGGGGATAGAATAGGTGGCGACGCAATGGGCCACCAGTTCGTCGTCCCCCGGCCCGCGCAGCCCCACCTCGCCCACCGCAAGGCGCTTGCCGAGCTTGATGAGCCGCGCGTCGGCGAAGAGCGGCCCGGGCGCGGGCTTGCGCAGGAAATTGATGGAGAGATTGGTGGTCACCGCCAGCGGGACCGGGCCGATCTGGCCGAGCAGGGCGACGTAGACCGCCACATCCGACAAGGTCATCATGGCGGGGCCGGAGATGGTGCCGCCGGGCCGCAGGTGGCTCTCGTCCGCGTCGAGCCGCACGGTGGCCGTATTGCGCCCTACCCGCTCCACATGGTGCGGGCGGCCGGGTCCGAAGGCCTGCGGAAATTCGCGGACGAGGAAGGCCGTCAGCTCCTTCACGCTCATCACCCACTCGCGCGTTGCGTCCCTGCCTTCCGCCATGCCTTCCGCTCCCGCCTCGCCGGCTCGCGCCGGCCGCCGCTTGTGAATAGGATAGAAGCGGAAACGTCAAACCGGGAAACCCAAGGCCCATGACCGTTCATGACATGTCCGCCGCCATGGCCTCCACAGCGCCGGTGCTGGTGGATCACCGCGACGGCGGCGTCGCCACCCTCACGCTGGCGCGGCCGGCGCAGCGCAATTCGCTGTCCGAGGCGATGATGGCGGGCCTCACCGACGCGCTCGCCGCTATCGCGGCCGATGCCTCGGTGCGCGCCGTGGTGCTGGCGGCGGAAGGGCCGGTGTTTTCGGCCGGGCACGATCTGAAGGAGATCCAGGCCCATCGCGGCGACGCCGATCGCGGCCGCGCCTATTTCGAGGATGTACTGAAGCGCTGCGCCACGCTGATGACCGCCATCGTCCGCTTGCCCCAGCCGGTGATCGCCGCTGTGGAGGGCATGGCCACCGCCGCCGGCTGCCAGCTGGTGGCGAGCTGCGACCTCGCCGTGGCGGGGGAGAAGGCGCGCTTCTGCACGCCGGGGGTCAACATCGGCTTGTTCTGTCACACGCCCATGGTGGCGGTGTCGCGCAATCTCGCCCGCAAGCACGCCATGGAGATGCTGCTGCTTGGCGAGTGGGTGGAAGCCGAGGACGCCCGCCGCATGGCCCTCGTCAACCGCGTGGTGCCGGCCGGCGCGGCGCTTGCGTCCGCCCAGGCCTTGGCCCGCACCATCGCCGAAAAGTCCCAGGTGCCGGTGAAGCTGGGCAAGGCCGCCTTCTATGCGCAGGCGGAGATGGGCCTCGACGATGCCTATGCCTATGCCTCCCGCGTGATGGCGGAGAACATGCTGGCCCGCGATGCGGACGAGGGCATTTCCGCCGTCCTCGCCAAGCGCCCGCCCCACTGGGAAGACCGCTGAGCACCATCGGCGCCGAGTCGCGTTTACGAAGCATCAACCATAATCGGGCATTCCTTGGGGAAGCTGGCGCGCCTTGTGCCGGCTTCGCTGGGAGAGCGGCCCATGTCGCACCTCGATGCGGCGCAGACGAATGCAGCCGGTGTGCGCAGCGCAAGCTGGGCCTCGGCGCGCGCCTTCCGCTTGAGCCCCTGGCAGACCGCCTGGATCGGTTTCGCCGTGCTGGTGCTGGCGAGCTTCCTGCCGTTGCGCTTCTCGGCCACCACCACGCTTGTCTTTGACGTGGGCGCCCAGCCGCCGGCCGCCGCCGTGCGGGGGGTGGCGCAGGTATTATCGTCCCGCGAGCTCGCCTATGACGCGGCCAGCCTGCTTTCGCCCGAGGATGTGCGGCGTATCGCGACCGGAGGCGTCGGCGGCTGGTTCGGCTTCGCACGGCGCGACGGAGAGGGCCGCAGCCCCGCCATCGGTGCCGCCTGGCGGCTCATGGAGCAGCTGGAGGTGGAGCCCGAGCAGGGCGGCCGGGCGCTGCGCCTTTCGGTTTCCGCTCCGACCCCCGCTCTCGCGGTGCGCGCGGCCGACGCCTACATCTCCGCTTTCCTCTCCCTCGACCGCGACGCGCGATCGGGGCAGGGCGAGGCACCGCGCCTGCCGCAGCTGCGCCGGGGGGAGGCCGGACGCGCCTTTCCCCTGCCGAACCCGCCGGGCCCCCTCGCCCTCGGGCTCCTCGCGGCGGCCGCCGTGCTCCTCGTGATCGCCCGCCGGCACTGGTCCGCCGCACCCCAGACGGAAGGTCCTGTCGAGGGAACCGCCTTGCCGGTGGAGCTCGCCGGCACCCACCGGATCGCCTGGATCGGTGGCCCGGAAGGCGGCGGGATCGATCTCGCCGACGCGGTGGACCGGTTGCTGGCTCAGATCGGGCCGCCGGGTCGGGACAATGCGCTCATCGTCCTGACCTCCGACGCCTTGCACGAGGCCTCCGCCACCTGCGCGGTTGACCTTGCCCGCCGCCTGTCCGAGGACGCCGGGGTCGCCCTGGTGGCGCTGGACGGGGCAGCGGAAAGCCTCGCGGCCCTCGTCTCCGATCCCTGGGCGCCGGGCATGAGCGAACTGCTGTTCGGCGTCGCCGGTTTTGGCGAGACGATCCATCGCGATGTGCGATCGCGCGCCCATGTGATCCCGCCGGGACGCGACGCCCTCTCGGGGCCCGCCGTGGTGGGGGCGGAACGCCTCGCGCTGGTGCTGGAGGCGCTCAAGCGCACCTATGACTTCGTGGTGGTGGCGGCGCCGAGCCTTGCCGGAGCCCGCAGCGGGCACAGTCTCGCCGGCCTCGATCCGCTGGTGGTCTGCCTCAATCCCGACGACGCCCCGCCCACCGCGGCGGTGGAGAGCTTCGACGCGCTGGCCGACAAGCGCTTCGCCCGGGTGGTCATGGTGTGCCTCGCCACCGGCATCCGCACCGAGGCGGACGCGCCTGAGCATCCGGCCGCCCTGCCGCCGCCCTCCCTGGAGGCGGAACCCGCCGAGCCCGAGCGCCTCGCCGGCGCCGCCTGACACCTCTCCTCGACACGACGTCGCTGCCCGCGCCCGGCTTCACAGCCGGGTTTTTTGCGTCAGCGAGACCGAGAACAGTGCGCGGGCGTCTCATGTCAGTCCTGAAGATATGGCGATAAGAGCCCGACTTTTCAGGCGTTTTTGTCCGGCCGCTCCATCCACCGGATCAGGACGGCGGCGGGGATGACCCAGGCCATGCCGAGGATGATGTAGCAGACCGTCTGCAGCGCCCAGCCGAGTTCCGTCACCCGCCCCTGCGCCAGCGCCATGGCGGAGAGCGCCCACACCACCACCAGCACCAGCATCAGCACGGTGCCGACGAGCTTTCGCATCCGTTGGCGCATGGCTTCCACTCTCCTCGATATCGCTCGCGCGCAAGGCCGGCTGACGCGCGGGCATGCGGCACCCGTTCCCTTGCGCGGCGCTGCCGCCCTCTATAACGGATCGGACGGGAGGGGCCAGCGAACAGAACCGCGCATGCGGAGCCAGGATGCCATGTCGCACGCCGACGCCGTTTCCATCGCCGCCGACCGCCCACGCCCGGGACAGGGCGCCGTGCGCCTCTGGCTCTATGTGGTTGCGGCGATGATCGTCGCCATGGTGGTGGTGGGTGGCGCCACGCGGCTCACCGAGTCCGGCCTCTCCATCACTGAATGGAAGCCGGTGACCGGCGCCCTGCCCCCGCTGTCGCAGGCGGACTGGCAGGCCGAGTTCGACCGCTACAAGACCATTCCCCAGTACGAGATCCTCAACAAGGGCATGGGTCTCGAAGGCTTCAAGCGGATCTATTGGTGGGAATGGGGCCACCGCCTGCTCGGCCGCCTCATCGGCTTCGCCTTCCTCATTCCCTTCCTCTATTTCGTCTGGCGCGGCGTGCTGCGCGGTCCGCTGCTCCTCAAGTGCCTTGCCTTGTTCGCCCTGGGCGGCCTGCAGGGGGCGGTCGGCTGGTGGATGGTGGCCTCGGGGCTCACCGAGCGCGTGTCCGTCAGCCAGTACCGCCTTGCGATCCACCTCACCCTCGCCTGCATCATCCTCGCCGCGGTGGTGGCCGTGGCCCGCTCGCTGACGGGCGAAACGGCGCAGAAGGTGTCCCGCCGGGTGTTCGCCGTGGCGTCCGCGCTCGTGGGTCTGGTGCTGATGCAGATCTTCGCCGGCGGGCTGGTGGCCGGGCTCGACGCCGGCATGGCCTACAACACGTGGCCGCTCATGGATGGCGAATTCATCCCCGCCGCGAGCCGTCTCGCCGCAGCCGAGCCGTTCTGGCGCAACCTGTTCGAGAATGCGCTGACGGTGCAATTCGACCACCGCATGCTGGCCTACGCCTTGTGGGGCCTGGCGCTGCTCCACGCCCTCGATGCCACCCGCGCCGGTGGGCGGGCGGCGCGTCGGGCGTGGGTGCTGTTCGCCCTCGTGACGGGACAGGCGCTGCTCGGCATCCTCACGCTGGTGCACCAGGTACCCATCGACATGGCCCTCGCCCACCAGTTCGGCGCGACGGCGGTGCTGATCTTTACGGTGGTGCATGCCTATGGCCTGACCGCGCGCGAGCCCGCCGCCCGGTCCGCCTGAGCCTCAGCCCAGAAGGGCCGCCACGACCGGCGCCATCATCACGTTGAACAGGCCGGCCAGCACCATGACGAGGCCGGCGATGGAGCCTTCCTCGCCGCCGATCTGATGGGCGCGGGCGACCCCTGCTCCGTGCGCGCCCATGCCGAACAGGGCGCCGCGGGCGAGGGAGGAACGCAGCGGCATCACCTTCAGCACCACTTCGCCCAGTGCCGCGCCGCAGATGCCGGTGAGGATGACGAACACCGCCGTCAGGTCCGGCACGCCGCCGATGTCGCCGGACACCGCCATGGCGAAGGGCGTCGAGGTGGAGCGCGGCATCAGGCTCAATTGCAGCGCCTCGGACAGGCCGAAGGCATGGGCCATGGCGAGCGCGGTGCCCATGGCGAGGGCGCTTCCCACCACCACGCCCACCAGCAGCACCGGCCAGTGGCGGCGGATCAGCGCCCGCTGCTCGTAGATGGGAATGGCGAAGGCCACTGTGGCGGGCCCCATCATGAGCACCAGCCAGTGGGTGCCCCGGATGTATTCGGCGTAGCCGGCATGGAGGCTCAGCGCGACCGCTCCGACGCCCAGCGGCGTCAGCAGCAAGGGTGAGGTCCACCAGAAGCGCCAGCGCCCGCCGATGGCCCGCGCGGCCGCATAGCAGCCGATGGTGACGGCGGACCAGAACAGCGTCGCGACGAGCGGATGGCTTAGCGAAAGGTCAGGCATCGGCATGGCCGCCCCCCGGCAGCGCCGGTCGCGCCCACAGGCGCAGGCACAGATCGACGGCGAGCGCCGTGCCGGCCATCACCACCAGCGTGCCCAGCAGGATGACGGCGCCGATCTTCAGGCCGTCGAAGCCGATGAGCTCCTTGTGGTCCAGCACCGCCATGACCGCCGGGACGAAGAACAGCAACATCTCCGCGAGCAGCCACGACGCGCCCCGCCGGACGCTGGCCGGCCGCACCCAGCCGGTGGAGAGGAGCGCCAGCACCACGCCCATGCCCACGATGCCGCCCGGCACGGGCAGTCCGGTGACGCGCACCACGGCCTCGCCCACGCCCCAGAAGACGGCGAGAAGGGCGATCTGCATCAACATGCTGCGCTGCAATGCAGCGCGCATGGTGCGCAGCATGTTGCGCGGTAAACTATTGGAAGAATTAGCGAGGAGCGTGTTGAGGCGGAGCATGGGTGGGCACCTCCAGTGCCGACCTACGCAAGATAGGACGCAATGCATCATAATGAAAATGAATTGATTGCATGAAGTATATTCTGTATTGGCATATCATGGAATTACGGACGTTAAGGGCCTTCGTGGAAGTGGTGCGGCAGGGCGGCTTTTCCCCGGCCGCGAAGGTCCTGCACGCATCGCAGCCCACCATCTCAAAAGCGGTGAAGCAGCTGGAGGACGAGCTGGCCGTGCCGCTGCTCGACCGCATTGGCCACAAGAGCCAGCTCACCGCCGCCGGCGAGATCGTCTATCGCCGTGCCCTCATCCTGCTGACCGAACGCGACGGCCTCGTCGCCGAGCTGGACGATCTGCGTGGCCTGCGGCGCGGCAGCCTCCGCCTCGGCCTGCCGCCGCTCGGGGCCAGCACGCTGTTCGCGCCCCTGTTCGCGATCTATCGGGCGCGTTATCCCGGCATCGAGATCCGCCTCACGGAACACGGCTCCAAGCGGCTGGAGGAGATGCTGCTGGACGGCGAGGTCGAGCTTGCCGCCTCCCTGCTGCCCGCGAAGGACGGGTTCGACGCGCAAGCCGTCCGCTGCGAGCCGTTGATGGCGGTCCTCCCTCGCGACCATCCGCTCGCGGGGGAGGAGCGCGTCACCCTTGGCTCGCTGGCACCTTCCCCCTTCATCCTGTTCGAGGGTGGCTTCGCGCTCAATCAGGTGCTGGAGGAGGCGTGCGCCCGCAACGGCTTCGCGCCCCAGCTCGCGGCGCGCAGCGGGCAGACCGACTTCATCGTGGAGCTGGTGGCGGCGGGGCTGGGAATCGCCTTCCTGCCACGCACCATCGCCGCCCAGCGCGCGACGCCGGGCGTGTGCCTCGCCCTGCTCGACGAGCCGGGGACGGAATGGCACATGGCCATCGTGTGGCGGCAGGGGAGCTATCTCTCCCACGCCGCCCGCGCATGGCTGGACCTCACCCGCGAGGTCTACGGCGGCGGGGACGCTGCCTCCTGAGGCATCAGACCTTGGCCAGCGCCTGCTCCAGGTCGCCGATGATATCGGCCACGTCCTCGATGCCGATGGAGAGGCGCACCACCTCCGGTCCGGCGCCGGCGGCGGTCTTCGCCTCGTCGGTGAGTTGGCGGTGGGTGGTGGAGGCGGGGTGGATGATGAGGGAGCGCGTGTCGCCGATGTTGGCGAGGTGGGAGAACATCTCCACCCCCGACACCAGCTTCACGCCCGCCTCGTAGCCGCCCTTCAGGCCGAAGGTGAAGACGGCGCCGGCGCCCTTGGGCAGGTATTTCTGCGCCAGCGCGTTGTACTTATCCGCCGCAAGGCCGGGATAGCTCACCCACGCCACCTGCGGATGGCCGGCGAGATATTCCGCGACCTTGAGGGCGTTCTCGCTGTGGCGCTGCATGCGCAGGGCGAGGGTCTCGATGCCGGTCAGCAGCAGGAAGGCGTTGAACGGCGACAGGGCCGGCCCGAGGTCGCGCAGGCCCAGCACGCGGGCGGCGATGGCAAAGGCGAAATTGCCGAAGGTCTCGTGCAGCACCATGCCCGAATATTCCGGCCGCGGCTTCGACAGGAAGGGATAACGATCGGTGGCCGACCAGTCGAAAGTCCCGGCGTCCACGATCACGCCGCCAATGGAATTGCCGTGTCCGCCCAGGAACTTGGTGGCCGAATGGACGACGATGTCGGCACCGTCCTTGATGGGCTGCCACAGATAGGGCGTCGCCAGCGTGTTGTCGACGATGAGCGGCACGCCCGCCTTCTTCGCCACCTGAGAGATCGCGGCGATGTCGGTCACGACGCCGCCGGGATTGGCGATGCTCTCGGTGAAGATGGCCTTGGTCTTCGGCGTCACCGCCTTCTCGAAGGAGGAGATGTCGTCCGGATCCGCCCACACCACGTTCCAGCCGAAGCTCTTGAAGGCATGGGTGAACTGGTTGATGGACCCGCCATAGAGCTTGCGCGAGGCGATGAACTCGTCGCCGGGCGTCAGCAGCGTGTGGAAGACGAGGTGCTGGGCCGCATGGCCCGAGGCCACCGCCAGCGCGGCCGTGCCGCCCTCCAGCGCCGCGACGCGCTCCTCCAGCACCGAATTCGTGGGGTTGGTGATGCGGGTGTAGATGTTGCCGAAGGCCTGAAGTCCGAAGAGCGAGGCGGCATGGTCCACGTCGTCGAAGACGAAGGACGTGGTCTGGTAGATGGGGGTCGCCCGGGCGCCGGTGGTAGGATCGGGCTGCGCGCCCGCATGGATCGCGAGGGTGGAAAAGCCGGGCTCGCGCGGGGCCGGTGAGCTCTCGTCGGTCATGAGCGTGTCTCCCGTTTGGTCCACACCGTTCTAGCCCGATGTGGAATATTTTTTAATACGGTAATTCTACGAATTTTGTGGAGTTTTGGGTCCGCGGGGCGCGATCGACAGGCGCTGGACCCCGCTGCCCAGCCGCTGCGGCCGGCGGGCGGAGATGGTGCGCGAGTTCACCCCGGTCCAGCCGATCTCGCCGGAAAGGCGCCCGTACTCGATCTTCGGGCAGCGGTTCATCACCACCTGAAGGCCGGCCGCCTCGGCGCGGGCGGCGGCCTCGTCGTTGCGCACACTGAGCTGGGTCCACAGCACCTTCGGCTTGGGCTCAAGCGCCAGCACCTCGTCCAGCACCGCCGGAACGTGCTCGGGCGCACGGAACACGTCCACCATGTCGATGGGCTCGGGCACGTCGGCGAGCGTGGCGACGAAGGTGAGGCCCACCACCGTCTTGCCGGCCTGTCCCGGATTGACCGGATAGACCTTGTAGCCGCGCTCGGAGAGATATTTCATGACGAAATAGGACGGCCGCGCCGCATTGGCGCTGGCGCCCACGATGGCGATGGTCTTCACCCCGGCGAGGATGCCGCGGATATAAGCGTCGTCGTAGCGATCGTGGTTCACGCTCGGCTTCCTCCGCGTCAGCGCCCCGCGCCGGTCATGTCTGCCTTGGAGAACAGGGTCTGGAAATTGCGGGTCGTCGCCGCCGCAAACTCCTCCATCGACTCGCCCCGCGCCTGCGCCAGCACCTTCGCGGTCTCGCGCACGAACGAGGGCTCGTTGCGCTTGCCGCGATGGGGCGTCGGCGCGAGGAAGGGCGAATCCGTCTCCACCAATATGCGGTCCGCCGGCACCTCGGTGGCGATGGCGCGCAGATCCTCGCTCTTCTTGAAGGTCACGACGCCAGAGAACGAGATATAGCCGCCCAGCGCCAGCGCGCGGCGCGCGAGGTCCGGCCCGGCGGTGAAGCAGTGGAGCAGGAAGGGGAAGGCGCCCCGCGCGCTCTCCTCCTCCAAGATGGCGGCGACATCGGCATCCGCCTCGCGGGCGTGGATCACCAGCGGCAGGCCGGTTTCGCGCGCTGCAGCGATATGGGTGCGGAAGCCGTGCTCCTGCGCCGCGCGGGGGCTGGTGTCGTAATGATAATCGAGCCCCGCCTCGCCGATGGCCACCACCTTGGGATGGCGCGAGAGCCGCACCAAGTCGCCCACCGTGACGTCCGGCTCCTCCGCCGCCTGATGGGGATGGGTGCCCACCGAGCAGCTCACATCTTCGAACCGCTCGGCGATGGCGGCGATCTCGGCGAAGCGACGCACCCGCGTGGAGATGGTGACGAGATGGGAGACGCCGGCCGCCCGCGCCCGCGCCACCACGTCGGGCAGCTCGGCGGAGAAATCGGGAAAGTCGAGATGGCAATGGCTGTCGACGAGCATGATGGCCACTTGAGAAGTCCGGGCTTCACATAAGCGCTTCGGCGCGGCGCGTCGAGGCACGGCCGCGCTGTGCGATCCGGCGAGGGGTGCGCCAGCAGACCCGCGGGGGTTTGCGCGTGGCGGCCCCATGCTCTTGCTCAAGCTCTCTGCTGGCGGTATCGGCAGGTCGCGCCGTTTCCATCCTCAGGATCCCGATGACCCTATCGCCCTCCCCTTTCCGCCCCGTTCTTGCGCGGCTCGCCGATCATTCCGCCGCCTGGGCAGGCGCCATACTTGTGGTCGGCGTCGCGCTGCTCGCCTGGAGCGCGCAGCTCTCCATTCCCATCCAGCCGGTGCCGATCACCCTGCAGAGCTACGTCCTCATCACGCTCGCGGCCCTCATGGGCTGGCGGCTGGGCGGGCTGACGGTGGCGGTCTATCTCGCCGCGGGGCTCATGGGCCTGCCGGTCTTCTCCGGCGGGCGCAGCGGGCTGGAGATGCTCACCGGCACCTCGGGCGGGTTCATCGTCGGCTTCCTCGTCACCACCCTTCTCGTGGGCTGGCTGCAGGAGAACTGGGCGCAGCTGCGTCCCCTGCCGCTCTTCGGCGTACTGGCGCTCGGCCACCTGGTTCTGATGGTGATGGGCGCCGCATGGATCGCCACCAAGATGGGACCGGGCTTCGCGTTCGAGCGGGGCTTCCTGCCGTTCCTCCCCGGCGCGGTGGTGAAGACCGTCGCCGCCCTCGCCACCATCATCGCCGCCGAGCGCTTTTCCGGCGCCCCGCGCTCACGCTGACGCGGGGACCGCGAGCCGCGCGAGAAACCCGCCGACACGGGCACGGATGGCGTCGAGATGGGTGAACAGGGCGACATGCTCGCCCTTGTCGATGGCCATCAGCTCGGCGCACGGCAGCACCTCCATCAGCCGGGTGGCGTGGTGGAACGGCACCACGCGGTCGCCGGTGCCGTGGATCACCAGAACCGGCGCCGCGATGCCCCCCGCCGCTTGCTCGGGCAAAACCGAAAGGCGATCCACGTCGTTCTGCGTCCCCGGCAGGCGCCGCCGGATGTCGCGGAAGATGCTTTCCTGCAGCATCCGCATCAGCGGGCCAGCCTCGGGATGCGCCAGGGTGCGGGCGCACAGGTCCGCATCGGCGATGGAGGCGCGTGCCGCCTTCATGGGCTGCCTGCGAGTCATCCAGCCCAGGAACGCCGGCACGCCGGGCAGGCGCGACAGCACGCGCATCGCCGGCAGGCGCCTGCGCACCCGCTGCGGCACGTCGAGGCGCACCGTGCAGGCGGAGACCAGCACCAGACCGGCGCAGCGCGCCGGGTGACGAGCGGCGAACGCGAGCGCGCTCGGCCCGCCCGCCGAAACCGCGGCTACCACAACCCGCGCGATGCCGAGCCGGTCAAGCAACGCGGCATAGAGGTCCGCCTGCGCTTGCGGGTCGTCATGGCCACCACCCGGCGTGCCCAGATAGCCCGGCCGGGACGGCGCTATGACGCGGAACGCCCGGGCGTCCGGCAGGATGGTTTCGGCGAGGATCAGGCCCTGGTCGTAACCACCCATGCCGCCATGCAAGGCGAGCACGGCCGGCCCCGCGCCCGCCTGCGCCACCTCGACCGGCCCCAGCGCCGTCTCGACGCGGACCGGCGCGACCTGCGCCAGCGCGCCGGGCGGATTCGTGCGGTGGTCCATGTCGCGCGCGCTCATTGGGCCAGCCCCCGCCCAAGATGGCGGATCAGTGCCAGCGCCTCGGGCGGCGGACGTTGGCCGATGCGGCGATAGGCGCCCCCGTCGCGCGTGCGCCACAGGAGTCCGAGATCCACCATCGCCCGCCGCAGCAGGGCCGGATCATCGAACAGATGGAGAGCGCGCAGCTCCGCGTTGATCTGCGCTTCCGTGAGCGTCGTCGCCGCGGGCAGGCGCGACCACAGCACCCACAAAGCGAGGATACGGCGGCTCTCCTTGGACGGCCAGCGCACGAGGCGTCCGGTGCCGTCGTAATGGCGCGCCGCATCGGCGACGAGCCGCAGGTCCACCGGCGCCGAGGCGGGAGGCGGCGCGGCGGCGAGCTTCGCTCCCGCGGCCTGCTGGGCGCGGAAGTGCTGGAAGTTCCGGTAGCCGGCGGCGCGCACCAGCACATTGAGCAACTGGACGTGGCCGAGCTTCTCCGGCGCGGCGTTCAGCTCGCGGCCGAGCGCGCGCGCCAGCGCCGAGACATCGCCGGCGGCGAAAGGCAATGGGGTTCTGGACATGACCTATCCCTCGGTGCCGGAAGGATCAGTCGTGGTCGCTGGCTTACGACGCGGCACGCGAAAGGTGTCTGCCGAAAGGAATGAAGGCAGGTTTAGCTTCCCTCGCGGGACAGCGACGCCTCGGTGAACTGCCGACCGGCGGACCTTCTAGCGCGATCGGGCATGCCGGCGCAAGGGCAAGCCTCACCCCGCGGAGGCGATCTCTTCCTTCAGGGCGTCGGCATCGCCGGCCGGCATGGTGATGGGCCGCACCTGCTCGCCGGGCCGGCCAGGATTGGCGACGATGGAGGCCTCCAGCGAGACCGTGACGCTGCCACCCGAGGTGTTGAAGATGTAGTCGAGGCGGAAGGCGGCGTCCTGGGTCTGGCCGTTGGTGCGCTTCATGGCCTCGTCGGGTGACAGGCGCTTTTCCGCGATGAGCTGGGCCGGCTGGTCTACGGTGATGTTGTACTGCCGCGCCCGTCGGGCGGTGGCAATGCGGGCGCGCACCAGCGTGGCGTCGGCGCTGGCGAGCTTCACCTCGATGCGCGGGACGGCGGGACCTTCGGGCGTTACGGGCGGCGGCTCGGAGGGCATCAGCGGGGGAATGGGATCATAGGTTGCGGCCGGCGGCGGCGCGCGGTCGTAGCTGCTGCCGCAGCCCGCCAGTGCCAGCGCGACGGCGAGCGCCGCGACCATTCTTCCGCCCGTCATTCCCACCGCTCCCGCTCGCCCGTCCCGGCTGCCTATCGCAGGGACAGACCATAACAAGCCATCAAGGTTAAGATAAATTTGGGGCCGAGGGCATCCCGACCCGCGCATCGGCGCCGCTCAGACCGCCGCCTCCGGCTCCACATAGCGGGGAAACACGCCCACCGGCGCCGGCAGGACGCGGCCCGCCGGCAGGCGATGGGCGGCGTCCAGCCGGTCGAAGCCGCGCTCATCCTCGGGCGCGCCCACGAGATCGAGCAGCTTCGCCGCGCTCTGCGGCATCACCGGCTGCACCAGGATGCCCATCTGGCGGATCAGTTCTGCCGTGAGCCACAGCACGGTGGCCATGCGGGCGGGGTCGGTCTTCTTCAGCGCCCAGGGGGCCTGAGCAGCGAAATAGCGGTTGGCCTCCGCCACCACGGCCCAGACCGCATTGAGATAGAGGTGGATCGCCTGCGTCTCCATGGCCGCGCGGCTCGCCGACAGCATCCCGTCCGCCATGGCGAGCATGGCCTCGTCCTCGGCGGTCAGCGGCCCGGGCTGGGGCACCACGCCGTCGAGATTCTTGGCGATCATGGACAGGGAGCGCTGGGCGAGGTTGCCGAGGTCGTTGGCGAGGTCCGCGTTGATGCGGTTGACGATGGCCTCGTGGCTGTAGGAGCCGTCCTGGCCGAACGACACCTCGCGCAGGAAGAAATAGCGGATGGCATCGACCCCGTAGGTGGCGGCGAGATCGAACGGATCGATCACGTTGCCCACCGACTTGGACATCTTCTCCCCGCGGTTGAAGAGAAATCCGTGGCCGAACACGCGCTTCGGCGCCTCCAACCCGGCCGACCACAGGAAGGCCGGCCAGTACACCGCATGGAAGCGGATGATGTCCTTGCCGATGATGTGCACGTCCGCCGGCCAGAACCGGCCGAAGTCGCCGGTGGTCTCAGGATAGCCGAGCGCGGTGATGTAGTTGGTCAGCGCGTCCACCCACACATACATGATGTGCTTCTCGTCGCCGGGCACCGCAATGCCCCAGTCGAAGGTGGTCCGCGAGATGGAGAGGTCCTGGAGGCCGCCCGAGACGAAGCTCACCACCTCGTTGCGGCGGGCCTCCGGCATGATGAAGCCGGGGTTGGCCTCGTAGTAGGCCAGCAGGCGGTCCTGATAGGCCGAGAGGCGGAAGAAATAGCTCTCCTCCTCCACCCATTCCACGGGCGTGCCCTGCGGGCCGAGGCGGACGCCCTGCTCGTTCAGGCTGGTCTCGTCCTCGGCGTAATAGGCCTCGTCGCGCACCGAATACCAGCCGGCATAGGTGGATTTGTAGATGTCACCATTGGCAGCCATCTTCTCCCAGATGGCCTGGCTCGCCGTGTGGTGGCGCTCCTGCGTGGTGCGGATGAAATCGTCGTTGGAGAGGTCGAACGCCTCCCCCATGGCCTCGAACCGGGGAACGTTCCGCTCCAGCAGCTCGCGCGGCGTCAGGCCCGCCTTCTGGGCGGTCTGGAGCATCTTGATGCCGTGCTCGTCGGTGCCGGTGAGAAAGCGCACGTCATAGCCGTCCAGCCGCTTGAAACGGGCGATGCAGTCGGCCGCGATCGCCTCATAGGCGTGGCCCATGTGGGGCACGCCGTTGGGGTAGGCGATGGCGGTGGTGATGTAGAACGGCGGCTTGACGGACATCGGCGGCTCGGAACGATTTCTCCGATCCGCGCGGGCGGCGCTTCGTCAGCGCACGGCCTCGGCCAGATCGGCAAAGATGCGGAACACCAGCGCCTTGCGGTCGAGATTGAAGACATCGGCCTCCACCGCGCTGCGCCGCACCTTCTCCCACACCTCGCCGAGGCGGACAAGGCGATGGCGCGGCGCATCCTCCTGCGTCGCCTGTGCCGCCACATAGTCGCTCACCGCCTCCACGAACAGGTCCAGCCCGTCCGCCCGGTCGCCCTGCAGGCGGGCGCCCAGCGCGTGCAGATCCTCCGGCCGGGGACGGGGCAACTGCTCCAGCGCGCGCAGGGTGGCGAGGCGCACCTCCATCCCCTCCCCCCGCGCCAGCACCACCGCCCGCCGGACGCTTCCGCCGGCGGCCTCAGCGGCGGCCGGGAGGGTCGCGGCGTCGAGATCCGACATCTCCTCCTTCAGGTGATCGAGGGCGGCGAGCACATCGGCGCTTTCCAGGGGCCGCAGCCGCATCAGGCGCGAGCGCGAGCGGATGGTGGGCAGCACCCGGCCCGGCGCATGGGTGACGAGCAGGAACAGGGCGCGCGGCGGCGGCTCCTCCAGCGTCTTCAGCAAGGCGTTGGCGCCGAAGGCGTTCAATTCGTCCACGGCATCCACGATGCACACCCGCCAGCCGCCGGCGGCGGCCGTGGCGCCGAAGAAGGTGCGCACCCGCCGCACCATCTCCGCGGGGATGATTGTGGGCAGCTTCTCCTCCCCCGCCTCCGGCGCGCGGCGCAGCACCAGCATGTCGGGATGGCTCATGGAGGCCACCTGCCGGAACACGGGATGGGTGGGCGGCAGGCTGAGGTCGTGGGCACCGGCCTCCGGTCCGCCGGCCAGAACCACGCGGGCGAGCCGATAGGCCAGCGTCGCCTTGCCGATGCCCTCGGGTCCACCGATGAGCAGGGCATGGGGCAGCCGCCCGGCGCGAAAGTCGCCCAGAAGGTCCGCTTCCACCGTGGCATGGCCGAACAGCCGCGACTGCTCGCGTGGATGGGGTGCGCCGGGCAGGATGTCGCCGGCGAGCTCGCTCATGCTGCCGCGTCCGCGCCGAGGCCGAGGCGCGCGGCGACGATGGCGGCGATGGCGTCCGCCACCGCGTCGGGATCGGCCGAGGCATCCACCACCGCGCAGCGTCCGGGATCGGCCGCGGCCCGGTCGAGGAAGGCCGCGCGCACGGCGGCGTGGTAGTCGGCCCCTTCGCGCTCGAAGCGATCCGCCACCGCGCCCTTGCCGCGCGTGGCAGCGCGGGCGAGGCCGATCTCCGGCGGCACATCGAGCACCAAGGTGAGGTCGGGCCGGCAATCACCGGCGGCCATGGCCTCCAGCGCATTGAGCAGCGCCGCGTCCACCGCGCCGACAGCGCCCTGGTAGACGCGGGTGGAATCGATGAAGCGGTCGCACACCACGATCCGGCCCTGGGCGAGCGCCGGGCGGATCAGCGTGTCCACATGGTCGGATCGGGCGGCGGCGAACAGCAGCGCCTCGGCCGCGGGACCGAACGGCTCGGCGCCACCGGAAAGCAGCACGTGCCGCACCGCCTCCGCTCCTGGGGAGCCGCCGGGCTCGCGCGTCTCCACCACCTCGTGGCCGAGCGCCCGCAGGGCCACGGCGAGGCGGCGGGCCTGGGTGGACTTGCCCGTCCCCTCCCCGCCCTCGAAGGTGATGAGGCGGCCGCGGCTCATTTCTGGATCTTCGCCAGCGCCCGCTTGGCAAGGTCGCGCACGCTGTCGCCCATGAGGGTCAGGCCCCCGTCCAGCGCGCGGTCCATCAGCGATCCCACCGGCACGTCCTCCGTGGTGTAGAGCGGCAGCTCCAGCACCTTCACCTGCCCGCGCGTGACCTGGAGCCGGCCGACCTGCGTGCCCTTCACCACCGGAGCCCGCAGCGGCCCCGTATAGACCACCCGCGCGGTGACGCGCTCGTTCCCCGAGCGCGGGGTGAGCACGGAGACCGCGCCGCGCGCCGCGAGGCCGACGCTGCCCGAGGCGCCGCCGAACACCTGCGCCCGGCCAACCTCCTGATCCGGCGCGAACACCTGTCGTTGGCGGAACGACTGGAAGCCCCATTCCAGGAGCTTGCGCGTCTCGTCCAGCCGCTCCTTCTCGCTGCGCGCCCCGAGCACGACGACGATGAGGCGCTGGCCGTTCTGCACCGCTGCCCCGAGGGCGTGGTAGCCCACGTCCTTCACCCAACCCACCTGAAGGCCGTCGGCACCGACGCCGGCCTCCAGCAGCACGTTGCGATTGCGCTGCTTGATGCGGCTCCACTCGATGCCCGGACGGGCGAACACCGGATAATAATCCGGATAGGTGCGGATGATGTGCGCCGCCAGCAGGCCGAGGTCGCGGGCCGCCGACACCTGCCCGGACTCGGTGAAGCCGGTGGCGTTGTGAAACTCGGAATTGACCATGCCGAAGCTCTTGGCCTGGGCGTTCATCATCTGCGCGAAAGCGCTCTCGGTGCCGGCCACGCCCTCTGCCAAGGCGATCGCGGCGTCATTGCCCGACACCACCAGCGCGCCGGCCAGGAGCTCGCCCACCGGGGCGGGCTTGTTCACCTCGGCGAACATGGCCGCCCCGCCGGACGGGCCGCCGCCGCGCCGCCAGGCGTTGACGCTCACGGTGAACGGCGTGTCCAGAGCGATCTTGCCGGCGCGCAGCTGGGAGAAGACCACCTCCGCCGTCATCACCTTCACCAGCGTGCCGGGGGCGATCTTCTTGTCGGCGTCCTTCTCGAACAGGATCGTGCCGGTTTCGTAATCGAGCAGGATGGCGGCGGGGACCGAGGTCTGGAATCCCTCGGCCGCTCTGGCCGGCGCCCCCATCGCCCATGCGACGGCGACGGACGCTGCGAGCGCGAGGGCCGGGACCAGACGGGTGAAGCGGGCCTTCTCGAACATGGAACTCCACCTGCAGCGGTGCCGGAGGACGAAGGAGCGGGCGCCGACGGCGCAGCCTCAGATGACCGCCCGCGCGATCATCGGCCAGACCGTGGGCGCGGGTAAAGTGGCGGAAGGGCAAATCCCCCCGCGGCGCACAGGCGCCACAGGCATCTTTAAACCGTCGGGGTGAGGAGGAGCGCTCAGCGCCCGCTGTCGCCGGGTACGCCGGCAAAGCCGAGGCCCGAGACGGGCGCCGCGCCGGCCGACCAGCCGGCATTCGCCACGGAGACGGAGCCGCCGGACGGCTGGCCCAGGTCGAAGGGCCGTGCCGGGGGCACCGGCGCCTCGCCACTCGGACCGGCCGAGGCGGGCACGCCGCGCACCGTCGGCAGGTCCGGCACGAACGGCCGGGCGGAGGCGACGCGCACCGGCGAGCCCTCGTAGAGATCGGCGGGGCTGCCATCCTGCCGCAGGGTGGAGGCGAGCTTCACGTCGTCGTCGTCATCGAGCGGCGCCCGGCCGAGATATTCCACCCGCACCCTGGCGACGCCGTTCTTGGCGAACCCGAGGAGCTCGGCGGTGCGATAGGAGACGTCGATCAGCCGGTCGCCCACGTACGGGCCGCGATTGTTGACCCGCACCACGATGGAGCGCGAATTGGACAGGTTGGTGACCCGCACGTAGGACGGCATGGGCAGCGTCTTGTGCGCGGCCGAGATGGAGGTCATGTCGAAGATCT
Organism: Xanthobacter pollutisoli; assembly: GCF_040044995.1. Taxonomy (NCBI): domain Bacteria; kingdom Pseudomonadati; phylum Pseudomonadota; class Alphaproteobacteria; order Hyphomicrobiales; family Xanthobacteraceae; genus Xanthobacter; species Xanthobacter pollutisoli. The sequence goes on from NZ_JBDZDP010000002.1 coordinate 498,704, forward strand.
CGCCATTGGCGGTCTTGCGGCCATGAAAGTCCTTGCCGTACCAGGAGGCTTGGCCCTCGGCGGCGTAATTGGGATTTTCCGCCGGAACGTAGGTGCGGCCCCCCACCACATAGGGCTTGCCCACCTTGTAGGAGCCGCCGCCGCGCGGCACGGGATCACCTTCCGCCACCACGCGGGGGCTGGCGGAGACGCCATAGAGCGGATCGATCTTGCTGCCGAGGGAATCGACCGAGCCGCATCCCGCCAACGCCAGGCAGGCCAGCAGAACGCCGCAGCCACCGAGGGCGCGGCCCCCGAGGCCGCCGGCCATTGGGAACGGCCGAACCGCGCGGGAGCCTGGAAGGAAATGCAATGCCGATCTGCTCGTCATCATCCCTTCGTCATCCGTGCCCGTCATCCGTTGCCTGTCCCCCGCCGGCGCCCGTGCCTTAAGGGAAATGAACGCAGCACCGCGATCAGGAGACCCCGGCAATCCGCCCCAACAGGAGGTCCAATGACGGCGAAAATGGGGCGATGGTTTGTCGATGGTTAACGCAACCCCTTGGCCGAGCCCACCTCGACGGGCCGCGCAAGCTGGTCTAGATGGGTCCTGAACGCTCGCCCTCGCGCGACACGGAAGGGTGGCCGAGCGGTTTAAGGCAGCGGTCTTGAAAACCGCCGTGGGGGCAACCCCACCGTGGGTTCGAATCCCACCCCTTCCGCCAACTGAGCAGAGCGCGCCGCGCGCAACCGGGCTCGTGATGGCGCAAAGCGTCGCCGAAATACGGCGCCAAGGCCTCCGCTCCCTGCCCGTCATCACCGGGTCGGGGGGAGAGCGGGTGCGATCCACCGGCCGCACCCGCTCAAGGCATGGCAATCCTCGACGCTTCAGCGTTGCTTCGACCACGCGATGGCGTCGGGGCCGGCCGGTAGGACGGTCGGGCAGGCGGGGTCGGTGGCGGCGCGGAACACCGCTTCGGCCACGTCCCGCTCGGTGGTGATCTCGCCGCTGCCCGCCGCTTGGAGCTGGGCCAGGATCTGAGCTGCGAGCTCGGCATAGGCCTCGTGCGGGCCACCGTTTTTGCCGACCTCCTGATGGATGGACGCTGCAAAGGCGGTGCTCGGTGCCATGCCCGGCGCGATCACGCACGCGCGCACACCGAATGGCGCCAGTTCTGGAACGAGGGACTCGGTGAGGGCCGTCAGTGCGGCCTTGCTGGCCCGGTAGACGGCGACAAGGGGCACCGGCATGTAGATGATGCTCGACCCCACGTTGACGATGACGCCCGATCCCCGCGCGCGCATGCCCGGCAGGACCTGCTGCATCATGGCGATGGCGCCGAAGAGATTGGTGTCGAACATCCTGCGGATGGTCTCGGACGACATGCCTTCCAGGGCATCGAACGCGCCAACCCCGGCGTTGTTCACCAGGACGTCGATCGGGCCCGCCTCGGCGATGGCGGCGGCGATGCTGCCAGCGTCGGTCACATCCAGGGGCAGAACGCGAAGATTGTCGGACGCCGGCAGGGTGCTCGCGGACGGATTTCGCATGGTCGCAAGCACGTGATAGCCGCGCTCGAGGAAATAGAGCGCGATCTCGCGGCCAAAGCCGGTCGAGCAGCCGGTGATCAGGACAGTTTTCATCCAGAATTTCCTTGCGATGGGGGAGGTGGAGGCGAAAGATATGAAGAATCATTCAGATTAGGAATTCGCATATGACCCGCCCTGCGCCGGCGCTGCTAAAGCCCCGGAAAACACCGCAACAGACGCGCTCCGCCGCAACCATCGGAGCGATTCACGAAGCGACCATTCAGGTATTGCTGGCGGAGGGGGCTGGACGCCTGACGACGACCCGCGTCGCCGAGCGGGCGGGGGTGTCGGTGGGCACCATGTACCAATATTACCCCCACAAGCAGGCACTGCTTTACGCCATCGTGGACCGGCACCTGCAGACCATCATGGACGCCATGATGGCGGCGGCCGAGCGCCTGACGGGGAGCGACCTCGCGGTCGTCGCCGAAGGTCTGGCGACAGCGTGGCTGGACGCCAAGACCGCCGATATGGTCGCATCCCGCGCCATCTACGCCATCGCGTCCGACTTCGACCTGACCGAGGTCATGGCCCGCGGCATGAAGCTGATGACCAATGTCATCGCCACGCTCCTCGCCGCAGCGCCCGACGCGCGCTTCGCGCGTCGCGATGCCGTCGCTTTCATGCTCGCGGCGATGCTGGGCGGCTCGGTGCGCGTGGTGATGGAAAGCAGCCCCACGGATGAAGACTTCGCTTGCCTGCGCCAGGAACTGCCGCGCGCGTGCCACGCCTATCTCGTGGCCGCCAATGGCGTTGCCGACCGATAGTCCCGGGGGCACGCATCGCCCTTGGCCGATTGTTGCGCGGCCGGTCCGTCCACGGGGGGCGCTGACCGGCGCATCGCCGCGGGCGCGCGCGGGTGAACGCGATCGCGTGCGGCCGCCGAGTGCGTTCTCATGCATTCCTGTGTGAATTTTACGAAGGCCATAAAACCTTGTAATTTCCGCATGTTGCGGTCGCAATTCATGGAATGTATCGACTCCTTTCAAGAAAAAGAGACGAAAAACAGAAAGGCATCCCATGGCCCAGACCACGGCGGAGCTGGACGCGCTCCTTTCCCAGCGGTCGCTCACCGATGCGCAGCTTCTGGCGGCGGCCGAGCAGGCTTCGGATTTCCGCATCCTGCCCGATGCGAGCGTCATCAAGATCGGCGGGCAGAGCGTCATCGACCGCGGCCGCGCCGCCGTCTATCCGCTCATCGAGGAGATCGTCGCCGCCCGCAGGACCCACAAGCTGCTCATCGGCACCGGCGCCGGCACCCGCGCGCGGCATCTCTATTCCATCGCCGCCGAGCTCAACCTGCCGGCCGGCGTACTCTCCCAGCTCGGCGCCTCGGTGGCGGACCAGAATGCCGAGATGTTGGGCCAGCTCCTCGCCAGGCACGGCATCTCCAAGGTGGACGGGGCGGGCCTCTCGGCCGTACCGCTCTATCTCGCCGAGGTGCATGCGGTGGTCTTCGCCGGCATGCCGCCCTACGCCCTGTGGACCCGGCCGGCCGCGGAGGGAGTCATCCCGCCCTACCGCACCGATGCCGGCTGCTTCCTGCTGGCCGAGCAGTTCGGCTGCAAGCAGATGGTCTATGTGAAGGACGAGAACGGCCTTTACACCGCCAACCCCAAGACCGCGAAAGACGCCACCTTCATTCCCAAGATCTCGGTGGACGAGATGAAGGCCCGGGGGCTCGCCGATTCCATCCTCGAATTCCCCATGCTCGACCTGCTCAAGCAGGCGAAGCACGTGCGCGAGGTGCAGGTGGTGAACGGCCTCGTGCCCGGCAATCTCACCCGCGCGCTCGCCGGCGAGCACGTGGGCACCATCATCACCGCGCGCTGAGGACGATCCGACATGGCTGACAACAACATCAAACACGTCGCCTCGCCGCTCGCGCGCCAGACCCTGCTCGACGGCCAGCTCACCCGCCCCGTGGCCGGCGTGCGCCCCATCCGCCTGCTGCCCTGGCTGCAGGTGGTGAAGATCGGCGGCCGCTCCATCATGGATCGCGGCCCCTCGGCGATCCTGCCCATCGTGGACGAGATCCGCCGCATCCTGCCCGAGCATCGGCTGCTGATCCTCACCGGCGCCGGCATTCGCGCCCGTCACCTGTTCGGCGTCGGCCTCGACCTCGGCTTGCCGGTGGGCTCTCTCGCACCCCTCGCGGCGAGCGAGGCGGGGCAGAACGGCCACATCCTCGCCTCGCTCCTGGCACCGGACGGCGTCTCCTATATCGAGCACCCGACCATCGCGAGCCAGCTGGCCATCCACCTCAGCGCCACCCGCGCGGTGGTGGGCAGCGCCTTCCCGCCCTATCACCACCATGAATTCCCCGGCGCGCGCATTCCGCCCCATCGCGCCGACACCGGCGCCTTCGTGCTGGCCGACGCCCTCGGCGCCGCCGGCCTCACCATAGTGGAGGACGTGGACGGCGTATTCACCGCCGACCCCAACGGCCCGGACGGCGGCACGGCGCAGTTCGTGTCCGAGACCAGCGCGGCCGACCTCGCCAAGGCCGAGGGCACCCTCCCCTTCGACCGCGCCCTGGTGGAGGTGATGGCCACCGCCCGCCACATCGAGCGGGTGCAGGTGGTGAACGGCCTCGTGCCCGGCCGCCTCACGGCCGCCCTGCGCGGCGAGCATGTGGGCACCATCGTGCACACGGCTGCCCGCGCGGCCTGAGATTGCATTCAAGGATGGGCGGCGCGGGCGAGAGTCGGGGCCGCCTTTCTTGTGGGAAGGCGCGCGGGCCGCTCAGCCTGCGGGCCGGCGCCGGCGGATGCGGCCGGAAGAATCGGCAAGGCCGAGGAGATAGCGCCCCGCCTCCTCGATATCGGCCACGATCTCTGCCTCTGCGGACGAGCCGTCCTTGCGGCGGATGGCGTCCAGCGCCGCCTGGTGATGGTCGGTGCCCTTCAGCGAAACCACATATTCCGGCACCACGAAGGACAGGATGGGGCCGCACCTGAGCCAGAGATTCTCGATCATCTCGTCGAGGATGGGGATGCCGGCCAAGGCGTAGATGCCGAAATGAAAGCGGCGGTGGACGTCGAGATAGGCGTCGAGCTCGCGGCGCGCGATCATCCCCCGCATCTCACTGAGCAGCGCCTCCAGAGCGTCGATCTCGGCCGGCGCGGCCTTCGATGCCGCCTCGCGGGTGGCACGGCCCTCAAGCTCGCTGCGCACCACCATGATGTCGAGCAGCGCACCCTTGTCGAGGTCGGGCACCAGCGCCGAATTGCGCGGCCCCTGTGCCAGCACCCCCTGCGCCACGAGGCGGGCGAGCGCATCGCGCACTGGCGTGATGGAGGTGCCGAACGTCTCCGCCAGCTGGCGCAGGACCAGCGCACTGCCCGGCTCGAACCGCCCCGCCAGCAGCGCCTCGCGCAGCTGGGCATGGGCGCGGTCCCACAAGGGCTCGCGGGCGATCCGCGACAGGCTGCGATCGGCGACGTTCACTTTGGCCTCCATCCCGCCAAGGGGAGCACCTCAAAAGGGCGTTGACAAGCAGGTTACATGTCGTTTGTTATAACAAACAACAAACGGGAGAGAACGCCGATGAAGCACAGCCTTGCCCTCGCCGTGGGAGCGATCCTTGTCGCCTGCGCGGGGTCCGCCACCGCGCAGGACAAATTCCCGAGCCGCGAGGTCCGCCTCATCGTGCCGTGGAACGCCGGCGGCTCCAATGACATCGCCGCCCGCGTGCTGGCCCCCATCCTGGCCGAGAACGGCGTGCGGATCATCGTGGACAACGTGCCGGGCGGCACCGGCGCCATCGGCATGGGGCGCGTCGCCAGTTCCACCCCGGACGGCTACACCCTCGGCATGGGCACCTCGTCCACGCTCTCCATCATCGCGCAGAACAAGACGCCGCTGCGCAACGACCAGTTCACCGGCATCGCCCGCGTGTCATCCGATCCGCTCATGCTGCTGGTGAAGACCGATGGGCCGAAGGATATCGAAGCCTTCATCGCCCAGATGAAGGCCAATCCCGGCAAGACCACCATCGGCACCCCGGGCACCTACAACATCAACCACATCTTCGCGACCATGACCGCCAAGGCGGCGGGGGTCGAGTATGTGAACGTTCCCTATCCGGGCGGTGCCAAGGTCATCACCGACCTCGCCGGCGGCCAGATCGACGCCGCGGTGCTGAAGCCTTCGGAAAGCATCTCGCAGATCAAGGCCGGGCAGGTGAAGGCCATCGCCGTGTTCGACAACCAGCGCCTCGCCGTCTTCCCCGACGTGCCGACCATGAAGGAGAAGGGCTACGACGTCTTCCCCTACGGCCCGGTGGTGCAGATGGCCTATATCGTCGCCCCCGCCAAGACCCCGCCCGAGGTGCGAAAGACCCTGATCGACGCCTTCCGCAAGTCCATTCAGGATCCCCGCTTCAAGGCTTTCGCCGCCGAGAACGGCGTGCTGGTGGACGACCTCACCGGCGATGCCCTCGACAAGGAGGTCAACGCCGTCCAGCAGTCGCTTAACACGGTGGCGACGCAGGTGTTCAAAGGCGCCGAGTAGCGCCGTCCGCATCGGCCCGATCCAAACGAAGGCGTGGGGACTCCCCGCGCCTCTCCCCTGTCCGTTCCCATGAGAAAGAGCGCGTCGTGAGCGTCATCAAGAGCGTCCGGGCCCACGTCATGTCGGCCCCCGTCGAGAAGCCCTTCACCTCCTCGCGGGGCTGGCTCTACAAGACCCGCGGCACCTGCCTGGTGGAAATCGAGACCGCCGACGGCATCGTCGGATGGGGCGAGTGCTACGGCCCCTCCGCCGTGGCGAAAGCCTTCATCGAGACCCAGTTCGGCCCGCGCATCATCGGCCGCGACCCGTTCGACGTGGAGGTCATCTGGGAAGACCTCTACAACCGCATCAAGGACTATGGAAGCAAGGGCATGTCCATCGCCGCCATCAGCGGCGTCGACATTGCCTTGTGGGACATCATCGGCAAGAGCTGCGGCAAGCCGGTGCACAAGCTGCTCGGCGGCGCCTTCCGCACCGAGGTGGATTGCTACGCCACCGGCCTCTACTTCATCGACTTCGACCGTCTGGTGGAAGAAGCGGTGGAGGAGGCGGTCGGCTACGTCGAAGAGGGCTTCAAGGCCGTCAAGATGAAGATCGGCCTCGGCAACATCACCAAGGATTACGAGCGGGTGAAGGCGGTGCGCGACGCCGTCGGCCCGAACATCCGCCTCATGGTGGACGCCAACCACGCCTTCTCCGTGCCGGTCGCCATCCGCCTCGGCCGCAAGCTGGAGGAACTGGACATCGAGTGGTTCGAGGAGCCCATCTCGCCGGAGGACATTGACGGCTATGTGGAGGTCGCCCGCGCCCTCGACATGGCGGTGGCCGGCGGCGAGAACGAATTCACCCGCTGGGGCTTCCGCGACGCCATCGTGCGCAAGGCCATGGACATCGTGCAGCCGGACGTGTGCGCCGCCGGCGGCCTGTCCGAGTGCAAGAAGATCGCTACCCTCGCCTCGACCCACGGTGTCGAATGCGTGCCCCATGCGTGGGGCTCGGCCGTGGGCATCGCCGCGACCCTGCACTTCCTCGGCTCCCTCGCTGACCAGCCGCCGAGCCTCTTCCCGTTCGAGCCCCTGCTGGAGTTCGAGCAGTGCGAGAACCCCTTCCGCGACCATCTCGCGAAGGAGCCCATCGTGCAGGAGCGTGGCCGGGTGAAGATCCCCACCGGCCCCGGCCTCGGCATCGAGATCGACCGTTCGATCATCGACCGCTACCGGGTAGGCTGAACGATGCGCTTCGTGAGCTTCCGCCACGCGGGCACCTCCCGCGCGGGCGTCCTCTTGGGTGACGGCGCGGGCGCGGACGATCAGGTCCTCGATCTCGCCCACCCGGCCATGGCCGACGCGCTTGCGGGGGCTGCGCCCGCCATGGCCGCCCTCATCGCCGGCGACCTGCGCGCGGCGGCCGCGCGCATTTCCGCCCACGGCCTTGCCGAGGGGGCGCGCTTGCCCCTGTCGCAGGTGGAGCTGCTTGCCCCGTACGTGCCGGAGCGCATCTACGCCCTCGCCTTCAACTACCGCGACGCGCTGGAAGAGCGCGGCATGGCGGCACCGGCCGAGCCGGTGCTGTTCATGAAGCACGCCTCCACGGTGGTCGGGCCGGGCACGCCCATCCTTCTGCCGCCGGACATCGGCGGCTGCACCTATGAGGTGGAGATCGCGGCCGTGATCGGGCGCCGGGCGGAGAAAGTCGACCGGGATGCGGCGCTCGGCTGCGTCGCCGCCTATGCGGTGTTCAACGACATCAGCGCCAGCGAGATGATCAAGCGCGACGGCGGCTTCACCCGCGGCAAGAACCTGCCCACCTTCGGCCCCCTCGGTCCCTTTCTCGCCACCGCCGACGAGATCGCCGATCCGCACGCCCTCGCCCTCTCCCTGGATGTGGATGGCACGCGGCTCCAGGATGGCGTTTCCTCGAACCTCGTCTTCGACGTGGCGGATCTGGTCTCCTGGCTGTCCCATCGCCAGCCGTTGGAGACCGGCGACCTGATCGCCACCGGCACGCCCGCGGGTGTCGCCGGCATGCGCAAGCCGCCGGCCTGGCTGAAGCCGGGCACGGTGGTGCGGGCGCGCGTCGAAGGGCTTGGAACCCTCGTCAATCCCATCGCGGAAGGCGCCCCCCATGGCCCATGACAAGCCGGTCGTCTTCACCACCAACGCGCTTCACGCGGATGGGGCCGCGTTGCTGGAACCCCACGCCGAGCTGGTGGTCGGCCCCGACACGTCCGACGACACCCTGCGCCGGCTGACCCGTTCCGCGGATGCGGTCATCGTCCGCGCCAAGCTGCCCGACGACGTGTTCGAGGGCGCGGAGCGCGTGAAGGGCGTGGTGCGCCACGGGGTGGGGCTCGATTTCATTCCCGTCGTTGCGGCGACCGCGCACGGCATCCCGGTGGCGAACCTGCCGGGCAGCAACACCCAGACCGTCGCGGAATATGTGTTCGCCGCCCTCTTCCAGCTGCGCCGCCCGCTCGCGCGGATCGACGCGCGGCTGCGCGCCGACGGCTGGGGTCCGGCGCGGGCGCTGGCGGACGGCACGCAGGAGATCGCCGGTTCCACCCTCGGCATCGTCGGCCTCGGTGCCATCGGCCGGCGCGTGGCCGCCATCGCTCAGGCGGGCTTCGGCATGCGGGTGCTCGGCACCTCGCGGTCGGGCGCAGCGCCCGAAGGGGTCGCCGTCGCCGATCTCGAAAGCGTTTTCGCCCAGAGCGACGCGGTGGTTATCGCCTGTCCCCTCACGCCCGAGACGAAGGGCCTGGTGGACGCGCGGCTGCTGGCACGGATGAAGCCCCACGCGGTCCTCATCAATCCCGCCCGCGGGCCCATCGTCGACACCACCGCGCTCATCACCGCGCTCAAGGCCGGCTGGATCGCAGGCGCCGCCACTGACGTCTACGATTCCCACCCGGTGCCGCCGGACAGCCCCTTGTTCGACCTGCCCAACCTGCTGATGACGCCCCACGTGGCGGGCATCACCGCCACTTCCATGCGCGCCATGAGCGTCGGCGCGGCCGGCGAGGTGCTGCGCATTCTCAGGGGCGAGGACCCGCAGAATCTCGTCAATCCCGACTACCGCAAGCCTGCGGCCTGACCGCCGGCACCGCTTCGCTCAAGACAAGAGAGCCCGATGCGCATCGCTTCCGTCCGCGCCGTCCCCGTCTCCTTCCGCGTGCCGGAGGGCAAGAACGTCACCCTCGGCATCGGCCGCGCCGTGAAGCGCGATTCCGTGCTGGTTCGGGTGGAGACCGACGAGGGCGTTGTCGGCTGGGGCGAGGCGCACCATGGCCGCTGTCCAGGCGCCGTGGCGAAGCTCATCGACACCACTTTGTCGGAGCTGGTGCTGGGGCTCGATGCCCTCGACGTGGTGGGCGTGTGGCAGAAGGTCTACCGCATGCAGCTGGCTAGCCACGGCATGGGCGCCGCCGCAGCCCTCGCCTTGAGCGGGCTCGACATTGCCTTGTGGGACATCCGCGGCAAGGTGATGAATGCGCCGATCCACCGCCTGCTCGGCGGCGCGCCGAAGAAGATCAAGGCCTATGCCGGCGGCATCTCGCTGGGCTGGCAGGATCCGGCCGCCCTCGCCGAGGAGGCGCAGAGCTACGTGGCGCAGGGCTATCGCGCCCTGAAGCTGCGGGTGGGCGACAGCCCCACGCGCGACATCGCCCGGGTCGAGGCGGTGCGCGCTGCCGTCGGCGACGCCATCGACATCCTGGTGGACGGCAACACCGGCTGCTCGCTCGACGACGTGCGCCGCGTGATGCCGGCCTATGAGGCGGCGAAGGTGGGCTGGTTCGAGGAGCCGTTCCCGCCGCACGATTACCGCTCCTATCTCGACGCGGCGAAGCTCGGCCGGGTCGCGCTGGCGGCGGGCGAGAATCATTACACCCGCTTCGAGTTCACCCGGCTGATCGAGGACGGCGCGGTGTCCTTCGTCCAGCCCGATCTCTCCAAGGCCGGCGGCATCACCGAATGCCATCGCATCGCCGTGCTCGCCTCGGCCTGGAAGCTGTCGGTGAACCCGCACACCTCCGCCACAGGGATCAACATGGTGGCGACGCTGCACCTGATGTGCGCGGTGGACAATCCGGGCTATTTCGAAGGGGACGTGGCCCACCACAACCCCTTCCGCGACGAGGTCTGCGGCCTGCCCTACCAGCTTTCGGCAGACGGCACCGTCACCTGCCGCGAGGGCCCCGGCCTCGGCATCGAGGTGGACGAGGCCTTCCTCGCCGCTCACCCCCTCATCGAGGGTCCTTGCTACGTCTGAGCGTCCGCCGGCGCAAGACGCCGCGGGAGCACCGCGCGACGCAGCGCCGCGCGGCCGAACGACGTCGCAAAGGGCTATTCAGCTCGCGGGCGTCTCCACCAGACGCATCGCGTCGTCGCGCGTGGCCACGATGGAGGTGAGCTCGTTGACGCCGGTGGTCAGAAGCACGCGCTCCACCTGCGGGTCGCAGCCGAACAGCACCATATTGCCGCCGTGCTTACGCAGCGACTTGGCGGTGGCGAGGATCAGCCGGATTCCGATGGACGCCAGGAACGTCACCCCCGACATATCCACCAAGGTGGCCTGGGTGTGACTTGCCAGGGCGCTGAACCGGGTCTCGATCTCCGACGCCCCGGTAATGTCGAGGCGCCCGGCCAGGGAAATCAGGATCTGGCCGGGGCCGAGTTGGGTCGAATCGATATTCATTGCGGCGGCCGTTTCTCAGGAGTGGGGTCGGCCGGGGCGCGCGAACCATGGCAGGGGAAGCATGGCAGGCCCAGTGCCGTGCGCCCGTCTTCCCATCCTGCCTTTACAGTTTTGTGACAGGACGCTTTGCCGGCGCGCGCCACGCGCGGGATCAGCTTGCCTCCGCCAGCTGGGCATCGAGCTCCTTCCCCCGCGGCAGGCCCGCCACGTCCTCCACCTTGAGGCTGCCATCGGCAAGGCGGCGGACCATGAGGAAGATGTAGCGCGCCCGCCCCTCACTGTTCGCCAGCATGTCGACCCACAGCTGGTCGAACTGGTCGAGAATGGGCGTCAACGGATCCACCGGCAGCTGCTGGCCGGAATAGCGGGGGAATTTGTTGGTCAGCTTCTTCCAGTCGTCCTTCAGCGCGTCACGCAACACCGGGTCCTTGGTGAGGCGGGGATCGCGGCCGCCTCGCTCGTAGGTGGCACGGGTCTCCAGCAGCGAGAGCAGAAGGGCGTTGGCGCGCGCCCGCACCAGCGGCCGCAAGGAGTCCTGATAGTATTTGTGCAGGGCGTCCACATAGGCGGGATCGGAAAGCCCCAGTTCATGGACCCCCACGCCCGCCCCGGGCGCGAACTTCGCCTCGGCCGCGGCGAAGCGCTCCGCCGGCCAGTCCTCCGCCGGCCGCGAGGTCAGCAGCATCACCACGTCCGACGGCAGCTGGGCGAACCCGGGCAACAGGTCGACCACCGACCCGTCGGGACCATCCTCACCAGCCTCCAAAGCGTCGATGCACACCAGCAGGCGCCGGGCTTCCTTAGAGAAGGCGACCGCCTTGAGCGCCGCAAGCCACTGGGCGAAGGCGGCGGGATCCGAGGCCGCCGCGCCGGCGTCGGGCGACGGGACGCCGAACTCGGCCTCGCACGCGGCGGCGAGGGCCGTCACGAGCCCCGCGCGACCGGCACCGGGGGCGAGTCCGACGGCGATGGTGCGGGTGCCGCTGGAGATGGCGCTGTCGATCCCCTCCGGGGTGCCGTCCTTGCCGGGCCGACGTGCGACGATGCCACGGACGAATTCGGTCTTGCCGGTGCCGGCCGGCATCCGCAGCCAGTAGATGCCCTTGTCATAACTGACGAGGAACGAGCGGAAGGGCGTGCGCAGGTGCGCCGGCGAGACGTAGTGGGCATCGGTGTCGAGGGCGGCCGCGAATGGGGCAGTCATGGGGAGGCTCCGGAGGCCAGGGTGGATCGCCTTCCGGCCACTTTCGTACCCGGCGGGTTTCGGCCAACGATCCACGTGCCGGAGCACCAAGCATATTGCGTGCCTCGGGTGCCCCGGCGGCACCGCCGCAGGGGCTGGCCGGGCCTCAGCCCTTGCGTTCGGACGAGCCGAAATTGCTGGTGTGGCCTTCCTTGGTGGCCTGCGCGCGCCATGCCTTGGCGACGGCCTTCAGCTTCGCCTCCGGCGCGATGCGCGAGACCATCTGCTCCACGCGCGCGCTGCCGCAGGCGGGGCAGGCCGGCGTGTCGGAGGCCGAAACCAGCTGTTCGAACTCTTTGTCGCAATCGGGACAATGATAAGTGTAGAGCGGCACCGCCGAGCCTCCTGTCCTGTCGCTGGGGCGCGCCTCCCCCGTCCGGCACAAGCGCTTGCGGAGCCTTGTGCGAGAAGGGATCGAACCACGCCCGGCGCGCCGCCTCCGCCGTCGCTCGGGGCAGGCGCCGGTGTCTTTCATGCAGGAAGCAGGCCAGCAGAATGCAGAAGACGGCCGGTGGCTCAGCCTGCCTCGGCGTCGGCCTCGGTCTCGATGCCGAGTACCTGCTCCAGCACGCCGGCCGGATCTGAATCCGCCATGAGCGCGGTGCCCATCAGCACGGCTTTCGCGCCCGCGGCACCCAGCCGCTCGCGATCCTCCAGCGTGCCCAGTCCGCCGGCCGCCACCACGAGCACCTTGTCGGCGGGAATGAGCGGGATCAGCGCCTCGCAGGTGCCGGGCGTGAGCGCGAAGCTGTGGATGTCGCGATTGCTGACACAGATGAAGTCCGCGCCCGCCTTCAGCGCCAGCTCCACCTCGGCAGGGGTGTGCACCTGCACCAGCGCATCGAGCGCGACGGAAGCCGCGCGCTCGCGGAAGGCGGCGAGCTCCGGTCCCAGGAGCGCGGCGGAGAGCACCACCGCATCGGCGCCGGCGAGGCGGGCCTCCAGGATCTGGTAGACGTCGAAGATGATGTCCTGCGCCAGCAGGGTCAGGTTCACCGCACCCCGCACCGTCGCAAGGTCGGAATACGAGCCGCGGAACGACTGGCGCTCCACCGCCACCGACAAGGCCGCGGCGCCCACGGCCTCGAAATCCTCGGCGAGCGCCTTGTAGGGCACCAGCGTGCGGAAACCGGCATCGAATGGCGATCCGCCCTTCAGCTCGGCGATGATGCCGGGAGCGCCATTGGCCCGGTAGTAAGCGGCGAGGGCGCCCTGGAAGCCGCGGGTCATGGGCATCTCGCCCACCTTCCCCTGGATCTGGCCGAGGGAGCGGCGGGCCTTGGACTTGGTGAGCTGGTCGCGGCGCTGGGCGATGAACGGCTTCAGCCGGCTGTCGTCGGGCAAGATCATGAACGAACGTCCGTAAGCAAAGGGCGGGGCGCCGGAGCGCCGATTTTTGAAAGCCCTCAAGCCTCACAGATTTTGGCCGCTTTGGCCATGGTGTTTCGCGCCGGGCGGGCGGCATGCCTCTTTTCTCCGCGGCCGCAACGCGCGATCATGGGGCATTCTTTGCCCGAGAGATTTTTCGTCATGTTCAACCGCGTCTGCAAGGTGGAGACGGTGCCCGAAGGTGGCATGCGCCTCGTCATCGCCGACAACCACCTCATCGTCCTCGCCTGGCCCGAAGAAGGCGAGATCCGCGCCTTCCAGGGCGTGTGCCCCCATTCCAACGCGCCGCTCAACGATGCGGAGTTCGACGGCACCATCCTGGTCTGCCCGATCCACGGCTGGACCTGGGACCTCAATTCCGGGACCCCCGTCGAGCCGCAGGAAAGCGCGCTGGCGGAATATCCGGTGAAAGTGGAGGACGGCGTCGTCTATATCGACACCGAAGGCATAGAGCCGCTGTTCGCCGCGCCCTGAGGGGCCAGCGCGCCAACCTTTCCGCTTGTCGACGACCGCTTCTCCAGGCGCCCAGCGGGCGCCGCAGCCCGAGTTCATCCCATGACCCAACAGACCGCCGTCATCGTGGGGGCCGGCAAGGGCCTGAGCGCTTCGCTCGCCCGCCGCCTCGCGAAGGAAGGCTTCCACATCGCCCTGGTCGCCCGCGACGTGGACAAGCTCACCGGGCTGGTGGCGGAGACCGGGGCACGGGCCTTCGCCGCCGACGCGCAGGTGGCGCCGGCCATCGAGGGCGTGTTCGCCGAGGTGGACCAGATCTTCGGTCCGCCCGACCTCGTGGTATTCAATGCGGCCATGCGCTATCGCGGCCCGGTGGAGCTGCTCGATCCGGTGGACGTGATGGACGCCTATGCGGTGGGTGCGTTCGGCGGCTTCCTCACCGCCCAGGCGGCGGCGCGCCGCATGCTGGCACGGGGCTCGGGCTCGCTGTTCTTCACCGGCGCCACCGCCAGCGTGAAGGCGATGCCCCACTCGGTGCCCTTCGCCATGGCCAAGTTCGCCCTTCGCGCGCTGGCGCAGGGGCTGGCGCGAGAGCTCGGGCCGCGCGGCATCCATGTGGCGCATTTCATCATCGACGGCGGCATCGCCTCGTCCTGGGCGACGCAGGGGGAAGGCGGCCCGGCGGACAAGTGGCTCGATCCCGACGCCATCGCCGAGACCTATCTTTCCGTTCACCGCCAGCACCGCTCGGCCTGGACCAGCGAAATGGAGCTGCGGCCCTGGGTGGAGAAGTTCTGACGGCGCGGCGATTTCCGCTCGCCTCCACCGCGCCGTCAGCCCCGCCGCACGTTGTGGGCGGAGGGCGGGCGTGCCATCTTCCCGATCCAGAAAACGGGAGGCTTCTCTTGCCACACGCCCTGGTCAACGGCCGCCAGATCAAGGCGGGACGCGCCCTTCTGGGGTGGTCCCGCGGGGACCTTGCCGAACGGGCCGGCGTGACGGCCGACACCGTCAAGGTGGTCGAGAAGGACGCCGGCACCCTCGATGCCCTCGCCTCCACCCGCGCCCGCCTGTGCGCCGTGCTGGAGGGGGAAGGCGTCGCCTTCCTCAATGCCGGCTCCATGGGGGTGCAGATCGTGCCGCACGACGAGGGCCTGCGCACCGAGGACCTCAACGCCTCCAACGACGGCTGACGGCACCATGATTCTGCACAATTTCGCTGCCCGGCACTGGATCGTGGTGGCCATCATCCTCGTGATCGCCATCCTCGCCTATCTCGGCAGCTGGTCGTAACCAGTCCTCACTCCACCAGGAGCAAGGCGAAGCCGTCGTAGCCCTTGGCGCCCACGGTCTGCACGGCCGTGGCGGTGAGGCGCGGCTCGACGCCGGCGAAATCATAGGTTCGGCGCACGCCGACCACTGAGGCGTCGGTGCTCTGGGCGTCGATCACCCGCCCGTCGCGCACCACGTTGTCGCAGACGATCAGCGTGCCGGGCCGAGACAGGCGCAGCGCCCAATGGAGATAGTCGGGGTTGCTCGGCTTGTCGGCGTCGATGAAGACGAGGTCGAAGGGCCCCGCCCCCTCCGCCTCAAGCTGCGGCAGCGTCTCGATGGCACGCGCGACCCGCAGGTCCACCTTCCCGGCAATCCCCGCGCGGGCGAAATTGGCGCGGGCGACCTCGGCATGGTGCGGGTCGGCCTCGAGCGTCACCACCACGCCGTCCTCCGGCAGGGCACGGGCGAGAAAAATCGTGCTGTAGCCGCCGAGCGTGCCGATCTCGAGGATCCGCCGCGCCCCGACCATGCGGGCGAAGATCGCGAGCATCTGGCCCTGCGCGGCGGATACGGAAATGGCCGGAAGGCCTTCGGCGGCAGAGGCGGCGAGCACCTCCTCAAGCACCGGATCGGCCGGCAGCAGCCGCTCGACGATGTAGGCGTCCACCTCTTCCCACAGCCTGGCGCTCATCGCCTGCCCCCTAGTCCTGGTCGCTCTCCCGCGCGGCGCGGATCGAGAGCACGGCATAGGCCACCACGAGGGCGAGTTCCACCAGAGTGAAGAGCAGCAGCCGCGTCATTCCGGCCGGGGCCCAGACGCCGAGCACCACCTGGGTGAGGGTGGCGAGGAGCCACAGCACCACCGCCCATCCCGCCCGAAGCCACAGGCCGACGCCGGCGATGGGGTCGATGATGGCCGCCCATATGACCGCCGCCTGGGCCGCCATGGGCATGGCCTCGAACCGGCTCGCCGGCCCGTCGCCGATCCCGAGGATGACCGCCCAATGGATGATGCCTTCCAGCAGCAGGAAGGCGGCGACGCCGCGCAGGAACAGGAACAGCCTGCGCCGCCACGGCGAGAGGTTTTCCCATTGCGCACGCGCGCTGGCGTCGATCGGATCGTAGTGGCTCATGCGCCCGGGGCCAGAAGTTCCAGTTCGTCGGGTATGGGATCGAAATGGGCCGTGATCACGGCGGGATCGATGTCCTCCAGCCGGGCGGGTCGCCATTTCGGGGCGTTGTCGCGATCCACCAGCACCGCGCGCACGCCTTCATAAAAATCGTGTCCTGCGGCGACGCGGGTGACCACGCGATACTCCAGCGTCAGGCAGGCCCCGAGATCGAGCGCGGGTCCGCGGCGCATCTGCTCCATGGCGATGGCGACGCTGGTGGGCGACTTGGTGCGCAGGTCGGCCAGCACGGCGGCGGCGAAATCCGCATGCGCCCCGCCCGCCTCGGCGGCGGTGCCAAGGGCACCGAGAATGGCGGCGAGGTCGGCACCGGAGAAAGCCTCGGCGATGAAGTCCAGCCGGTCGGCGAAGGCGCCGGGGCCGGGCTCGACGCGATGGTCGGCGATGATGCGCTCCACGTCGCCGCCCGCGCAAAGCGCCTCCTCCAGCGCCGGCAGGGCGGCCGAGGGCACCACGTCCGTGGCAAGCCCGCAGGCGTAGGCGTCGGCGGCGCGGATGCGGGTTCCGGTGAGGCCCAGGAACATGCCGAAGGCGCCGGGCAGACGCGGCAGCACATGGGTGCCGCCCACATCGGGAAACAGGCCGATGTTCACTTCGGGCATGGCGAACAGGTAGCGGTCGCCGGCCACCCGATGGCCGCCATGGGCGGAGAGCCCGAAGCCGCCGCCCATGCAGATGCCGTCGATGAGCGCCACATAGGGCTTGGGGAAACTGCCGATGTAATCGTTGAGGACATATTCCTCGCGCCAGAAGTCCAGCGCCTCGGCGGTGCGGCCGGTGCGGCCGAGATCGTAGAGGTTGCGCACGTCGCCGCCCGCGCAGAACGCCTTCTCGCCGGCGCCCTTGATGACGACGCGGGTGATGGCGGGATCCGCCGCCCAGGCCCGAAGGCGCGGCTGGATCTCCCGCACCATGGGCAGTGTCAGGGCGTTGAGCGCCTTCGGCCGGTTGAGAGTGATGACTCCGGCTTCGCCCTTTTCCTCCAGCAGGACATCGGCTTCCGTGGTCAAAGCGCCCTCCCCTTTGCCGCCCGGCGCTGAGCGCCTGGGCCGGAGGCAGGGTTAGACGCGCCGTCCGCCAGCGTCAACGCGGCCGCGCGCACGCCCGCCGTGCACGCACCCACATCCCGGCCGGCCGCGGCATACCGGCGTCGCGGCGCCCCTCGCGGGCCGGCGGCCACAGGGCTATAAGAGCCTGAAGGTGCCCGCGCGGGCACGGCAGATCGAACGAGCCCAGCATGCCCCTTTCCAAGTCCCGCCTGCACGCCGTCACCGACGCCGGCCCGGCCGTGCGTGGCCTCGACCTCGTCCACCGCCCGCGGCGGAACCGGAAGACGGACTGGGCCCGGCGGCTGGTGCGGGAATCGACGCTGACGGTCGACGACCTCATCTGGCCGATCTTCGTCATGGGCGGCACCGCGAGCCGCGCGGCCATCCCCTCCATGCCGGGCGTCGAGCGCCTCACCGTGGACGAGGCGGTGAAGGCGGCGGAGATGGCCGCGAAGCTGAAGATCCCTGCCCTCGCCATCTTCCCTTACGTCGACCCTGCCCGGCGCGATCCCACCGGCAGCGAGGCGCTGAACGACAACAACCTCGTGTGCCAGACCCTGCGCGCCATCAAGGCGGCGGTGCCGGAGATCGGCCTCATCACCGACGTGGCCCTGGACCCGTTCACCAGCCATGGCCATGACGGTCTGCTCCAGGACGGGCGCATCCTCAACGACGAGACGGTGGAGATCCTGGTGCGGCAGGCCCTGGTGCAGGCAGAGGCCGGCGCCGACGTGATCGCCCCCTCGGACATGATGGACGGGCGGGTCGGCGCCATCCGCGCCGGGCTCGACGCCGCCGGCTACACCGACGTGCAGATCATGTCCTATGCGGCGAAATATGCGTCCGCCTTCTACGGGCCCTTCCGCGACGCCATCGGCACCGCCAAGACCCTGTCCGGCGACAAGCGGACCTACCAGATGGATCCCGGCAACGGCCTGGAAGCCATCCGGGAGGCGGCTCTCGACGTGGACGAAGGCGCCGACATGCTGATGGTGAAGCCGGGCCTGCCCTATCTCGACATCGTCTTCCGGCTGAAGGAAGCCTTTGGGCTTCCCACCTTCGCCTATCAGGTGTCGGGCGAATACGCGATGATCGAGGGCGCCATCCGCAACGGCTGGGTGGACGGCGATCGCATCGTCACCGAGAGCCTCGTCGCCTTCAAGCGGGCGGGGGCCGACGGCATCCTCACCTATTTCGCGCCGCGCGTGGCGCAGCGTCTGGCGGAACAGGGCTGAGGCCCGCGGGGACCGTCCATGACCTTGCCCGCAACGGCGCACGACACGGCGGGCGACCTTCCCGTCACCCTGGCGGACGTGGAAGCCGCCTGGCCGCTGGTGCGCGGCGCCGTGCTTCGCACGCCGACGCTGCGCGCGCCGCGGCTCTCGGCTTTCACCGGCGCCGACGTCTATGTGAAGTACGAGAACCTCCAGGTCACCGCCTCCTTCAAGGAGCGCGGGGCGCTGGTGAAGCTCGCCCGTCTCACGCCTGAGGAGGCGCGGCGCGGTGTCGTCGCCATGTCGGCCGGCAACCACGCCCAGGCGGTGGCGCATCACGGCACCCGGCTCGGCATCTCCACCCTCATCGTGATGCCGGAAACCACCCCGCAGGTGAAGGTCGCCGCCACCGAGGCGTTCGGCGCCGAGGTCGTGCTCTACGGCGAGACGGTGGCCGACGCCCAGCAGGAAGCCGAACGCATCTCGCGGACCCAGGGCCGGGTGTTCGTCCACCCCTACGACGATCCCGACGTGATCGCCGGGCAGGGCTCGGTGGCGCTGGAGATGATCGAGGACGGGCCGGCCTTCGACGCGGTGCTGGTGCCCATCGGCGGCGGCGGGCTGATCTCCGGCATGGCGCTGGCCTTCGCCGGGCGCTCGCCGCAGACCGAGGTGGTGGGGGTCGAGACCCATCTCTACCCCGCCATGTGGACCGCCATGACCGGCGAGGACCGCCCCTGCGGCGGCCCGACCCTGGCCGAGGGCATCGCCGTGCGCAACGTGGGCGCCATCACCGCCCAGATCGTACGCCGCCTCGTGCCCCATGTGGTGCTGGTGGACGAAACCGCGCTCGAGCGGGCGGTGAACGCCTTCCTGCTGCACCAGAAGACCCTGGCCGAAGGCGCGGGCGCCGCCGGCCTCGCCGCGCTCATCAGCGAGCCGGAGCGCTTTCGCGGCAAGACGGTGGGCCTCGTGATCTCCGGCGGTAACATCGATCCGCGCATGCTGGCGGGCATCCTCCTGCGCGAATTGGAGCGCGACCAGCGCATCGTGTCCTTCCGCCTCACCATCCTCGATCGGCCGGGCATGCTGGGGCGCATCGCGACCCTGCTGGGCAAGCTTGGCGCCAACATCCTCGAAGTGCATCACCGCCGGACCTTCCTCGACGTGCCGGCCAAGGGCACGCGGCTCGACCTGACGGTGGAGACCCGCGACCAGGCCCATGCCGAGCTGATCCAGAAGGCGCTGGAAGGCGAGGGCCTGCCCGTCCAGCGCCTCGGTGCCGGCGGCGCAGACTGGTAACGCGGCCCGGCGCGAAGCAGCGACGAAAGAGCCCGGGATGCCGCTCGTCCATCGGCGGTTTTCCACGGCGCCCTTGCGTCCCCGGCGTGCCATACCCACTTCATTTCGTCGGAAGGAGCCCTATTCATGAGCCGCACCGGCGAGACGTCCCGCGACACCTCCTATGGCTTTGGCGACCGCGCGCTGCCGCACGCCTACGATCCGCAGACCATGCCGGAATATTTCGAGGGCGTGCTCTCCCGCCGCCTCGTGGCTTTCCTGGTAGATGCGCTGATGATCGTCGGGCCGGTGGCCCTGCTTGCGGTCTTCATCTTCGTCTTCGGGCTGCTCACCTTGGGCCTTGGCTGGATGCTGTTCTGGCTGCTGAGCCCGGCGTTCATCGTTTGGGCTGTCGCCTACAACGCCCTGACGCTCGGCTCGCCGGCCTCTGCAACCCTCGGCATGCGACTCATGGATCTGGAGATGCGCACCTGGTACGGCGCACCCTGCTATTCCATCCTCGGCGCTGTGCATGCCGTGTGCTTCTGGGTGTCGGTCTCGGTGTTCACGCCGTTCGTGCTTCTGGTGGCTCTGTTCAACGACCGGCGCCGGCTGCTGCACGATTTCCTCGCCGGCACGGTGGTCGTGAACACCCCCCGGCGGGCCGACGCGCTGCGCCGCACCTATTGAAATTTGGGCCGAGGCGCGCTTCGGCCTTTGACCTCTTTGCCGGACCGGGCGATGCTGTTCGCTCCTGAGGCTGGACGCCGTGAGCGAGCACCCGCGCGACACACCGCAATTCTACCTGACGGCCCCATCCTCCTGCCCCTATCTGCCGGGGCGCGAGGAGCGGAAGGTGTTCACCCACCTCGTGGGCGACCGGGCCGCCGCGCTGAACGACGTGCTCACCCAGGGCGGCTTCCGCCGCAGCCAGTCCATCGCCTATCGCCCGGCCTGCGAAGGCTGCAAGGCCTGTGTCTCCGTGCGCATCTGCGTGGACGACTTCCGCGACAGCCGCAGCTTCCGCCGGGTGAAGGCAGGCAATGCGGACCTGATCGGCCAGATCAAGCCGGCAAGCCCCACCTCCGAGCAGTACGCCCTCTTCCGCAGCTACGTGACCTCGCGCCACGGCACCGGCGGCATGGCCGACATGAGCGTGCTCGACTACGCCATGATGGTGGAGGACACCCACGTCCACACCCGGCTGATCGAATATCGCAAGCGCGGCCCCGACAGCCGCATCCTCGGCCGCGGCGCCGGCGACCTGATGGCGGTCGCCCTCACGGACGTGCTCTCGGACGGCCTGTCCATGGTCTATTCCTTCTACAATCCCCTGGCGCAGGACCGCTCGCTCGGCACCTTCCTCATCCTTGACCACGTCGCCCGGGCACGGCAGATGGGGCTGCCCTACGTTTATCTCGGCTATTGGGTTCAGGGCTCCAAGAAGATGGACTACAAGCGACGCTTCCTGCCGCAGGAACGCCTGTCGCCCCACGGCTGGGAGCGTATCGAGCACTAGATCTGCCTGCGGCCCGGCCGCCGGCGGGCGGAACTTCGGCCATCGGGGGACGGCGATGTATCTGAGCAACGCGGTCAATATCTTCATCACCGTATTTGCCGCCATCTTCCCCATCGTCAATCCGCTCGGCGGCGCGCCCATCTTCCTGAACTTCGTCCGCCGCTGCTCGCCGCAGGTGCGCGAGCAGCTGGCACGCAGCGTCGCCATCTACGGCTTCCTCCTGCTCTTGGGCTCCCTTGCCATCGGCGCGCAGGTGCTGCTGTTCTTCGGCGTCACCCTGCCGGTCCTGCGCGTGGCCGGCGGCCTCGTGGTGACAGCGGTGGGCTGGAGCATGCTGCACCAGGGCGACGAGCCGGCCGACCGCACCCAGGGCGAGGAGCTGAGCGAGGATCGCGCCCGCGACCAGGCCTTCTACCCCCTCACACTGCCGCTGACCGTGGGCCCCGGCTCCATCGCCACCACCGTGGCGCTCGCCGCCGGCCACACCGCCACATGGCGCACTGATCCGCTGCTCCAGCTCTCCACCGTGCTCGGCGCGGTGGGTGGGCTGCTCGCGGTCGCGGTCACCGTCTATTTCGCCTTCCGCGAGGCGCCCACCATCGAGCGCGTGCTGGGCAAGACCGGCACCAGCGTTCTGGTGCGGCTGTTCGCGTTCATCCTGTTCGCCATCGGCGTGCAGATCGTGTGGCTTGGGGCGCGTGAACTGCTCGCCGAGCTGTCGGTCCGTTAAAGCCGCCTCCAGCCTGTCGCGCGTAGAGAAGAGGAGTTCAGCCATGTCCCACGCCGCCCCCGGCATCCGCCGCGTCGCCGTCATCGGTGCCGGCACCATCGGCGCGAGCTGGGCCGCTCTGTTCCTTTCCCGCGGGCTGGATGTGGTGGTCAGCGATCCCGCTCCCGGCGCCGCCGAGGCGACGCAGCTTCTCATCGACGCCGCCTGGCCGGTGCTCAAGGAACTGGGTGGCGAAGCGTGGATCGAGCCCAAGGCCTGGCATTTCGAGCCCGACCCGGTGAAGGCGGTGGCCGGCGCCGACTTCGTGCAGGAGAACGCCCCCGAGCGCTACGAGCTGAAGCAGAAGCTGTTTCCCGCCATCGACGCGGTGCTGCCGCCGGAGGTGGTGATCGCCTCCTCCTCCTCTGGCCTCCTCGTGAGCCGCATCGCCGAGGGGTGCCGCCATCCCGAGCGCTGCATCATCGGCCACCCCTTCAACCCGCCCCACCTCATCCCGCTGGTGGAAGTGGTGGGGGGCGAGAAGGCGAGCCGGGCCGCCATCGCCACCGCGATGGGCTTCTACCGGTCCCTCGGCAAATACCCCATCGAGATCCGCAAGGAAGTGCCCGGCCACGTAGCGAACCGCCTCCAGGCGGCGCTGTGGCGGGAAGCGATCCATCTGGTGGCGGAGGGCGTCGCCTCGGTGGCCGACATCGACGCCGCCGTGGCTCAGGGGCCGGGCCTGCGCTGGGCGCTCATGGGCCAGCACCTGATCTTCCACCTGGGCGGCGGGGCCGGGGGGATGGAGCATTTCCTCCACCACCTCCTGCCGGCGGTGGAAAGCTGGTGGGACGACCTCGGAACGCCGGCCATGACGCCAGAGCTGCAGGCCGCGCTGGTGGAGGGGGTGAAGGCCGAGGCCGCCGGCCGCTCCATGGCCGACCTCGCCGCAAAACGCGACCGCCTCCTCGCCCAGATCGTCGCCCTGAAGTTCGCCGCCGATCAGGCCGAGGAGAAGGCGGAAATCAGCGCCCGCCTCGACGAGGCGCTGGACGAGAGCTTTCCGGCCAGCGACCCGCCGGCGGTGAGCCCGGAGGACTGAGGGCGCCGCCGCAACGAAAAAAGCCCCCGCCGGGACGGGGGCCTTTGCTTTTTCGAAGACTGCGCCGGATCGGACGCGGCTCAGGCGAGCGCCTTCAGCGCCGCCTTGCCGGCGTAGCGCGCCGAATCTCCCAGCTCCTGCTCGATGCGCAGCAGCTGGTTGTACTTGGCGGTGCGGTCCGAGCGGGCGAGCGAGCCGGTCTTGATCTGCCCGCAATTGGTGGCCACCGCGAGGTCGGCGATGGTGGCGTCCTCGGTCTCGCCGGAGCGGTGGGACATCACCGCGCGATAGCCGGCCTTGTGGGCCATCTCGACGGCATCCAGCGTTTCGGTCAGCGAGCCGATCTGGTTCACCTTGACGAGGATGGCGTTGCCGACGCCGTCCTTGATGCCGCGCGACAGACGGGACACGTTGGTGACGAAGAGGTCGTCGCCAACCAGCTGGCACTTGGAGCCGATGGTGTCGGTGAGCAGCTTCCAGCCGGCCCAGTCGTCCTCGGCCATGCCGTCCTCGATGGTGACGATGGGATAGCGGGCGACGAGCTCGGCCAGGTATTTCACCTGGGCGTCGATGTCGCGCACCTTGCCCTCGCCCTCATAATGATAGGCGCCGTCCTTGAAGAATTCGGTGGAGGCGCAGTCGAGACCGATGAACACGTCCTCACCCGGCTTGAAGCCGGCCTTGTCGATGGCGCCCATCACGAAGTCCAGCGCCGCCTCGGCGGAGGCGAGGTTGGGGGCAAAGCCCCCCTCGTCGCCCACATTGGTGTTGTGGCCGGCGCTCTTCAGGCCGCTCTTCAGGGTGTGGAAGATCTCGGCGCCCCAGCGCAGACCCTCCGCGAAGCTGTCGGCGCCCGCCGGCAGGATCATGAATTCCTGGAAGTCGATGGGATTGTCCGCGTGGGCACCGCCATTGACGATGTTCATCATCGGCACCGGCAGGGTGCGCGCGTTGACGCCGCCCACGTAGCGGTAGAGCGGCAGGCTGGTCGCCTGCGCCGCCGCCTTGGCCACCGCCAGCGACACGCCGAGAATGGCGTTGGCGCCGATGCGCGCCTTGTTGGGCGTGCCGTCGAGGCCGAGGAGCGTGCCGTCGATATGGGCCTGATCCTCGGCGTCATAGCCGCCGATGGCGTCGAAAATCTCGCCGTTCACCGCGTCCACCGCCTTGGAGACGCCCTTGCCGAGATAACGGCCCTTGTCGCCGTCGCGCAGCTCCACCGCCTCGTGAGCGCCGGTGGAGGCGCCCGAGGGAACGGCGGCGCGGCCGAGCGAGCCGTCTTCCAGCACCACGTCCACCTCGACGGTGGGATTGCCGCGGCTGTCGAGGATCTCGCGGCCGATGATGTCGACGATGGCGGTCATGAAGGCTCCTTCCCTTGGGTGTCCCGCGGCGGGCGGCGGCGGCCGGCTGGCTGCCTGCGGGGCCGTGACGGCACCCCTGACCCTTCGACCTCGCCCGCTTGCGGGACTGGAAGGCGAGGCGCCCTCCAGGCGCCGTGCTTCTAGCGCGAACCTTCGCCGCTGCGAAGGGGCATGGTCGCGAAAGGTTGATCGGTCGCAAATCTGCCTGACGGCGGTTGAACATTGACGCCGCCGGAGCTATGCCGCCGCTCCACTTGAAGGACAGTGAATGACCGACCGCCCGCTCCAGCTCGGCGCCACGAGCGCCCTACCCGCCTCGCCGGAGGAGGCGGTGCTCGACCGCGTGCCCAACCCGCACCCGGATGCCGACTATGTGGCCCGCTTCACCTGTCCGGAATTCACCTCCCTCTGCCCGGTGACGGGCCAGCCGGATTTCGCGCACCTCGTCATCGACTACGTGCCGAACCTGCATCTCGTGGAATCCAAGTCGCTGAAGCTCTACCTCGGCAGCTTCCGCAACCACGGCGCGTTCCACGAGGACTGCACCATCGCCGTCGGCAAGCGGCTGGTGGCGCTGCTGGAGCCGCGCTTCCTGCGCATTGCCGGCTATTGGTATCCGCGCGGCGGCATCCCCATCGATGTGTTCTGGCAGACAGGCAACCTGCCGAACGGAGCATGGCTGCCCGACACGGGGGTTGCGCCCTATCGCGGTCGCGGGTGAAGCTGTCTCGTGCCGGCGTCGCTGGGGGAGAAGAACCGGCCGGATGGGAAAACGAGGGCACGCTCATGGCGAAGCTCATTGTCACCAACGGCGATTCTGCCGTGGAGCGGCTGCGCGCGGCCGGCATCTTCGGTCATCTTCTTCCCTGGCAGGACATGCTGCATGACGGACCGGTGCCGTCCGGTGCCGTCCTCGAGGAGGTGTCGGATGTGCGCGCCGACTTCCTGTCCGACGCGCTCGGCCTCCCGTTCGACGAGGTCCGGGCTGATTTCGCCCATCGCGACGCGCAGATCGAGGTGCATTCCGCCTATGCGCAGGTCGAGCTCTGGTTCGAGCACGACCTCTACGACCAGCTCCAGCTGATCCAGCTGCTCGACTATTTCGCCCATGAGGAGGAGCGCATGGGCCTGTTCCTGGTCCAGGCCTCCCACTATCTCGGCCTCATGGCGCCCGAGGAGATGCGGGCGCTGGAGGCCCACCGCTCCCCCGTGACCCATTTGCAGCTGGAAACCGCGCGCGAGGCGTGGGACGCCTTCACCGCCCCGACGCCCCGCCCGCTCGCCGCCTTCCTCTCCCGCGCCCACGAGACGCGGGGACGAGGCCCGCTGCCGCACCTGGTCCCGGCCCTCGCCCGGCTGATCGCCGAGCTGCCGGCGCCCCGGAGCGGCCTGTCGCTGACCGAGGAGCGCATCCTGCGCCGCCTTGCGGACGGGCCGGCCAAGGTGGCCCACGTCTATGCGGCGGTCCATTCCATGGATGAGGCGCAGTTCCTCGCGGACCTGCCCTTCTTCCTGCGGCTCGACGGGCTCGCCTTCGCCCATGAGCCATTGATCGCGGGCCTCCCCTTCCGCTCCAGCGAGGCGGGCGCCATGCGCTTTTCTCCCGGGGACGACAGCGGGGCGGAAAGCACCTACCGGGCCTATGCGGCGGCAGAAATCTCCCTCACCCCCGCCGGCGCGGCGGCGCTCAAGGGCGGCTTTGACCATGCCAGCACCAATGCGGTGGAGCGCAGCGTGGGCGGCACCCGCGTCGGCCCGGGCGCCATGTGGCGCTACGACCGAACCCGCCGTGAGCTCGTTGCGCCGAACTGACCCCGCCGGTCTCAGCCGGCGCGCATCACCGGGCCGCGGTCCGAGCCCGCAGCTTCTCCGGGCTGGAGATCGAGGTGGGCGGCGAACAGCGCCGCCACCTTCTGCCGTGACAGGCCGCGGGTGATGAAGACGAGGCGCGTGCGCCGGTCGGCGCTGTCCCCGGCCGGCGGCCATGCGGCGAGCTCTTCGGGCGGGGCGGCGAGGTGCTGAACATGGTGCACCACCACCGGCCCGTCGCACCCCCGGACATTCACGAGGCCCTTGACCCGCAGCAGATCCTCGCTGCGGGCGGCCGAGAGGGCATCCATGATGCGCATGAACGTCGCCCAGTCGAACGCCGCATCAAAAGTGAGGACGAACGAGTCATAGGGCGCCACTCCCGGGGTCGCCGCTTGCGGCGTGCACGCGAAGCCCGAGCGGCTGCGCCCCGGCGCGCCGAACAGGAAGCCGGGCACATCGCGCACATCCGCCGCGTCGGCGATCTCCGCCTGCGGATTGAGCGCGCCCACCAGTGCGCGCACCTCAGCGCCGCCCGCGGGCAAGACAAGATCAGCCTTGGTCAGGATGATGCGATCCGCCAGCGCCACCTGCTCGCTCCAGATGGACGCCTGCGACTGCGTGCGCGCCGCGAGGACACTGTCGACGACCGTGACGAGCCCCTCCAGAGCATAGCTGCCCGTCACCGTGCGGTCGGCGGCGAAGCTCTGCAGCACCGGCGCCGGCTCCGACACACCGGACGTCTCCACCACCACCCGGTCGAAAGGGGGCACGGCGCCCCGCTCCCGGTCGGCATAGAGCGCCCGCAGCGCCCGGTTGAGGTCGCTGCGGGCGGCGCAGCAGATGCAGCCGTTGCCGATCAGGGTCACGTCCAGGGCCGCGGTGCGCAGCAGCACATCGTCGATGCCGGCGTCCGCAAACTCGTTGACGATCACCGCGGTGCGCGCCGCCGAAGGGTGTGCCAGGGCGGCACGGATGAGCGTGGTCTTGCCCGCGCCGAGGAAGCCGGTGACCACCGTCACCGGGATGCGCCCGGCGCCGGCGCGGCTGCGGCGACGGCCGAACAGGCCTCCGCCAAAGAGCGTGGCAGGATGGGTCGGGCTCAGAAGTCCATCTCCAGCACGTAGAGGCCGCCCACGTGGCGGTCGACCGTGTAGACGATGCCGCGCTCGTCCACGAACACGTCGTTGAGCTGGATCGCGCCGGTGGGCGCAAGGCGCGGCGCCGGCGGCACGAAGTGGGCGATCTCTGCGGGACGGTAGGGATCGGAGATGTCGTAGGCGCGCAGGCCGCCATTGAAGAAGGTGCCGATGATGACCTGGTCCGAGAACCAGGAGGTGGGCAGCGGCACGTTCTCATGCAGGTTGTGGGCGCCGATGCGCCCGCCCCGGTGGGCGTAGACGTCCAGCTCCGGCGGCGGGCAGGTGGCGATGGGGATGGGGTTCGTCTCCTCGCGCACATCGAGGATCCAGATGAGCTTCGGCCAGTCCTTGCCGTCGTCCACCACGGATTCGTCGGAGACCACCATGAGGCCGCGATCGAACAATGGCAGGGCGGTGTGGGTGAAGCCCACGTAGGGCGGGGAATTGTCCCAGCGCGCCACCTGCTTTGGCGCCGACTTGTCGGTGATGTCGAGGATGATCATGCCGGCGTCGAGATAGCCGAGATAGCAGCGGTCCGGCCGCTGCGGGTAGACATTGGTGTTGTGGGCACGGAAGCCGAAGTCGTTCTCCGGCTTGTGGCGGACCGGGGGCGGCGCGGCGTCGCCCTCCCGCGTGCCCGGCAGCCACCAGCGCCCCGCCTCTACGGGCTTCGACGGATTGCGCACGTCGATGATGCGGTAGCACTGGTCGTCGAGCGGGTTGCGGGAGATGAAGTCGGGGGCGCCGGCGGCCATGTGGACAAATTCGCCGTCGCAGAACCAGAGCTGGTGCACGCCGCGCGAATGCGGCCCGGAGGCATCCATGAAAGCGATGGAGCGGGGATTCTCCGGCACCGAGATGTCGAACAGCTCCATCCCGGCCGGCTGCATGCCGACCTTCTGCGTCTGGTAGGCCACCGCCATGATGTCGCCGGACACCTCCAGCGAGTTGGACCGCATGTAGGACTGGGGCAGTTCGGTCTGCACCACGATCCGCGGATTTTTTGGATCGGTGACGTCCATGCCGGTGAAGTTCTTCGGCGCGCTCTCGTGGGCAAGCCAGAGGATGCGGCGGCCGTCCCTGGCGATCTGAATCGACATGCCTTCGCCGAGGCCGCCGAAGCCGCTGAGCTCGTGCTGCGCGAGCAGCCGGAAATTGCGCGTGGAGCCCTGCTCGCCGGCGGGCGGTTGCTTGGTCATCAGCATGATGCGTCCTCAAGGTTCGGCCACGGCGGGACGCGCGGAGCGCCATTTGGCGGACCATTTCCGCGGACCGCATGATCTGCCCCTATTTTCTTTCAGGAGTTTTATGTTCGATCAAGTGCATTATGATCGAACAAATCGCTCTATCGACGATTTTACGAATCCTGGACATAATGTGCGGCATGCCGGTCGCATTCACGGCCCGCCGCACATTTGATGGAATTTCAGATGCCGAGTTCAAAATCCAAGCCCGCCTCGCGCGCCGTTGCCGCCGCCCCCCTCAAGGCGGGCTCGGCGAAGGCCGGGCGTGCATCCACACCCCCGGCCGGGCGCCGCGCCGGAACCGCCCCGGACCGGCAGGACGGCAAGCCCGCCGCGGTCGTGCTCGATATGGAGACCGCCACCGGGGACGGCGATCCGAAGACCCAGGGCGAAGGCATCTATGCCCGCCTGCGGTCAGACATCATTGCCGGCCGCATCACTCCCGGCTCGCGCCTGCCCTTCCGCCAGCTGAGCGCCCGCTACGAGGTCGGGATCGGCCCCCTGCGCGAGGCGCTGGTGCGCCTCGCCTCCGAGCAGCTGGTGGATTTCGAGGGCCAGCGCGGCTTCATGGCGGCGCCCTTGTCCCTCAAGGACCTCAACGACCTGTGCCAGCTGCGCATCCAGCTGAGCTGCCAGGCGCTGCGCGATTCCATCGCCCGCGGCGGCGAGGATTGGGAGGACGAGATCCTTGTCGCACTGCACCGCCTGGTGCGCAGCCCGCTGCCCTCCTCCGACGATGACGATGCGGCGATCGACGAATGGGAGCGCCGGCACGACCGCTTCCACACCAGCCTCATCGCCGCGTGTGAATCCCGCTGGCTGCTGCATTTCTGCGCCACCCTGTCGGACCAGTTCCAGCGCTACCGCAGGTTCATCGTGCTGAGCATGGCGCAGTCCTATTCCTTGTTCGACGAGGTCCGCATCCAGCATCAGGCCATGGCCGAAGCGGTGCTGGAGCGGCGGGCCGACGATGCCGAAGCCCTCCTGATGGCGCACTATCGCGACAGCCTCGCGCGGGTGATGGAACAGATGGAGAGCTTCGTGCGCAGAAAGCGCGCCTGAGGCCCCGTCCGGCAACGGAAAGGGGCGACCTGCGGGACGCAGCTCCTCGATCGACCACCTAAAACTGGTTGACACCGGTTTGTTCGAACATCAGGATATTGATCGAACGCTCAATAGATGTTGTAGCATCGCTCCGCCGACCTGGGCCTGAAGAACGCCAACGATGCCGGACGACACCACCGCCCCAGAGCGGTGCGCCATCCGCACAGGCCCCACAGCCGACCGACTGCCGCCATGGAGCAGCAGCGCAATAAAACGAGTTGGGAGGATGGAATGAATACGCATCGCAGGCGATGGTTTCGCTGCGCCCTCGGCCTTGCGGCCCTGGTCTCGACCGGCCTCGGCCTTGCCGCCGGCCTTGCCGCTCCAGCCGCCGCCGAGCCGATCAAGATCCGGATCGGCTGGTCGACCATGCCCGGGCACATGATCCCGGTCCTCTATTCCAACCCGAGCGTGCTCAAGCACTATGGCAAAAGCTATGTGGTGGAGCCGATCCTGTTCCGCGGCTCCACTCCGCAGATCACCGCCATGGCCGCCGGCGAGATCGACATGGCGGCGTTCTCCGCCACTGCGCTGGCGTTCGCCGTCAACAATGCCGGCCTCGATGTCAAGGTGGTGGCCGACATCATCCAGGACGGCGTCGGCGACTATCACTCCGACACCTTCCTCGTGCGCGCCGACAGCGGCATCAACAAGCCCGAGGACCTGAAGGGCAAGCGCATCGGCACCAACGCCATCGGCTCCGCATCGGACACCGGCATGCGGGTGCTGCTGCTCAACAAGGGCCTCGTGGACAAGCGCGACTTCACCTCGATCGAGGTCGCCTTCCCCAACATCCCGGCCATGATCGAGGAAGGCAAGATCGACATGGGCATGGTGGTGCAGCCCATGTCCGATAAGCTGGTCGCGTCGGGCAAGTTCAAGGTGCTCTACACCATCAAGGACTCCGTCGGGCCCTCCGAGCTCGTCTTCCTCGCCGCCCGCAACGACTTCCTGCAGAAGAACAAGCAGGCTGTGCTGGATTTCTTCGAGGATCACGTGCGCGCCATGCGCTGGTTCATGGACCCCAAGAACAAGGCCGAGGCCTCGGCTCTCATCGGCAAGTTCATGAAGCAGCCCCCCGAGAACTTCGAATACATGTTCACCACCGCCGACTATTATCGCGATCCGTTCCTCATTCCCAACATCCCGAACCTGCAGACCATGGTGGACGCCTCGGTGAAGGCCGGCGCTCTGCCCGCTCCTTTCCAGGTGGCGCCCAAGCATGTGGACCTGAGCTTCGTCGAGGAAGCCAAGCGCCGCATCCTCGCGAGCGAGGGCAAGAGCCAGTGAGCACCGCGCGCCCCATCCCCCACGAAAACGCCGATCCCAGCGCGGTCGGCATCGAGATCCGCGACGTCAGCCACCATTATGGCGGCCGCAACGGCCAGGGCGGCGTCACCGCCCTCGATCACATCAACCTCGACATCCGGCCCAACGAGTTCCACGCGCTGCTCGGGCCCTCCGGCTGCGGCAAGAGCACTTTGCTCTACCTCATCGGCGGCTTCATCCCGGTTCAGTCCGGCGTGATCGAGACCGCGCGCGGGCCGGTGACCGGCCCCCATCCCGAGCGCGGCATCGTGTTCCAGAACTTCGCCCTCTTCCCGTGGAAGACGGTGCTGCAGAACACGCTCTATGGCCTCGAGAAATTGGGCCTGCCGAAGAAGGAGCGCGAGGAGAAGGCGCGCCACTTCATCGATCTCGTGCACCTGTCCGGGTTCGAGAATGCCTTTCCCTCCCAGCTCTCGGGCGGCATGCAGCAGCGCGCCGCCATCGCCCGCACGCTGGCGGTGGACCCGGAGATCCTGCTCATGGACGAGCCGTTCGGGGCGCTCGACGCCCAGACGCGGCGTGTCATGCAGGAAGAGCTCCGGTCCATCTGGCAGCGGACCCGCAAGACCGTGGTGTTTGTCACCCACGACGTGCAGGAGGCGGTGTTCCTCGCCGACCGCATCTCGATCATGAGCGCGCGCCCCGGCCGCATCCAGCACGTCATCGACGTGGGCTTCAACCGCGAGCATGGCGACGATGTGGTCAAGAAGCCGGAGTTCGTCGAGATGGGCGAGCACATCTGGGGCCTTGTGCGCGACCAGGCCGTGGCGGCGACGCGGAGCGCCCACTGATGGGAAGCCTCGCCAACATCGCGGTGCGCTACGCGCCGCTCCTCATCGTGCTGGTCGGTTGGGAGATCATCGCCACTGCCGGGCCCCTCTCCAACCAGCTTCTGCCCGACGTGATGTCGGTGCTGTCGGCCCTGTGGGACCTCATCCTGGACGGCGAGATCATCCGCCACGGCCTGCGCTCCCTCAGCCGGGCGGCCATCGGCTTCGGCCTTGCGGTGCTGGTGGGCTCGGCCGCGGGGCTTCTGATGGCCTCCTTCCGGCCGGTGCGCCTGCTGGTGAACCCGGTGGTGCAGATCTTCTATCCCATGCCCAAGTCGGCCCTCATCCCGGTCATGATGATCTGGTTCGGGCTCGGCGACATGTCGAAGATCGTGCTGATCTTCATCGGCTGCCTGCTGCCGGTGATTGTCAGCTCCTACAATGGCGCGCGGGGGGTCAACCCGTTCTTCCTGTGGTCGGCGCGCTCGCTGGGCGCCTCGCCGGCGGCGACGCTGCTCCAGGTCACGCTGCCGGCGGCCATGCCGGAGCTGCTCAGCGGCATCCGCACCGCCCTCGCCTTCGCCTTCATCCTGATGGTCTCGTCGGAATTCGTCATCGCCAAGGACGGGTTCGGCTACCTCATCAGCCAGCTCGGCGATGGCGGCGCCTATGCCTCCATGTTCGCGGTCATCCTCGTCGTGGCGGCCTTCGGCTTCATCGCCGATCGGCTCTACGGAAGCTTCGTTCGGCATCAGCTGCGCTGGAGGGAGCCATGAACCGCTCGGCCAATCCGCCCATCTCCAACCCGCCCATCTCCAACCGGCCCCAGGACCGCCCTGTCCCCGGCGCGCCGCTCATGGGCCTGTGGCGGAGCCTCGCGCGGCGGCTGACCGGCGATGCCATGATCCAGTGCCTCGTGGTCCTGGCGCTGCTGGCGGCATGGGAAACGGTCACGCAGCTCGGCCTCGTTCATCCCTTCCTGCTGCCGCGGCTGTCCTCCGTGATTGCGCGGATCGGCGCCAACATTGCCGCCGGGACCGTCTTCTTCGACCTTGGCCTCACCCTCTACCGGGCGGCGGCTGGCTTTGCCATCGCGCTGGTGGTGGCGATTCCGCTGGGCGTGCTGATGGCGCGCAATGCCGGCGTGCGCTGGTTCTTCGATCCGCTCATCTCGGTGGGCTTCCCCATGCCGAAGATCTCCTTCCTGCCGATCTTCATCCTGTGGTTCGGCATCTTCGACACGTCCAAGATCGTGATGATCGCCTTCTCCTGCTTCTTCCCCCTGGTCTCGGCGACCTATGCCGGCACGCTCGGGGTGGACAAATGGGTGGTGTGGTCGGCCCGCTCGTTCGGCGCCACGCAGAACGAGGTGCTGCGCGAGGTGGTGCTGCCCATGGCGCTGCCGCAGATCCTCACCGGCGTGCAGATCGCGGTTCCTGTGGCGCTCATCACCACGGTCGTCACCGAAATGCTCATGGGCGGGCCCGGCATCGGCGGCAGCATGATGCAGGCCGGACGCTTCGCAGACTCGGTCGGAGTGTTCGCCGGGATCGTGGAAATCGCCATCCTTGGTGCGGTGGTGGTGCGCGCCGTCGAGCGGCTGAGGGCCTACCTCTTGGCCTGGCATCCGGAGACGCGGCGCTAGCAGGACGCACGCCGCGGTCCGTCCTGCGGGGGTCTCGTCCCAAGGGACAGACCCCCGCTTTTTTTGCCGCGAGCCCTGTTCCCCGACCTGCACGAAAAGCCTCTGCCCGGCGCTTCAGGCCGGGCGGGGGCTGATGCTTTGCGCGGCGGCGGGGCGGGCCTATTCGGCGGTCCAGCCCCCATCGACGACGAGGGACGAACCGGTCATCAGGGCCGCCGCGCCGGACGCGAGGAAGACCACCGCCCCCATCAGGTCCTCCACCTCGCCGATGCGGCCCAGCTTGATCTTGCTCAGCACGCTGTCGCGGAAGGATTGGTCCTGGAAAAAGGGGCGGGTCATGGGCGTCTGGATGAAGGTGGGCGCCAGGGTGTTCACACGGATATTATGCGGTGCGAGCTCGATGGCCATGGCCTTCGAGAAACCCTCCATCGCCCATTTCGATGCGCAGTAGATGGACCTTCGGGCGCTGCCGACGTGCCCCATCTGTGAGGAGACGTGGATGATCGAGCCGCCGCGTCCCGCCGCCACCATGCCCCGCGCCACCGTCTGGGCGACGAAATAGGCCGCGCGCACATTGATGCCCATCACCGCATCGAAGTCCTCGATCTTCACGTCGAGGAAGGCGCTCGGCCGGTTGGTGCCGGCGTTGTTCACCAGCACGTCGAACGGGCCCGCGGCGTCAAGGGTTTCCTGCATTCGCGGCAGGTCGGTGACGTCGAGGGCGAGGGCTTCCGCCTGGCCGCCCTGCTCTCGGATGGCCGCCGCCGCGGCCTCCACCTCGTCGAGGCTGCGCGCGGCGAGGATCGCCTTCGCCCCCGCCTGTGCCAAAGCCGCCGCGGCGGCAAGGCCGATGCCGCGGCCCGCGCCCGTCACCAGAGCCCGCTTGCCGGCAAGGTGGAAGCTGGGCGTCTTCGGTAATTCCATTGCGGTCTCCCGAGGCAAACGCGAAAAAGGGACCCGCGCGCGGGTCCCTTGCGAAAACGGAAAGCCAGCCCTTATTCGGCCGCCGTGGCGTAGGGGATGTTGCGCCCGCCATAGCGGCGCACGCGCACGTTGGCCTGCTCGGCATGGCCGGCGAAGCCCTCCAGCATGCACAGGCGCGAGCAGTATTCGCCAATCATGGCCGAGGCCTCGTCGGACAGTACCCGCTGGTACGTGCAGGTCTTCAGGAACTTGCCCACCCACAGGCCGCCGGTGTAGCGCGCCGATTTCAGCGTCGGCAGCGTGTGGTTGGTGCCGATCACCTTGTCGCCGAACGCCACGTTGGTGCGCGGCCCGAGGAAGAGGGCACCGTAATTGGTCATGTTCGCGAGGAAATAATCGGGATCGACCGTCATCACCTGCACGTGCTCGGAGGCGATGCGGTCGGCTTCCCGCACCATTTCCTCATAGCTGTCGCAGACGATGACCTCGCCGTAATCCTCCCATGCCTTCCGCGCCACCTCCGCGGTGGGCAGGATGGTGAGCAGGCGCTCCACCTCGGCCATGGTCTCAACCGCCAGCTTCTGCGAATTGGTGAGCAGGATGGCGGGCGAGTTGGGCCCGTGCTCGGCCTGGCCGAGAAGGTCCGTGGCGCACATTTCGGCGTCCACGCTGTCGTCGGCGATCACCAGCGTTTCGGTCGGGCCGGCAAACAGGTCGATGCCCACGCGGCCGTAGAGCTGGCGCTTGGCTTCGGCCACGAAGGCGTTGCCCGGCCCGACCAGCATGTCCACCGGCTCCATGGACTGGGTGCCGAGCGCCATGGCGCCCACGGCCTGGATTCCGCCGAGGCAGTAGATGGCATCCGCCCCGGCGAGGTGCTGGGCGGCGACGATGGCCGGTGCCGGCTCGCCATGGTACGGCGGGGCGCAGGTGACGATGCGCTTGACCCCGGCGACCTTGGCCGTAATCACCGACATGTGGGCCGAGGCGAGCAGCGGATATTTGCCGCCCGGCACGTAGCATCCGACCGAATTCACCGGGATGTTCTTGTGCCCGAGCACGATGCCGGGCAGCGTCTCCACCTCGATGTCCTTCAGCGCGTCCTTCTGGTGCTGGGCAAAATTGCGCACCTGCTCCTGGGCGAAGCGGATGTCGTCGAGATCGCGCTTCGTCAGCTTCGACAGGCACGCCTCGATCTCCTGGTCCGAGAGGCGGTAGTCGTCGCGGTCCCACTTGTCGAACTTGATGGAAAGCTCGCGCACGGCGGCATCGCCGCGGGCCTCGATGTCGGCGAGGATGCCCTCCACCGTGGCGCGGACCTTGGCCTGGTCCTCGGCGCGCGCCGCGGCGTCGCGGCTGGTCTTGAGAAAGCGTGCCATGGTGTCCCGGCCTCACTTCACCGCCTGGGGATTGATGGGAGAGCCGGCCCCGCCCGGCAGGTGCAGCGGAGGGGCGCTGAAGAAGAATTCATAGACCTTATCCGCCTCGCAATCCTCGGCAAGCTCCTTCAGGTAGAAGATTTCGCCCATGGAAATGCCGATGGCGGGGATGACGACCCAGTGCCAGGGCTGGTTGGCCTCGTCGGTCTCGTTGGGCCGCACTTCGCACCCCCAGGTATCCGAGCAGATGGCGGCGATGTCCTTCTCCCGGATCCAGTAGCAGGTCTCGAAGGCGAAGCCGGGGGCGGCGCCGCCCGCATATCCGCTCCAATCCTTGTTGGCGAGGCAGCGTTCCTGGTGGCCCGTGCGCACGATCACGAAATCGCCCTTGCGGATCTCCACCCCCTGCGCGGCAGCGGTGGCTTCGAGGTCGGCGATGGTGATGGCGTAGCCGTCATCGAGGGAACCGACTCCCTTGAAGCGCGCCACATCCAGCAGCACGCCGCGGCCCACCATCTTGTCGCGCACATGCTCGATGCCGAGCTTCTTCGCGCCGCGGGCATCGACGAGGTTCGCGTCGTATCCGTTGTACATCTTGTCGCCGAGGAAGATGTGGCACAGCGCATCCCACTGGGTGGACGCCTGGCAGGGCATGTTGATGGCGTCGTCCGCGTAGCGCAGGTACGGATAGGGCGTGTCCTGGTTGCCGGCGACCGCGTCGGTTCCGGTGGCGAGCATGGTGTGGATGGGGTTCCACCGCCCGCCGAACAGCCCCGACTGGATCGGCTCCTTCAGCGACAGGCCGAGCGAGAAGACCTTGCCTTTGCGGATCAGCCGGCCGGCGGCGATCACATCCTCAGGGGATACGTTGTTGAGGGTGCCGATCTGGTCGTTTTCGCCCCAGCGCCCCCAGTTCGAGAGCTTTTCCGCCGCTTCGAGAATGGCAGCGCGATTGACCTGCATGGGTTCCTCCGTTTTCATTATCGATCGATAATTAACTGAAACACGCAGGGGTGCAAGCCTTCGCGGGAGCGTTGGGGCGCGGCAGGAAAGTCCGGTTTCGCGCCGCCCGTGGCGTTCCGAAGCAAGAGCCGCAGGTGAGCGAAACCGCGTGGGCTTTGAGCTCGACGGATGCGTCTATCGGCCGAGAGGGTAAATCCGTCACGGTCCGGTAAGATGAGTGCGATTCATCGCCCGGGCGATGCTGCGGTGGATCGGAGACGGGCGTTCTCGAGCCTGGCGGCAGAAGGTGATGCGACATGGAACGGGGAGCGGGGCGGCGCAAGGCAAAGCCGGAACAGCGTGCCAAGAAAGCGCGGCCCCGGAAGTCCCGCGCGAGCGAGACGGCCGAGAAGGAAGCATCTGTAAACGAGCCAGGCAGCACGGCCCGCGTACCCGCGCCCAAACGGCGCCTGTCAGCGGAGGACCGCCGGCAGGAGATCCTCACGAAATCCATCGAATACTTCGCGAAGGTCGGCTTCGACGGCGGCACCCGTGACCTCGCCCGGCACCTCGGCACCACGCAGCCCCTGCTCTATCGCTACTTCCCGAACAAGGACGCCCTCATCCAGGAAATCTACAAGGTCGTCTTCTTCGACCAGTGGAAGCCGCAGTGGGACGAGTTGCTCGCCGATCGCAGCCGGCCGCTGCGCGATCGGCTGCAGGAGTTCTACGAGGCCTATACGGACACCATCCTGACCCCGCTGTGGATCCGCATCTATTTCTTCGCCGGCCTGAAGGGCGAGTTCATCAACGAGCGCTACATCAAGCTCGTCGAGGAACGGCTGCTGTCGCGCATCGTGCGCGAATTTCATCTGGAGAAGGGGCTGGAGCCGCCGGAGACGGTGGGGGATCGCGACCTGGAGATCGCCTGGGACCTGCAGAGCGGCATCTTCTATTACGGCGTGCGCCGGTACATCTATCACGCACGCACGTTCCTGCCGAAGAACGAGATGATCGCCTGCGCCCTCGATCTGTTCTTCGCCGGCTATGGGGAAATCCTGGTGCGGCGTCAGCGCGAGACCGCCGCGGTTGCGCTGCCCGCGAAACGGCGCGCCGGCCGCCAGCGAAAAGTGAGCCCCGCCTGAACCCGGCGAACCACGGCGGAGGCCGGTCTTTGCCGGAAGGGGGCGCACCACCGGGCGCGGCCCCGTCCCGTCCAGCTTGCGCTATTTCCCGCGGGGCTCGCTCATTTCCTTGAGCACGGAATACAGGCCGGCGGTGTCATCGGCGTGCCGGCCGGCGCCCAGCGCGGCCACATAGAAAGGGATGCTCGCCGCCAGCAGCGGCGTCGGCACCCGCATGTCGCGGGCAAATTCGCTGATGAGGTCGAGATCCTTCATATAGACCTCGAACTTCATGCCCGCCGGCTGGTAGACCTCCTCGAACATCATGGGCGCGCGCACCTCGAACATGCGCGAATTGCCCGCTCCATCGCGGATGGCATCGAACATCATGTTGAGGTCCAGGCCGGAGCGGTGCGCCATGAGGACGGCTTCGGCGGTGGAGAGGTTGTGGATCGTGACAAGAAGGTTGGCCACGAACTTCAGCTTGGTCCCGGAGCCGAACGGGCCCACGAAGCGCGTCGAGCGGGCAAAGCCGTCGAACATGGGCCGCAGCCGCTCGACCACGGCCTCATCCCCTGAGGCATAGAGCACGAGGTCGCGCACGGCCGCCTGCGCCCCGGTGCCGCTCACCGGGCAGTCCAGCACCGGATTGCCCTTCGCCTCGAACAGGGCCCGGCAATAGTCCTTGGCATAAAGGGGGAAGGTGCTCATCTCCACCACGGGGACGCCGGCACCGATGCTATGCACCAGGCCGTCCGGCCCGCCACAGACCACCTTCAGAGCCTCAACGGAGGCGAGGGCGATGAGAACGACGTCCGCCTGTGCCGCCACCTCCTTCGGCGAGCCCGCCACCGTGCCGCCCATCCCAGCCAGCGCGGCCTGCGCCGCAGTGGCGACGTCGAAGCCGACCACGTCGAAGCCCGACTCCCTCAGGTTGCGGGCATAGGCGGAGCCCATGATGCCGAGGCCGACAATGCCCACGCGCGGGCGCTCAAGACTGCTCATGCTGCTTCCTCCCGCCGGCCGGTCCGGCCGAAGCCCTTCGGGCCAGAACCGCCGGTGCGTCATCTTGGTTTTACGGTCGGGAACACGCCGTGGCCATGTCCCGCAGGCAAGGTCTGGCAAGGTCGGATCGGCCGCATCGGCCAATCCCACCCCCGCCTGAGGCGAGGGACAGTCCGGCGCCGGGGATGTCCCGACGCTGCCCGCAGGAACGGGCGGAACCTGCCGCCATTGCATAATTGACAAGCCACTCACTAGCAAGGATTATCGACCGATAAACAAACCGCCTCGGCGGCGTCGGCGACCCTGCATGGCCCGCTGGGGCGGCCCCTCACTTGACAGTTGTCGTGCGCACCAGGGCCGGATTGGGCCGCACGGGACGGGCATCCGCGAATTGATGGAAGCCAACATCCAGACCCGACGTTAAAATTCGATAACAAAGACCGTCTTGCCGGCCGATCGCGCAGGAGCAGGAACGAACGTGCGCCAGGGAGAAGCATCCGTGTTGAAGCGCTTTGCCGAGGTCGACCCGGAGCGGCTGACGCCGCCCGAAAAGGCGATCTATGACATGATCGCCAGCGGCCCCCGCGGCACCGTCCCCTACATCTTCCAGCTTCTCCTGCGCAGCCCGCAGCTCGCCGAGCGCACCCAGGAGCTCGGCATCTTCTGCCGCTATGAAACCGGGTTTCCCCCGCGCCTGTCCGAGCTTGCCATCCTGGTGGTGGCGAAGCACTGGGACAGCGCCTTCGAATGGTCGGTGCACGAGCACGAGGCCCGCAAGGCGGGCGTGCCGGAAGCCGTCATCGCCGCCATCGCGGCCGGGCGGAAGCCCGACTTCGGCGATGCGGACGAGGCCCTGGTCCATGGCTTCGCCACCGCCTTCTTCGCCCACAACGACGTGCCGGACGACCTGTTCGCCGCGGCGGAAGCCCGGTTTGGTCGCAAGGGGGCGGTCGAGCTTGCGGGACTGATCGGCTATTACTCGATGCTCGCCATCGTGCTGCGCATCTACCGCGTCCCGCCCCAGGGCGAAGCATAGCGCCGGGGCTCGCGTGCATCCCGCCATGCACAGCCCCTGCCCCGTGCCGGCGTCCTGCGGCCCATCGTTCGATTTTCCGACTGCCCGAGGGAGGCGGCATGGCCAGTGATATCGCGTTCCGCGTGAACGGGATCGAGCGGCGCATCGCCATCGAGGAGAGCGTCCCGCTCATCCACGTGCTGCGCAACGAGCTCGACCTGAAGGCCACCCGCTTCGGCTGCGGCGAGGAGCAGTGCGGCGCCTGCATGGTGCTGCTCGACGGCCAGCCCGCCTACGCCTGCACCTTGATCGTGGGCGAGGCGGCAGGACGCAGCATCGAGACCGCGGAGGTCCTCGCCGATGGCGCGCATCCGCTTCGCGCGGCGTTCCTTGAAGAGCAGGCGGGCCAGTGCGGCTACTGCCTGTCCGGCATCCTGCTTTCCGCGAAGGCGCTGCTCGACCGGACGGCGTCGCCCACGCGTGCCGAGATCATCGCCGCGCTGGAGCCGCACCTGTGCCGGTGCGGCGCCCAGGGCCGCATGGTGCGGGCCGTGGAGCGCGCTGCCGCCTCCCTCCGGAACGAGGTCGCCGCATGATCCCCAACGCGCTGCCCCAGAGCCTCGTCGACAATCCCCGCATCGACCAGTGGATCAGCTTCCCGTCCGGCGGCCGCGTGGCGCTGCGCACCGGAAAGGTGGAGCTCGGACAGGGCCTGCTCACCGCCCTACTCCAGATCGCCGCCGACGAGCTGGACGTGGCCGCCGCCCGCATCCTGCTCACCTCGGGCGATACCGAGGCAGCGCCGAACGAGGGCTATACCGCGGGCAGCCGCTCGGTCGAGCTGTCCGGCGGCGCCATCCGCCTCGTCTGCGCCGAGGTGCGGGCGCTGATGCTGGAGGCGGCGGCCGAGCGGTTGGGCTGCCCGGCGCGCGCGCTGTCGGTCAGCGACGGCGCCATCCTGCGCGACGGGGTCGAGAGCGGGCTCGACTACTGGACCCTCGCGGAAGCCGTGAACCTCGCTCGCACGGCAAGCGGCACCGCACCGGCCAAGCCGGCCGCCGCGCTGCGCGTCGTCGGCACGGACGTGCCCCGCCGGGACCTGCCCGACAAGCTCGGCGGCGCGCCGTTCATCCAGGACATCAGCTTCCCCGGCATGCTGCATGCGCGTGTCTTGCACCGCCCGCGCAAGGGCGCGCACATCGCCCATCTGGACGAGGCCGGGGCGCTGCGTGCCGGCCACGGCTCGGTCTCTCTCGTGCGCTCCGGCGACCTCGTGGCGGTCGTCGGGGAAAGGGAATGGCAGGTGGACGCCGCCTGCAAGCGCCTGCGCGAGCGGACTCAGTGGGAAGGCGGCGTGACGATCAACGCCGCCGACGGTGAGGCCACGAGCCTGCTCTCCCGTCCTCTGGCGCCCGCGCGCGTCATCCACCAGGGGCAGGCGGGCGACGCTCCGGCCACCAGCCGGATCGAGGCGACCTACTCGAAGCCCTATATTGCCCACGGCTCCATCGCCCCATCCTGCGCCCTCGCCCGCTTCGAAGACGGAAGGCTCACCATCTGGACCCACTCCCAGGGCGTCTTCCTGCTGCGCGGCGCCGTCGCCCGCGCCCTGAAGCTGCCCGCCGAGGCCGTCCACGTCATCCACCACCAGGGCGCCGGCTGCTACGGCCACAACGGGGCGGACGACGCGGCTTTCGATGCCGCCTTCGTGGCGATGGCCCGGCCGGGCCAGACCGTGCGGGTGCTGTGGACGCGCGAGGACGAGCTGGGTGTCGCTCCCTTCGGCGCGGCCATGCAGGTCAAGGTGTCCGCCGACCTCGACGACGACGGCCGCCCGCTCGCCTGGACGCAGGAGATCTGGAGCCCCACCCATGCCGCCCGTCCGGGCATCAACGGGGCGGTCAACCTTCTCGGCGCGCAGGAGATGGAAGACCCGCCGCAGGACCCGCCCCCCATCGACCTCAACGAGGCGGCCGGCGGCGGCGCGACCCGCAACGGCTTCTCGCTGTATGATTTTCCGCAGACCATGGTGCACCATTTCGTCGCCGACAATCCCATCCGCACCTCGTCCATGCGCGGCCTCGGCGCGTTCGCCAACGTCTTCGCCATCGAGAGCTTCATGGACGAGCTGGCCGAGGCGGCCGGCGCCGATCCCGTCGCCTACCGGCTGTCGCTAATGAACGATCGGCGGGCACGGGCGGTGATCGAGACGGCGGCGCAGATGTCGGGTTGGGGCGCCGCGACGCCGGATGGCGTGGCCCGCGGCTTTGCCTTCAGCCGCTACAAGAACTTCGCCGCCTATCTCGCCGCCGTGGTGGAGCTCAAGGTGGACGAGGACGTGCGCGTCTCCCGCGTATGGTGTGCCGTGGATGCCGGGCGCGTCATCAATCCCGACGGCGCGCGCAACCAGATCGAGGGCGGCGCCATCCAGGCCACGAGCTGGGCACTGAAGGAGCAGGTCCGGTTCGCCGACGGCCAGGTCGTCTCCAACCGCTGGGAGACCTACCCCATCCTGCGCTTTTCCGAAGTGCCCGAGATCGAGACGCGCCTTCTCGGCACGCCCGAGGACCCGCCCCTCGGCATCGGCGAGGTGTCGCAGGGACCGGTGGGCGCCGCCATCGGCAACGCCGTGGCGAGCGCGCTCGGCGTGCGGCTGCGGCATCTGCCTCTGACGCGCGAGCGCATCATGGCGGCGCTGCTGGAGGCGTAAGGCCGAAACGGCCGGCGCGTGCGGCGCGCCGGCCCTTCTGTCTCTGGCCGCACCGCGTCAGTGCTCCGGGGCCATCCGTGCGCTGGAGAAGGCAGGCAGCGCGAAGCATCGCTCCGACAAGGCCCGGAACGCCGGATAGGGTTCGGTATCCATGGCGAACAGCTCGGCGCTCAGGGCGTGGCCGGCAATGCAGATATCGGCAATGCCCGGTGTCGCGCCCAGTGCAAACGGCGACGGGGGACGACGGGACAGCAGCCGCTCGTAGGCCCCCATCCCCTCCCCCACCCAGTGGCGCGCCCAGGCGTTCACCGCCTTTTCGTCGGCGCCGAAGGTCGTGGCGAGATATCTCCGCACGCGCGGCACGACGAGCGGATGAGCATCCGCCACGGTGGCGAGCGCGAGCGCCCGCGCATAGGCCCGCTCCCGCGGGTCCGTGGGCAGGAGCGGCGGCTCCGGGTGCGTCTCCTCCAGATATTCGAGGAGAGCGAGCGACTGGAAGAGAACGTGGCCGTCCTCCTCCACCAGCGAGGGCACCGCATGGGCCGGGTTCACCGCGTCATAGACGGCGGTGAACTGGCTGCCGTGCAGGATGTCCACGCTCTCCTCCTCGAAGGCGAGCCCCTTCAGGTTGAGTGCGACCCGCAGGCGGAACGAGGCGATGGACCGCCAGAAGCCATACATGCGAAGCGTCATGGGCGTTGTACTCCTGCGCGCCGGCTTCTTGCGCTCACAGGCCGAGCAGGGCCTTCGCGTTGCCGCCGCAGATGGCCGCCTTGGCGGCATCGTCGAAACCGGCGCCCATGACGTGCCCGACCGGATCGCTCTCGGCCATGTCGTAGGGATAGTCGGTTCCCATCAGCACATGGTCCACGCCCACGAGATTCACCAGTGCCTCCAGCTGGCCGGTCGAGAACACCACCGTGTCGAAGTACATCCGCTTGAGGTAGGTGGTGGGCGCAAGCGGCAGCTTGCCCCGGGCGTCGGAGCGGGCGCCCCAGGCGTGGTCCATGCGCGCCGCATAGGCCGCCACGTAGCCGCCGCCGTGGACCGACAGGATCTTCAGGTTCGGATGACGCTCCAGCACGCCGTCGAAGATCAGGAAATGGATGGCGATGGTGGTCTC
Organism: Xanthobacter pollutisoli; assembly: GCF_040044995.1. Lineage (NCBI taxonomy): Bacteria > Pseudomonadati > Pseudomonadota > Alphaproteobacteria > Hyphomicrobiales > Xanthobacteraceae > Xanthobacter > Xanthobacter pollutisoli. Next base: position 542,536 of record NZ_JBDZDP010000002.1, read on the forward strand.
GAGCGGATTGCCGATGACGTTGTTGAAATAGAAGCGCTTCAGCCGGTCGGCATGGGTGAAGCCGTTGGGGTGCAGCAGCACCACCGCGCCCAGCTCCTCCGCCTTGGCCCAGAACGGCTCGAACGCGGGGTCCGACAATTCCCGCCCGGCGACATTGGTGAGCACCTGGACGCCCTTGAAGCCGAGGTTCTTCACCACGAACTCCAGCTCCGCCGCGGCGGCCTCTCCGTCCTGCAGCGGAACGGTTCCGAAGGCGCGGAAGCGGTCCGGACGGCGCACCACGTATTCCGCCAGCCCCTCGTTGACCATGCGGGACGCCTTGACGGCGATGTCCAGCGGGACGGTGTAGTAGCACTGGGGCGGCGGCGGCATCACCAGCTGCATGTCGATGCCGGCCTCGTCGAGATCCCGAAGGCGATCATCGTAGCCGGTGATGCGCGACGTGCGGTCCCGATCCTGCTGCTGGTTGATCGCCTTGGTGTCCTCGGTCGCGAAATGGGCGAGCGGGATGGTGGAGAGATCCACATGCGGACCGGCGAGCTTGGCCGCCTCCGGCACCGCCACGTGGGAATGGATGTCGAAGGTCATGGTCGCCGGACGGGCGACCCTTGCGCCTTCAACATGGGGGCGCCCGGCGGTGGGGCCGAATCGGTTCCAGACAACGTTCATCTTGCTTGGTCCTGCACTATGGCTCTCAGAACACGCCGAGATGCCGGGAGATGAGTTCGTGGTCGGCGGCCGCGTCGGCGGCGGAGCCGCAGAACGCCACGCGACCGGTGTTGATGATCACCACGTCGTCGGCGAGGTTCAGGGTCATCTTGATGTTCTGCTCCACCAGGATGATCGACAGCCCCTCGCCCTTCAGCATGGCGATGGTGCGCCCCACATCGGCGACGATCTGCGGCGCAAGCCCCTCGGAGGGCTCGTCCATGAGCAGCACCCGCGGGTTGCTCATCAGCGCACGGCCGATGGCGAGCATCTGCTGTTCGCCGCCCGAAAGTGAGCCCGCAAACTGCCCCTGCCGCTCATTCAGCCGCGGGAAGATGTCGAACACCCGGGCCAGCGACCAGACCGGCACGCGGCTGCCGCGGGTCGGCCCCCGCTCGGCCACCTGGAGGTTCTCCTTCACGGTGAGGCTGCGGAAGATGCGCCGCCCCTGGGGCACGAGGGAGATCCCGCGCCGCGCGATGTTCTCCGGTGCCGCGCCGCTGACCCGCTCCCCGGCGAGCACCACGGTGCCGCGCTTGGGCGGCAGGAAGCCCACCACGGTGCTCATGCAGGTGCTCTTGCCGGCGCCGTTGCGCCCGAGCAGGCCGAGAAGACGGCCCTCGCCCAAAGAGAAACTCAGCCCGTGCAGGACGTGGCTCTCGCCGTAATAGGCATCGATGTTGCTGAGTTCGAGGATGTCATTCGCCAAGGTAGATCTCCCGCGTGCGCGGATCGGACACCACCTCGGACCTGGTGCCCTCGACGATCACCTGCCCGAAATGCAGGACGGTGATCTGCTCCGCGAAGGCGAGGGCAACGTCCATGTCGTGCTCGATCATGATGATGGTGACGTCGCGCGGGATGGCGGCGAAAAGCGCGCTGATCCCGTTGCGTTCCTCCGGGGAGAGGCCGGCCAGCGGCTCGTCGAGCAGCAGCACCTTCGGCTTCTGGGCAAGCGCCATGGCAAGCTCCAGGCGCCGGCGCTCTCCGTAGGACGTCTCCGCCACCCTCCGCCGGCCGGATGAGCCGAGACCCACCTGCTGAAGCGACTCCTGGGCGAGATCGAACAGGTCCGAACGCTTCGCCAGCAGGCTCCAGGGGTCCCACCGCTCGAACCTGAGCCCGAGCAGCGACAGCACCACGTTGTGGAGCAGCGTCTCCTGCGGGAACAGGGTGAGAATCTGGTAGGTCCGGGAGAGGCCGCGCGCCACGCGGTGACGCGTCTTCAGCGCGGAAATCTCCTCCCCGAACATGCGGATGGAGCCGGTATCCGGCCTGAGGTCCCCGGTGATCTGGTTGAACAGGGTGGTCTTGCCCGCCCCGTTCGGGCCGATGATGAGCCGGCGCTCGCCGGGCGCGATCCGCATGGACACGTCGCGGGTCACCACCAAGCCGCCGAAGCGCTTGGTGAGGCCGCTAATTTCAAGGGCGGCGACGCTCATGACGCATGCTCCGCGGAGGGGGCCTGACCCTGGCCCGGCGGTCCGGCCAGTTTGGCCGGCCTGGGTCGACGCATGCGGGCCCATAGCGCCTGGCAGCCGGGCACAAGCCCGTGGGGCATGAACATCACCGCCACGATGAAGATCAGGCCGAGCAGCGCGTTCCAGCGCTCCACATAGGTGGAGGCGACGTTCTTCACCAACGTCACCACCACCGCGCCCACCACCGGCCCCGCCAGCGTCGAGGCCCCGCCGAGGATGGACATCAGCAGCACCTCGGCGGACTGCTGGAGCGAGACCACGTAGGGGCTCACGAACTTCTGGAAGTAGACGAAGAGAAGTCCCGCCACCGCGGCCCAGAAGCCGGACATGACGAAGGCGATCCAGCGGATCATCCAGACGTTGTGGCCAAGCATCCGCATGCGGCGGGGCTGGTCCTTCGAGCCGCGCAGCGCCGCACCAAAGGGCGAGTTCACAACGCGCCAGACGAAGTACAGCGACACCGCGAAGATGATGAGGGAGAAGAAATAGAAGCTCCGCGCCCCCTCGATGTTGAAGCCCAGCGGTTGCGGACGGGCGGGAAAGCGCATGCCTGTCTCGCCCTGGGTCAGCCCGACCCAGCGATAGGCGACGCCCCACACGATCTGGCCGAGGGCCAGCGTGATCATGAGAAACGACAATCCGCTCGCTCGCAGCGCCAGCACGCCGAACACGGCTGCCGTGGCCGTCGCCAGCAGAAGCGCGCAGATGGCGGCGGACAATTGGTCCATTCCCGCCACCGTCACGCACCAGGTGACGGCATAGGCCGCGATGCCGAAATAGGCCGCATGGCCCAGCGATGTCATGCCCCCGTAGCCCACGATCAGGTTGAGGCTGACCGCGAACAAAGCGTAGCAGATGATCTGGCTCGCGAGGTTGGTGAAGAAGTCGTTCAGGATGAACGGCACCAGCGCGGCGGCGCCGAGGCCGAGCAGGAAGGCAAGACCAGTGCGGCTCATTGGCGTGCTCCCGCGAAAAAGCCCTCGGGCATCAGCACGAGCGCCGCCACCATGGGGAGGAAGAGGATGACGTAGGCGAAGTCCGGAAAAAGAGCCGTGCCGAAGTTGTAGATGAAGCCCACGACGAGGCTGCCGACGAAGGCTCCCGGCAGGCTCCCGACGCCTCCGAGGATGACCACCACCAGCGCCAGCGGCAGCATGTCCGCATCCAGCCCCGGATAGGCCTGCATGATCGGCCCGCCGATGGTGCCGCCGAGCCCGGCGAGCGCGGCGCCCAGCATGAAGACCAGCATGAACAGCAGCGAGACGCGGATGCCGACGCCCCGCGCCATCTCCATGTCGTCGACGCCGGCGCGGATCATGGCGCCGAGGCGCGTGCGCTCAAGCAGGAAGTAGAGCAGCACGGCCGCGACGATGGCCACCACCAGCACCACCAGCCTGTAGGTGGGAAAGGCGTAGCCCATGAGCAGCAGCGGCGGGCGGAGCCAGGCCGGCGCCGGCACCGGCACCGGATCGCCCGTCCACACGACGAGGCAGACGTCGGCAATGATGAACGAGACACCGAGCGTCACCAGCACCTGACCCTGGGTGTTGCCGGCGAGCCGCCGCAGCAGGAGCCGCTCCAGCAGGACGCCCAGCACACCCACCGCCAGACCCGCCAGAAGCGCCGCGACCCAGAAGTTCGCGCCGAATTCCATGAAGCTGGCCCCGAAATACGCTCCCAGCATGAAGAAGGCGCCATGCGAGAGGTTCGGCATGCGCATCAGCCCGAAGATCAGCGAGAAGCCCGCCGACAGCAGAAATAGCAGGCCGCCGAAGGCAATGCTGTTGAGTGTTTGAATGAGCCAGAATTGCATCTGGTCTTCCTCTGGAAGGTGAAATGTCGTCGCGCCGGAGCCCACGATCCGGCTGCGGTATGACGGGGGATGAGCACCGCTGACGCGGCCTTCAAGGCCGCATCCGAGGACGCCGCGGCCCGCCTCACCCGGGCACGCCGAAGGCGCGTGCCAGGACGCGTGTGTCAGGCCTCGGCCTTGCGAGCGGGCTGCCGGCGTTCCGTTTCATTGAATCCGAGGCGAACCCACCGATCAGGCCGGTTCCGGCCGGGACCGGCTTCAGTTTTCCAGGTTTTTCGCCGCAGGGTAGTCGCGGGAATAGACGGGATTTTTCAGGAACTCTTCCTCATTGTAGGTCCAGAACTGGCCGACGTTCTGGTACGTCTTGATGACCTTGTTCACCAGCCGGCCGTCCTGCTTCTCGACGCGGCGGATGTAGATGTCTCCGACCACATTTCCGTACTTGTCGAGGCTCACCGGACCGCGGCAGGTGTTCGCAACCTTGGTGGTGTGCAGGGAATCGCGAATTGCTTCCTTGTTGTCGAACCGGCCGCCAAGGTTTTTCACAGTGGCTTCAAGAACGGCCGCAGCGGTGTAGGTGGAGGCCGCGTAGTATCCGGGGTCCACCTTGTAGTCCCGCTGCATGCCCGCAACGAACGCTTTGTTCTGCGGATTGTCCAGCGTCGCCGAATACCACGATACCGAGAGCAAGCCGATCGCGTCATCGCCCATGCGCGGCAGGAGGGATTCGTCGAAGGTGGTCATGCCGCCGAGCAGGGGTAGCTTGTCCTTCAGCCCGTATTCGTTGAACTGACGGAAGAAACGGAAGCCGTTCGAGCCGGCGAAGCCGCAGAACAGGGTGTCGAGCTTCGGGTTGAGCTGGGCGATGTAGGTGCCGTAGTCGGGCACGGCGAGCGGTGGCCAGAGTTTCTGGACGACCTTGCCGCCGCCCTCCTCGAACACCCGCTGAAAGCCCGAGTTCATCTCGTGCCCATAGGCGATGTCGTCGGCGATGGTGGCGGCCCGCTTGAACTTCAGGTCCTTGGCCGCGTAGTCGCCCATCACCTGGGAGCATTGCGAGGAGGTGGAGGTGACGCGGATCACCCACGGATTGATACGCCGCTGGGTGAGATCGTCGGCCGCCGCAACAAACAGCGTCGGGGTTTTCGTCTCGCGGATCGTGTCGTCGATGGCCAGGGCTTCCTGGGTGGCGAGCGGACCGATCATGCAATCGATCTTGTTGAGCTCGACCAGCTCCTGGAGCTTGGTACGCGCCACGTTGGGGGCGCCGCCGGTGTCCACGGTGAACAGTTCCACCGGCACGCCGGCCAGGGTGTTGTTGCGCTCCTTGAGGTAGAGGACGAGCCCCTGCTCCATCTGGATGCCGCCAGAGGCAAAGGGCCCGGTCTTCACGGTCATGAAACCGATCCGGATGGGCTTTACCTGGGCGCGAACCGCTGGCGCTCCGAGCGCGGCCACGCCGACGCCCGCTCCTACCCCCTTGAGAAGGGTTCTGCGATCGACCAACATGATGTCTCCTTGTCGTTCCCTGGATATTGCATTTTTATTTTGTTCGGCGATGCCGTTATTTTCTATTTTGCTTATGTTTTATACTTATATTGATTACTTCTCGAAACGAGCTTCATCCGACAATCGGGCGGGCTTCCAGCGCCCGCATGATCTGCATCCGGGACTTGCCCACATGCCGGCGCACCACCCGCGCTGCCGCGTTTCCATTACGAGCCTGCAGCGCCTCGATCACTTCGACGTGGTCCTTCAGCGGCTCATCGAAGCCGCGATCGGCGATGGCCGACAGGCTGATGAGCACAAGCCGGGCGTAGAAATCCATGGCATTCATGGTTTCTTCGGCCAGTCGCCGATTTTTCGAAAGCACAGCTATGTAATGGTGGAACTCGTGATTGTAGCGGGCAAATGCCTCCGGCGATTTCGTGTCGGCGAAACGAAAGCGGTCAAGGCTCGCGAGATCTTCGTCGCTCGCCACCTGGGCAACCTTCTTGACGCACGCCTCCTCCAGGATCTGGCGAAGCTCCAGAACGTCGTTGGCGTCCCGTACTGATATAGCACGCACTTTATGACCACGCCGCGCTTCGATCTCCACCAGGCCCTCGTTCTCGAGCCGCTGGAGGGCATCGCGCACCGGGGACTTGCTCACCCCAAACCGTTGCGCCAGATCAGCTTCACGAAGTTCCGCCCCCGGCATGATGATGCAGCGCAGGATATCGTTGCGCATGGTTTCGTAGATCGTATGGCGTGCCAGCATCGTCGAAAAACCTCATCTCTGAGAGATCAGCAGGCAGAACAAGATCGTTGTCAAGGCACAATCGAAATTGTTTATCACCCGATCACGATGCCCTGGGCAAATCACCTCGCCCTCCGCCCAACCCCTTGGTTGCAGGCAGATTCTTGTGTCAATTCATCAACTGACGCCGGGCACTCCAAGCCCCGTTCGCGGCGTGTCCGGGAAGGCCAACCGCGAACGGGCGTGAAGCGCTCCCGCGCGGCTACGGGATGATGGGCAGCAGCAGGTAGGAGTCCCTGTCCGGGCCGAAATGCAGCGTCGTCGTCCCGCCGAAAATCTCCATCGGCCGGTCCAGCGGATCATTGTGGAGAAACGGCCCGCAGCCGGTCAGCGCGTTCTTGAGGTTCGACAGACGATCGCCCGGCCCGCCCGGATATTCATAGTCCTTGCCGCGCACGGTCAGGGCGATGCGGTAGCCCTTGGGCACCACGATGCACGTCGGCCATATCTCGATGTCCAACGCCACCACCTCACCGGGCGTGAGTGGCTCCGGCTGGTCGTGGGTGTGATAGGGGCGATGCGGCTGCGACAGGGCGGGATCGAGCTTGCGGTGCGATGCCCTGAGCCAGCCTTGCGCCACCGGGGTGTGCGGATCAAGGGCGCCCTGGAACACCACTTCCTTCAGATCGGCGGAAAAGACACGGAAGACCAGGAAGAGGTCCGCGTCGGTGGTAGACGAGGAGACGAAGAGGCGAGCCGCCAAAGGGCCGGTGATTTCCGTCTCCTCGTCCATGGGCGGGGAGATGAAGGTCACGCCCTCGCCGGTGGCGTCGAACGGCAGCTCCGTCACGTTCGCCACGGAATCCGTGGAGAGCCGGCCGGTGCGCGGGTGAAGATTCATCTTTGTCCACTTCGTGCGGGCCAGCGGCCACTCGTTCTCCGCCCGCGCCACGAACCGCTCGCCGGGATGGCGCACCTGGAGCAGCACGCGGGGCTCGCGGTCCCAGCCATTGTCCTCGCCCTTGAGGAAATGATCGAAGAAGCGGAGCTGCAGCTTGCGCCCATAGTCGGTATAAAAGTGGGTCCAGTGCTCGATGCCGTGCACCTCCAGCCACTTGTCCTTGGAGGCGGCACGCGTGAAGCCCTCGAAATTGCCGCGCGGATGCAGGCCCTGGCCGCCCCAGTTGGCGGCGGACAGGAACGGCACCTCGATGTCCGCCCACACCGGCGAGCGGTCCGTGTGATAGTCGTCGTCGAGCGGATGGCTGCGGATCTCGTCGCCGAAGGCGCATCGGTTCGCCGCCAGTTCCTCCTCGCTCAGCAGGCCCGGGCCGCATATCAGCTGGCCGGTGGCCCGGCTGCGGCGGCCCCGTTCGCCGATGCCGTACTGCACCGTCGTCACCTGCATGTCGTACCAGTTGGCCCAGAAGGTCGAGAGGATGCCGCCGTGATGCGTCATGTCTCGATACCAGTCGGCGGACCCTTCCCAGATGCACATGGCCGCCAAATGCGGCGGCTTGTGCTTGGCCACGTGCCACTGGTTGCTGGCGAAATAGGAAATGCCGTTGAGCCCAACCTTTCCGCTACACCAGTCCTGCGCCGCGGCCCATTCGATGCAGTCGTAATAGTCCTTCTGCTCGCGCGGGCCGAAGGGATCGATGTAGCCGGGCGAGGTGCCGCAGCCGCGGCTGTCCACCCGCACGCAGGCATACCCTTCCGGAACCCATTTCTCGGGGTCCACCACCTCCCAGGCCTGGTAGAGGTTGCTGGAGCCGGCCGCGACGTCCGGATGCTTCTGCGCCATCCGTTCCCAGGCGGTGGGATAGCCGTCCTGGAAGGCCAGACCCTTGGCATAGGGGCCATAGGTCAGGAGGGCCGGATAGCGCCCTTCGGCCTGCGGCAGGAAGACGTCGGCGCGCACGATGGCGCCGTCGTCCATGGTGATGGGAACGTCCCACAGGATACGCATGCCGGAACGGAACTCGACATTGAAGCCGCGGTCCCGCGCGGCAGCGTCCCCGTCCAGGGGACGAGGTGCGACAAAGCCCATTGAGTGCCTCCCTCGGCGCATTTCCCAGCCGGCGCTCTTGTTACTGGCGGTTACTTGCCGACTGACCCAATTTGCTGATTGTTCAGCTTGCAGGATGCGTGGGTCATGTTATTGATCGCCCGATCATTAGCAAGAGCAAAAAGCGGCTGCGCAATGCCGTCCGCAGGGAGGTTTTCATGAAGATCGGGTTCGCAGGTATGGGACGCATGGGCAGCGCCATGGCGCAGCGCCTGCTGGAGAAGGGTCATTCGGTCGCCGTCTGGAACCGGTCGCAGGACAAGCTGGCGCCGCTCCAGCAGGCGGGAGCGACCGTCGCGGCCTCGCCGGCGGACCTCGCCCGGGATGCGGAGGTCATCATCACCTCCCTGCTCGACGGCGCCGCTCTGAAGGACGTCTATACAGGTCCGCAGGGCCTCCTTTCCGCCCCCCTGCCCCACGCGCCTTTGTTCATCGATATGAGCACCGTGCTGCCCGAGGAGGAGATCGCCCTGGCCAAGCAGGTCCAAGCCGCCGGTGGCGCCTTCGTCGAATGCCCGGTCGGCGGCACCACCGGCCCGGCCCGCACTGGCAATCTGCTTGGCCTCGCGGGCGGCGCCGACGCCGACTTCGAGCGGGCGCGGCCCGTGCTGGCGGACCTTTGCCGGCGGGTGGAGCATGTGGGGCCGGTTGGCGCCGGCGCCAGCCTGAAGCTCGCCATCAACCTGCCGCTGCTGGTCTATTACCAGAGCCTGGGCGAAGCCTATGCCCTGTGCCGTCACCTCGGCCTCGATCCGGAATGGCTGGTGGACTTCCTCGCCGAGACCTCGGGTGGCATGAACGTCCTCAAGGTCCGCCGCGATGTCATGGCCAAGGCCCTGGCCGGCAAGGACCCCGGGCCCGCCGGCTTCTCGGTGGACGGAATCCGCAAGGATCTTCGCACCATGGTGGCCGCGGCGCGGGCCATCGGCACGGAGCTGCCGGTGGCGGCGCGCACGCTCGCCATCTACGACGAGGCCAGCCGCAAGGGCCTCGGCGACAGCGACGGCGCCGCGCTCACCATCGACTGGGCCTTTCGCACCGGCGCCTGAAGGCGGCCGCGTCGCGCATCTGTCCCGCTCGCGCTGCTCAAAAGCGCCGGCGGGCCGGATGGTCCTGCACGAAGCTTCATTCGAGCGTCGGACGCTCGCTGCGCCGGGAATGACACTGAGAGATCAGGAGGCAGACCATGGGACTTTCGCTTCAGAAGGCCCTCGAGATCATCCATGCGGCGCTGGCCAAGGGCCATGAATTGCAACTGGCACCGCTCACCGTGGCCGTGCTCGACACTGGCGGCCACCTCGTCGCGCTCCAGCGGGAGGACAATTCGGGCATCCTGCGGGTGGAGATCGCTTCGGGAAAGGCGTGGGGCGCGCTGGGCATGGGCATCGGCTCGCGGGAGCTCGGCGAGCGCGCGACCAAGGTGCCTCACTTCTTCAACGCCCTCGCCGCGGCGAGCCAGGGGCGGCTGGTGCCGGTGGCCGGCGGCGTGCTGATCCGTGACACGTCCGGCATCATCGGCGCCGTCGGCATCTCCGGCGACACGTCCGACAATGACGAAGCCTGCGCCCTCGCCGGCATCGCCGCGGCGGGGCTCGTGGGCCAGACCGGCGCGCGGCCACCGGAGGGATAGGAGCCCCGCCAGCGCCTTGCGGGCTTGGACGGGCAGCGGCGGCGAAGGATCGCTCCTATAGGCCGCGGCCAACAGCCGGTCATCTCTCAGGGCCTCGCACACTCCCCTGCTCCGCCGCGGCGGGAGCCGGAGGCTCAGCCTGGCACGCGCGCGGGCTGGCCGGTCGCCGCCGAGGCGAACACGGCTTCCAGCGCCGCCACCGTGTCGATCATCTGCCCCGTTGCGATGGGATAGGGCGGGCCGCCACCGGCGGCGATGGCGAAAGCCTCCACGTTCGCCCGCACCGCGCCGGCGGCGGGATATTCGATCTGTTCCCGCGGCTGGCCGCGCCGCACATAGGTGGCGATCCAGCCCTCCGAGTGCTCGGGATGCGCCTTGTCCCGCACCTCGGCCCATCCCGCGCTGCCATAGACGGCGACGCGCCCGTCGAAGGGCGTGGCCAGGATGGCGGACAACAGCGCATTTGCGCCGCTGGCAAAGCGGATGCTCATGGCGAGCGTGTCGCCGTTCTCGAAATCGGTGGCCAGCGTCGCAAGGTTGGCGAGCACGTGGTCAGCGGGTCCGAGGATGGCGGTTGCCAGATCGATGAGGTGAACGCCGGTGGCGGTGGCGGGACCCACGGGGTTGCTGCGGCTGGTGCGCCAGCCGCCCGGTGGCAGGGCAAGAAACTTGTCCTGGCTGAAATTGGCTTCCAGTTGAAGGATGGTGCCCAGGTCTCCTCCGGCGATGCGCGCCATGAGATCCACCATGGGCGGCTCGAAGCGGCGCTCGTGGCCGACCCCCAGCACCCGGCCGTGGGCGGCGCAGGCAGCCACCGCGCGCTCGGCATCGGCCCGGGTCAGGCAGAGCGGCTTCTCGCAGAAGACATGCTTGCCGGCCATAGCGGCGGCGACGATCTGTCCGGCATGGCCGTCCTGCGGCGTGCACAGGATGATCCCCTGCAGTTCCGGATCGGCAAGCAGCGCCTCGACGTTCGGCACGAAACGCACGGAATGCCGGGCTGCGACGGCCGCCTTCGCCGGATCCGGATCGGCCGCCGCGACGATGCGCACATGCGCGCTGCCGGCGAGCGCCTGCAGCATGACGCTGCCCCACCACCCGAGCCCTGCCAGCCCCACCTCAAGCATGCCTCGGCCTCCCCAACGCATCGGCTGCGCGCTGATCCAGTGAAAATGTCGGCGTTTACTCGGCGGCGCGCGCCCCGCCGGCCCGGGCAAGGCGAGGCGCCACCTGCTCGGCGAGGAGGACCATGGAGCGGCGGGCAAGATCCCTGTCGGCCCAATCCTTTCCGGCATAGAGAAGCGTGCCGAACGGTCCGGTGATGTCCTGGAAGGCGAGCAGATCCTCCGCCACTTTGTCGGGCGTGCCCCAGATGACCAGCTCGTCGAGCACGCGGTCGAGGGTCACGTCGTCGTCGGACATGGCCGGATCGGCCTTGAACAGCTCCACCCGCTTGTTCGCCTTCATCTTGGTGAGCAGCTGGCTGTAGTAGAAGCGATACGGGCTCTGCGGACCCAGAGCGTAGGCGCGGGCGGTGGCGAGGTCGTCGGCGACGAACACGCTCTTGGCCACGCGCCAGTCGTCGGGATCGGCAACGCGGCCCGCGCGGGCACAGCCGTCCGCATATTTCGGCCAGTGGGTCGCCACCCATTTCGGCAGGAGGAAGTTGGCCGAGATGGGCAGCCAGCCCCGCGCCGCTGCCTCGGTCACGCCCTTGGAATAGGGCGCCACGACCGTCACCACGATGGGCGGGTGCGGCTGCTGGAGGGGGCGGGGCATGATGCCCTGGCCGATCTCCGGCATCTGGGTTCGCGCGGTGGAGATGGTCCAGTAGCGGCCCTTGATGTCGTAGGGCACCTGGCCCGCCCAGATGGCCAGCACGGCGTCGATGCCTTCCACGAACATGGCGTTGCGGTCCGCGTCGAGATTGCCGAACACCTCCGCGTCGGAGAGCAGGCCGCCGGGGCTGATGCCGAAGTTGAAGCGGCCGTCCAGCATGTGATCGAGCATGGCGATCTGCCCCGCCACCGCCGCCGGGTGGCTGTTGGGCATGTTGATGGTGCCGGTGCCGAGACGGATGTTCCGCGTGTGCGAGGCGATCCACGCCATGAACATGGCGCAGGACGTGATGTTCTCCGCCTGGTCGGTGGCGTGCTCGCCGCAATAGCCCTCGGTGAAGCCGAGCTCGTCCGCCAGAACGAAGGCCTCGCGATCCTCGCTGAGGGACTGCCGCCAGTCCTTGTCGAGGGGATGGATCGGCATGGTGAAGAATCCGAGCTTCATTCCTCCCTCCCGCATGTTTTCGCCAGGTCTGGTAGCCGGCGATTTCTTTGACTGGCTCTGATGTCCGGCATGGTCCTGATGCCATTCGAAGGCCGGACACCTTCGTCGGCCCCCGTCCTCATGCCGCCTGGGCCTCGGCGAGGAACGACGCCACCAGCGCATTGAAGGCGGCGGGGTTCTCCATGGTGACGATATGGGCAGCCTCGATCACGCCGAAGCGCGCACCCGGCGTCAGGGCTGCCATGGACCGGATCTCATCCGGCGACGCCCCGCCGTCTTCCCGTCCGGCCATGAACAGGGCCGGGCACCCGATGGAGCCGAGCTGGCGCTTGTAATCGAGACCCCTGAGTGCATCGGCGCAGGCGAGATAGCCGTCCACGTCGCAGCCAAGGATCATCTCCCTCGCCTCCTGCACCACTTCGGGATGGGCGGCGTGGAAGGCCGGCGTGAACCAGCGGGCGAGGGTGAAATCGGCCACCCCCGACATGCCCCCCGCCGCCCGCACCGCCGCGCAGCGCACGTCCCAATTCTCAAGGAAGGCCGCATTGGTGTCCGTGCGCGCCGCGGCTGCCATCAGCCGCCCCACCCGCTCGGGATGGCGAATGGCGAGGCCGATGGCGGCCATGCCGCCGAGGGACAGGCCGAGAAGGTCGGCGCGGCCGATGCTGAAATGATCCATCAGCCCGACGAGATCGATGACGAACGTGTCCATGGTGTAGGGACCCGCAGGCGCGGAGCTGGCGCCATGGGCGCGGGTGTCATAGCGCAGCACCCGGTGCGTGCGGGTCAGAAGCTCCATCTGGAAGCGCCAGCTCTCCAGCGTACAGGCGAGCGAATTGGACAGCACCATCCAGGGCTTGCCGGCATCGCCATCGATGCGGACGGCGAGGTCCGCGCCATTGACCGGCACCATCATCACGTCGCCCATGTCGTCCCCTCTCGTTTTTGTTGTTCCGGCGGGCCGGTTCGTCACGCGGCTGCGGGCGTGGCCTGAAGCACATCCGCGGGCAAGGGCAGCGGGGCGTTCGCGCTGTCGAGGAATTCGACGGTGGTGAAGACCAGCGTCTCCGGCCCCGTATTCTCGAGGTCGTGGATCATGAAGCTGCCGGCTTCGAAGCTCATATGGCGCGTCTCGCCGGGCGCATATGTGACGTCCACGGTGCGGCCGTCGCTGTAGTGCGAGCGTGCGGCGCCGCCCGTGGTGCAGGTCCAGAAATAGTCGAGGACATGGGTGTGGAAGCCGATCCGCTCGCCCGGCGACAGGGCGATCATCCACACCCGAACCCTGTCGGTCTGCGACACCAGTCGGCCGCCCACCCGCCCGTCGCCGCGCCGCGCCGTGAACTCCTCCTGCAGCGCCGCCGGCCATGTCGCCGGAGCGGCGGGCCATGTCGAGATCACATGCTTGTCCATCTGCCGTTCCTCCTGAAGGGCTTGCCTTGAGCCCTTGGCCAATCGCGGCGGCGTGCCCCGTGGCCACGTCGGCACCTCGCTGACCCACCGCGCCACCGCCGGCGTTAGGCGGCAATTCCGGTGGCGACCGCGGTCTCCGCCATGATGGCGGCGGGCTGGCGATGATGTTCGGCGTGGGCGCGCTCTTCCGCGCTGAGTTCGCGCGGCTCGATGTAGAGTCCGAGCCGCTGGGCCCGCCGCACCACGGCAGCGCCGAAAGCGAGACGGTCTGCCTCGAATGCGGCAAGGGCGGCAGCCATGTCGGATGGGTTGCGCCCGAGGGCCTCCATCAGCGTCTCGGCGTCACCAGCGGCCTTTGTGACACCCATCCCCACATGGGGGCGTGCGACGAACGCGGCATCGCCGAGGATAACCGTGCGCCGTCCCAGAACCATCTGCGGCGCGGCAAGGTCCTGAATCACCTGGATGAAGGGCTGGGGCGTGCGCTCCACCACCTCGGCAAACTGGGGTGCCAGCGTTGCCGCCGCATCGGCCCGCATCCGCGCGACCACTTCGGGGCGGATCCTGTCCGGCGGGATGGAGAGGCCGTGCTGCACGCCGTCGCGGTCGGTCAGCAAATCCTGCAGCGCGCCGGGGCCGGCGACCGGCCGGTACCAGACGAAGTTGAAGCGGCGGCGGCCACGTTCCATGACCTCGCCGACGCCAGCCACCGGATAGCCGAGCATTTGCTCACCCGGTGGCAGGCAGAAGGGGAAATGATCGCACAGGTCGGCCCGGGTGCTTTCCGATAGCGCTGCCTCATCCACCAGGCCGCGCCAGGCGATGTAGCCCACGAAGGAAGGGGTAACGTTGGGTGCGAGCTGGGCGCGGACGGTGGATGCGATGCCGTCGGCGCCCACCAGCAGGTCGCCCTCCTCCACGCTGCCGTCGGCGAAATGGGCGGCGACCCGCGCGCCGCGCTCCTCCACGCGCACGAGGGCCCGGCCGTGGTGGAAGTGGTCATCGGGGAAGGCCTTGCGCAGAAGACCGTGCAGATGTCCCCACGAGGTGACGATCTGTTGCAGCGGCATCTCGGCGACGAGCTCGCCACTGCGAGAGAAGACGCGGCGCCCCTGGACCGGCACTCCCACGCGGGCGGCCGCGGTGTCTACGCCGCACCGCCGCATGATCTCCAGCAACTGATGGTGCGTGACGATCCCCGCTCCACGGCCGGCGAGTTCGGAGCCGATGCGCTCGAATATCTCCGCCCGCCAGCCGGCCTTTCGCAGAAGCAAAGCGGTGAAGAGCCCCGCCATGGAGCCGCCGATGACGAGCGCCCGCGGCGGTCCCGCCCCAGGATTGTGCGCCATACCACCCTCCCTTGGGCCGCATTGCTGGCCCGCATCCGCTTCGTGCCCGCGCGTCGCGAGCCGGCGTTGCATTATTGATCGTTCGATAATTTATGACGCGCCTCTCGTGCGCCGTCAATGCGCACCGCAGCGGCCGGCGCGGCGCGCATTGACGGCGTGGAGGCAAGGTCCGGGCATGGTCATGAAAAAAGAAAGCACGCACCGGCCGAAAGGAGGAAAGGGATCGGCCGGTGCGTGCAGTGGGGGAGGCGCGTTCCGGCGAGGACACGAGCCGGCGGAACGCGGTTCTCCCGGAGGTTGGACGTCCGCGCGGCGATCGGCCGGGCGGGCCGAGGTCACCGCGGGCCGAGGTCACATGGCGGTCGCCCCGCCGTCCACCCTGAGGCTAGAGCCGGTGACGAGGCGCGAGACCGGTGAGGCGAGATAGAGCACCGCCCCGGCCACATCCTCCGGCTGGAGCACCTCCTTCAGCGGGATCGAGGCCATGGCCGCCTCGCGATAGGCGGGGTCTTTGAAGAAGGGCGCCGTCATCGGCGTCTCCACCACGGTCGGCGCCACCGCATTGACGCGGATCTTGTGCGGGGCGAGGTCGATGGCCATGGACTTGGTCATGCCTTCAACCGCGTGCTTGGTCATGGAATAGACCGTACGCCGCGGCCCGCCCACATGGCCCACCTGGGAGGAGATGTTGACGATGGAGCCCCCTCCCCCCTGCGCCACCATCACCGCCGCAGCCGCCTGCGCCACCTTGAAGGCCGCGCGGATGTTGAGGGCGATGAGCATGTCGAGCGTCTCGTCGTCCACGTCGAGCACGAACTGGAGCTTGTTCGTGCCGGCATTGTTCACCAGGACGTCGAGCCGCTTCAGGCCACGGATGCGTGCGGGCAGGGCATCTCCCCGCACGTCCTCGACCCAAGCCTCGATCCGCCCCGGCGCCGCCTTCTCGAGGCTTTCGAGATCGGCAGCGGTGCGCGCGACCGCGATCACGTGGGCGCCCGCCCCGGCGAGGGCGAGGGCGCAGGCGCGCCCGATGCCCTTGCCGGCGCCGGTGACGATGGCGGTCTGACCCGCCAGAGCGCCGTCACTCATTTGATGGCCTGCGGATTGATCGGCGAGCCGGTTCCCCCGGTGATGACCAGCGGCGGGGCGCAGAACATGAACTCGTAGACACCGTCCGCCGCGCAGTCCTCGGCCAGCTCCTTGAGATAGAAGATCTCGCCCATGGTGAGGCCCATGGAGGGAATGACGACCCAGTGCCAGGGCTGGAACACCTCGTCGGTCTCGTTCGGCCGCACCTCGACGCCCCAGGTGTCGGAGCAGATGGCGGCGATCTGCTTGTCCTGGCTCCAATAGCAGTTCTCGAACTTCACGCCCGGCGCGTC
Organism: Xanthobacter pollutisoli; assembly: GCF_040044995.1. NCBI lineage: Bacteria > Pseudomonadati > Pseudomonadota > Alphaproteobacteria > Hyphomicrobiales > Xanthobacteraceae > Xanthobacter > Xanthobacter pollutisoli. Next base: position 558,902 of record NZ_JBDZDP010000002.1, read on the forward strand.
GCCGCCCGCATAGCCGCCCCACTGGCCGGTCCTGAGGCGTTCTTCCATCTGGCCGGTGCGGATGATGACGAAGTCGCCCTTGCGGATCTCGACACCCTCGGCCTTCGCCACCGCGTCGAGCTCGTCGTTGGAGATGCCGTAGCCGTCCTCGAGGAAATCGACCTTCTTGTAGCGGGCCACATCCAGCAGCACGCCACGGCCGATCATCTTGTTGCGGGTGTGCTCGATGCCGTTCTTGTGCACGCCGCCGGAATCCACCAGCTTCGCCTCGTAGCCGTTGTACATCTTGTCTTCGTAGAAGACGTGGCCGAGCGAATCCCAATGGGTTGCGGCCTGCACCGGCATGTGCAGGGCGTCGTCGGCGTAGCGGATCTTATTGGTCAGGTCGAACCGGCCGGCGATGGCATCGGTGCCGGTGGCGAGCATGGTGTGGATCGGGTTCCAGCGGCCGCCGAACATGCCGTTCTGAGGTCCCTTGCTGTCGAGCGGGATGCCGAGGGCGAAGATCTTGCCCTTCTTCACCAGTCCGGCCGCATCGACGACGTTCTCGGGGGTGATGTTGTTGAGGGTGCCGATCTCGTCGTCCTTGCCCCAGCGTCCCCAGTTGGAGAGCTTCTGGCTGGCTTCCAGGATGGCGTCTTTTCCGACTTTGATGTCCATGGTCTGGTCCTTGGGGTAGATCCTCAGGGTTGCCCCATGAGGGTGGTGAAAGACGGGTCTCAGGCGCCGCCGAGATAGAGCTGGCGCACGATGTCGCTGTCGCGCAGGGCCTGGGGATCGTCCGCGGTGAGCGCGATGCGCCCGTGGACGAGGACATAGCCGCGATCGGCGATGCGGATCGCCTGCGGGAAGTTCTGCTCTGCCATCAGCACGGTGAGGCCGAGGCGCTGCTTGAGATCGGCGATGGTGTCGATGGTCCGCGCCACCAGGATCGGGGCGAGGCCCACCGAGGGCTCGTCCACCAGCAGGATCTTGGGCAGCGTCATCAGCGCCCGGGCGATGGCGAGCATTTGCTGCTCGCCGCCGCTCATGGAGCCGGCGAGCTGGGTGCGGCGCTCCTTCAGGCGGGGGAAGGCCTCGTAGCAGAAGGCGAGGCTCTCCTCCCGCCGCGAGCGCGCCGCGGCGCGGAAGGCGCCGAGCAGCAGGTTCTCCTCCACCGTCAGCTTGGGGAACAGCCGCCGGCCCTCCGGGACGATGGCGATCCCGAGGTTGATGATGTCCTGCGTGGAGCGGCCGGCGAGGTCGTGCACGACCCCGTCGATGGTGGCGCTGACCCGGCCCGCCGTGGGCTGGACCTGCCCGGTGATGCACTTGATGAGCGTGCTCTTGCCGTTGCCGTTGGTGCCGAGCAGGGCCACCGTCTCGCCGGAGCCCACGTGCATGTCGATGCCGGAGAGCACGCGCACCGAGCCATAGCCGGCGCTGAGGCTTTCGATGGTGATGCTATTGGCCAAGGTATGCCCTTTCCACCTCTTCCTGGCGCATCACCTCGCCGGGCAGGCCGTCGGCGATCTTGCGCCCGGCCACCAGCACGATGATCCGCTCGGAGAACCGCATCACCGCGCGCATGATGTGCTCGATGAGGATGATGGCGATGCCCTGCGCGTTGAGCCGTTCCAGCAGGTCGACGATCTCGTCCACCTCGCTGTCGGACAGGCCGGCCATGGCCTCGTCGGCGATGAGCAGGCGCGGATTGGCGGCCAGCGCACGCCCGAGCTCCAGCTTGCGCAGTTCCACCTGGCTCAGGTCCTTCGGGCTGCCATAGGCCTTGGCCCCGAGGCCGATGCTTTCCAGGATGTCCAGAGCCCGCCGGGCGTTGCCGCCCGGCGGCGGCTCGGCGAGCGCGAAGTTGAGCGGCACCTCGATGTTCTCGATGACCGAAAGGCGGCGGAACGGCCGCGGGATCTGGAAGCTGCGCACCAGACCCGCCCGCGCCCGCTGCCAGGGCGGCATGCCTGTGACGAGCTTGCCCTCGAAGCGGACGCTGCCGGCCTCCGGGGTCAGCGCGCCGCTCAGGCAGTTCACGAACGTGCTCTTGCCGGATCCGTTGGGACCGATGAGCGCGACCCGCTCGCCCGGCGCCATGGAGAAATCCACGCCGTCGAGGGCGACGAAGCCGCCGAAGCGCTTGGTGACGCCGATGGCTTCGAGGACCGGAGGGCTGCCGGCAGGCGCGCGGCTGGAAGAGACGTGGCGCTGAATGATCATCGCCGCCCTCCCCGCATGCCGCGCACGAGGCCGACGACGCCGGTCGGTGCCGCCGTGACGAACACCACCAGCAGGATGCCGACGATGAGCAGGTTCGCCGCCGACGAGATGGTGACGGTCAGCACCTGCTGGGTGGTGCCCAGCAGCACCGTTCCCACCACGGGCCCCCACCAGGTGGCGGTCCCGCCGATCAGCGGCATGGCGATGGCGTTCACCGCGATGGCGAGACTGAAGGCGGAGGCCGGCTCCACATAGGTGATGAAGTAGGGGAAGGGCGCGCCCGCCATGCCCATAAGCGCACCGCAGAGGGTGGTGGCGATGAGCTTGAGCCGGAGCCCAGGCACGCCGCTGGCCTCCGCCGCGAGCTCGTCGTCGCGGATGGCGGCGAGACCCATGCCGATCCACGACCGCTCCACCGCGATGGCGATGAGCACGGACGCGACGGCGAGGACCGTCATCAGCACCAGCAGGTACTGCACATAGGTGGTGAACGGGGCGATCGGATCTGGCCGCAGCACGTAGGTACCGCGAGCGCCGCCGACGAAGCTCCAGTTGATGATCAGCGTCTGGAGCACCACGGCGAGCGCCAGCGTGGCGATGGAGAAGAACACGCCGCGCAGCCTCAGTGTGAGATAGCCGGTGGCGAGCCCGAGTAATCCCGCCACCACGCCGGCTGCGAGGATGCTGATCGGCAGCGGGACGTTGGCGAGCTTCTGCAGCGCGATCGTGGTGTAGCAGCCGACGGCAAAGAAGGCTGCGGTGCCGAAGTTCACGTAGCCCGCATAGCCGCCGAGGATGTTCCAGCCCGTGGCGACGACGAGATACTGAAGGATCACGTAGGCGAGCAGCAGATAGTATTCGCCGACACTGCCGCCGACGAAGAGTTCGAGGGCGACGATCGCCACGCCCACGAGGAGCACCGGCAGGCTGAAGGCGCGCGGTGTCCGCCGGGCGGAGGGCGCGATGAGATGGGAGGAGGCGACGGTCATCGGCCGAGGATCCCCGCGGGACGGAAGGCGAGAGTCGCAAGCAGCAGTCCGAAGGCGACCGCAGGCGACCAGGAGGGTCCGAAGAAGGTGGAGGTGATTGTCTCGGCGATGCCGAGGATCATGGCGGCGATGAGCGTGCCGGGCAGGCTCGTCATTCCGCCGAGGACACAGATGGCGAACGCCCGGCCGATGAACTCCCGGCCGATGGAGGGCTCTACCGACTGGATGATGATGAGCAGCACGCCGGCGATGATGGCCGAGCCCACCGCGATGCCGAAGGCGATCTCCTTGGCGCGGATGGGGTCCGCCCCCACGAAGCGCACCGCCTCAAGATCTTGAGCGACAGCGAGAATGGCGCGCCCGGTGAAGGTACGCGACAGGTAGAGCTGGATCGCCACCAGCATGGCGATGCCGGCCACGCAGGGCGCGGCGAGCCGAAGCGGGATCTGCACCACGCCCATCTCGTAGGTCTTGGCGAGATAGGGCAGATCGATCAGCCGGTAGTCCACGCCGAAGATGAGCACCAAGCTGATCTCGACGATGAACATGATGCCGAAGAAGAACGCCAATCCCTGGAGGGAATCGTCTCCGCGCCTTTCAAAGAAGTAGTAATAGGCCCGGTAGAAGACGCGCCCGAACAGGAAGCCCGCCACGGCGAAGACACCCACCGACAGGAAAGGATCGATCCCGAGCCCGTTGATGCTGAGATAGGCGAGGAACGATCCCAGCACGATGAAGGCCGGGTGGGCGATGTTGACGATGTCGAGCATGCCGAAGGCGATGGTCACTCCGACCGCGACGGCGGCATAGAAGCCGCCGAGCATGATTCCGGAGGCCACCGCGTTCAGCAGCAGGTCCCAGCTGAAATCCATGTCCTTCTCCAGTCCATCGCCCCCTGCGGAGGGTGGATGGCGGGCATCGTGTTGCCGGTGTCACGGCGGCGAGGCGCGGCCGTGATGCGATCTTCCGGCGTCGCATGCGGCAGCTGTCGCCGGCGGGCATTGGCCCGCGGCTGCGCTTCCGAAGCGAACGCCACGGCGGGCCCTCGAAGGGGAGCCCGCCGCCGCCGGCTCAGGCCGTCCTCACTTCGAGGCGGCGCTGAAGGGATACTTGAAGGTTCCGGACTTGAACTTGCTCGGATAGACGATCACCTGCCGTCCCGCTTCCATGAACTGGGCGACGTCGTTGCCGGCGATGCCCTGGAACTGGACGAGCAGGATGCGGGGCTCCGCCCACTCGCCGCGCTCCTGGAAGCGGATCTCGCCGGCGATGGTCTGGAACGTGGTGTCGTGGATGTACTTGGCGAGCTTCGCATCGTCGAGCGACTTGGTCGCCTCCACGGCCTGGCCAAGGATCTGCAACTCGGCATAGGCCAGCGGCGCGATGTAGAAGCCGAGGGGGTCAACGCCCTGCTTGGCTGCATCGAGCCGGTAGCGGGTGAGAAAATCCTCGACGCCCTGAAACTTCATGGTGGATTCGGGGGCGTAGAGATCATAGGCGACCACGCCGTTCAGCATGGGTCCGAGCTGGGTCTTCAGCGCCGCAGATTGCAGCCCGATCATGCCGCCGCCGAACATCTTGGCGTCGATGCCGACTTCTCGCACCGCCCGCACCATGCCGGCGGAATCCGGGGGATAAGAGGCGACGAACACAAGATCCGGGTTGGTGGACTTGATCGCGCGAACCACCGAGGCGAATTCGATGGTGTTCGGCGGATAGGTCCGGTCGTAGACAATCTTGAGGCCCATGGCCTTGGCGTTTTCCCGCGCGCCGTCGAGGGCGATCGAAGGGAATTCGGCATCGCCGCCCACCAGAGCGATGGTGGTGGGCTTCGGGTCCATGGTCATGGCGACGTTGAGGAAGCCCTTCGAGAACTCGGTGCGTGCCACCGGCCCGTTCGGCTGCATCTGGAAATAGCGATCATAGTTGAACTTGTCGTTCGCCGCGAGGCCGAACAAGGTCATGAAGACCTTCTTCTTCTGCATCACTGTCGGCATGGCGGCGACGATCTGGCTGCTCGCATAGCCGGAGACCACGAGATCCACCTTGTCCACGTCGATCAGCTTGGCATAGATGCCCGGAACCGTGGCGGGGTTGCTTTGGTCATCATAGTAGACGAGCTCGACCTTGCGGCCCAGCAGGCCGCCCTTGGCGTTCACGTCCGCGGCCCAAAGCTGCATGGCGAGGAGCGCCGACTTGCCGAAGGCGGCAAGGCCGCCCGACAGGGCGATGCCCATGCCGATGCGGATCGGCGGGCCGGCCGTCTGGGCCACAGCCGGCAGGCTGGCGATGGCGAGGCCGGCAGCGATCCCGGCAACGGCTGTTCGGCGAGAAATCTTGTTCTGCGGATCCATGGTTTCCTCCTCTAAGGCGGCCTTGTTTTCGGCCACTCTGTGGACTTGTTTTCTGCGAGAAGACTGCCCCGCGGGATTATTCCCTCCGGGATCAGGGTCTTTCCGCAGTCATATTTTCAGGGAACACGGATAACGCTCGACCAGCTCGATGGCCGGCCGTGTTTATTGACCGGAACTGCCGGACAGTTTGGCGCCCGCCCGGCAGCTTGCTCGCATGAACGCACACTCAGATATTGGTCTTGTCTGCGCCTTTGAGTTCCAGGATCTCGCGGGCTTCGTCCGGGCTCGCGATCTCAAGGCCGAGACCTTCGATGATCTTGCGGGCGAGCGTCACCTGATCGGCGTTCGAGGTGGCAAGCTTGCCGCGCCCGGCCCAGAGGGAATCTTCGAGACCCACCCGGATGTTGCCGCCCATGGAAGCGGCCATGGCGGCGATGGGCAGCTGGTTGCGCCCGGCGCCCAACACGGACCAGCGATATTTGTCGCCGAACAGGCGATCGCAGGTGCGCTTCATGTGCATCACGTCCTCCGGGTGGGGACCGATGCCGCCCAAAAGCCCGAACACCGACTGCACGAACAGCGGCGGCTTCACCAGGCCGCGGTCGAGGAAGTGCGCCAGATTGTAGAGATGGCCGATGTCGTAGCACTCGAACTCGAAACGCGTGCCGTTGTCGTAGCAGGTGGTGAGGATATATTCGATATCCTTGAAGGTGTTGCGGAACACGAGATCGCGCGTGTTCTCGAGATGCGTGCGCTCCCAGTCGAACTTGAACTCCTTGTACTTGTCGAGCAGGTGGAACAGCCCGAAGTTCATTGAGCCCATGTTGAGGGAAGCCACCTCCGGCTTGAAGGTGGCGGCGGGAAGCACGCGCTCCTCCACCTTCATGTAAGGGCTGCCGCCCGAGGTGATGTTGATGACCGCCGCGGTCGCCTGCTTGATGCGCGGCAGGAACGGGGCGAACGCCTCCGGACGCTGGTCCGGCTGGCCGGTCTCGGGATTGCGGGCGTGCAGGTGCAGGATGGCCGCACCGGCCTCGGCAGCCTTCAACGCATCGGCGACGATCTCGTCGGGCGTGATGGGCAGATGGGGCGACATGGTGGGCGTGTGGATGGCGCCCGTAACGGCACAGGTGATGATCACCTTGTTCGATCTTGCCAACGTCCTCTCCCTCAAATGGCAGCTGATCCCGCCGCCTTATTGACTAAAGACTCATTACATATTGAGCCGATTGTCAATAGACTACCGAAGCGCTACAGGAGTTGGCTGAAGGGTGGGCGGAAGGACGTGCCCAGCCGATCGGAGTTAAGGGTGAAAAAACCGATTGCCATCAAGGAGAAGCCGGAGCCCCGGCGCAGCTCCACAGCGGCCCGCACGGGCGTCGCCAAGCGCCCTTCTGCGCGCACGCGGCTCGATCCCGCAGTGCGGGAGCGGATGATCCTCGACGCGGCTGTGGAGTTCTTCGCTGAACACGGGTTCGAGGCGCAGACCAAGGAGCTTGCCGAGCGCATCGGCGTCTCGCAGGGCCTCATATTCCGCTATTTCGGCACCAAGCAGAATCTGGTGGAGCGGGTGTATCAGAACGTGTTCCTGCAGCGCTGGTCGCCCCAGTGGGAACAGGACCTCAAGGATCGCTCAGTCCCCTTCCCCGAGCGCCTCGAACGCTTCTACCTCGCCTATTTCGACGCGGTGGACGAGTATCATTGGATCAGGGTGTCGCTCTACGCCAGCCTTGCCGGCCACGACATCACCAACCGCTATGTCCAGCACCATGTGAACCGGCTGCTTGAAGTGATCCTGCGCGAGCTGCATGACTACCGCGGCCTGGTGGTCAAGGGCACCATCGAGCCGCTTGAACACGAGCTTGCGTGGCACCTTCATTCAACGTTTATCTATTACCTGGTTCGCAAATACATCCATCGGCTTCCCGCCATGGAGGATAAAGCCACCATGGTGGCGCGGATCATCCGCTCCTTCCTGCACGAATTCGAGCTCCCCGCAGAGCCGGCGAAAGCCCCGCGCAAAGTGCCGTCCAAGAAAGCAGTCCCCGCTCCGGCAGAGGGAACGGCCATGGACGGCACGAAGGGGACCACAAAGAGGGCCCGGGCGAAGCCCTGAGCGTCCTCGGCAGGTGGCGCACGGCTCAGGACTCGCCGGCGCCCGGTCGGCTTCCCTTGAAGGCGGCGAACGCGAGCACGGTGAGTGGCGTGGCCAGCACCACGCCCAGCGCGCCGAAGATGTTGCCGAACGCCACCACCGCGAACAACGTCACCGCCGGCGGCAGCGACACCATGCGCTGCTGCAGCAGCGGGGTGATGATGTTGCTCTCCGCCTGCTGCACCACCACGAACACCAGCAGGGTCCACAGGCCTGTATCCATCCCCATGGTCAGGGCGATGAGCACCGCGGGAGCGGCAGCCATCACCGGGCCGATCATGGGCACGAATTCCGCGAGCCCCGCGAACAGCGCCAGCGCCAGGGCCGACGGCACCCCGACGATGGTGAGGCCGACGAAGGTCAGCACGCCCACGACCACCATGGCGATCAGCTGGGCCTTGAGAAAATGGCGCAGATCCTCCGACACCGTAGCGAGGCGGTGGTCCACGGATTCCCGCTCGGAGCTGGGCCACAACGACAGGAACATGCGCCGGTAGAGGTCGGGCGAGACCGCGAAATAGATGCCGCCCACCACCACGAGGAACACCCCCAGGACCACCTGGAACACGTTGGAGGTCAGCCCCTGCACCGCTGACAGCAGCGTATCGCTGGAGGGTGCCGCCGCTTCCGCGCGCTTCAGGAGGTCGTCACCGAGCCCCTCCAGATGGAAGCGCTGCTCGAAGGCGCCCCAGGCGGCCGGCAACTCGTCCAGCAGCTGGGCCACCTGCACCTGGATGGTGGCGCCGAAGAGATAGAGCGCGAGCCCCAGCCCGCCGAACACCAGCAGCGCCACCGGAAACACCGCATAGCGCTCGGGAAACCGCGTGAGCCGGGCAAACGGCTCGGCAAGGGCGTGGAGCGCCAGCGACACCAGGATCGCGGCGAAGACTTGCAGGATGACGTCGTAGATCTTGTAGGAGAGATAGGCGAGCGCGATGACGATGCACGCGATGGCGACGCGCCGTGCCACCTGCCGGTCCGAAGCCATGGTCCCTCTCTCGCGCTGAAGCCGCCGTCTCGCCTGTATAGACCGAATCCGCGCGGGGCGCTTCGGCTCCAGCCTCAGAACGGCCGGAACAGCGCCCGGACCCGGTCGAGGGTCCGGCAGGCGGCGGCATCCGCCGGATCATCGACGAGGGCGCGCATGGCGGCATAGGTCTGCGCGGCCAGGAAACCGCGCCAGGTGGTCAGGGCGGGCGGTGGCAGGGCGTGGTGGCGGAGACTTGGCTTCAGGGCGCCGTCGATCTCGGCCAGGGCCTCGGGGCCGAGCGCGGGCCACGGCTCGCCCAGTTGACGGGCGGCGCGGTCCATGGTGCCGCGCCAGTCCGCCATCAGCCCGTCGAATGCGATCACCGTGCGGGGCGTTCCGCGGGTGGCAAGCTCCGCGTCCAGGGTGTAACGCAGCCAGATGCCGAGGCCCTTGCCCGCGGTGAAGCCGTCGCGCTTGGTGACGGATGCCGCCACCTCCACCGGATTGCGCAGCGCCAGCACCGGGACCACCCGATATCCCGCCTCCGCCAGGGCGGGTCCGTAGATGTCCATCAGGCGGGAGATGCGCGGATCCTTGAGGACGATGGCGGGGGCGTCGCCATATTCCTCCGCGAGGGCGGTACGCACCTCATCAAGCAGGCCGGAGCGGCGCGCCGCGTCCAGGGGTGCGACGCGCATGCGCTTGCGCGAGGACCATTTGTGTCCGCACGCCTTCAGGATGCGCTCGTCGAGGTTCATGAAGACCTCGGATTCCCAGAATCCGGCTTCGTTGGCCTCGGTCGGAGCCATGAGGGTGCGGGGGGCGGAATAGCCCATGAGATTGATGATGCGCGTCAGCGCCGAAGTGCCGCTGCGATGCATGCCGAGCACGAGTACGGCGCGCTTGTCCAAAGTCACGGAACTTTCCCCCAAGCGACGGGGCTGCACAGGCCCCGCCTCACGGCTTTCAGCTCCGTCCCTTAAACATTGTGTCAGGCGGCTTCAACCGAGACCACGCCCGGAATGGCCTTGATGGCGCCTGCGATCTGCGGCGACACGGCATATTTGCCCGGAAGGCTGACCTCTACCTCCGCCTGGGCATCATCCACCAGCAGGATGAGGCTCACCTCCCCCGCCCCGCTCTCCCCGGGCTTGCCATCGGCAAGGCGGCGGGCAATGCCCTCGATGGGATCGGGGGAGCGCAGGAAGATGCGCAGGCCCTTCTGGTGCCGGGCCGTGACCGGGTCGAGCTTCTCGCAGGAATTGATGCGCACCCGCACATCCTCGCCGTTGAGCTCGGCGGCCACCATCATCAGCAGCGGCGTGCCCGGCTCCAGCAGGTCGCGGTAATGGGCGAGGCCTTCCGAGAAGATCACCGCCTCATAGTGGCCGGACGGGTCGGAGAGGCCGACGATGCCCATGCGCGTGCCGGATTTCGTGCGCCGCTCCTGCCGCGACACCACCGTCGCCGCCAGCCGTCCGGCCGCCGCCCCGGAGCGCACGGCACGGGCGAAATCGGCGAAGGACTGAACCCGCATGCGCTTCAGCGCCTCGGCATAATCGTCCAGCGGGTGGCCGGTAAGGAAGAAGCCGATGGCATCATATTCCTTCTGCAGCCGTTCGGAGGGCAGCCAGGGGGCAGCATCCGGGATCGGCAGCGCGGCCGCGGCGGAGGGGCCGGAGCCGAACATGTCGTTCTGCCCGGACACCGCATTCGCCTCGACCCGCTGGGCCTCGGCGACGATGGAGTCGATGGCGGCGAAGGCGCGGGCGCGGTTCTTCTCCATCACGTCGAAGCAGCCGGCGGCCATCAGGCTTTCGAGCGTGCGCTTGTTGACGAGCTTCACCGGCAGGCGCGCGGCGAAGTCGGCGAACCCCTTGAAGGGTCTGTCGCCCCGCGCCGCCACCAGCGCATCCACCGCGGCGCCGCCCACGCCCTTGATGGCCGCCATGGCATAGATGATCCGCCCGTCCTTCACCGCGAACTCGCGGGCCGACAGATTGATGTTCGGCGGCACAACCTCGATGCCGAGGCGCTGGGCCTCCTGGCGGAATTCGGCGAGTTTGTCGGTGTTCCCCATGTCGAGCGTCATGGAGGCGGCGAGGAATTCGGTGGCGTAATTGGCCTTCAGCCACGCCGTCTGGTAGGCGACGAGGGCGTAGGCCGCCGCGTGGGACTTGTTGAAGCCGTAATCGGCGAACTTCGCCAGCAGGTCGAAGATGGTATCTGCCTGCGCCTTCTCGATGCCGCGCCCCGCTGAGCCGGACACGAAGCGCTCGCGCTGCTTCTCCATTTCGGCACGGATCTTCTTGCCCATGGCGCGGCGCAGCAGGTCGGCTTCGCCCAGCGAATAGCCGGCCATGGCCTGGGCGATCTGCATCACCTGTTCCTGATAGATGATGACGCCGAACGTCTCCTTCAGGTACGGCTCCAGCATGGGGTGGAGGTAGTCCGGCTGCGCCCGCCCGTGCTTGCAGTCGCAATAGACCGGGATGTTGGCCATGGGGCCGGGCCGATAGAGGGCGACGAGGGCGACGATGTCCTCGATGCGGTCGGCCTTCATGTCCACCAGCGCCCGGCGCATGCCGGCGCTTTCCACCTGGAACACGCCCACCGTTTCGCCCTTGGCCAGCATGGCGTAGGTCTTGGGGTCATCCAGCGGGATTTGGGAGATGTCGAGGTCGATGCCGCGCTGGCGGATGAGCTTCACCGCCTTCTCGATGACGGTCAGGGTCTTCAGGCCGAGGAAGTCGAACTTCACCAGCCCCGCCTGCTCCACCCATTTCATGTTGTACTGGGTGACCGGCATGTCGGACTTGGGATCGCGATAGAGCGGCACCAGCTCGTCGAGCTTGCGGTCGCCGATCACGATGCCCGCGGCGTGGGTGGAGGCGTGGCGGTTCAGCCCCTCCAGCTTCACCGCGATGTCGAAGGCGCGCTTGACCACCTCCTCCTGGTCGCGCGCCGCCTGGAGGCGCGGCTCGTCCTCGATGGCCTGCTTCAAGGTGACGGGATTGGCCGGGTTCTGCGGCACCAGCTTGCACAGCTTGTCCACCTGGCCATAGGGCATCTCCAGCACGCGCCCCACGTCGCGGAGCACGCCGCGCGCCTGAAGGGTGCCGAAGGTGATGATCTGCGCCACCTGCGAGCGCCCGTAGCGCTGCTGGACGTACTGGATGACCTCGTCGCGGCGCTCCTGGCAGAAGTCCACGTCGAAGTCGGGCATGGACACGCGGTCCGGGTTCAGGAAGCGCTCGAAGAGCAGGCCGAACCGGATCGGGTCGAGGTCGGTGATCTGGAGCGAATAGGCCACCAGCGAGCCGGCGCCCGAGCCGCGCCCCGGACCGACCGGAATGTCGTGCGCCTTGGCCCATTTGATGAAGTCCGACACGATGAGGAAGTAGCCGGGAAACTTCATCTTGGTGATGACGGAGATCTCGTAGGCGAGGCGCTCCTCATAGGCGGCCACGTCGAGGCCCGGCGCCGGGCCGTGCTTGGCGAGGCGCTCTGCGAGGCCCTGCTGCGCCTGCCGCTCCAGCTCTGCAGCCTCTTCGGCAAGGGCATCACCGCCGCCGCCGGAGGTGAAGCGCGGCAGGATGGGCTTGGCGGTGCGCACCCGGTAGGCGCAGCGCCGGGCGATTTCCACCGTATTGGCCGTCGCCTCCGGCAAATCGGCGAACAGCTCCAGCATCTCCGCGCGGGTCTTGAACCGGTGCTCGGCGGTAAGCCGGCGGCGGTCGCCCTCCGACAGCAACCGGCCCTCGGCGATGGCGAGGAGCCCGTCATGGGCCTCATAGTCCGATTTGGCGGCGAAGAAGGGTTCGTTGGTGGCGACCAGCGGAATGCCCTTGGCGTAGGCGAGATCGAGCAGGATCGGCTCGGCGAGGCGCTCGGCATCGGCGCCGTGGCGCTGCACCTCCACATAGAGGCGATCGCCGAAGAGGGAGGCGAGGCGGTCCAGCCGCTCGGCGGCAAGGTCCGCATGGCCGGCCACCAGCGCCCGGTCGAGGGGGCCAGCGGGACCGCCGGTCAAAGCGATGAGGCCGGAATTCGCCTCGGCCAGCCACTCCGTCAGGATGCGCGGCTCGTCCTCGCTCGCCGTCTCGAGGAAGGAGCGCGACACGAGGCGCATAAGATTGCGCCAGCCGGTCTCGTCCTTGGCGAGCAGCACGATGCGCGGCTTCTTCGGACGGATCGCCCCGCGCGGGCCCGCCGGCTCCGGCAGGTCGAGGGCGAGCGACACGCCGGCGATGGGCTGGATGCCCGCGCCCGACATCTTCTCGGAAAACTCCAGCGCCCCAAACAGATTGCCGGTGTCCGTCAGCGCGATGGCCGGCTGATAGTCCGCCTTCGCGAGGTCCGCCAGCTTGCCGATGGAGAGCGCGCCCTCCAGCAGCGAGAAGGAGGAATGGACGTGGAGGTGGATGAAGCCGGGACCGGACATGGGCATCAGATGGGGGCTCAGGACGGGGAGCGGAAGGCTACCAGATTCGGCCGCGCCCGCGGGGTCGACCGCCGTTCGTCCCCGCTGTTCTCGGCCGGCCGGCTCGGCCATAGTCGCGGCGCCTTTCGGGAAGCTGCGCCATGTCCCCCTCCTCCGTCGCCCAATCCTGGCTGTTCTGGGCGGTGCTCTCCGCCGCCTTTGCCGCCCTCACCGCCATCTTCGCCAAGATCGGCGTCGCCCAGATCAATGCCGACCTCGCGACGCTGCTGCGCACAATGGTGATCCTCGCATTGGTCGCCGCCATCGCCGTCGGAGGCGGAAGCTGGCAGCCGCTCTCCAGCGTGCCCGGGCGCTCGTGGCTGTTCATCGTCCTGTCGGGGCTGGCCACCGGCGCCTCCTGGCTGTGCTACTTCCGCGCCTTGAAGATCGGCGACGCCGCGCGCGTCGCTCCCGTGGACAAACTGAGTGTGGTGCTGGTGGCGGTGTTCGGCGTGGTCTTCCTCGGCGAGAGGCTGAGCACCACCGCCGGCCTCGGCGTCGGCCTCATCGCGGCGGGCGCGGTGCTGGTGGCTCTGGGCTGAGGCAACCGACGCTTCGGCCGCAGCGGCGCCTGATCGTCATCCCGCGGCTTGGACCGAAAAGTGACACCCGGCCCGCCCCTCAGAAGTGGCTGAAGCTGCCGCTGCCGAGGTCAAGCGGATGCCCGCCCGCGTCGGTCACGTCCAGGCCGTGCGCCTCCCGCGTCTCGCCGATCAGGGCCACGGGGACGCCCGCCTCGGCGGCTGCCACGGTGAAGGCCGAAACGGCGTCGTGGGGGACGCAGGCGAGGATCTCGTAATCGTCGCCGCCGGTGAGCGCGGTCTTCAGCAGGCCGCCATCCGCCTCCACCGCCGCAGCAGCGGCGCCCGAGAGCGGCACCCGCCGCGCCTCCATCCGCCCGCCGCAGCCGGACGCCGCGAGCATCTTGGCGAGGTCTCCGGCGAGGCCGTCCGACACATCCATGGCGGCGGCGGCGAAGCGGCGCAGCACGGGCGCGAGGGCGAGCCGAGGCTGCGGATGGAGGTAGCGATCGAGGAGATGGGCGCGCCGCTCTTCGCTTAGCCCGGCGAAGGCGGGCAGATCGCCGTTCTGGCGCAGCCTGAGACCGAGCGCGGCATCGCCGATGGTACCGGTCACGAAGATCGCTTGGCCCGGCCGCGCGCCGGTGCGCGGCACGAAGCCGCCCTTGGGCACCGCGCCGAGCGCCGTGAGGGTGATGGTGACCGGTCCCGGCGTCGAAACCGTGTCGCCGCCGAGGATGGGGCAGCCGTAGAGCATGGTATCGGCGCCGAGGCCGGTGGCGAAGCCTTCCATCCAGGCGTCGGGTGTGCCCTTGGGCAACGCCAGCGCCAGCAGCGCGCCCAGCGGGGCAGCGCCCTTGGCGGCGAGGTCGGAGAGATTCACGCGCAGCGCCTTGCGGGCCACGGCAGCAGGCGGATCGTCCGGGAAGAAATGCACCCCGGCCACCACCGCATCCTTGGTCAGCACAAGGTCGCAGCCGTCAGGCGGAGTGAGAAGTGCGGCGTCGTCCATCAGGCCGAGCGCCGCGGGCGAGCCCGCGATGGGACGGAAGAAGCGGGCGATGAAGCGATCCTCGCCGGACCCGCCGCCGTCCATCTCAGTCCCCGGCGAATTCGGCGGCGCGCAGCTCGCGGGCGAGGGCATCGAGCACCGCATTCACCATGCCGGTCTCGTCCCGGTCGAGGAAGGCCGCGGCGACGTTCACATATTCGGCGATGACCACGCGCACGGGCACGTCGGGCTTCGCCATCAGCTCGAAGGCACCGGCCCGCAGCACGGCGCGCAGCACCGCCTCCACCCGCTTCAGCGGCCAGCCGTTGGACAGCGCATTGTCCAGCAGCGGGTCGATGCGCCGCTGCTCGGCCAGCACGCCCTCCACCACGCTGCGGAACAGCCGGCGGTCGGCGTCGGGCATCTCCACGCCTTCCACTTCCTGACCCAGCCAGTGGCTCTCGAACTCGGCGAGCACGTGGTTGAGCGGCGTGCCGGCGAGATCCATCTGGTAGAGCGCCTGCACCGCGCCGAGGCGGGCCGCGCTCTTCTTCATGGGCTTGGAGGGCGCAGGCGCCTTCTGGGTGTCCTGGTCCTTCATGCTTCCAGCCGCCGCTTGAGGCGCAGCAGGTTCAGCGCCGCCTCGGCCGCGCCGCCGCCCTTGTTGCCCTCGGAGACCCGGGCGCGCTCCCAGGCCTGCGCCTCGGTATCCACGGTGAGGATGCCGTTGCCCACCGGAAGCGCGTGGGCCATGCCCAGCTCCATGAGGCCGCGGGCGGATTCGCCGGCGACGATGTCGAAATGGAAGGTCTCCCCGCGGATCACCACGCCGAGCCCCACCACCGCGTCCACCGCCTCGCCGCTGACCTCGGAGGCCTCGATGGCGATCTCGGCGGCGATGGGGATCTCCAGCGCGCCGGGCACGGTGATGACCTCGGCTTCCACGCCCGCCGCCTTGAGCGCGGCGCGGGCGCCGGCCAGAAGCTCGTCGGCGAGCGCGTCGTAATAGCGGCCTTCGATGATGAGGACGCGCGCGCCCTCCAGCGACGTGTCGCCCTCGACGGCGGCTTGCCTGCGCGTCGTGACCATGGGTCTATCTCCAGAAACCGTGAGGCGCGGCGCTGTCGCGCCTGCGCCGGAATTGCCCGCAGGCCTACCCGGCCCGGGGGAACTCCGCAAGCCGCGCCGCATAGCGCGCCATCAGGTCTACCTCGAAATTGACCGCGTCTCCGGCCTTCACGCCGCCCCAGGTGGTGACCGCCAGGGTGTGGGGAATAAGCAGGCAGGAGAAGGTGTTGCCCTCCACGCTGTTGACCGTGAGCGAGGTGCCGTCGAGCGCCACCGACCCCTTGGCCGCGACGAAGCGCGCCAGATGCTCCGGCACCTCGAAGACGAAACGGGTGGTGGTGCCGAGGTCTTCCCGCGACACCACTTTGGCGAGGCCGTCCACGTGACCGGACACCATGTGCCCGCCCAGTTCGTCGCCCATCTTGAGCGAACGCTCCAGATTGATGCGCGCGCCCTCGGCCCAGCGGCCCACCGTGGTGACCGCGAGGGTCTCCGGCGCCGCATCGACGGTGAAGAGGGTGCCGCGCGGCCCGCCCGGCGTCACCGACGTGACGGTCAGGCACACGCCCGCATGGGCGATAGAGGCGCCGATGTCGATGCCTGTCGCATCGAAGGCGGTGGCGATGGTGAGGGTCTTCACCTCGCCGCGCGGCTCCACCTTCACGAGGTCGCCCATGTCGGTGACGATGCCGGTGAACATTTCAGCGTCTCCACAAGCGCACGAGATGGTCGGCGCCCAGTTCGGCGCGCTCCACCTCGGCGAAGCCCACGGGGGCGGTCAGGCGGTCCAGCGGGCGGCCGGCGAGGGCGTCATAGGCGTCCGGGCCGAGGATGACGGGGCTGCGGAACACCGCCACCTCGTCCACCAGTCCGGCCTCAAGGAAGGCCGCAGCGGTATGGGGTCCGCCCTCCACCATCACCCGCGTGAGGCCCAGCAGGGCCAGCAGCTTCAGCACGGCAGCCAAGTTGGGGCGGCCGTCGACGGCGCGCGGGGCGCGCAGCACCTCCACGCCCTTCTCGTTGAGCAACGCGGCGCGGTCGGCCGGCGCGTCCTCGGCCGCGATGATCCACAGCGGCACGTCGCAGGCCGTGCGCACCAAAGCCGAGCTCAGCGGAATGTCCAGCTCGCTGTCGAGCACCAGGCGCACGGGCGAGCGGTCCTCATAGCCTTCCAGCCGACAGGTGAGCATGGGATCGTCGGCCAGCACCGTGCCGAGACCCACCAGGATGGCGTCCGCATGCGCGCGCATCAGATGCGCCCGCGCCCGCGCCTCGGAACCGGTCACCTCGGCGGGCTTCGGGCCGGGATGGGCGGCCTTGCCGTCGGCGGAGACCGCCATCTTCACCAGCACGTGGGGCCGCCCCTGCGTGACCCTGCGGATGTGCCCGGCGTGATCGAACAGCGCCGGCTCGGCACCGACCCCCACAGTCACCCAGATGCCAGCCGCCCGCAGGCGGGCGACGCCCCTGCCCTTCACCCGGTGGTCCGGGTCCTCGATGGCGGCGACGACCCGGCTGACGCCGGAGGCGATCACCGCATCCGCGCAGGGCGGCGTGCGGCCGTGGTGGGAGCAGGGCTCCAGCGTCACATAGAGGGTCGCGCCCTTCGCCAGAGCGCCGGCCTGGGCCAGCGCCAGCGGTTCGGCATGGGGCCGGCCGGTGGGTGCCGTGGCGGCGCTGCCGACGATGCGCGGCACGCCGTCCACATGCTGCACCACGACCGCTCCCACCGAGGGATTGGGCCAGGTGCGGCCGAGCCCGGTCTTGCCGACCCGGAGCGCCTCGGCCATGAACAGCTCGTCCTCTCGCGGGGAGACGACGCCCCGCAACGGCATGGGCCGCCCGCTCATTCCCCGCCTCGCGGCGGGCGGGGCCCCTTGGGCTTGTCCTTGGCGGCCTCGGACGCCGCGTCGGGCCGCGTCTCGCCGTCGTGGGACAGTTCGGCGAGGGCGTTCTCGAAGTCCTTGGCCTCGCGGAAATTGCGGTAGACCGAGGCGAACCGCACATAGGCCACGTCGTCGAGCTGCTTCAGCCCTTCCATCACCATCTCGCCGATGGTCTCGGAAGTGATGTCGCCGTCGCCCACGTTTTCCAGCTGGCGCACGATGCCGTTGATCATGCGCTCCACGCGCTCATGATCCACCGTGCGCTTGCGCAGGGCGACGGAGACCGATTTTTCCAGCTTCTCGCGCTCGAACGGCACGCGCCGTCCCGAGCGCTTCAGCACCATCAGCTCGCGCAATTGCACGCGCTCGAAGGTGGTGAAACGGCCGCCGCAATCGGGACAGATGCGGCGGCGACGGATGGCGGTGTTGTCCTCCGTCGGCCGGGAATCGCGCACCTGCGTGTCGAGGCCGCCGCAGTAGGGACACCGCATGCTTCACCCCTTCGCCAATTCCCCTCAGGGGTAGATGGGGAAGCGGGCGAGCAGCGCCGAGACCTTCTCGCGCACCGCGCCCTCCACCAGGCTGTCCTCATCCGTGCCCTTCTGGGAGAGCACGTCGAGCACCTCGGCGATCAGGTCGCCCACCTGCTGGAACTCGCCCACGCCGAAGCCGCGCGTGGTGCAGGCCGGCGTGCCGAGGCGGATGCCGGAGGTGACGAACGGCTTCTCGGGATCGAACGGGATGCCGTTCTTGTTGGTGGTGATGTGGGCGCGGCCGAGGGCGGCCTCGGAGGTCTTGCCGGTGAGCCGCTTGGGGCGCAGGTCCACCAGCATGAGGTGGGTGTCCGTGCCGCCGGAGACGATGGCGAAGCCGTGGCCCTTCAGGGTCTCGGCGAGCGCCTTGGCATTCTCCACCACGTTCGCCGCATAGGTCTTGAACTCGGGGCGCAGCGCCTCGCCGAAGGCCACCGCCTTGGCGGCGATGACGTGCATCAGCGGCCCGCCCTGGATCCCGGGGAAGATCGCCGAGTTGATCTTCTTGGCGAGGTCCTCGTCATTGGTGAGGATCATGCCGCCACGCGGCCCGCGCAGGGTCTTGTGGGTGGTGGTGGTGACCACATGGGCGTGCGGAAACGGGCTCGGATGGGCGCCGCCCGCGACGAGGCCGGCGAAATGCGCCATGTCCACCATCAGCAGCGCGCCCACGGAATCCGCGATGGCGCGCATCTTGGGGAAGTCGATGATGCGCGGATAGGCCGAGCCGCCGGCGACGATCAGCTTGGGCTTGTGCTGGTCGGCGAGCTGCGCCACCGCCTCGTAGTCGATGCGCTGGTCGTCCTCGCGCACGGTGTAGGGCACCGGCTTGAACCACTTGCCGGACATGTTCACCGGCGAGCCGTGGGTCAGGTGGCCGCCCGCAGCCAGATTGAGGCCGAGGAAGGTGTCGCCCGGCTGAAGGGTGGCGAAGAACACGCCCTGGTTGGCCTGGCTGCCGGAATTGGGCTGCACGTTGGCGAAGGCGCAGCCGAACAGCTTCTTGGCGCGCTCGATGGCGAGAGTCTCGGCCACGTCCACGAACTGGCAGCCGCCGTAGTAGCGCTTGCCCGGATAGCCTTCGGCATATTTGTTGGTGAGGACGGTGCCCTGGGCCTCGAGCACGGCGCGCGAGACGATGTTCTCGGAGGCGATCAGCTCGATCTCGTCCCGCTGGCGACCGAGTTCCGCTTTCACCGCACCGGCGATCTCGGGATCGGTCTCGGCGAGAGGGGCGGTGAAGAAGCGGTTGATCTCCTCCACGATGGAGGATCGGTTCGCGTCCTGCGAGGCCATGAGCGGTCTCCGGTGATGTCGGGGCACTGCGACCGCAGGCGTCGGCCTGCCTGTCGCAGCGAGCCCTGCGCTTATCACAGCGTGGCGGTGAAGTCCAAAAGGCGGGCCTGCGACACGGACGGCGCTGCCCTGCACCGTCCGCAACGCTGAGGCCAGCGGTTCGTCCCGCCCTGCGGCCGCGCTTGTCGGGGCGCGGGCCGGGAAGATGCCTATCGCGTGAAGTCCACCGACACGCCGAAGGTGAAGGGCCGACCGTCCGGGTGGGGCGGGAAGGGCGAGGCGCGCCGCGCCATGGCCACGGCCTCCTCGTCCAGCACCGGGTTACCCGACGAGCGCGCGAGCGACACCGACGTGACGCTGCCCGCCGCGGTGATGGAGATGGTGATGCCGGGCCGGCCGATGATGCCGCGCTGGGACCGCTTGAAGCGGCTGAGGTGGGCGAACGCCCGTGAGCGCCAGTCAGCGATCGAGGCCGAGCGGGCCGCCGCCGCGCCCGGCGAAGGGGCGGCGGTGGTGTTGGCCTCCGGCGCGTCGGATCGCGGTGCGGCGGCATTCACCGGCGCGGCCTGGCGCCGGGTGGGCTTGGCGTCCTTCTTCGGCCGCTCGACCACCTTGGGCCGCGGCTTGGGCTCCGGCTTGGTCTCCGGCTGCGGCTTGGGCAGCACCACCTCGGCCTGGACCGGGGCGGGCTCCAGCTCCGGCATCTTCTCGACCACCTGCTCAACCACCTCGGGCTCGGGCGGCGGGGCGGCCTCTTCCGGGATATCGGGCGCGTCCGGCACGGATTCGGGGCTCTGCACCATCGGCGGCGCGGGGGTGAGGTCCTCCTGCGAGGCCTCGCTCACCGCCATGGGGGCGAGCTCGATCATCACGGCTGCGGGCGGCGACTGGTCGCCGGCCTCGACCTTGCGCCAGAACAGCGCCGCGTAGACCGCCACCGCATGAACAAGGACGATGAACAGCACCCCCGCCGCGAGGCGCAGCACCGTGTCGCGCCAATGGTAGCGGTCGAAGTCGTGCCAGTGATGAACCGCGCTCACCGACCGGCCCCCGGGGCGGGCGCAGCGGGCGGCGCAGCCGGGGCTGCAGCGGCGGAGCCGATGAGGGAGGGATCGGGCGGCGGTGCGACGCCTTCCGACTCCAGACCGACGAGCGCGATCTTCAGATAGCCTGCCACGCGCAGAAGGTTCATCACCTCCATCACGTCACCATAGGGCACGGACTTGTCGGCGCGCACGAAGACCCGCTGCTGCCGGTCGGCGCCGGTCTTCCCGTCGAGCATGGAGCCGAGCGCCGTGCGCCCGACCGGGTCGTCGCCCAGCGCGAGGGTGAGGTCCTTCTTCACCGACAGGAACAGCGGCTTGTCGGGCCGCGGCTGGGGCTGGGCGTTGGAGGCGGGCAGGTCCACCTTCACATCCACGGTCGCGAGCGGCGCCGCCACCATGAAGATGATGAGCAGGACGAGGATCACGTCGATGAAGGGCGTAACGTTGATCTCGTGATTCTCGGCGAGTTCGTCCCCGCCCTGATCGAGCTTGGCGGCCATCGCCCTACTCCGCGGCTGCGCGCAGGCGCGGGGCCTCCGCTTCGACCGCTGCGCGGTCGAGATCGCGGGACAGATGGCGCATCACCTCGGCCGAAACGTCGGAGAGCTGCGCCCTGTAGGCCGTGATGGCGCGAGCGAACACGTTGTAGATCACCACCGCCGGAATCGCCGCGACGAGGCCAATGGCGGTGGCGAGCAGCGCCTCGGCAATGCCGGGCGCCACCACCGCGAGATTGGTGGTCTGCGCCTTCGAGATGCCGATGAACGAGTTCATGATGCCCCAGACCGTGCCGAACAGGCCGACGAAGGGGGCAGTGGCGCCGATGGTGGCGAGCACGCCGGTCCCGCTCGTCATGCGGCGGCCGGCCTTGGCCTCGATGCGCGAGAGCGCGACGGCGACGCGCTCCTTGATGCCTTCCACCGGCAGACCTTCGGAGGCGCGCCATTCGGCCAGTGCCGCCCGAAGCGTGGACTGCGCCGGCCCGCGCCCCTGGGGAATGCCCTCGGCGGCGTTGGCGAGCGTCGCCGACTCCCGCAGGACGCGCAGCGTGCGCGACACCTTGCGACGCGCCAGCAGCAGTTCGAATGTCTTGGCGAACCAGACGGTCCAGGTGACGACGGAGGCGAAGGCGAGGCCCACCATGACCGCTTTGACCACAAGGTCCGCGGCCATGAACATGCCCCACGGGGAGAGATCATGCGGCAGCCGTCCGTCGGCGCCCACCTCGGGCACCGCCACCGGGTGGGGCTCGGCGACATGGACAGCGTCGGCCGGCGTTACCGTGGATGCGGGCGCGCCCTGGGCCGCAGCGGCGGCGGGGGCAGGCGCAGCGGCGGGGGCGGGTGAAGCCACTGGCGCTCCAGGCGCCGGAGAGGCGGCGAGCGGGGCCTCCGCAGGAGGCTGAGCCGGTGCGGCGCGGGGGGCTTCGGCCGGGGCGGTCTGCTGCGCGGCGACGATGTCCGACAAAAGAGTCGCGGTGAGGAAAACAGCGGCAGCGCCCGTGGGCACCAGCAAGAAAGCACGCCGAAAAGGCATGCGCGAAAACATGCGAACGGGCATCGCGCGTCACCAATCATCGAATCTGGAAAGGCTGGCGATCCCGAATGCGGGATTGGCTGGCGCCCCTTCTTATACCCCCAAACGGCCCTGACGCTAACCCCGGGCCGGCGCTTTCGGGAAGCGGCGGCATGCCGCAGGAGTGTGTCCTTCTCAATGCTGGAGGGACGTGCCTACCTTCCCGCAGGGGAAATCCGGGGCTTATCGGCGGCCTGCGCGACGGCGCTGAGCCAGGCGCGGTGTCGCGCATTTGGCATCGCTCAGGCGGCGGGCAATCAGGGACAAACGGGCGAACAAGGGCTGGCAGTGGCGACTTCGGGCGGATCAGCGCGGGCGTTGCGGCGGCGGCATGCGGCCGGCGGCGGACTGCGCCTGCTGTTCGCCTTTGCGCTCAGCTACGTCGTCCTGCTCCAGTCCGTCGCGGGTGCGCTCGCGGCCGGTGCCATGGCGGGCGCCGCGGCATCCGGCGATGCCGGCGTCTTCCTCTGCCTGCCCTCGACCCACGGCACCCAGACGGATGAAGGGACGTCCGGTCCTGACAAGGCGGGCGGCGTCCACTGCATCTTATGCCCCATCATGGGCGGCGTTCCGGTTCTCGCCGCTCCCCCTGCCCTGCCCCTGCCCGCCGCCTATGGGGCAAGCGCCGCCATCGCGCCCCGCGCCGCGCTGGTGGCTGTGGCACCGCCCGTTCGCGAGCACGCCCAGCCGCGCGCGCCCCCGGCCATCTGAGCCGGCTTTCCAGCCTCCTCGCCATCCCCGCCGGAGGGCCTGCCTGAGCGGGCCGAGCGCAGGCGCTTTCAGCGCCTGCCGCCGGATCGCCGTGCGCCAGTCGCGACGACCAGGGCAAACGGCGCTCGCCCTCCGACCCGTCCCCTCTTCCCTTCGCTGCGCGCGTGCGCCGGCGAAAAGGCCCAGCCATGCCCCATTCACGTCTTCCGACCCGCGCCGTTTCCGGCGCAGCAGGTCGCCGCCTTTGCGCGTCGGTATCTTTGTTCGCCCTCGTGTTCGCCGGCGCGGCCGCCGCGCAGGAGGCCACCCTGCCCGACGTGGTGGTCGACGGCGGCACCGCCGCTTCGCTCACCGTCCCCAGCATGGACGAGGCGCGCGCCGCCATCGCGCGCACACCCGGCGGCGCCGAGGTGGTGAGCGACGAGGCGTGGCAGGACACCCGCGCCGTCACCATCAAGGACATGCTGGATTTCGTCCCCGGCGTCTTCGCGCAGACCAAATGGGGCGAGGACACCCGTCTCTCCATCCGGGGCTCCGGCCTGTCGCGCAACGCGCATCTGCGCGGCGTCCAGCTGTTCCAGGACGGCGTCATCCCGCTCAACACGGCGGACGGCGGCGGCGACTTTCAGGAGATCGACCCCACCGCCTACCGATATGTCGAGGTGTTCAAGGGCGCGAACGGCTACCAGCTCGGCGCCAACGCCTTGGGCGGCGCCATCAATTTCGTAACCCCCACGGGCCGCGACGCGCCGAGCGTCACCGTTCGGCTCGATGCCGGCAGCTGGGATTTCTTCCGCCTCCAGAGCAGCGCCGGCGGGGCGCAGGGCGCCTTCGATGCCTTCGTCACGGCATCGGCACAGACGGCGCAGGGGTTCCGCGAGCATTCCGCCGGCCAGTCGCTGCGCGCCTCCGGCAATGCCGGCTGGCGGCCCACGGACGCCTTCGAGACCCGGTTCTTCTTCAACGCCAACGATATCGAGCAGCAGATCCCCGGCGCAGTGAGCAAGGCGGCGGCGCTCACCGATCCCGAGGCCGCCAACCCCACCAATCTCAAGCTCGACTACCAGCGCAACATCCAGTCGCTGCGCTTCGCCAACAAGACCACCTGGGTGATGAGCGAGAACAGCAAGCTCGAATTCGGCGGCTTCGTCTCCGACAAGGACCTGAACCACCCCATCTTCCAGGTGCTGGACTATGACTATTTCACTTGGGGCGGCTTTGCCCGCCTGGTGGACGAGCGAGAGATCGCCGGCTTCGCCAATCGTCTGACCGCCGGCATCACCACCTCCATCGGCTCAACCGACGCGAAGCGCTTCGCCAACATCCAAGGCCACGAGGGCGCCCTCACCTTCTTCGCCAACGAGGATGCGACCACCACAACCTATTACGCCGAGGACAATTTCTACCTCGCCAAGAGCTTTGCTTTGGTGGGCGCGTTCCAGTACCTGACCGCCACGCGCGACCGGGACGGCTTCTACAACGCGGCGACCGGATCGAAGGACTATGGCCTGTTCCTGCCGAAGGGCGGCATCGTCTGGGACATCGGGCCGGGGGCGCAGGTGTTCGCCAACGTCTCCAATTCCGCCGAGGTGCCGACCTTTTCCGAGCTCACCAATTTCGCCAGCCCCCTCCTCTCAAATCTGGAGGCGCAGACCGCCACCACCTACGAGATCGGCAGCCGCGGGCGCGGCGAGGATTTCACCTGGGACGTGTCGCTCTACCGATCCAGCGTGAAGAACGAGCTGCAATGCAACGCCACCACCGTCTCCGGTGTCTGCACCGTGGTGAATCTCGGCTACACGGTGCACCAGGGCGTGGAGGCCGGCTTCGGCGGCACGCTGCTCAAGGGCCTGTGGGAGAAGGGTGCGGCGGCGGACAAGCTGTGGTTCAACCTCGCCTACACCTATTCGGATTTCTTCTTCGACAATGACCCGGTGTGGGGCAACAACCAGCTGCCGGGCATTCCGCGCCACTACATCCGCGCCGAGCTCCTCTACAAGCATCCGAGCGGCTTTTATGCCGGTCCGAACGTGGAATGGGTGCCGACGCCCTATTATGTGGACGATGCCAACACCCTGAACACCGCGGCCTATGCCCTGTTGAACTTCCGCCTCGGCTACGACGATGGCGGCCCGTTCTCGGCCTATGTGGACGCGCGGAACCTGTTCGACACGGCCTATATCGCGACGGTCAGCGTCACCGCGCGGGCGGCACAGAACTCCGCCCTGTTCGAGCCGGGCTCCGGCCGGGCCGTCTATGCCGGCATCCGCTATACGTGGTGAGCCAAAAAGCAAACGGCCGGGCTTGAGGCCCGGCCGTTTTCACTTTGGTCCGCCACCCGGGCAAACCGCCTTCCGTCGGTTTGCGGTACGCGATACTCGCCGGGTGCGTCCGGGGCCTGTGAAACTCGAAGACTCTTCCTCAGAGGTGCGCCTACCTCAGAAGTCCATGCCGCAGCCCGAGCAAACCGGCTTGCCGGTTTGCTCCCTCGCGAAGACGCCGGGCGGCGTCAGAGGCTGCTTCTACCTCAGAAGTCCATGCCGCCGCCCGAGCAAACCGGCTTGCCGGTTTGCGTCCCTCGCGAAGACGCCGGGCGGCGTCAGAGGCTGCTTCTACCTCAGAAGTCCATGCCGCCGCCCGAGCAAACCGGCTTGCCGGTTTGCTCCCTCGCGAAGACGCCGGGCGGCGTCAGAGGCTGCTTCTACCTCAGAAGTCCATGCCGCCGCCCGGCATGGCCGGGGCCGCGGGGGCATTCTTCTTCGGCAGCTCGGCGATGAGCGCCTCGGTGGTGATGAGCAGGCCGGACACGGACGCCGCATCCTGGAGCGCGGTGCGCACCACCTTGGTGGGGTCGATGATGCCGTCCTTCACCATGTCCACATATGCGCCGGTCTGGGCGTTGTAGCCGAAGGTGTAGTCGGACGACTCGAGGATCTTGCCCACCACCACGGAGCCATCCTCGCCAGCGTTCTGCACGATCTGGCGGGCGGGCGCCTGGATGGCGCGGCGGACGATCTCGATGCCGGTCTTCTGGTCGGGGTTGTCGACCTTCAGGCCTTCCAGCGCCTTGATGGAGCGCAGCAGGGCCACGCCGCCGCCGGGCACGATGCCCTCTTCCACCGCAGCGCGGGTGGCGTGCAGGGCGTCGTCCACGCGATCCTTCTTCTCCTTCACCTCGACCTCGGTCGAGCCGCCCACGCGCACCACGGCGACGCCGCCGGCGAGCTTGGCGAGGCGCTCCTGCGCCTTCTCACGATCGTAGTCGGAGGTGGTGGTCTCGATCTGGGCGCGGATCTGGGCGATGCGGGCTTCGATCTCGGCCTTCTCACCGGCGCCGTCGACGATGGTGGTGTTCTCCTTCTCGATCACCACCTTCTTGGCGCGGCCGAGCATGGAGAGGTTGACGCTCTCGAGCTTGATGCCGAGGTCGTCGGAGATCACGGTGCCGCCGGTCAGGATCGCGATGTCCTGCAGCATGGCCTTGCGGCGATCGCCGAAGCCGGGGGCCTTCACTGCGGCAACCTTGAGGCCGCCGCGCAGCTTGTTCACCACGAGGGTGGCGAGCGCCTCGCCTTCCACGTCCTCGGCGATGATCAGCAGCGGACGGGCCGACTGCACCACCGCCTCGAGCACCGGCAGCAGCTCCTGCAGGTTGGCGAGCTTCTTCTCGTTGATGAGGATGTAGGGCTCCTCGAACTCAACGCGCATCTTCTCGGCATTGGTGATGAAGTAGGGCGAGAGGTAGCCGCGATCGAACTGCATGCCCTCGACCACGTCGAGCTCGGTCTCGAAGGACTTGGCTTCCTCGACGGTGATGACGCCCTCGTTGCCGACCTTCTTCATGGCCTCGGCGAGGAACTTGCCGACCTCGGCGTCGCCGTTGGCGGAGATGGTGCCAACCTGGGCGATCTCGTCGTTGGAGGTCACGCGCTTGGAGTTGGCGGCGAGATCCTTGACGATGGCGTCCACCGCGAGGTCGATGCCGCGCTTCAGGTCCATCGGGTTCATACCGGCGGCAACCGCCTTGGCGCCCTCGCGGACGATGGCCTGGGCGAGCACGGTGGCGGTGGTGGTGCCGTCGCCGGCGAGATCGTTGGTCTTGGAGGCCACCTCACGCACCAGCTGTGCGCCGAGGTTCTCGAACTTGTCCTCGAGCTCGATCTCCTTGGCCACCGACACACCGTCCTTGGTGATGCGGGGGGCGCCGAAGCTCTTCTCGATGACGACGTTGCGGCCCTTGGGGCCGAGCGTGACCTTCACCGCATTGGCGAGGATGTCGACGCCGCGCAGAACCTTGTCGCGCGCATCGATGGAGAATTTTACGTCCTTGGCAGCCATGGGGCCTGCTCCTTGAGATGAGAGGCGACGTCACCGGGACGACGCCATTGAATTTCGGATTGCAGCGGGTCGGGAGACGGCGTCAGGCCGCCTTCTTGGCGCCGGCCGCGTTCTCGATGACGCCGAGGATGTCGCTCTCCTTCATGATGAGGAGATCCTGGCCGTCGATCTTGACCTCGGTGCCGGACCACTTGCCGAACAGCACGGTGTCGCCGGCCTTGACGTCGAGAGCCACCAGCTCGCCCTTCTCGTTACGGGCGCCGGGACCGACCGCGACGACCTCGCCCTGCTGCGGCTTCTCCTTGGCGGTGTCGGGGATGATGATGCCGCCGGCCGACTTCTGCTCGGCCTCGATGCGCTTGACGACCACTCGGTCGTGCAGGGGACGGAAACCCATCGGGAAACCTCCGGTTCGTTTGGCTTGGACTGCTTGTTTTCGCGGCGCCGGTCCGGGTCGGACACGGCCCGCCCGCGATCTAAGGGCGCCAATTTCCTCCCGCAAGGGGGTCCGTAAAAAATTTAGCACTCGAATGGAACGAGTGCTAGCACGGCTGCAAACCCTTGCCTCAGCTATATTTCCGGGCACCTTCCCGAGCGTCTCATGGAAGCGGGGCTATCCATACTCGCTGTCAGCAGTCCACCCGACATGCTGCTAGAGCGTTGTTTTTGCAGGACTAACTAAAATTTAGACTTGGCCGCGGGAAACTCTGGAGCCGACAATTCATTGTCTGGTCCCGGCGTCGACGCAGGAGACGCGCCGCCGGGGACGAGCGGATCGGAGGTGTCGTCCCATGTCCCCATCGTCCAAGGTATCGCGCGACTTCGCCCTACAGATGGAAGGCTACGGCCTCGCCACGGCCGAGATCCTTTACCGCCTGCCGGACCACCCGAGGCTCCTTCAGACCTTTCTCTGGCAGGAATATGACCTCTGCCCCCGCTTTCCGGAGCTCAACAAGTTCCTGGAGTTCTGGCAGCGCGAGATCGAGGGGCGACTGCATTCGGTGCGGGTGGCGCACAGCAGTCTCATCAAGCCGGCGGAGCTGCGCCCGGTGGACGGGCTTTTCCTGCTGAATTGACCCGACCATCCGCCCACCTCGCGCTGAGGGCTTTTCGCAACTGGATGGGCGTCCTATGGTTGCGCCTGGCGGCACGGACATGTGCGCCCCGCGCGGGGGTGGGGCGTGCATGTCCGACACGCCGCGCAAACGGGACTCGCGGCGCAATGGGCGTCGTGCCCTGAGGTCGCCGCTTTCGCGATGCTAATAAAGGCGACCATTACACGAGGGCGCCTTTTGGATCACCGCACACCCCGCACGTCCGAATTGCTCGCCGCCGTCCTCGCCGCCCAGGAAGAGGATCAGGTGGCCATCGGCGATCTCGTGAACGCCTTGCGGAACCGGGCCTTCGGCATTCTCTTCCTGATCTTCGGCATTCCCAACTGCATTCCCATGCCGCCCGGCATTCCCGTGGTCTGCGGCACCATCCTCGGGCTCATCGGCCTCCAGATGGCGCTGGGTCGGCAGGAATTGTGGCTGCCGCAGTACATCGCCCGTCGCACCTTCTCCCGCTCCATGCTGGAGAGCATTGTCAACCGCTCGCGACCGTGGATCGAGCGATTCGAGAAGATCTCGCGCCCCCGATACGAGCAGTTCGCCGGTCCCACCGCCCGCCGCGTGGTGGGCGCCACGGTGGTCCTGCTGGGCTTTATCCTGCTGCTGCCGATTCCCTTCCTCGGCAATCTTCCCCCCGGCTTCGCCGTATGCATCTTCGGCCTGGGCCTCGTGGAACGGGACGGCCTCGTCATCCTCGCCGGCTTCGCCGCGACCCTGCTTGGGCTGCTGATCACGGCGCTTATGACCTGGGCCATCTGGCAGGGCGCTATCGCCATCTTCTAACGGTCGCCCCCTCCCTCCATGCGCGTCGACGCCTTCGATTTCGAGCTTCCCGAGCAGCACATCGCCTTGCGCCCTGCCGAGCCGCGCGACAGCGCGCGCATGCTGGTGGTGCGCGCCGGCTGCGAACCGCAACTGCAGGACGGCAGCGTCCGCGACCTGCCGGCCTTCCTCGCGCCGGGCGATGCGCTGGTGGTCAACGACACGCGCGTGATCCCCGCGGCCCTCGAAGGCATCCGCACCCGCGCCGGCGGAGCCGAGGTGCGGATGGAAGCGACGCTGGTCAAGCGCCTCGCGCCCGACCGCTGGCGCGCCTTCGCCAAGCCGGGCAAGCGGCTGAAGGTGGGCGACAGGATCCGTTTCGGTGCGGAAGGCAGCACCTGCCTTCTGGGCGCGCTCGATGCCACCGTCGCCGCCAAGGACGAGGACGGGACCGTGGCGCTCGCCTTCGACCTCTCCGGCCCCGCCCTCGACGAGGCGGTGGCGGCGGTGGGCCACATGCCGATCCCACCCTATATCGCCGCCCGCCGGCACGAGGACGACCGCGACCGGGCCGACTACCAGACCCTGTTCGCCCGCGTCTCGGGCTCGGTGGCGGCGCCCACCGCCAGCCTGCATTTCACGCCCGATCTCATGGCCCGCATCGCCGCCTCCGGAGCCGAGCGGCACTGCGTGACGCTGCACGTGGGACCCGGCACCTTCCTGCCGGTGAAGGCCGACGACACGTCCGGCCATCGCATGCATGCGGAATGGGGCGAGGTGACGCGGGAGACCGCGGACGCCCTCAATGCCGTGAAGGCGAAGGGTGGGCGCATCCTCACCGTCGGCTCCACGTCCACCCGGCTGATCGAGAGCGCGGCGGGGGAGGACGGCCTCATCCGCCCCTTCGTCGGCGAGACCGACATCTTCATCACCCCCGGCTACCGCTTCAAGGCGGTGGACGCCATGCTCACCAACTTCCATTTGCCGCGCTCGACGCTGGTGATGCTGGTGGCCGCCTTCATCGGCCATGACACGCAGAAGCGCGCCTATGCCCATGCCATCGCGGCCGGGTATCGCTTCTATTCCTATGGCGATGCGTGCCTGCTTCTGCCAGAAGGCGGCGCATGACCGCTTCGCCTTCCGCCGACACGTTCGCCTTCACCCTCACCGCCACCAGCGGCGGCGCCCGCGCCGGCTTCGTGACGACGCCGCGCGGCGTCGTCCGCACGCCCGCCTTCATGCCGGTGGGCACGGCGGCGACGGTGAAGGGGCTCTATTTCGACCAGGTGAAGGCCGCGGGCGCCGACATCGTGCTCGGCAACACCTATCACCTCATGCTGCGCCCCGGCGCCGAGCGGGTGGCGAAGCTCGGCGGACTGCATCGCTTCATGGGCTGGGAGGGGCCGATCCTCACCGATTCCGGCGGCTTCCAGGTGATGAGCCTGTCGAGCCTCAGGAAGATGAGCGAGCAGGGCGTGACCTTCCGCTCCCACGTGGACGGCGCCTATCACGAGATGAGTCCTGAGCGCTCCGTGGAGATCCAGGGCCTGCTGGGCGCCGACATCCAGATGCAGCTCGACGAGTGCGTGCGCCTGCCCTGCACGGACGAGGAGGCGGAGCGGGCCATGCGCCTCTCCTTGCGCTGGGCGGAGCGCTCGAAGCGGGCGTTCGAGGCGCAGCCGAAAGGCCGGGCGCTGTTCGGCATCGTGCAGGGCGGCGCGGTGCAGGCGCTCCGGGTGGAATCGGCGCGCGCGCTCGCGGACATGGACTTCCCGGGCTATTCCATCGGCGGCCTTGCCGTGGGTGAGCCGCAGGCGGTCATGCTGGCCATGATCGAGACGGTAGAGCCGCACCTTCCCGTGTCGAAGCCGCGCTACCTCATGGGTGTGGGCACGCCGGACGACCTGCTGGAAAGCGTCGCCCGGGGCATCGACATGTTCGATTGCGTGATGCCCACCCGCTCCGGCCGGCACGCTTTGGCCTTCACCCGCTTCGGCCGGATCAATCTGAAGAACGCCCGCCACGCCGAGGATCCCCGGCCGCTGGACGAGGAGAGCGACTGCCCGGCCCTGCGCGACTATTCCCGCGCCTATCTTCATCACCTGGTGCGGTGCGAGGAGATGCTGGGAGCGATGCTGATTTCCTGGGCCAACACGCATTACTACCAGCAGCTCATGGCCGGCGCCCGCGCCGCCATCGCTGCCGGCCGCTATGGGGACTACGTGGCCGAGACGAAGGCCGGCTGGGCCCAGGGCGACCTGCCCGTGTGGGACGGCTGAAGAGGGCGTCCTTTCGCCCTGCTCAGAACCAGATGCGCCCCCGCGCCGCCTGCTTGGAGGCCCACCACAGCGCCAGCTGGCGGCGGAACGGCGAGAGGCCGGCGCTCTGGTGAAAGGGATCGCGCACCCGGGCGAGGGAGGAGAGATCGCCCTTCACCAGCGCCAGCGGCAGGAAGGGCGCGGCGATGGACGTCGCCGCATAGACCTGCCCGGCGGCATCGCGCGCCTGGCCAAGATGGCGGCCCGCAATGGCGCGCAACTCCGCGAGCGCCGCGAGAAGTCCCGGCGTCACCGTCCCCGACACCGCCTCCTCCCGTCCCACGCCGTGGCGGGACAGGATATCCAGCGGCAGGAAGCACTGCCCGCGCGCCGCATGGATGGGGAAGGCACGCATCAATCCGGTGAGGGCGATGGCGACGCCCGCATGGCCCGAGAGGTCGCCGGAGCGGCCCACGTCCGGCAGCACGATCAGCGCCGAGAGCTGGAGCAGTGCGGAGGCCGTCTCGCCCGCATAGCCTTCGAGGTCGCCCAGCGTCGGCATGGGGTCGTCATACAGATCGAAGATGCGCGCGTCGGTGAGGGCGACGAAGGCCGCCCGCGGCAGGCGGAAGCGGGCGATGGTATCGAGCAGCGCCGCGGCGACCGGATGGCCGGCCACCTCGCCCCTGCCCTCCC
The DNA here is from genome assembly GCF_040044995.1 of Xanthobacter pollutisoli. NCBI lineage: Bacteria > Pseudomonadati > Pseudomonadota > Alphaproteobacteria > Hyphomicrobiales > Xanthobacteraceae > Xanthobacter > Xanthobacter pollutisoli. The sequence goes on from NZ_JBDZDP010000002.1 coordinate 590,854, forward strand.
CCTCGATCACCTCGCGCCACCACGCCAGCCGCACCTCGCCCGGCAGGGGCTCGCGCACCACTTCGCGCACCCGCGCCACGTCCAGATTGAAGGCATAAAGCGCGAGCAGGTGCCGCCGCCGGTCGGGCGGCGCGAAGAGCGCCGAGAGAAACCGATCGCGGTCGTGCGCCCGCACCAGCTCGGCGCAATGGTCGTAGGCCGCGTCGAGGGGGGAAGCGGCGGCAGGCGACGGGTCGGAGGAGTCCATGGCCGCGGTCCCGCTCAGAAGGCGATGAGGGCGGCGCCGACGCGCCGTCCCTCGGCGAGCAGCACATTATAGGTCGCAGCGGCGGAGGGTGTCGGCATCAGTTCGAACCGCAGGCCCCGTCCGCGCAGCAGCTGCTTCAGCGGCTCCTTGAGGTGCGCCGGATCCTTGCCGGTGCCGATGAAAAGAAGCTCGAAGGCGTCGGCCTCCGCCAACACCGGCGCGAGCGCGGCGGCATCGATGTCCGCCATGCGCGCTGGCGCCCAGCCGCGGATACCCGACGGCAAGGCGAGGATGGAGCCGGGGTGGGACATGCCGGCGAAGTGGAAGAAGCTGTCGCCGTAGCCGTCGATGGCGACCTGCCGCGGCAGGAAGGCGTCTCCGGCGGCCACCGGATCACGCCTTGGCGGGACGGGCAGGCCCCGAATTGCCGCCCTTGCCGCCGCCGCCCTTGCCCGGCCGTCCGCCGGAGGGTCCGCCAGAGGTCTTGGCACCCGGCCTGCCGGCCTTCGCCGGAGGATTGGCCGGCACGGGGCTGGTGGCGGGAACGCCTTCGGCGGGCGGCGCGGGGACCGCCGCGGCCTCCATCTTCACCAGAGCGTCGAGCTCGCTCACCTCGGGATCGACCTCGCGGGCCGGCGGTGCGACGGTGGAGGAGCGCAGGCCCAGATGGATGAGGATGGGCGCCGCGACGAAGATGGTGGAATAGGTGCCGATCACCACGCCCACGGTCATCGCCAGGGAGAAGCCCTTCAACACCTCGCCGCCGAAGAAATACAGCGCGAGAGTGGCGAAGAAGGTGGTGGTGGAGACGATGATGGTGCGCGAGAAGGTGGCATTCACCGCGATGTCGAGCAGCTCGGGGAGCGGCATCTTCTTGTAGCGGCGCAGCATCTCTCGGATGCGGTCGTACACCACCACCGTGTCGTTGAGCGAATAGCCCATGATGGTGAGGATGGCGGCGATGGAGGTAAGATCGAAGTCGATCCCGAACGCCGAATAGATCATCAGCGTGACGAAGATGTCGTGCATCGTCGTGACGATGGCGCCCACCGCGAACTGCCACTCGAAGCGGAACCAGAGATAGGCGAGCACAGCCACCGCGCCCAGAACCAGCGCGAGGATGGACTGGCGCACCAGTTCACCCGACACGCTCGGGCCCACCGTTTCCACGCGGCGGATGGAATATTCCGCACCCAGCACGTCCCTCACCTTGGTCAGGATGGCCTGCTGCGCCTCATCGGTGGTGCCGAAGGCGCCGACGCGGATCAGCACGTCGCGGGGCGAGCCGAACTCCTGAATCTGCACGTCGCCCACGTCGAGGTCGGTGAGATGCTCGCGCAGGGCGCCCACGTCCGCCTGCTGCTGGCTGGTCTGCGCCTCGATGAGGGTGCCGCCGCGGAAATCGATGCCGAGGTTGAAGCCCACGGTGGCGAACAGCACCACCGCGAAAATGGAGATTGCCGCCGAGAACGGGAACGTCCAGTGGCGCAGGCGCATGAAGTGGATGTTGGTCTGCGCCGGAATGTAGTCGATCAAAGGCATGTGCGGCGGACCTTCAGATGGGCAGCTTCGCCGGCCGCCGCCACTTCACCCAATAGGCGATCATGAGCCGCGTCAGGGTGTAGGCGGTGAACATGGTGGTCAGAAGGCCGAGGATGTAGGTGACGGCGAAGCCGCGCACCGGACCCGACCCGCCCATGAGGAACAGGATGACCGCCGTGGCGAGCGAGGTGATGTTGGCATCGAGGATGGTGCCCAGCGCGTTCACAAACCCCTTGTCGATGGCCGAGATGGCGGATCGTCCCTCGCGCGCCTCGTCGCGCATGCGCTCGAAGATCACCACGTTGGAATCCACCGCCATGCCAATGGTGAGCACGACGCCGGCGATGCCGGGAAGCGTCAGCGTCGCCCCGAGAACCGACTGGAGCGCGAACATCAGCATGATGTGGACGGCGAGCGCCACCAGGGCGAACAGGCCGAACAGGCCGTAGACCGCGATCATGAACACCGCAACCAGCGCCGTCGCCACATAGGCGGCGACCTTGCCGGCCTGGATGGAATCGGCGCCGAGGCTCGGGCCCACCGTGCGCTCCTCCACCACCTTGAGCGGGGCCGGCAGCGCGCCAGCGCGCAGGAGGATGGCGAGGTCGTTGGCCTGCTGAACCGTGAAGGAGCCGGAGATCTGGCCCGCGCCGCCGAGGATGGGCTCGCGGATGACCGGCGCCGAGATCACCTGATTGTCGAGGACGATGGCGAAGGGCCGCCCCACCGCTTCCTGCGACACCGTCGCGAAGCGCCGGGCGCCATTGTTGTTGAAGCGGAAGGAGACGATGGGCTCGCGGGTGTTCTGGTCGAAGCCCGGCTGGGCGTCCACGAGATCCTCGCCGGAGACGCGGACCTGCTTTTCCACCAAATAGGGCTGGCCGTCCTGGCCCTGGAGCACCTCGGATTCCGGCGGCGCGCGGCCCTCCAGCGCCTGCTGGGGCGACATGGACTGGTCGACCATGCGGAACGAGAGCTTGGCCGTCTGGCCCAGCAGGTTCTTCAGCCGCTGCGGGTCCTGCAGGCCGGGCACCTGCACCAGGATACGGTCGAGGCCCTGGCGCTGGATGTTGGGCTCCACCGTGCCGAGCTGGTCGATACGGCGGCGGATGATCTCGATGGACTGGTCCACCGCCGAGCGCATGCGGGCGTTGAGCCCGGCGTCGGTCAGCTGGATCGTCACGGCGCCGTCCGAGCTGGAGGACACGGTCATGTCCATCTCGCCCGAGGAATTGCCGAACAGGGCGTCGGTGACCGGGGCGGCGAGCTTGCGCAGCTCGGCGACCGCCTTCTGCGTGTCGTTGGGATCGCGCAGGCGCAGACTCACCGCGGTGTCACGCACGGCGAGGTTGGAATAGCCGATCTTCTGGTCGCGGAGCACGCGGCGCACCTCGTCGCGCACCTGCTCGGTGCGCTCGCGGCGGAGCGCCGGCCCATCCACTTCCAGCAGGATGTGCGAACCGCCCTGAAGGTCGAGGCCCAGCGTCACGCGGCTCGATGCGAGCCACGTGGGCAGGTGCGTCAGGACGTTCGCAGGCAGGACGTTGGGCAGCGCGAACAGCAGCCCGACGGCGATGGTGATGAGGATCGCCGCGGTCTTGAGGCGGGAGAAGTGCAGCATGTCGCGCGCGGTCTTTCACAAAAATCGGGCGGCCGGATCAGGCGGCGGGCGCCTCGTCCCGGGCGGGCTCGCCCTTGGCGCGGACCGAGGCGATCTGCGAGCGCAGCTGGCGGACGCGGACATTGTCGGCGATCTGCAGCTCGATCTCGTGCTCGTCCACCACCTTGGTCACCTTGCCCACGAGGCCGCCGGCGGTGACGATGACATCGCCGCGGCGCAGCGCGTTCACCATCTCCTGGTGGGCCTTGGCGCGCTTCTGCTGCGGGCGCAGGATGAGGAAGTACATCACCACGAAGATCAGCAGGAACGGGGCGAGCTGAATGAGCATGTCGGCCCCGCCGCCGGCTCCCGTGGCGCCTTGGGCGAATGCGGGCGTAATGAACATTTGCGTCCTCGTTGGGCTGTAAAAGGGAATCCCTGCCCGCCGGGGTCCGGCGAAGCGGCGGGACTATAGCCGCCGCCCCGTCGAATGCAAACGCGGGGCCGCCCCGATCACGGAGCTGTTGAAAAGAAAGGGTGCGCCCCGGACAAGTGACGCCACAGCCGGAGCGCCGAGCCGGGGCCTAGCGCAGGACTCCCGCGCAGCGGGCAAAGCCTGAGGACGGTTTGGATAAAGCCGCCTTCGGCGACGTCCTGCGCTGGGTCCCGGATCGCATTCCGCGCAGCTGCATGCGTCCGGGACGCGAGACTGGTCCCGGGACAAGCGACGGCGCAGCCGGAGCGCCGAGCCGGGGCCTAGCGAAGGACTCCCGCGCAGCGGGCAAAGCCCGACGACGGTTTGGATAAAGCCGCCTTCGGCGACGTCGTGCGGCGGGTGCCGGATCGCATTCCGCACGGCTCCATGCGTCCGCGGCGCGACCCGTCCCGGGAGGCGGCTCCTACTTTCCCTCGAACAGGAGGGCGAGGCTGGTCATCATCGGCTCGTCGGTCTGGTCGAGGCGCAGCGGGGTGACGGAGATGCGGCCTTCGTCCAGCGCCCGCAGGTCCGAGCCCGGCGCGGTGTCGAAGACGCGCCGCTCGAAGGCGATCCAGAAATAGGGGTTGTTCCGGCCGTCGCGGCGCTCGTCGATGCGCATCAGGCGCTGGTCGCGCTTGCCCTGGGCGGTGGCGGCGATGCCGGTGATCTCGTCGGGCGGGCGGTCCGGGAAGTTCACGTTCATCACGATGCCGGGGGGAATGCCCGCGTCCAGCAGCATGCGGATGATGCGCGGGCCGTGGGTCTCGGCGGTGATGTAGCTCGGATTGTCCCGCGTCTTCATGCCGAACGCCTGCGACAGGGCGACGGAGGGAATGCCGAGGATGGTGCCCTCGATGGCGCCGGCGACGGTGCCGGAATAGCTCACGTCCTCGGCGATGTTCTGGCCGCGGTTGATGCCGGACAGGACGAGATCCGGCGGGTTTTCCGCGAGCAGGTGCCGCACCGCCATGATGACGCAGTCGGTGGGCGTGCCCTTCACCGCGAACCGTCGCTCCTCCACCTGCCGCAGGCGCAGGGGATCGGACAGGGACAGCGAATGGGCGACGCCCGACTGGTCGAACTCCGGCGCCACCACCCACACGTCGTCGGTGAAGCTCTGGGCGATGCGCACGCAGGCATCGAGACCGGGGGCGTGGATGCCGTCATCATTGGTGACCAGAATGCGCATGGGGTGTCCTCGTTCTGCCCCTGCCCCGCCGGCAGGAGCCATCGCCCTCCGCTTGACCGGAGGGCCATTCACGCCGCTTCCCCGGCCGCGCCGTGGATGCTCCGATCGGGCCGGAGCATGACGGCGGCCGGGGGCGACGGCCTATCTCAGCTTCTCGATGGTCCGCAGCCCGCCCATGTAGGGCAGCAGCGCGTCGGGCACCGTCACGGCGCCGTTCTCCTGCTGGTAGGTCTCCAGAACCGCCACCAGCGCCCGGCCCACCGCCACGCCCGAGCCGTTGAGGGTGTGCACGTAGCGTGGCCCCTTCCCTTCAGCCGGGCGATAGCGCGCATTCATACGCCGCGCCTGGAAATCGCCGCAGACCGAGCAGGAGGAGATTTCGCGATAGGCGTTCTGCCCGGGCAGCCAGACCTCGATGTCGTAGGTCTTCTGCGAGGCGAAGCCCATGTCGCCGGTGCACAGCGTGACCACGCGATAGGCGAGGTCCAGCTTCTTCAGCACCGCCTCGGCGCAAGCGAGCATGCGCTCGTGCTCCTCGGCGGATTTTTCCGGCGTGGTGATGGAGACCAGCTCCACCTTGGTGAACTGGTGCTGGCGGATCATCCCCCGCGTATCCCGCCCCGCCGCGCCGGCCTCGGCCCGGAAGCAGGGCGTGCAGGCGGTGAGGCGCATGGGGAGCTCTTCCTCGGAGAGGGTGGACTCGCGCACGAGATTGGTCAGCGGGACTTCGGCGGTGGGGATGAGCCAGAGCGACGCGGCTGCGGCGGCTTTTTCCTTCAGGAAATAAGTCAAAGATTCGCGCGTAGCCTCGGCACCAGCACGATCTCCGCCTTCACTATAGTATTTCATAATGGGACTATCGAGGTCGTCGCGAGACTCGAATATAAAGTCGCCAAATTTCGTCAAAAACTGATCTTGATTGATAGCTGAGAATTGATCATCTCGAAACTTCGGCAGCTGCGCCGTCCCGAACATGGCGTCATCCCGCACCAAGATCGGCGGGTTGACCTCCATGTACCCGTGCTCACCCGTATGCACATCGAGGAAGAACTGCCCCAGCGCCCGCTCAAGCCGCGCTAGAGGGCCCTTGTTCACCACGAAGCGCGCGCCGGAGAGTTTGGCGGCGGTTTCGAAATCCATCTGGCCGAGGGCTTCGCCCACCTCGAAATGCTGCTTCGGGGTGAAGCTGTAGGTGCGGGGCGCGCCGAACCGGCTCTTTTCCACATTGTCGTGCTCGTCGGCGCCCTGCGGCACCTCGGCGAGGGGGGCGTTGGGGATGGCCGCGAGTTCGCCGTTCAGCTCGGCCTCGATGCGCTTGGCCTCCGCCTCCAGCGCCGGCACGTCTTCCTTCAGCTTCGCCACCTCGGCCATGAGGGCCTGCGCGGTGGCCTCGTCCTTCTTCGCCTTCGCCTGCCCGATCTCCTTGGAGGCAGCGTTGCGGCGGGCGAGCAGGGTTTCGAGCTTGGTCAGCGTCTCGCGGCGCCGGGTGTCGAGGTCGAGGAGCTTGCCGACGAGATCTTCCGCCGCCCTCCTCGCGTCATCCGAGTTGTTGCCGCGCCGGGCGAGAGCGTCGATCAGGTCAGCCGGCTCGTCCCGGATCCATTTGATGTCGTGCATGGCAAGCTCCGCCGTGGCCCCGCAGGGCCTGTGTGGGCGGCACATCGTGCCCCTCGCCACCGTCATGCCCCGGCTTGACCGGGGCATCCATCGTGCCGTCGAGCGCCGGCACGCGCGGATGCGTGGATCCCCCGGTCAAGCCGGGGGATGACGGGCGGAAGGAGACGGCGCGCCCGAAATTCAAGAGATCCGGAGAGGCCCCGCCGTCCGCGTCAGTCGGCGGTTGCGGCGTCCGCCGCATTGCGGGCCGCCTCGGCCACCATCCGCCGCTTCTCGACGATGCCCACCAGATAGACGGACACCTCGTAGAGAAGCAGCGTCGGCAGGGCAAGGGAGAGATGGCTGATGACGTCCGGGGGCGTGAGCACCGCCGCCGCGACGAACACGCCCACGATGGCGTAGCGCCGCGCCTTCACCAGCATGTCCCGCGTCACCACCCCGATCTGCCCGAGCAGCGTGAGGATGACGGGAAGCTGGAAGCAGATGCCGAAGGCGAGGATCAGCGTGGTGATGAGCGACAGGTATTCCGAGACCTTCGGCAGCAGCGAGATCTCGGCCTGCCCTTCTCCGCCCGCCTGCTGCATGCCGAGGAAGTAGGTCATGGCCAGCGGCATGGCGACGAAATAGACGAAGGCCGCGCCGATGAGGAAGCAGATGGGCGTCGCCACCAGATAGGGCCGGAACGCCGCCTTTTCGTGCCGGTAGAGGCCCGGCGCCACGAACATGTAGATCTGCGTCGCCACGACCGGGAAGGAGATGAAGGCCGCGCCGAACATGCCCAGCTTGATCTGGGTGAACAGGAATTCCTGCGGCGCCGTATAGATGAGCTTCACGCCCGGCGCGAAGCCGGAGGCGAACTCATAGGGCCACAGCAGGATGTTGTAGATCTGCTTGGCGAACATGAAGCAGATGAAGAACGCCAGCAGGAAGGCGATCACCGACTTGATGAGCCGCGACCTGAGCTCGATCAGATGCTCGATCAGCGGGGCCTTGGAGGCGTCGATCTCGTCCTCGTCGCTCATGACGCGCTCTTGGTCTCGCTTGAAGCCGGGACGGGCGCGGCGGGGATGGGCGGGGGCGTTTCGGCGGGCGCGGCGCTCTCCACCGTGCGGCGGATCTCGGCCCGGATGGCGGCCATGGGATCGGGAAGCTCAACCGGCGGCGGCAGGTCCGGCACGGGCGTGACCTCGGCCTCGGGCGCCGGGACGGAGCTGCTCTCGGCGGCCGGAAGCGCCGGCGGGTTGCCGCCCTCCACGGTGCTGCGGATCTCGTCGCGGATGGAGCGCAGCGGATCGAACATTTGCGAGGTGGCGAGCGTGGAGCGGGCGCTCTCGGTCACGTCGCTGATTTCCTTGCGCATGTCCGCGAGGTCCGCCTCGCGCAGCGCCTCCTGGAACTGGCCCTGGAACTCGCCGGCCATGCGGCGCAGCTTCGTGACGGTGCGGCCCACGGTGCGCAGCACCGAAGGCAGCTCCTTGGGACCGATGACGATCAGCGCGACAATGCCGATCAGCATCAGCTCGGACCAGCCGATCTCGAACATGAGCGCCTGAACCCGGCGGCCGCGCCGCCGCCCTCGTTGGGGTTAGAGCGTTTTCAAGCGAAAAGAATGCCGGTTCGCGTGAAGAAAACGCGGCGAAACAAAGGACAGGAAGAAGGCCTCAGACGGCCTTCTTCTCGGCCTCGGCGGCGCTCGAGGTCTGGTGCGGCAGGGGGCGCGGCACCTCGGGCGCGGGAGGCGGCGCCTTCGCGGGCTCGTCGTCCTCGGCCATGCCCTTCTTGAAGGACTTGATGCCCTTCGCCACGTCACCCATCAGATCGGAGATCTTGCCGCGACCGAACAGGAGGAGCACCACGGCCAGCACCACGATCCAGTGCCAGATGCTCAACGAACCCATTTAACCATCCTCCAGAAGGATAAATTGCCCGCGGGGCGCACCCCCGGACATGTCGGACGGCGACACTAGGCCCCACCCGCGGCGAAAACAAGGACTTCACCGGGATCGACCACAAGGGCGACCTCGTCGCCTTTGGCGATGGTCCCAGCGTCCCGCAGGCGCACCACCAGCGGGCGCTCCAGGCCGTCCACGATCACTTCCACGAGATCGAGCTCGCCCAGAAAGCGGCGGTCGAGCACGCGCCCCGGCACCCCGCGCCCGGCCGGGGCGAGGGTCATGCCCTGGGGGCGCACCGCAACGGAAACGGGTCCGTAGGGCATGTCGGCCGGCGCGGTGAAGCGGCCGACAGGGGTGTCCACCACGCCGTCGATGGCCGCCGCCTCCATCTCGTTCAGCTCGCAGAAGAAGCGCGCGACGCCGAGGTCCGCCGGCCTGCGGTAGAGCTCCTCCGGCGGACCGAGCTGCACCAGCTCGCCCCGGCGCAGGAGGGCGATGCGGTCGGCGAGGCGCATGGCCTCCTCGGGATCGTGGGTGACGATGATGGCGGTGGCCTTCGCCTCGCGCAGCACCGCGAGGGTGTCGGCGCGCACCTGGTCGCGCAGCCGCTTGTCGAGGCCGGAAAACGGTTCGTCCAGCAGCAGGATGCCGGGCCGCGGCGCCATGGCGCGGGCAAGCGCGACGCGCTGCTGCTGGCCGCCCGAGAGCTCATGGGGATAGGCCTCGGCATAATCGGCGAGATCCACCCGCGCCAATGCGAGTCGCGCCTCGCGCTCGGCGTCCGCCCGCTTCAGCCCGCCGAGGCCGAAGGTGACGTTCTCCAGATTGGTGAGGTGGGGAAACAGCGCATAGTCCTGGAACACCAGGCCGACGCCCCGCCGCTCCGGCGGAACGAATGCCCCGCCACCCGCCACCGGCGCACCGTCGATCAGGATGCGCCCGCGGTCGGGCCGCTCGATGCCCGCGGCGAGGCGCAGCAGCGAGGTCTTGCCGCAGCCCGACTGGCCGAGAAGGCAGAGCACCTCCCCCGGTTTCACATCGAGGCTTACGCCGCGCACGGCGGGCACCCCGGCATAGGAGAGCTCCACGGCGTCGAAGGTCAATCCCTTGGCGATGGAAGCGGGCGTGCGGCTGCGCACCTTGGTGATCTCCTCCCGCTCCCCGGCCGATGCCACATCCGTCATCCGTGTCCGTCGTCCTCGTCGGCGCCGCCGTCCGCAGCCGGGGCCGGCTCGTCCTCGGGTGGCGGCGAAAGGTGGAAGTCGAGCGCCTCGGGGTCCAGCTCCTCCTCGTCCTCGCGCAGCGACGGATCGTCCGAGGGCAGCGGGATGGCGAAGCCGGCGGGCACCCGACCGTCGATGAGTCCGGCGCCCTTCAGTTCGTCGAGGCCCGGCAGATCCTGGATGGCGTCGAGCCCGAACTGGATGAGGAAAGCGGGCGTCGTGCCGTAGGTCACCGGCCGCCCCGGCGCCTTGCGCCGGCCACGCAGGCGCACCCAGCCGCTCTCCAGAAGCACGTCCAGCGTGCCCTTCGAGGTGGAGACACCGCGGATTTCCTCGATCTCCGCCCGCGTCACCGGCTGGTGATAGGCGACAATGGCCAGCACCTCGATGGCGGCGCGCGACAGCTTGCGCGCCTCGGGCGCCGGCCCCGCCACCACGCCGGCGAGATCGGGCGCGGTGCGCAGCATGAAGCCGCCCGCCGCCCGCACGATGTTGACGCCGCGCCGGGCATAATCCGCCGTCAGCGCCTCCATCAGCGCATCGATGTCGGCGTCCTTGGAGAGGTGCGGCTTCATGGCCTTCGCGTCGAGCGGGGTCGGCGAGGTGAACAGCAGCGCCTCGATGGCGCGCAGGTCACGGGCGAAGGCGTAGGCGCGCTCGTCCTCGGGACGCACGTCGAACAGGTCGATGCGCGGGGCGGAGCGGGTCATGGCGCCTCCCCCGGCTCTTCGCCACCCCTCGCGTCCTCAGGCGGCGCCAGCGGCAGCAGCGGCTCGCCGGGTCGCGAGCGAAGCCACAGCGGCGCGAACGGCGCATCCTGGCGGATGTCCAGCATGCCCTCCCGCACCATTTCGAGGCTCGCCGAGAAGCTGGATGCGAGGGCGGTGGCCCGTTCGGCGGGCTCGGCGGTCCAGTCGATGAGAAACTGGTCGAGCCGCATCCACTCACCCACCACGTCGGCGCCCAGCAGCCGCTCCAGCCGCGCCCGCGCCTCGGCCAGCGACCACACGGTCCGCGTCTTGAGGGTGACGTGGGACAGGGCCTTGGTCTGGCGCTGGCGGGCGTAGGCGGTCAGCAGGTCGTAGATGGTGGCGGTGTAGACCGTGTAGAGCGGCTCCTTGGCCACCGGCGGCACCACGCGGGCGAAGGTGTCGCGCCCCATCTGCGGCCGCGCCATGAGCTGCGCCGCCGCCCGGCGGATGCGCTCCAGGTGCCGCAGGCGCCGGGCGAAGGCCGCGGCCAGCTCCTCGGCGCTCGGCCCCTCCTCCTGCGGCGGCGCGGGCAGCAGCAGCCGCGACTTCAGATAGGCGAGCCACGCCGCCATGACGAGATAGTCGGCCGCCAGCTCCAGCCGCCCGCGCCGCGCCTCCTCGATGAAGGCGAGATACTGGTCGGCGAGGGCCAGGATGGAGATGCGCGAGAGGTCCACCTTCTGGGTGCGCGCCAGAGCGAGGAGCAGGTCGAGGGGACCCTCGAAGCCGTCCACATCCACCACGAAGGTTTCGTCCGGCGCCGGCGGGACGGTGTCCGGGCCCATCTCGAAAGGGTCGGGACCGGCCTCGCGCGCCATGTCAGGCCAGAGCTCCGAGCTGGTCGGACACTGCCGCCCGCAACGCCGCGGCATCCACCGGATCGGGCTCGACCCGCAGCGCGAGCGCCCGCCCGGCCCTGGCATAGGCCTCGCCGGCCAGCACCGGGGCGGTGGCGGCCACCTTCTCCATCTCGTCGAGGCGGCCGTTGCAGTGAAGCAGCAGGTCGCAGCCGGCGGCAAGGGCATCGCGGCCGCGCGCCTCCATGGTCCCGGCGAGGGCGCCCATGGAGAGATCGTCGCTCATCAGCAGGCCGTCGAAGCCGATGGAGCCGCGCACGATGTCGGCGATCACCACCGGCGAGGTGGTGGCGGGGCGCTCGGGGTCGATGTCGGCATAGACCACATGGGCCGTCATGCCGAGGGGCAGGTCGGCGAGGGCGCGGAAGGCCTCGAAGTCGGCCGGCTCCAGCTCGGCGCGGGAGGCGGTGACGACGGGCAGTTTCTCGTGGCTGTCCGCCGGAGCGCGGCCGTGGCCGGGAATGTGCTTCACCACCGGCAGGACGCCGCCCTCCATCAGCCCCACCGCTGCCGCGCGGGCGAGCGCCGCCACGGGGCCCGGCTCCGTGCCATAGGCGCGGTTGCCGATGATGCCGTGGCCGTCGGGATGGCGCAGGTCCGCCACCGGCAGGCAGTCCACGTCGATGCCCAGGGCATAAAGATCGGCGGCGATGGCGCGCGAATTGAGCCGCACCGCCTCCAGCGCCGCCGCCGGATCGGACAGATAGAGCGCGCCGAACCGCTCGGCCGGGGGATCGTCGGTCCAGTGCGGCGGGCGCAGGCGCTGGACCCGGCCGCCCTCCTGGTCGATCAGCACCGGCGCCTGCCAGCCGACGCAGGTGCGCAGATCGGCCACGAGGGCGCGCACCTGCTCCGGGTCGGCGATGTTGCGGGCGAACAGGATGAACCCCCAGGGCTCAGAATCCCGGAAGAAGGCCCGCTCGGAGAGCGTCAGCTCGGGACCGGCACAGCCGGCGATGAAGGCGCGCGAGGTCATGTGCTGGGCCTATAAGCGGGGGACGGCGGCGTCAAGCGCGAGCGTCCCCGGGAAGGCGGGCCGTTTGCGCGGACGCAGGTGCCCGTCCGACGCCGCTCGTAAAACTGGACCCGACGCCGGCTCCGCGCAATTGTCTCTGTGGAAGTGCCGGGTTATGAGTCTGGTGGCAGCGCACAATCATCAGGCATGATGAGATAAGAGGCGCGCCGGACAGGACAGAGGGGTTCAAGCGGCGGATGGATATCTTCCTCCAGCAGCTCATTAACGGATTGACCCTCGGGTCGATCTACGGACTGATCGCCATCGGCTACACGATGGTCTTCGGCATCATCGGCATGGTGAACTTCGCCCATGGCGACGTGTTCATGGTGAGCGCCTTCATCGGCCTCATCTGCATCCTTCTGCTCACCACCGTGATCGGGATGAGCTCCATCTTCCTCATCCTGGCCATCACCCTCGTGGTGGCGATGGTGTTCACCGGCCTCGTCAGCTGGACCATCGAGCGGGTGGCCTACCGGCCCCTGCGAGGCTCGTTTCGCCTGGCGCCGATGATCTCGGCCATCGGCATGTCCATCCTGCTCTCCAATTTCGTTCAGGTGGCCCAGGGCCCGCGCAACAAGCCGCTGCCGCCCATGGTGCCGGACGTGATCGTGCTGATGGAGCGCGACGGCTATCAGGTCACCCTCGCCTACAAGCAGATCATCATCATGGTGGTGACCGCCGTGCTGCTCGCCGGCTTCTGGTGGCTGGTGCAGAAGACGCCGCTCGGCCGCGCGCAGCGGGCCTGCGAGCAGGACCGCAAGATGGCGGCGCTCCTGGGCGTCAACGTGGACCAGACCATCTCCCTCACCTTCGTCATCGGCGCCGCCTTGGCCGCCGTCGCGGGCGTCATGTACATGATGTATTATGGCGTGGTGAACTTCTCCGACGGCTTCGTGCCGGGCGTGAAGGCGTTCACCGCCGCCGTGCTGGGCGGCATCGGCTCGCTCCCCGGGGCGGTGCTCGGCGGGCTGCTCATCGGCCTCATCGAAACCTTCTGGTCCGCCTATTTCTCCATTGAATACAAGGATGTGGCGGCCTTCTCCATCCTCGTGGTCACGCTCATCTTCCTGCCCCAGGGCCTGCTCGGCCGGCCGGAAGTGGAGAAGGTCTGATGGCGTTGCCGTCGGTGGATGTGCCCGCGCCGTCGGCCCCGCCGCCCGTACCGGCCGCGCCCGCCCGCGGGGCGCGCGGCTCGGCCGTGGTGGCCGCGCTGAACGACGCCGTCGTGAGCGGCCTCATCACTGCCCTCGTCCTGCTGCCGCTGGTGGGCTTCCGCGCCACCGAATCGGGCAGCGGCCCCCTCACGCTGACCTATCGCTTCGGCCTCGTCGCGGTATTCGCGGCCATCGTCGCCATCCTGCGCTTCGTGCTCACGCTCACGGTGTGGCGTCGGGATCGCAAGCCGCGCGCCCGCACGGAGGGACCGACCGCCGCGGCCCGGCTCGGCACACTGGCCGCGCCGGCGGTGAAGCCGGTGTTCTTCGGCTTCGCCATCGCCTATCCGTTCCTGTCGATCCTCATGGCCGGCGGGCTCAGCTCAAGCCGCTACTGGGTGGACCTCGGCATCTATGTGTTGACCTACGTGATGCTCGGCTGGGGCCTCAACATCGTGGTGGGCCTCGCCGGCCTGCTGGACCTTGGCTATGTGGCGTTCTACGCGGTGGGCGCCTACACCTTCGCTTTGCTCTCCACCAGCGTGCCGCTGAACGATTTCTTCGCCGGGCATCTGGGGGAGAACTTCTGGACCGCCTGGTCGTTCTGGATCTGCCTGCCGCTGTCCGGCCTGCTGGCCGCCTTCTGGGGCGTCATTCTCGGCTTTCCGGTGCTGCGCCTGCGCGGTGACTACCTCGCCATCGTCACGCTGGCGTTCGGCGAGATCATCCGCCTCGTGCTCATCAACTGGGTGTCGCTGACCAATGGCGGCGCCGGCATTTCCTCCATCCCGCCCATCTCCTTCTTCGGCATCCCGTTCGATTCGTCCGACACCGGCTTCGCCGCCCTGTTCGGGCTCGAATTCAATTCGATGCACCGGATGATCTTCCTTTATTTCGTCATCCTCGGCCTTGCCGCGCTCACCGCGCTTGCCACCATCCGGCTGCGCAAGATGCCGGTGGGCCGCGCCTGGGAGGCGCTGCGCGAGGACGAGATCGCCTGCCGGTCGCTCGGCATCAACACGACGCTCACCAAGCTCACCGCCTTCGCCACCGGCGCCCTGTTCGGCGGATTCGCCGGCGCCTTCTTCGCCGTGCGCATCCGCTTCGTGTCGCCGGAGAGCTTCACCTTCATGGAATCGGCGGTGATTCTCGCCATCGTCGTCCTGGGCGGCATGGGCTCGCAGATGGGCGTCGCGGCCGCCGCGGTCCTGCTCATCGGCGGCATGGAGCTGCTGCGCAACCTCTCCTTCCTCAAGGCCGACTTCCTGTTCGGCCCGGATTTCGACCCCTCGCTCTACCGCATGCTCATCTTCGGCTTCGCCATGGTGGCGGTGATGGTGTGGCGTCCGCGCGGCCTCGTCTCCAGCCGCATGCCCACCATCTTCCTCAAGGAGCGCAAGGCGGTGTCCGGCGCCCTGGTGAAGGAGGGCCACGGCTGATGGCGGCCGACGCGGCGACCCTCGATCCCGCCCCGCCCACACGGGCGTGGCAGAGCGACCCGATCCTGCAGGCGGATCACCTCTCCATGCGCTTCGGCGGCCTCGTTGCCGTCAACGATGTGTCCTTCGTCGCCGGTCGCGGCGAGGTCACGGCGGTGATCGGCCCCAACGGCGCCGGCAAGACCACCGTGTTCAACTGCATCACCGGTTTCTACAAGCCCACCACCGGCCGCCTCGGCCTGTTCCACGGCGGCGCGGCGGGCAGCGACGAGATCGACGCGGTGACCGCCTCCGGCCTCTCCTGGGGCAAGACCCGGGCGGGAGCGCTCTATCTTCTGGAGCGGCTGCCCGACCACAAGGTCGCGTCCTGGGCGCGGGTGGCCCGCACCTTCCAGAACATCCGCCTGTTCTCGGGCATGACCGTGCTGGAGAATCTGCTGGTGGCCCAGCACATGTCGCTGACCACCTCGGGCCTGCTCAGCCCCGCCGCCATCCTCAACCTGCCGTCCTGGCAACGCCGGCAGAAGGGCGCGGTGGACCGCGCGCTCTACTGGCTCCACAAGATCGGACTCATGGGCCGCGCCGACGACCCGGCAGGCGACCTGCCCTACGGCGACCAGCGCCGGCTGGAGATCGCCCGCGCCATGTGCACCGAGCCGGTGCTGCTATGCCTCGACGAGCCCGCCGCCGGCCTCAACCCGCGCGAATCCGCGGCGCTCAACGAGCTGCTCCTGTCCATCCGGCGGGAGCACCAGACCTCCATCCTGCTCATCGAGCACGACATGTCGGTGGTGATGGAGATTTCGGACCACGTGGTCGTCCTGGAATACGGCTCCAAGATCGCCGACGGCACGCCCGACGAGGTGCGCAACGATCCCCGCGTGATCGCCTCCTATCTCGGCGTCGAGGAGGAGGAAGCCGCTTCCGTCGAGGCGGAGGTGCAGGCATGAGCGCCGCGCACGACGCCTCCCCCACCCCGGCCGCCGCCGCCCGCGCGACGCCGCTGCTCGCCGTGCGCGGGGTCACGGCCTATTACGGCAACATCATTGCGCTGAAGGGCGTGGACATCGAGGTCAACGAGGGCGAGATCGTCACCCTCATCGGTGCCAACGGTGCCGGCAAGTCGACCCTCATGATGACCATCTGCGGCAGCCCGCGCGCCCGCGACGGCCGCATCGAGTACGCCGGCCGCGACATCACCGCCCTGCCGACCCACGAGATCATGCGGCTCAAGATCGCCCAGTCGCCCGAGGGCCGGCGCATCTTCCCGCGCATGACGGTGTACGAGAATCTGCAGATGGGCGCCGCCATCGACGGCAACGCCCATTTCGCGGAGGACCTCGAGCGCATGTTCGCCATGTTCCCCCGGCTGAAGGAGCGCATCGACCAGCGCGGCGGCACCCTCTCCGGCGGCGAGCAGCAGATGCTCGCCATCGCCCGTGCCCTCATGAGCCGCCCGCGTCTCCTGCTTCTGGACGAGCCGTCCCTCGGCCTCGCGCCGCTGGTGGTGCGCCAGATCTTCGACGCCATCCGCACCCTCAATGCCACCGAGGGCCTCACCGTCTTCCTGGTGGAGCAGAATGCCTACCACGCCCTCAAGCTTGCCCATCGCGGCTATGTGATGGTCAACGGGCTCGTCACCATGTCCGGCACCGGGGCGGAGCTGCTCGCCCGGCCGGAGGTGCGCGCCGCCTATCTCGAGGGAGGCCGCTGATGGCGACGACGCGCGATCCCGGCCTTGCCTCCTCGCCCATGCTGGTGGGGCCGCTGGTGGCGTTGGTGGTACTGGTGGCGACGCTGTTCGTGTGGCCGAAGGAGCTCATCGGCGCCTCGCTCGGGGATTTCCTCCTGGTGACGCTGTTCCTCGGCGGTGGGGCGGCCTGGCTCACCGGCAAAGCGGTGGCGCGGGGGTGGGCGCCCTACACGCATATGCTGGTCTACTGCCTGCTGCTCGCCTGCGCGGTGCGCTTCTGCCATTTCGCGCTGTTCGAGGCGGAGCTGTTCGACCCCGAGCCCCTGGCGGTGGAATTCGTCCTGCTCGCCTCCATCGCGACGCTGGGCTTCCGCGCCATGCGCCAACGCCAGATGACGGTGCAATACGGCTGGATGTACGAGCGGACCGGGCGCATGTCCTGGCAGCCGCGGCAGGCGGACGGCAACTGACCGGTGCGCGGCGCCCGCGCGAAGGGGCATCGACTTGCGTGACGATTGCGGCACAATGCGCGCCGCCAGAGCATTCACCCGGGGCGGACAACCAGCCGGACCGGCATATAACGGGAGACATGGGATGAAGAAGCTATTGATGGCGTCGCTGGCCCTCGGCGCCGGCCTCGTCTTTGCGGCCCAGGCTCAGGCGCAGGTGAAGATCGCCGTCGCCGGACCCATCACCGGTGATCTCGCCGCGGTGGGTGCCCAGCTGAAGAACGGCACCGAGCAGGCCATCGCCGACCTCAACGCGTCCGGCGGCATCCTCGGCCAGAAGATCGAATTCCTCGTCGGCGACGACGGCGGCAAGCCGGAGCAGGGCAAGTCGGCCGCCAACAAGCTCATCACCGATGGCGCCAAGTTCGTGGTGGGGCACTACAATTCGGGCGTCTCCATCCCCACCTCGCAGGATTATGAAGAGGCCGGCGTGCTGCAGATCAGCCCCGCCTCCACCAACCCGACCTTCACCGAGCGCAAGATGTGGAACACCTTCCGCACCTGCGGTCGCGACGACCAGCAGGGCGCCGTCGCCGGCGCCTACATCCTGAAGAATTACAAGGGCAAGAAGGTCGCCATCGTCCACGACAAGACCCCTTACGGCAAGGGTCTCGCCGACGAGACCCAGAAGGCGCTCAGCAAGGGCGGCCTGAAGGAGGTCATGTTCGAGGGCATCAACCCGAAGGAGAAGGACTATTCGGCCCTCGTCTCCAAGATCAAGTCGACCGGCGCCGACCTTGTCTATTTCGGCGGCCTCTATCCGGAAGCCGGCCTCATCGTGCGGCAGATGCGCGACCAGGGCATGAAGACCGTGCTGATGGGCGGCGACGGCATGATCGACAAGGAGTTCTGGGCCATCGCCGGCGACGGCGCCACCGGCTCGCTGACCACCTTCGGTCCCGACCCGCGCAAGAACCCGGCGGCGAAGGCGCTGGTCGAGAAGTTCAAGGCCAAGGGCATCGATCCGGAAGGCTACGTTCTCTATTCCTACGCCGCGGTGCAGGTCATCAAGCAGGCCGCCGAGGCGGCCAAGTCTCTCGACACCAAGAAGGTGGCCGAGAAGATCCATTCGGGCATGAAGTTCGACACCGTGCTCGGCCCGCTCTCCTTCGACAAGAAGGGTGACATCACCAAGCTCGACTATGTGGTCTACGTCTGGAAGGACGGCACCTACACCGAGCTGTGAGGCACCTGACCGCCTGATGCTACAGAAAGCCTGCGCCTCGTGCGCAGGCTTTTTCGTTTTACCTCCCGTTCAGGCATGACACTTGCCTGCCGAAGATCGGGCCGTTGCGGGCCCGCGACACCTGACTGGAGCAAAGAGGGGACAGCGATGAAGAGGCTCTCGTTCACCGCATTCGCCATCACTGCCGGCGTAGCTGCAGGGCTCGCCTTGTCGACGCCCGTTCTGGCCAACGTGAAGCTCGCCGCGGCTGGCCCGCTCACCGGCTCCATCGCCGCCTTCGGCGCCCAGCTCAAGACCGGCACCGAGCAGGCGGTGGCGGACGTGAATGCGGCGGGCGGCATCCTGGGCCAGAAGGTCGAGTTCGTCGTGGGCGACGACGGCGGCAAGCCGGAACAGGGCATCGCGGCTTCCAACAAGCTGGTGTCGGACGGCGTCCAGTTCGTGGTGGGCCACTTCAATTCGGGCATCTCCATCCCGGCGTCCACCAATTATGCCGAGGGCGGCGTGCTGCAGATCAGCCCCGCCTCCACCAACCCGGCCTTCACCGAGCGCAAGCTGTGGAACACCTTCCGCACCTGCGGCCGCGACGACCAGCAGGGCGCGGTGGCGGGCGCCTACATGCTGAAGAATTTCAAGGACAAGAAGGTCGCGATCGTCCACGACAAGACGCCCTACGGCAAGGGCCTCGCCGACGAGACCATGAAGACCATCAATGCCGGCGGCCTCAAGGAAGTCGCCTATGAGGGCATCAATCCCGGCGACAAGGACTATTCCGCCCTCGTCTCCAAGCTGAAGGCGCTCAACGTCGACCTCGTCTATTACGGCGGCCTGCACCCCGAGGCCGGCCTGATCGTGCGCCAGATGCGCGACCAGGGCATGAAGAGCGTGCTCTTCTCCGGCGACGGCATCACCGACAAGGAGTTCTGGACCATCGCCGGCCCCGGCGCCGAGGGCACTCTGATGACCTTCGGGCCGGACCCGCGCAAGAACCCCGCCGCCAAGGACATCGTGGAGAAGCTCAAGGCCAAGGGCATCGATCCCGAGGGCTACGTGCTCTATTCCTACGCCGCCGTGCAGGTCATCAAGCAGGCGGCCGAGGCGGCGAAATCCCTCGACCCCAAGAAGGTGGCCGAGAAGATGCACTCCGGCATGACCTTCGACACCGTGCTCGGCCCGCTCTCCTTCGACAAGAAGGGTGACATCACCAAGCTCGACTACGTGGTCTATGTCTGGAAGGACGGCGGCTACACCGAGCTTTGAGCCCCAAGAACCGCGCCTCCCCTCCCGGCGTTCGGCGAGGGGGGCGTGGTGCGGGCGGCGCGGCTTGACAGGGCGGCCCGCCCCGCCTCTCCTCCTGCGCAACGGGAGGATGAAAATGCCCCAGTCCATCACCCGCGGCTTCAAGACCCTCGTCGCCGAAGCCAATGCGAAGGTCGAGACGGTGACGCCGCAGGAGGCGCTGCGCCGGGCCGGCGATGGCGCGCTGCTGGTGGACCTGCGCGACCCGCGGGAACTGGAGCGCGAAGGCAAGGTGCCCGGCGCCTTCCACTGCCCACGCGGCATGCTGGAATTCTGGATCGACCCTGATAGCCCCTATTTCAAGCCGGTGTTCGGCGAGGACCGCGCCTTCATCTTCTTCTGCGCCGGCGGCTGGCGCTCGGCCCTTTCGGCGGCGACGGCGCAGGACATGGGCCTCAAGCCCGTCGCCCATGTGGAGGGCGGCTTCAAGGCCTGGAAGGAGGCCGGCGGCCCGGTCGAGGGCGTCGAGCCGAAACCGGGAAGCTGAACGCGCTATCCCACCGTTCCATAGACCTCGTCCGCCCGCTTCTCGAAGGCATCGGCGAAGCGGCGGAAGGCGGCGTCGAACATGGCGCCCATGAGCATGCCCAGGGTGCGGGAGCGGAATTCGTAGGAGATGAAGAACTTCACCTCGCAGGCGGCCTCGCCCGCGGGAATGAATTCCCAGCGGTTGTCGAGGCGGCTGAAGGGCCCGTCGAGATATTCCACATGGATGGTGAGGCGCGGCCGGTCCAGCGTCACGCGCGAGGTGAAGGTCTCGCGGATCAGCTTGTAGGCGACGGTCATGTCCGCCACCAGGATCTCCACCCCCTCGTCCGACTTGGTCCGCCGCTTCACCCGCAGGGACTGGCAAAGCGGAACGAACTCGGGATAGCGCTCCACGTCGGCGACGAGATCGAACATCTGCGGCGCGCCGTGCCGCACCCGCCGGCTGTTGGAGAAGGACGGCACGTCTCAGGCCCGGCCGAGCCGCGCGGCGCGGTTGGCGCGCAGCTTCTCGAAATCGTCCCCCGCATGGTGGGACGAGCGGGTGAGCGGGCTCGCCGAAACCATCAGGAAGCCCTTGGCATAGGCCACCGTCTCATAGGCCTTGAACTCGTCCGGCGTCACGAAGCGCTCCACCTTGTGGTGCTTGCGGGTGGGCTGGAGATACTGGCCGATGGTCATGAAGTCCACGTCCGCCGAGCGCAGGTCATCCATGAGCTGGAGCACCTCGGGCCGCTCCTCGCCGAGCCCGACCATAATGCCGGACTTGGTGAAGATGGTGGGATCGAGCTCCTTCACCTTCTGCAGCAGGCGCAGGGAATGGAAATAGCGCGCCCCCGGCCGCACCGAGAGATACTTGGCGGGCACGGTCTCCAGATTGTGGTTGAACACGTCCGGCCGTGCTTCGACCACGACCTCCAGGGCGCCGTCCTTGCGCAGGAAGTCGGGGGTGAGGATCTCGATGGTGGTGGCCGGACTCGCGTGGCGGATGGCGCCGATGGTCCGGGCGAAATGCTCCGCCCCGCCGTCGGCGAGGTCGTCCCGGTCCACCGAGGTGATAACCACATGGGAGAGGCCGAGCTTGGCCACGGCATCCGCCACCTTCTGCGGCTCGCCGCCGTCCAGCGCCTCGGGCAGGCCGGTGCGCACGTTGCAGAAGGCGCAGGCGCGGGTGCAGGTGTCGCCCATGATCATGAAGGTGGCGTGCTTCTTCTCCCAGCACTCGCCGATGTTGGGGCAGCCCGCCTCCTCGCAGACGGTGACAAGGCCGTTGGCCCGCACGATCCCGGCGGTCTGTGAAAACGCCGCCGAACCCGGGGCCTTCACCCGGATCCATTCCGGCTTGCGCAGCACCTCGGTTTCCGGGCGGTGCGCCTTCTCCGGATGACGGGGGCGGGCAAGGGTGTTGATGACCGTGACCATCGGCTGACTTTCATGACCGTCCGCCCGCATCCGGCGGATGCGGGCGCCACTGAAACATAATGCGTGCAAGCCCTGGCCGGAAGGCGGCGCGGTGCAGGGCTGGTCCGCTCAGCGCGAGCGAATGGCGCGCCACACCCAGAGCAGGATGACCGCGCCGACGATGGCGGCGATCAGCGTGCGGAAGAAGCCGAACACCGGCACGTTCAGCACCGAGGCCAGCTTGTCGCCGATGAAGGCGCCGGCGACGCCCACCAGAAGGTTGGTGAGCAGGCCGTGGTTGCTCGCCGTGATCCGTTCGGCGATCCAGCCGGCGAGGATGCCGATGATGACGAGGGAGAAGAAGCCGACGCCCGGCTGGCTCAGGAACGCGTAGGTCTGCTGGTCCATGATGGTCCCCGTGTCAGGCTCGCGCGGAGCCGTTCAACAGATCGTCCCCCTCGGGCGCGGCTGTCAACCGGCCCTGATTTCCCGCCCGCCGGATTCCGCGCTCGGCCGATCTCGTGCCTCGGCCGACTGGAGCGAAAGCGGAAGGAGAGCCGTGGCCCAGCGCAAGGGTTCGCCGCAGGCGCTTCCAGACCGGAAGTGCCGTTGGACGACGGGCCTGCTGCGCAGGAGTCTCCCCGCGATCCCGGCTCGGCGCTCCGGCTGCGCCGT
The DNA here is from genome assembly GCF_040044995.1 of Xanthobacter pollutisoli. Taxonomy (NCBI): domain Bacteria; kingdom Pseudomonadati; phylum Pseudomonadota; class Alphaproteobacteria; order Hyphomicrobiales; family Xanthobacteraceae; genus Xanthobacter; species Xanthobacter pollutisoli. Next base: position 613,114 of record NZ_JBDZDP010000002.1, read on the forward strand.
CGCTGGTCCGGGATACGGCCGACATGCAACTCCACTCCTCTCACACGTGGATCGCCCGCCCATAGGCGGCCATGACGCTCTCATGCATCATTTCGGAGAGGGTCGGGTGCGGGAATACCGCGTGGATCAGCTCTTCCTCGGTGGTTTCCAGATTCATGGCCACCACGAAGCCCTGGATCAGCTCGGTCACTTCCGCGCCCACCATGTGCGCACCGAGGAGCTCGCCGGTCTTGGCGTCGAAGATGGTCTTCACTAGGCCGTCGGGCTCGCCGAGCGCGATGGCCTTGCCGTTGCCGATGAACGGGAAGCGGCCGACCTTGATCTCGCGCCCGGCCTCCTTGGCCTTCTTCTCGGTGAGGCCGACGGAAGCGATCTGCGGCGTGCAATAGGTGCAGCCGGGGATCTTGGCCTTGTCCATGGGGTGGGTGTGGAGGCCCTTGATGGTCTCGACGCAGATCACGCCCTCATGCTCCGCCTTGTGGGCCAGCATGGGCGGGCCGGCGATGTCGCCGATGGCGTAGACGCCGGGCACATTGGTACGGCCGAAGCCGTCCGTCACCACGATGCCGCGCTCGATCTTCACGCCCATGGCCTCGAGGCCCAGGCCCTCCACATTGCCCACCACGCCCACGGCCGAGATCATGCGGTCCACGGTGATGTCGTGCTTGGCGCCCTTGGCGTCTTCCACATGGGCGGTGATGCTGTCGGCATGCTTGGTCACGCCCGTCACCTTGGCGCCGGACAGGATCTTCATGCCCAGCTTCTCGAAGCGCTTGCGCGCGATGGCGGCGATTTCCTCGTCCTCCACGGGCAGGATCTGCGGCAGCACCTCCACCACGGTCACGTCCACGCCCATGGTGCGGTAGAAGGAGGCGAACTCGATGCCGATGGCGCCCGAGCCCATCACCAGCAGGCTCTTGGGCATCTTTTCCGGCACCATGGCCTCGAAATAGGTCCAGATCAGCTTCTTGTCGGGCTCAAGGCCGGGCAGCGCGCGCGGGCGGGCGCCGGTGGCGACGATGATGTGCTTCGCCGTGTAGTCGCCGCCGCCCTTGGCATTCTTCGGCGGGTTCTGCGCCGCCTCCACCTTCAGCTTGCCGGGGGCGGTGAAGGTGGCCTTGCCCCAGATCACGTCCACCTTGTTCTTGTTGAGCAGGAAGCCCACCCCCGTGGCGAGCTGGGCCGAGACGCCGCGCGAGCGCTTCACCACCGCCGCGGCGTCGAAGCCGATCTTCTCGGCGGAGAGGCCGTAGTCCTTGGCATGCTCCATGTAATGGTAGATCTCGGCAGAGCGCAGCAGCGCCTTGGTGGGGATGCAGCCCCAGTTCAGGCAGATGCCGCCGAGGTGGCTCTTTTCCACCACTGCGGTCTTGAAGCCGAGCTGCGCGGCGCGGATGGCGGCCACATAGCCGCCCGGCCCGCCGCCGATGACGATGATGTCGTAGGTGTCAGCCATGGAGGGTCTCCTCGCCGCGGGCTTGTCCGGCGGGTTCTGGAAGGGAGGGGGAACCGCGCATCCCGAGGCGGCCGCCGGCGCGGGCTTCCGCCAGCTGGGTGAGCGCCGCCTCGAACAGGGTCAGGTCGCGGAAGGGGTCGGCCGCCGGTGTCCGGGCCTGGATGACCGGCAAATGCGAGGCATGGAGCGCCTCGGCCAGCATGAGATTGTCGAAATGGCCGAAGTCCTCCACGTGGAGGCCGTCCGCCAGAAGGCTCTCGGGGCCGTCCGCCGCCTGGCCGATGGCGTCGCGGGCCCGGTGCTTCAGCTCCAGCGGCACGTTGGTGTAGGCGGCCACCGGCTTTCCGAGGGCGAAGGCGAAGCCCACCTCGAAGGCCGTGCCGGGATCGGCGCTGATGCCGCGGAACGGCGTCAGATTGGCGACGAGCGCATCGGCGCTGCGCATCAGGTCGAGATTGGCGGCGAAGATCGCGGCGGCGGACATGCCGGCCGGATCGAGGGCGATGTCGCCGTCGAGGGGGAAGAGGCCCGTGAAGCCATGGCGGGCACACAGCTCCACCTTGCGCCGGCCGATCTCGCGCGCATCGTCGAGGAACACCTCCGGGCCGGCGAGATAGAGATTCATCGGGTCGGCCTGTCCTTCCGTGCCTCGTGGGTGCCCCAAGAAGAAGCGGGCCCCTGTCGCGATTTGCGCCCCCTCTCCCTCAGGGCGAAGGCCAAGTGAGGGTGTCGCCGACCGGGTCGGAGACCGTGCCGCGACCCGGCGTCCCTCCCCCCTCACCCTGCCCTCTCCCCACCGGGGAGAGGGTGGATCGGTCCGGGGAGCCGAGAACCGGCCCCTCAGCCGCTCACTTGGTGAGGATGGCGTAGAGCTCGTCCTTCAGCTTGATGCGCTCGCGGCGCATGGCTTCCATTTCCTCGTCGCCGGTGGGCTCCACGTCGGTCTCGGCGCGGTGCACCTGCCGGTTCACCTCGTGATAGGCCTCGAACAGCTTGGCGAAATGGGCGTCGGAGGTTTTGAGCGCCTGGATCTTCTCGGCATATTCCGGGAAGTCGGCGGCAAGCTCGTGGGGCGTGTGGCTCATCTTTATCTTCCTCGTCGGGGACGGACGGCGCGATGCGCCGCTGCCCCCGCTGCTACACCGGCAGAGCCCGGCGCGATTTGATCTGCCGCAGCGCGAGGTCGCGAGACCTGCGCCGCGACGCCCTCGCGCTCAGGCCCGCCCGCTCACACCAGCATGGACATGGGCTTCTCGATGAAGCCCTTGAACGCGCTCAGCAGCTCGGCGCCCAGCGCGCCGTCCATCACCCGGTGGTCACAGGTCATGGTGACGGTCATCTGGGTGGCGATCTTGATCTCGCCGCCCTTCACCACCGCGCGCTGCTCCGAGGCGCCCACCGCGAGGATGGAGGACTGGGGCGCGTTGATGATGGCGGTGAAGTTGCGCATCCCCATCATCCCGAGGTTGGAGACGGAGGTGGAGCCGCCGGAATATTCCTCCGGCTTCAGCTTCTTGGTGCGGGCGCGGGCGGCAAGGTCGCGCATCTCGTTGGAGATGGCGGAGAGGGTCTTCTGCTCCGCCTTCTTCACGATGGGCGCATAGAGGCCGCCGTCGATGGCCACCGCCACGCCCACGTCGGAATGCTTCATGCGCAGGATGCGATCCTCGGCCCACACGGCGTTGGCGGCGGGCACCTTCTGCAGGGCCAGCGCCAGCGCCTTGATGATGAAGTCGTTGACCGACACCCGGTAGACCGGCTTGCCGTCCTTGTCCTTCGACGCGTTGGCATTCACCTGCTCGCGCAGGGCCATGAGGTCGTCGAGGTCGCAATCCACCGTGAGATAGAAGTGCGGGGTGAGCTGCTCGCTCTCCACCAGGCGGCGCGCGATGGTCTTGCGCATGCCGTCGAGCTGCACTTCCTCGTAGGTGCCGGCCTCGAACATGGCCTTCACCTGGTCCGCGGTGGGACCGGAGAGCGCCGCCGCCACCTTGGGCGCGGGAGCCGCCGCCGCAGTCGCAGGAGCCGGAGCCGCCGCCGCGGGCGCGGGCGCGGGCGCCGCCGCCGGCTTGGCGCCAGGCTGCGCGCCTTCCAGGTCGCGGGCGACGATGCGGCCGTGCGGGCCGGAGCCCGACAGCGCCCCGAGCTCGATGCCCTTCTCCTTGGCGAGGCGGCGCGCCAAAGGCGAGGCGAAGACGCGGCCCGCCTGGCCATTGGACACCGGTGCCGCGGCCGGGGCCGGGCTCGGCGCGGCGGCCGCAGTCGCAGGAGCAGGAGCAGGAGCAGCAGGAGCAGCGGGAGCGGCCGGGGCCGCAGCGGGCGCAGCGGCGGCGGGCGCCGGTGCGGCACCGCCCTTCCCCGCGCCGGAAGCCGCGGCGGCCACATCCTCCCCCTCGCCGGCGAGCACGGCGATGAGCTGGTTCACCGGCACGTCCTGCGAGCCCTCGGGCACCAGGATCTTGGCGAGGACGCCCTCGTCCACCGCCTCCACTTCCATGGTTGCCTTGTCGGTCTCGATCTCGGCGAGCACGTCACCGGACTTGACGGTGTCGCCTTCCTTCTTGAGCCACTTGGCGAGGTTGCCCTTCTCCATGGTGGGAGACAGGGCCGGCATCAGGATCTCGATGGGCATCTTTCCCGCTCCTCACTTGTAGGTCACGGCGCGCACGGCCTCGATCACCTCGGCGACCGACGGCAGGGCAAGCTTTTCGAGATTGGCGGCGTAGGGCATGGGGACGTCCTTGCCGGTGACGCGCAGCACCGGGGCGTCGAGATAGTCGAACGCCTTGTCCATCAGCTGGGCGGCGATCTCGGCGCCGATGCCGGACTGCGGCCAACCCTCTTCCACCGTCACGCAGAGGCCGGTCTTCTTCACCGAGGCGACAATGGCGTCCACGTCCATGGGGCGGATAGTGCGCAGGTCGATGACCTCCGCCTCGATGCCCTGCTTCGCCAGCTCTTCCGCGGCCTTGAGCGCATAGGTCATGCCGATGGAGAAGGAGACGAGGGTCACGTCCTTGCCCGGGCGGGCGATCCGCGCCTTGCCGATGGGCAGCACGTAGTCGTCCAGCTTCGGCACCTCGAAGGAGTGGCCGTAGAGGATCTCGTTTTCCAGGAAGATGATGGGGTTGGGATCGCGGATGGCGGCCTTCAGCAAGCCCTTGGCGTCGGCCGCCGTATACGGCGCGATCACCTTCAGGCCGGGGATCTGGCTGTACCAGGCGGTGTAATCCTGGCTGTGCTGGGCGGCGACGCGGGCGGCGGCGCCGTTGGGGCCGCGGAACACGATGGAGCAGTGCACCTGCCCGCCCGACATATAGAGCGTCTTGGCCGCGGAATTGATGATCTGGTCGATGGCCTGCATGGCGAAGTTGAACGTCATGAACTCGACGATGGGCTTCAGCCCCGCCATGGCCGCGCCAACCCCGACGCCGGCGAAGCCGTGCTCGGTGATGGGAGTGTCGATGACCCGGCGGGCGCCGAACTCCTGCAGCAGGCCCTGGGTGATCTTGTAGGCGCCCTGATACTCGGCCACTTCCTCGCCCATGACGAAGACGTCGCCGTCGCGGCGCATCTCTTCGGCCATGGCATCGCGCAGGGCCTCGCGCACGGTCTGGGTGACGAACTCGGTGCCGGCCGGTACCTCCGGGTCGGGCTGGCTCGCCACCTGCGGCGGGGCCGCGACGGCGGACGGCGCGGGGGTCGCGGCGGCGGCGGGCGCGGCATCGGCGACCGGAGACGGCGCGCTCTCGGCGGCCTTGGGAGCGGGGGCCGGGGCGGGCGCCGCGCTCGCATCCTCACCGTCGGCGAGGATGGTGGCGATGGGGGTGTTGACCGCCACGTCCTGCGAACCTTCCGGCACCAGGATCTTGCCGAGGATGCCCTCGTCGACGGCTTCCACCTCCATGGTGGCCTTGTCGGTCTCGATCTCGGCGAGCACGTCGCCGGATTTGACCGTGTCGCCTTCCTTCTTCACCCATTTGGTGAGGTTGCCCTTCTCCATGGTGGGAGACAGGGCCGGCATGAGGATCTCGATGGCCATGGCTGTCAGCTCTTGTTCGAGGCGCCAGCGGGGGCGGACGGCGGGGCGCCGCCCGGGGCCGCATGGTCGCGCTGGAAGGTGAGGTTGGTGTAGGCGGAGATGGCCGCGATCGCGACGGTGACGGAAACGAAGAAGGCGATGGCCGCCTTGCCGGTGCGCACGGCATCGAGATCGCGCTCGGGTCCGGTGCGCCGCACGGCGAAGGGCCACAGCACAAGCAGAGCAATGCGCCCGGGGCCGACGCTGCGTCCCGCCGCCCGTTCGGCGGCGAGGGCGGCGCGGCCGCCGCGCACGGCGACGGCCCAGGCGCCGATGGCGGCGAAAATGGCGATGCCCGCCAGAATGTGGAAGAGGTCGGCCACAGCCGGCGCCTTCAGCGCAGCACGTCCGTGTACAGCTCGGCGACGTCGGGTTCGGGATCGTGGCTGGCGAACTCCGCCGCCTCGTTGACGATCTCGCGGACCTCGGCGTCGATCTTCTTCAGCTCGTCCTCCGAGACCTTGTGGCCTTCGAGGAGGCGGGTGCGCACCTGCTCGATGGGATCGTGCTCGGTCCGCATCTTCTGCACCTCCTCCTTGGACCGGTATTTCGCCGGATCCGACATGGAGTGGCCGCGATAGCGGTAGGTCTGCATCTCCAGGATATAGGGCCCGTTGCCCTCGCGGGCGAAGGCGAGGGCGCGCTCGCCGGCGGCCTTCACCGCCTGCACGTCCATGCCGTCCACCTGCTCGCCGGGGATGTTGAAGGAGGTGCCGCGCTTGGAGAAATCCTGCTGGGCCGAGGCGCGCGAGACCGACGTGCCCATGGCGTACTTGTTGTTCTCGATCACGTACACGACCGGCAGCTTCCACAGCTCGGCCATGTTGAAGCTCTCGTAGACCTGGCCCTGGTTGGCCGCGCCGTCGCCGAAATAGGTGACGGAGACATTGCCGTTCTCCCGGTAGCGGTCGGCGAAGGCGAGGCCGGTGCCCAGCGACACCTGAGCGCCGACGATGCCGTGGCCGCCGAAGAACTGCTTCTCGATGCTGAACATGTGCATCGAGCCGCCCTTGCCCTTGGATAGGCCGCCGCGTCGGCCGGTGAGCTCGGCCATCACGCCCCGGGCTTCCATGCCGGTGGACAGCATGTGGCCATGGTCGCGGTAGCCGGTGATGACCTGGTCACCGGGCTTCATGGCCATCTGCATGCCCACCACCACGGCCTCCTGGCCGATGTAGAGGTGGCAGAAGCCGCCGATGAGGCCCATGCCGTACATCTGGCCCGCCTTCTCCTCGAAGCGGCGGATCAGCAGCATCTCGCGATAGGCGAGGAGGTCCTGTTCCTTGGTGAAGGGTACCGGGCCGGCCGGCTCGGCGGCGCGGGGGGAGGTTTTCTTGGCGGCCATCGGCGTCCTCAGGAAGCTCTGGAACTGCGCCTCTCTAGCGCAGCCGCAGGCCACCTCAAAGCAGGAAATTCGCCGTGCTGCACCGCAACACGTTGCAAACGCTTGATTCCGTTGAATTGAACTCAATTATGGTTCAAGAGTGTCATGAACTGCACATGAGTTCATTTGGTGCGAAGCAGCACGAGATCCTTCGCATTGATGAAGTTGAGCTGCCGCCGGCCCTCCTCGTCCAGCATGTCGGGATCGAGCTGCGTGGGCGCGAGGAGCGACACCTTGTTCTGGATCGCCTGGCGCTGCGCCTTGAGCGACGCGAGTTCCGCTTCCAGCGCCGTCATCTCCTGCTCGTAGTTGCGTTTGGCGAGCAGCCCATGGTCGCCATTGTAGGCGTGATAGGCGAAGTAGCCGATGAGCGCGGCCGCCCCCACATGCAGGGCGAGGGTGGCAAGGATGGTCTGGAGGCGCGAGCGGCTTTGCATGCGCCGCATCCTCGCCGGTTTCGGTTTCCGCCATCTTAAAGCGCGGACCGGAAGCGGTTGCCATCGCTTGGCGCGCGGGCTTCAACTGTCCGGCGGGAAGACGAGGGTGAACGGCAGGTGGAGTGGACCGACGAGGGAATCGTGCTGGGCGTCCGCCGCCACGGCGAGGGCAACGCCATCGTCGAGCTGCTCACGCGGCACCGTGGCCGCCATCTCGGCATGGTGCGGGGCGGTGCCTCGCGGCGTCAGGCGCCGTTGATCCAGCCCGGCAACACGGTGAGCGCCACGTGGCGCGCACGGCTCGACGAGCACATGGGCAATTATGCCCTGGAGCCGGCCGTCGTGCGCACCGACATACTCATGCGCGCGCCCCACGCCGCCTTCGGCTTCACCCACATGGCGCAACTGCTGCACCTCCTGCCCGAGCGCGATCCCCACGAAGGCCTGTTCGAGACGCTGGGCGCGATCCTGGACGCGTTCGAGGCGCCGGCCACAGCCGGCATGCTGCTGGCGCGGTTCGAACTCGCCGTGTTGTCCGAGCTGGGATTTCGCCTGGAGCTGGAAAGCTGTGCCGCCACCGGTCGGCGGGACGATCTCGCCTATGTCTCGCCGCGCAGCGGCCGTGCGGTCTCGCGCGAGGCGGGCCTGCCCTATGCCGACAGGCTCTTCGTGCTGCCCGCCTTCCTCGTCGGGTACGGCGAATCGAGCGACGCCGACGTGGAGGCCGCGCTCACCATGACGGGGCATTTCCTGTTGACCCGTGCACTGGAACCGCGCGGGCTCGGATTTTCCGAAGCCCGCGCGGCGTTTCTATCCAGCTGGCGCCGAAGAAGCGCCTGATCACCAGCGGCGCGGACCGACCCACACCCGATTGCACCGGGTCACCCAATGGGGGCGACCGTTCCACCAGCGGCGCACCTGCACGCAGCGGCGGATCCACCGCACGTCTTCCACCTTGGCCTGCTCATGGGCCTGCCCGGCGAAGGTGGCGGCGGAGCCGGCGAGCGAGCCGGCCGAAGCGGACGGCACGGCGCCAAGAAGCGCCACTGCAATGATACCACCTGCCGCAAGGCCTTTCGTAATACCCAACGTCGTCATGCTGCCTCTCCTCTTGACGTGAACGTAATCACGCCCCGCCTTGTGATGCTTAAACGGTGACAGGGCGGGATTTTGTTCCACGGAGGAAATTCTGCGTGCTTTTGCGACCATAGATTGTGGCTTATTCTGGTATTGATACCCGCATTTCCGCTAGGAAATGCTCCACAGTTAACAGTTCATTCATGCGCGCGGCATTGGCATGACTTATTGCGGGCCGGTTGATGAATGCCTCGTCCGCGCGGGCAGCCGGCGGGGCGGCGTCGTTCCGACTTGTGGCCCGGCCACGCGCGCGCTACTGCGGGGGCATGGCGACCCGCACCTTGCCGCCCGGCGACGGGCATATCGAGAAAGTCACGCTGAAGGATGCGCTGGAAGAGCGCTACCTCGCCTACGCCCTCTCGACCATCATGCACCGCGCCCTGCCGGACGCCCGCGACGGGCTGAAGCCGGTGCATCGGCGCATCCTCCACGCCATGCGCCAGCTGCGGCTCGATCCCGGCCAGGGCTTCAAGAAGTCGGCGCGCGTGGTGGGCGACGTGATCGGCAAGTTCCACCCGCACGGCGACCAGTCGGTCTATGACGCGCTGGTGCGCCTCGCCCAGGATTTCGCCCAGCGCTATCCCCTCGTCGACGGCCAGGGCAATTTCGGCAATGTGGACGGCGATAACGCCGCCGCCATGCGATATACCGAGGCCCGCCTCACCGAGACGGCGCGCCTGCTGCTCGACGGTATCGACGAGGACGCGGTGGACTTCCGCCCGACCTATGACGGGTCGGAGGAGGAGCCGGCGGTGCTGCCGGCCGCCTTCCCCAACCTGCTGGCCAACGGCTCGCAGGGCATCGCGGTGGGCATGGCCACCTCCATCCCGCCTCACAATGCGGCGGAGCTGCTCGACGCCGCCCTCCACCTCATCGACCATCCGGACGCCCTCGCCTTCGACCTCCTGAAATTCGTCCCCGGCCCAGACTTCCCCACCGGCGGCGTGCTGGTGGAGGACCCGGTCGGCGTCGCGGAGGCCTATGCCACCGGCCGCGGATCGTTCCGCGTGCGGGCGCGCTGGGAGAAGGAGGAGACCGGGCGCGGCACCTATGTGGTGGTCGTCACCGAGATCCCCTACGGCGTCGCGAAATCGCGCCTCGTGGAGAAGATCGCCGAGCTGCTCACCGACAAGAAGCTGCCGCTCCTCGCCGACGTCCGCGACGAGAGCGCCGAGGACATCCGCCTGGTGCTGGAGCCGCGCGCCCGCACGGTGGATGCCGAGGTGCTCATGGAGAGCCTCTTCAAGCTCACCGAGCTTGAGGCGCGCATCCCGCTCAACCTGAACGTGCTGGTCAAGGGCCAGATCCCCAAGGTGCTGTCGCTGGCCGAGGCGCTGCGCGAATGGCTCGACCACCGCCGCGACGTGCTGCTGCGCCGCTCACGCTACCGGCTGAGCCAGATCGCCCACCGGCTGGAGGTGCTCGGCGGCTACCTCGTCGCCTATCTCAACCTCGACGAGGTGATCCGCATCATCCGCGAGGAGGACGAGCCGAAGGTGTCGCTCATGGCGACCTTCGAGCTCACCGACGTGCAGGCGGAAGCCATCCTCAACATGCGGCTGCGCTCGTTGCGCCGGCTTGAGGAGATGGAGATCCGCAAGGAGCACGATGCCCTCACCAAGGAACAGGACGGCCTCAACCGCCTCGTCGCCTCCGAGACGGCACAGTGGAAGGCCATCGCCAAGGAAATCCGCGACACCCGCAAGACCTACGGCCCCGACACCGCCCTTGGCCGCCGCCGGACCACCTTCGCGGCCGCCCCCACCGTGCACGAGGACGCCTTCACCGAGGCCCTGGTGGAGCGCGAGCCCATCACCGTCGTTGTCTCCGCCAAGGGCTGGATCCGCACGCTGAAGGGCCATGTGGCGGATGTCTCGAACCTGCAGTTCAAGGGCGACGACAGCCACGGCCACGCCTTCTTCGCCGAGACCACCTCCAAGGTCATGGTGTTCGCCTCCAATGGGCGATTCTACACGCTGGATGCGGCCAAGCTCCCCGGCGGGCGCGGCCATGGCGAGCCGCTTCGCCTGATGATCGACGTGGAGCAGGAGGCGGAGATCGTCTCCGTCTTCGCCTATCAGGCCGGGCGCAAGCTGCTGGTGGCGTCGAAGCAGGCGCGCGGCTTCGTGGTGCCGGAGGACGAATGCCTCGCCAACACCCGCAAGGGCAAGCAGGTGCTCGTCACCGATCCGCCGGACGCGGCCCTGGCGGTGCGCTTCGTGGACGGCGACTGGGTGGCGGTGATCGGCGAGAATCGCAAGCTCCTGCTGTTCCCGCTCAATCAGGTCCCGGAAATGTCGCGCGGGCGCGGCGTGCGCCTCCAGCGCTACAAGGAGGGCGGCCTGTCCGACCTCAAGGTCTTCCCCATGGCCTCGGGCCTGACGTGGGAGGACACCTCCGGCCGCACCTGGACAGTCACCGACCTTCTGGAGTGGCAGGGCGAGCGCGCCTCGGCGGGCCGTCTGCCCCCCAAGGGGTTCCCGCGGACCAACACGTTCGGCTGAGCTATGGCGATGCCCGCCACCGCAAATGACGGAGGCGGGCCGCCGCCCGCAGGGCCGGCGCGGGTGAGCCTGGCGACGCGGGTGCGGGACGCGCTGCGCACGCGTGAGACCGGCCTCGTGCTCATCGCCGCCGTCATGGGCGTCCTCGCGGGCCTCGCGGCGAGCGTCATGAGCCTCACCACCCAATGGATGCACGAGGTGCTGTTCGGACTGCCGGAGGGCCAACGCCTGTCCTCCTCGGCCGCCCTCGCCTCCCCCTGGCTGATTCTGGTGCCGGCGGCGGGTGGCGCAGCGATGGGGCTGATCGCGCTGGCGTTGCGCCGCTGGCGGCGGCGGGCCTTCGTTGATCCCATCGAGGCCAATGCGCTGCACGGCGGCCGCATGTCGCTCACCGACAGCATCATCGTTGCCGGCCAGACCATGGTCTCCAACGGCTTCGGCGCCTCGCTGGGGCTCGAGGCCGGCTATTCCCAGATTGGCTCCGGCATCGGCTCGCGGCTCGGCCGCATGTTTGAGCTGCGGCGCAACGACCTGCGCATCCTCGTGGGTGCCGGCGCAGCGGCGGGCATCGGGGCGGCCTTTGACGCGCCGCTGATGGGCGCCTTCTACGGCTTCGAGATCGTCATCGGCACCTATTCCATCCCCGCCGCGGCGCCGGTGCTTGCCGCGACGGTGGCGGCGGTCATGACGGCCCGCCTCCTCGGCGCCCACGTGGAGCCGCTGCACCTCCCCCTCCATGCCGACCTCGCGCCGCTCGACATCCTCCCCGTGCTCGGCCTCGGCCTCGTGGCGGCGGCCGTTGCCATCGTCATCATGCGGCTGGTCACGTCGGTGGAGTGGGCGTTCGGCAAGAGCGGCATCCCCGGCCCGCTCCGGCCGGTGGTGGCGGGCCTCGGCGTCGGCGCACTGGCGCTCTACAGCCCGCAAGTGCTCTCCGACGGCCACGGCGCCCTGCATGCGCAGGTGGGAAGCGCGGTGACGCTTTCCGTCGCCATCGTCTTCGTGTTGAAAATCCTCGCCTCCGCCCTCTCCATCGGCTCGGGCTTCCGCGGCGGCCTGTTCTTCGCCTCGCTCTTTCTCGGCGCGCTCATGGGCAAGCTCTATGGCGGCGCCCTCGCCTTCGCATTTCCCGCCCTCGATCTCGATCCCGCCGTCGTAGCGGTGGTGGGCATGGGCGCGCTGGCGGTGGGAGTCATCGGCGGGCCGCTGACCATGAGCTTCCTGGTGCTGGAGATGACCCGCGACCTCTCCCTCTCCGGCTACGTCCTGGCCGCGGCGGTGGTCACCTCGCTCACGGTGCGCGAGACCTTCGGCTATTCCTTCTCCACCTGGAGGTTGCACCTGCGCGGCGAGACCATCCGTAGCGCGCAGGATGTGGGCTGGATGCGCGACCTCACCGTCGCCGCCATGATGCGCACCGACGCGGCGACCTTTCCCAGCGCCGGCTCGCTGAGAGCGCTGCGCTCCGCTTTTCCTCTGGGCGCGCGACGCATTATCGTGCTGGTGGATGACGGAGGCGGCTATCGCGGGCTCGTGCGGCTCGCCGAGGCCTACGCCACCGAAGCCCCGCCGGACGCCCCGGCCGGCGACCTCGCATCGCACGCCGACGACATGCTCCTGCCCGCCATGACGGTGAAGGATGCGGCCGGTGCCTTCGATGCCGCCCGCGCCGAGGACCTTGCCGTTGTCGAGGACCGCGCGACCCGCCGGTTCGTCGGGCTGCTCGGCGAGGCGCATGCGCTGAAGCGCTATGCCGAGGAGCTGGACAAAGCCCGGCGCGGCCTCGGCGCCGAGGAATAGCCTCGCCGTCGGCGACCGAGTCTTTTCCCGGCTGGGGGGCAGGCATGGGGGTCCCGACAAAAGAAGGGGGGTCGACCCGGCTGCCCCTCCCCCGCCCGGTCCCGGCCTTGCCTCTGGACCCGGCCGGCGCCATCTCCTAAGGAGCCAGTGCCGAGACGCCGGAGACCGACGCCAGATGCCGAACCTGCCCTATTCCGAGCGCCCGCTCTTCCGTCCCGGCCCGCGCACGCTCAACTGGCTCATACCCCTCGGCATGGGCGCCGTGGGTTGGGCGCTCTACATGCGTTACATGGTGGTGGAGCCGACCCTTGTGGCGCTCGCCTGCGAGGCCGGGCTGGAGAGCGCCGGCTGCTACGGACGGGCGGCGGTGCTCGCGCTCTCGCTGTGGAACGTGTTCGGCGCTGTCGCCCTCGTTGTGGCGCTCATCCAGCTGCTGGCGCCGGGCGTCGCGACCTTCGCGGTCGGAACGGTATTTGCCGGCTTCGCGCTGGTGTTCCACAACGAGATCGCCGGTGCGCTGGCGGCGATGATGCTCATCCTCTCCTTTGCACGGCCTGGACCCGCCACAGCGTAAAGGCCAGCACGAGGCAAAGCGCGCCGAACCACCCCGCCTGCCAATTGGCCAGCGTCTCGTTGAGCGGCACGTAAATTCCAGCCACCAGCAAGCCCCACATGGCGATGAGCTCGGCGAGGCTCGCGCCGTCCCGGTCGGCACGCCGCACCAGGAGTGGCGCGGCCACCGCCGCCACGAGAGCCGTGAGCGGGAACACCGGGAAATCCTTGTAGCGCGGGTCGAACACCAGCTCGAATGCCACGGCGCCCACCGCGGCCGTGGCAAGGGCGAGCATCGCGGCGGCGGCAATGGCAGCGGGGGTCGCCACCGGCCAGCGCCGGGCATCGAGCGCCACCGACACCGGCGCGAGGCCCTGCCCGCGGGCGATCACCGCCGGCATCACCACCATGCTGGCGGCGGCGGCGGCGAAGATGAGGCCGTTGCGCAACCATCCCACGGGACCGAGGCTCTCCAGCGGCAGCGCCGACAGGGCCGCGCCGAGGGTCGCTCCTCCGAACAGGGCGATGGCGGCGACCGCATACCAGTCGCGGGGCGTCACCCCGCCCTCGCGTCCGCGTCCCGCCGCGAAGGCCGCGCCGAAGGCGACTGCGACGGTTACGATGCCCATCGCGATATGCATGAGCCAGTGGGGATAGTCGGCCACCGGCTGGCCCCAGGCGAACTTGGGCGCCCGGTCGCCGGAATCGATCAGGCCCCAGTGGCCGCCCACCGTGCCCTCGCTGCGCCGCTTCCACGACTGATCGAAGGCCTCGATGACATTGACGCGATAGCCCTGCCGCTTGGCCAGCGCGACCACGTCGTGCATCACCAGCGCCTGGTTGGAGGGCGAGGGCAGCGCTTCCTCGCGCATGCGGCCGGCGCTGGGCCAGCCGGTCTCGCCGATCAGGATTTCCTTGCCGGGAAAGGCCTCGGCCATGCGCTGGCGGATCTCATCCACGTGGGGACCGGCCTTTTCGGCCGAGACCGGCAGGTCCTCCCAATAAGGCAGGATGTGGATGGTGACGAAGTCCACGTTCTCGGTGAGGCCCTTGTTGCGCTCCCAGAACTCCCACACGTCGGCATAGGTGACGGGCACCGCGCCCACCTGACGCTTCACGGAAGCGAGGACCCCGGCCAGCTCGGCGGCGGACATCTCGCCCCGCAGCAGCACCTCGTTGCCCACCACCACCGCCTTAACCACGTCCGGATTTTCCCGCGCGAGGCGGATGCCGGTCTCCAGCTCCACGCGGTTGCGATCGGCATCCGGACCGAGCCAAATGCCGAGCAACATGGAGAGGCCATGGCGGCGGGCGATCTCGGGCGCCTTGTCGAGCCCCATCTCGATGGAATAGGTGCGCACGCAGGCCGTGAGAGGGGCGAGGCGGGCGAAATCCTCCTCGATCTGCGCCGGCGGAATCGTCAGTCCCTTCTGGAACGGGGACTGCCCGTCGCGGAACGGCGCATAGGACACACAGGGCAGCTTCTCCCCCGGCGCGAGCGGCGAGGGCGGCATGGCCACCGGTTGCCCGACGACGGTCCACAAGGCGGCGATGAGACCGCAGACCAGGATCGCGAGCAGCAGCGGCAGCCGCACGAAGGAAGACATCGAAGCTCCAGATGCCAGAAGAGAACCCCCGCGCCACATAGAGCCTTGGACGGGCGGTGTGAAGCCTCGGCGCATCAGGGGAAGCGCGCGGCCGCGAGGGAGTGTGGACGGCATTCGCGCGCCGCGCTATCGGATCATGCCGTCACGTCTTTTACGGCGCGCCGGTGCCGTCATGCTGACAAATTCGCTGCCTTCTCCTAACGTGTCGCCGCGTCGCCCGCCGCCCACTCTCGAGATCATGACCCTCATGAAACGCTTCCGACTTCCGCTCCTCGCGGCCGCCATCGCCCTCGCCTGCGCCGCGCCGGCTGCAGCCCAATCCCAGCCGCAGGGTCAGACCCCGCCGGCGGAGCAGCTGACCCCGGAGCAGAAGGCCGCGCAGGAGGCGCAGCGTCGGTCGGTGGAGGAGTTCAACGAGGCGGCGAAGCTGCCCGGCACCGCCGGTCTGCCCGAATGCGTATGGACCGGGCGGCGGATCGCCGCACTCCTGTGGCGCGACGACATCGACACCGCCCGCCGGCACCTCGACATGTACGAGCGGTTCGGCTGCCCGACTGAGCATCTGAAGCTGGCTTTCCGCTGCCTCGTCCGGCAGGGCAACATCGACCCCAAGACCCAGGAGCGTCTGGGCGGGCGCGTTCAGCAGTGCTGGGTCAATCCCGACTACGTTCTCGCGCCGGCCCAGCCGGCCGCCCAGGGCGCAGCGCAACAATAAGATCATGGCCGGAACACGGGCATGACGCAGCGGCGTCGAAGAGGCGCCACGATCGGGATTTATCTCCGTTCCCGAGAGTGTTAGTCTCTCGATGCATTGCAGCGTAAACATATGGTTAACGCCGCGGTGCCGACCTTGGGGCAGGTCGAAAGCGTGCCCTCGTAAAGTCTTCTGGAACTCCTCGCCCTAAGCCAGCGTTCGAGTTTCGACTTCCCCTCATTGGGTGGGCATCGCCATGCGTCCCGGTCTTGCTGCTGCGGCAGCGGTCATTGCGGTTGTGACCTCGTTCCACGCCGCGATGTGGCTATCCTTGCGTCCCGAGGCCAGCGCTCCGAACATCACGGACCGCTTCCAGAGCCTGTCCTTCGCCCCCTTCGGCCGGCACATGAGCCCCGAGGGCGAAGCCCCGACCAATGCGGCGCAGGTGCGCTCGGACATGGCAACCGTCGCCCCCTACACCCGCGGCGTGCGCACCTACTCTTCGACCAACGGCAAGGAGCTGATCGCCCCCATCGCGGGCGAGCAGGGCATCCGCGTCACCGCCGGCGCCTGGCTGAACAAGGAAACCGATTCCTCGGGCGTCGTGATCCCGAAGGCGAAGGCCGGCAATGAGCGCGAGCTCGAGAACGTGGTGCAGGTTGCCAAGCAGAACCGCAACGTCGAGGCCGTGGTGGTCGGCAACGAGACCATGTTGCGCGGCGACATGCAGGAATCCGAACTGGCAGCGCTGATCCGGAAGGTGAAGCGGCAGGTGAACGTGCCGGTAACCACGGGTGAAATCTGGAACACCTGGCTCGCCACCCCCGAGCTTGCCTCGTCGGTGGACTTCATCCTCGCTCATATCCTGCCCTACTGGGAGGACGTGCCGGCCGACCAGGTGGTGGACTACACCATCAATGCCTACAACCGCTTGCGCGCCGCCTACCCCGGCAAGCGCATCGTGATCGGCGAGTTCGGCTGGCCCTCGCACGGATATAACCGCGGCGCCGCCGTCCCCGGACCGATGGAGCAGGCGAAGATCATCCGCGACTTCGTCGCCCGCGCCGACGCTCTTGGAATTGAGTACAATATCATCGAAGCTTTCGACCTGCCGAAGAAGCAGAACGAAGGCTCGGTCGGCCAGTATTGGGGCATGTTCGACGCCGACCGTACGCTGAAATTCCCCCTGACCGGACCGATCTTCGAGAAGACCTACAACCAGACCGCCACTCTCGCGCTCCTGCTCGGCGTATTACTGACCCTGCCGCTGCTGCGCATGCGCGACCTCTCGGTTTCGCAGGGCTTCGTGCTCGCCGCCTCCGCGAGCGGGGTTGCCGCGTGGCTCGCTCTGGTTGTCGACTACTGGCTCAACCACTACGTCACGGGCGGCGACTATGTCACCCTCACGTTGAGCGTGGTCATGCTCGTGCCCCTCGTCTTCGTGCTGCTCTACCGCATCGAGGAGCTGGCGGCGGTCGCGTTCGGCCGCGGCCCGCGCCGTCTGGTGGAGGCGCAGAAGCCCGCTGCACCCTCGCGCTTCCCCAAGGTGTCCATCCACGTGCCCGCCTATCGCGAGCCGCCGGAGATGCTGAAGCAGACCATCGATGCCCTGGCGCGCCTTGAGTATCCGAACTTCGAGGCCATCATCATCGTCAACAACACGCCGGACCCGGCGATGGTGGAGCCGGTGCGCGCCCATTGCGAGCTCTTGGGCGAGCGCTTCAAGTTCATCAATGCGGAGAAGGTCTCGGGCTTCAAGGCCGGCGCCCTGCGCATCGCGCTTGAGGCGACCGCCCCCGACGCCGAGATCATTGGCGTGATCGACGCCGACTATGTGGTCACGCCCGACTGGCTGAAGGATCTCGTGCCGGTGTTCGAAGACCCGACCGTCGGCCTCGTCCAGGCACCGCAGGACCATCGCGACGCCGTCCGCAGCCCGCTGCACGAAGCCATGAACGCCGAATATGCCGGCTTCTTCGACATCGGCATGGTGCAGCGCAATGAGGACGACGCGATCGTCGTGCACGGCACCATGTGCCTCATCCGCCGCGCGGCGATGATGGAGGCCGGAAACTGGTCGTCCGACACCATCTGCGAGGATACCGACCTCGGCCTCTCCATCGCCGAGAACGGCTGGAAGACCCATTACACCCGCAAGCGCTACGGCTATGGCCTGCTGCCCGACTCGTTCGAGGCGTTCAAGAAGCAGCGCCATCGGTGGGCCTACGGCGGGTTCCAGATCATCAAGAAGCACTGGCGCCGCTTTCTGCCCGGCCGCTCGCGCCTGACCACCGCCCAGAAGCGCCATTTCGTGCTCGGCTGGATCTCATGGCTCGGGTCGGAATCGGTGGGCGCATTGGTTGCGGCGGCCTCCCTCGCCTTCGTGCCCTTCGTGCTTCTGTTCGGCGTGTCCGTTCCGGCGCACGTGCTGACGTTGCCGATCATCGCCACCTTCGTCGTCTACGTGCTGCATTTCATCAGCCTCTACCGTCTGCGAGTGGCCACCACGCCCATGCGCATGGTGGGAGCTGCGGTGGCGGCGAGCGCGGTACAGTTCACGGTGGCGAAGGCGGTGCTTGACGGCTTCCGCTACAAGGATCTCGCCTTCGCCCGCACGGCCAAGGGCAACAACTGGCTCGCCGGCGCGGCGCGCTCCTTCCCGGCGCTGCCGGAAGCCAGCATCGGCATCCTGTTGCTGCTCGCCGGCATTGGACTGCTGGTGCTGAATAATATGCCCGGCGTGGCGCTGACCAAGAACGACTGGCGCCACATCCGCGAGATCAACCTCTATGGCGTTGCGCTGATGGTGCAGAGCCTGCCGTTCGTGGCGGCAGCCCTGATCGGCGCCTTCGAGCCCTCACGCTTCAATGACTTCGCCCTGTGGCGGGCGGTCAGCGCCCGGCTCGCCGCGTTGCCCCGCCGGCTCGGCCTCAGCCCTCCCCCGGCCGTGGCCGACTGAACCAAACCCATCCCGATAAAAGCGCCCGGCCCGTGCCGGGCGTTTTCTTGTCCGCTCCCTCGCGGCCTCTGACGTCTCAGACGGAGATTTCCCCGCCGGCTGCGCCGACCTAAAACAGGGGCATGATCATCCCTGCTCCGCCCCCCGTCCTCATCCTTGCCGGCGGTCTCGGCCGGCGCATGGACTCCCCCGCCCAGGGCGCGCCTCAGAAGCCGCTGGTTCATCTCGGCGGCCAGCCGCTGCTCTCCCATGTGATCGACCGCATGCGGCCGCAGGCGGGCCAGCTCCTGCTCAACGTCAACGGCCCATCCGATGACTACGCCGCCTTTGGACTCCCTTTGATCCCCGATCCCGTTCCCGGCCATCCGGGACCGCTCGCCGGGGTCGCCGCGGGGCTGGAGTATCTGGCGCGCACAGCCCCTGCCGCCTTCCTCGTCAGCGTCGCCGCCGATACACCCTTCCTCCCCATGGACCTCGTGCGGCGGCTGGCCGACAGACACAGCGAGACGGGCGGCGTGGTCTGCGCCGGATCCGGCGGCCAGCGCCATCCGGTCATCGCCGTCTGGCCGGCCACGGTTCTCGCCGCGCTGCAAGAGAGCCTGAAGGAGGGACGGCTTAAAGTCGGGCTTTTCCTCGACGCCCTAAACGCCGTAACAGTGGTCTGGGACAGTAACCTAAACGACCCGTTCTTTAACGTGAACACGCCGGAAGACCTTGCCATTGCAGAGATTCGCCTCTCTGCCCGGCAATGAAGCATGGTCATGCTTGCGGCAGGAATGGGGAGGGTTTAGGACTGCACGACGGCGGCTTCGCATTCGCGAAGATGCCGGAGCGGAGACGGACTTGCCGCTCGGAGACTTGCCGCTCGGGCAACCGGACCGCCACCTCCGGGCACCCGCCGACATCCGGGTCTGTCCGCGCACAAGGATGAGGGATCCATGGACGCCACCACCAACACCGGCGCGAAAGCCGCCAAGCTTAGCTTGGGGGAGAAGAGCTGGGATCTGCCGATCCACGAGGGCAGCATTGGCCCCGACGTGGTCGACATCTCCAAGCTCTATGGCCAGACCGGGATGTTCACCTTCGACCCCGGCTTCACTTCCACGGCCTCCTGCGAGAGCAAGATCACCTATATCGACGGTGACGAAGGCGTCCTGCTCTATCGCGGCTATCCCATCGAGCAGCTGGCCGAGCACGGCGACTTCCTCGAGACCTGCTATCTGCTGCTGTACGGCGAGCTGCCGACCGCCGCGCAGAAGGCGGAGTTCGACGATTCCGTCACCCGCCATACGATGGTTCACGAGCAGATGACCCGGTTCTTCCAGGGTTTCCGCCGTGACGCTCATCCCATGGCCATCATGGTTGCGTCGGTGGGAGCGCTCAGCGCCTTCTATCACGACTCGACCGATATTTCTGACCCGACCCAGCGCCTGATCGCATCCATCCGCATGATCGCGAAGATGCCGACGCTGGCGGCAATGGCCTATAAGTATTCGATCGGCCAGCCGTTCGTTTATCCCAAGAACGATATCGACTATACGTCGAACTTCCTGCGCATGTGCTTTGCGGTGCCGTGCGAGGAATACAAGGTCAATCCGATCCTCTCGAAGGCGATGGACCGGATCTTCATCCTCCATGCCGACCACGAGCAGAATGCGTCCACCTCCACGGTGCGCCTCGCCGGCTCCTCCGGCGCCAATCCCTTCGCCTGCATCGCCGCCGGCATTGCCTGCCTGTGGGGCCCCGCCCATGGCGGCGCCAACGAGGCGGCCCTCAAGATGCTGGCCGAGATCGGCTCGGTGGATCGCATCCCGGAGTACATCAAGCGCTCCAAGGACAAGAACGATCCGTTCCGCCTCATGGGCTTCGGCCACCGGGTCTACAAGAATTACGATCCGCGCGCCAAGATCATGCAGCAGACCTGCCACGAGGTTCTCAACGAGCTCGGCATCAAGGACGATCCGCTGCTCGACGTCGCCGTGGAGCTGGAGCGCATCGCCCTCTCGGACGACTATTTCATCGAGAAGAAGCTCTATCCCAACATCGACTTCTACTCGGGCATCACGCTGAAGGCGATGGGCTTCCCCACCACCATGTTCACCGTGCTGTTCGCCCTCGCCCGCACCGTGGGCTGGATCGGCCAGTGGAAGGAAATGATCGAGGATCCGGGCCAGCGCATTGGCCGTCCCCGCCAGCTCTACACCGGCGCCGCCCAGCGCGACTACATCGCCATGTCCAAGCGCAAGTGAGCGTCTGACCACCAAAGACGATTGACGAGAACGCGGCCTTCGGGCCGCGTTTTTCGTTTCGGCGTCGTTCAGAAGAGGCGGTACGCTCAGACGGGCGGCGGCAGGGCGGCGGCGCGGCCGTCCCGGGCAAGGCGCAGCACGACCTCGGCTGCCCGCTCGCTCGGGCTTGGCCCCGCGATCCCGAAGATGCCATCGAAGCTGGCAAAGGCTGCCTCCTGCCGCGCCCGCTCAGGCGTATCCGACAGGAGCTTGCCGAGGGCGTCGGTCAGCGCCGGCACAGTGCAGTATTCCTGCAGGAACTCCGGCACCACATTCTCCCCCGCCACCAGATTGGCGAGGATCACCGTGGTCCCCTTCAGCACCCGCCGCCCGATCTGCGCCTCAAGCCAGCCGATGCGATAGGCGGCCACATGGGGAATGCCCGCAAGGGCAAGTTCAAGCGTCACGGTGCCGGATGCAGCCAGCGCCGCGCGCGCAGAGCGGAAGGCGGCGAGCTTCTCGCGCTCCGAGGTAACGACACGCGGCTTCAGCGGCCAATCGGCGATGGTCTCGCGCACCAGCCCCTCCAGCCGGGGCAGCGTGGGCAGCACCAGTTCCATTTCGTGACGGCGGCCCACGGCGGCGAGGGCGGCGCCGAAGTCCACCCCGAGACGCACGATCTCGCGCCGCCTGCTGCCGGGCAGCACCAGAACCAGCGGCGGATCTGCCCGCCGTCGCGCCGCCTCATTGGCATCAGGCCGCAACGCGTCGAGGCGCTCCAGCAGGGGATGGCCCACATAGAAGGTCGGCGGACCTCCCAGCCGACGGTGCACCTCGGGCTCGAACGGCAGCAGCGCCAAAAGCGCATCCACATAAGGCCGCATGGCCGGCGCACGGCCCGGCCGCCATACCCAAACGGTGGGCGAGACGTATTTCACGATGGGAATGTCGCGGTTGCGCGCCCGTACCCGCGCCGCCACCCGGTGAGTGAAATCCGGCGCATCCACCAGCACCAGTACGTCTGGCGGGTCGGCCAGCACCGCCTCCACCGTCTCCCGCAGACGGCGCAGGATGGTGGGCAGCTTTCCGAGTACGGCGGCGATGCCGATGGCGGTGAGGTCCTCCATGGGATAGAGGCTGTGCAGCCCCGCACCCGCCATGCGACCGCCCCCGACCCCGCGGAAGGTCGCGCCCGGCGCCCTGGCCGCGAGCGCTTCCATCAAGGCTCCGCCCAGCTGATCGCCGGATTCCTCGCCCGCGACGATGAACACCCGCGGCGGGTGCGTGGCTGCCACGTCGCTCACGCTGTCGTCTCCGCGATGCCGATAACGAACAGGCCGGCGGCATCCGCAGCGGCCACAAGGGCCTGCGCATCCGGCACGATCGCGCCGCCCGCCTCGAAGGCGATACCGGCGAGCCCTACCTCGGCCGCTCGCTCCACGGTCTTCGGACCGAGGGACGGCAAATCCACCCGCCGATCCTGGCCGGGCTTCGGCGCCTTCACCAGCACGCCGCGGCGCGCCGGGAACCGCAGCCGGCCGGAACGGCGCATCTCGCCGTATCGGGCGAGCATCTGGTCGGTGCCCTCCGCCGCCTCCACCGCGGCGACGAGGCCGTCCACCACGATCACCCCCTGCCCCACGTCGAATGGACCGAGCGTCCGGATCAGATCGAGCCCCCGCGCCAGGTCGACGCGGTCCTGGGCCGATGGGAGCCGGGCGCCGAGCACCCCCTCGGGCAGCAGCAGACGGGGCGCCACTTCGTGGGCGCCAACGAGGGTAAACCCCTGTTCGGCCACGAGCCCCAGAACGCCAGAAAGCAGATGATTGTCGCCGCCACGGAACAGCCGCGCGATACGCGGCAGCAGGCGCAGCATGGTCCAGTCGAGACCAAGGTCGGACAGCCGTGGCCGCGTGAGGCCGCCAACCATCACCACCTCGCGCACACCGAGCGCCCGCGCCCAGCTGGTAACCCGCCCGAGCGAGCCGAGGCGAAACCACTGGTGGGGAAAGCGCTCCAGCGCCGGATCAGCGAAGCCTCGGATCAGGAAGAAGATCACCTCCCGCCCCTCGGCCGCTGCGGCCTCGGCCACGGCCGCAGGAAACGCGCCGCTGCCGGCGACGATGCCGAGCGGTCCCCGCGGACCACGGGCGGCCGGGGCGTCGCACGGACTGGGGACCGGACCCTTCGTCCGCCCTTGCCCGTCATCCCCCGGAAGGCCCAAGGCTCAATCCTCCTTGATGACGCCTCGCGCCGGCTGGCAGATCGGGCGCTTGCGGTCGGCGTCGATGAAGTCGATCACGGCGGCAGCGAAGGAAGACTGGCCGGCCATGTCCCGAACCTTGTCGAGCCGCGCGTCAAACGTGCCCTCGCCGAAGAACAGGTCGCGATAGACGGCGCGGGCGGCGTGCAGGTCCGACTTGCTGTAGCCGCGCCGCTTCATGCCCACCACATTGAGGCCCACAAGCTTGCCGGCCTGGCCAAGCACGTTGGCGAAGGGGATCACGTCCTCGCGCACGCCGGTGAGGCCGGAGATCATGCATTGGGCGCCGATGCGGGTGAACTGATGCACGGCGCATTGGCCGCCGAGGAAGGTGAAGTCCCCCACGCTCACATGCCCGCCAAGCACGGCATTGTTGGCGAACACCACCTGGTCGCCCACGGTGCAGTCGTGGCCCACGTGGGATCCGGTCATCATCATCACACCGTTGCCGATGCGGGTGATGCCGCCGCCGCCCGCCGTGCCCGTGCTCGCCGTGGCGTGTTCCCGGATGACACATCCGGCGCCGATCTTCAGCTCCGTGCGCTCGCCCTTGTAATGCACCGACTGGGGCGGCGTGCCGAGGGAGGCGAAGGAAAACACTTCCGTGCGCGCACCGATGGTGGTGGCACCCTGGATGTTGACCAGACCGTGGATCTTCACCCCGCCTTCGAGCACCACGTCCGGACCGATGATGGCGTAGGGACCGATCTCCACATCATCCGCGAGCCCCGCCGGGTTCTCCACCCGGGCGGTGGGGTCGATCTTCGCCACTAGCTGTTCTCCACGATCATGGCGCCGACCTTGGCCTCGGCCACCAATTCGCCGCGCACCTTGGCCTCGCCGCGATACCACCACATGTTGCGGCGGCGGCTGATGCGGGTCATATGGTATTCGAGCACATCGCCGGGCATCACCGGGCGGCGGAACTTGGCCTCGTCGATGGTCATGAAATAGACCAGCGACGGCTTCTCCTTGTTTTCCTTGCCCAGCACGCAGACCACGCCCGCGGTCTGCGCCATGCCCTCGATGATGAGGACGCCCGGCATCACCGGATTGCCCGGGAAGTGGCCGAGGAAGTGGGGCTCATTGGCCGTGACGTTCTTGATGCCGACGCAGGAGAGGTCGGCGTCGATCTGCTCGACCCGGTCGACCATCAGCATCGGATAGCGGTGGGGCAGGCAGGCGAGCACCTTCAGGATGTCCGCGCTACCGAGCGCCTTGGGCGTCTCGGCGTCACCGGCCGCGATGGTTGCGGCCCCACCCTCGAGCGTGGTTTGCGTCATTCCTGCGATCCTTCCCCTTCCTCGTCGTCATCCCTGCCGCGGCGGGCGCTGGCGGCGGCGAGGCGCTTCAGCGTCGTCACCTCGCGGAACCACTCGCGCACCGGCTTCGCCGGCGATCCGCCCCAGCGCACGCCGGGAGGAACGTCACCCTTCACGTTGCTCGACGCGGCAATCTGCGTGCCGGCGCCGATGGTGACGTGGCCCACCACGCCCACCTGCCCGCCAAGCATCACGAAGTCGCCGAGCGTGGTGGAGCCGGAGATTCCAGTCTGGGAAACGATGATGCAATGGCGCCCGAGCACGACGTTGTGGGCGATCTGCACCAGATTGTCGATCTTGGTCCCTTCGCCGATCACCGTATCCGTGAGTGCGCCCCGGTCGATGGTGGTATTCGCGCCGATCTCGACCTGATCCTGGATCACGACGCGACCGAGCTGCGGCACCTTCACATGACCCGCCGGGCTTGGCTGATAGCCGAAGCCGTCGCACCCGATGCGCGTGCCGGCGTGGATGATGACGCCGTTCCCGACATAAGCGTGCACGATGCTGGCGCCGGGACCAACCGTCGACCCGCGCCCGATGCGCACATGGGGACCGATGATGGCGCCGGCACAGATGACGCTACCCGCGCCGATCTCCGCACCCGGACCGATGACCGCGCCGGGATCCACCGTCACCCCATCCTCCAGCCGCGCCTTGGGATGGACCTGCGCACCCGGCGCGACGCCCTCATGGCCGAAGATGGGGAGGGGCCGGAGCGCCGCCGGGAACATGCGCCGGGACACGGCGAGGAAGGCCGCGGCCGGACGGCCAGCGATGAGCAGCGGCAGCCCGGCGGGCGCCTTGGCGGCGAAGCGCTCCGAGGTGATGACCGCGCCGGCTCGGACCGAGCCGAGCTTTTCGGCGAAGAGAAAGGTGTCGCAGAAGGCGAGCTCGTCCGGACCGGCGGTCTCGAGCGTTCCGAGGCCGCGGATGCGTCGGGCACCGAAAAGCGCCTCCTCCTCGGCGGAGGCCGCGGCGATCCGCGCGCCGGAAACGCTGGCGATTTCCGCGAGGGTCATCGGCTCGGGCAGCGGAAAGAAGAGGTCGTGGCTCATGGAAGACGATGCTCGGGCGCCGGAGGGGTCAGCAGGAGCGCTTTCGAGCGAGGGGAAAGCCGGCTCGCGGCGTGAAACGCACCCCAGCCATTAACCAGAATGCCTTCCCGACGCAATGCGCCGGGAAGGCATTCGGAAGGTCGCGGCCGCGGACTAATGCCCGCGCAGGATCAGAAGCGGGTGCCGCCGGAGAAGCGGAACGCCTGGGTCTGGTCGTAGGTCGCCTGCGAGAGGACCCACGCGTAGTCGAACCGCAGAGGACCGAAGGGCGACTGCCAGATCAGGCTGACGCCGACCGAGGAGCGGATGGCGTTGTCGTCAAAGACGCAGACGTTGTTGTAACCCCACGTCTTGGACGATTGGACACCCGAGCAATTTACCAGGTTCGGATTGCCATAATAGTTGTCCTTGTCCCACTTGGGCACGGCCGGAAACTTCGTCGGTCCGCCGTAATCGAACAGCGAGCCGGCGTCCGCAAAGATCGCGCCCTTCATGCCGATGTCCTTGGGCAGGAAGGTGAAGGGGAACTGGATTTCGGCCGAGACGCCCCAGTAGGTGGTGCCACCGAGCGCGTTGGTCTCGCCTTCAACGCAATTGTACCAGATCGGCGTGCCCTTGTTCGACGCTGCGCAAGGGGCAATGTCGCGAGGGCCAATACCGGACGGGGCGAAGCCGCGCACGAGGTTCGGGCCCATATAGAAATTGTCGAGCACGTCCAGTTGATCGCCGCCCCATGAGGACACGTAGCCGGCTTGGCCGCGCAGGATGAGGACGCTGTCGCCGTAGAGGGGCGTGTAGTGGCGGATGTCACCGGTGGTGCGAATGAAGTTGACGTCACCGCCTACGCCCGCGAAGTCCTGCTTCAGCTCAGCATAGAAGCCCTGGGTGGGGTTCAGGTTGTTGTCGAGCGAGTTGAACGACAACGTGTAACCAAGCGCCGAGGTCACCGTCGCGCCCTGGAAAGCAGCGTCGCGGATAGCCCAAGAGATGGAGTCGAGGCAGTAGGAGTAATAAGCCGCCGTGGCGGTGTAGTCGTCACACAGCTCAATTTCGCGCTGGTAGAGGTTGTAGCGCAGCGCCAGCGTCACCTCGTCGGTGATGGGCAGGCCGAAGCGCAGGCCACCGCCAATCGTGTTGGTGCCGTAGGGCGTGTAGCTCGTGGTCTGCGTCTCCTTCCAGTACAGGTCGAAGCCGGCCGCGAGGCGATAGCCGAGGAAGTAGGGCTCGGTGAAGGAGAATTCCGCGCCCTGCGAGTTCTGGCCGAGGGTGCCGGAGACCTTCACATACTGGCCGCGGCCCAAGAAGTTCTTCTCACCCAGCGAGATTTCACCGATGACGCCGTCCGAGGTCGAGTAGCCGCCGGAGACGGCGAACTCGCCCGTGGGCTGATCTTCCACGTCCACCACCAGGATCACGCGATCCGGAGCGGAGCCCGGCTCGGTGGCAATCTTGACGGTCTTGAAGTAGCCGAGATTGCGCAGACGGCGCTCGGCGCGGTCCACCAGCACGCGGTTGTAGGCATCGCCTTCGCCGATATCGAACTCACGGCGGATGACGAAGTCGCGGGTGCGGGTGTTGCCACGGATGTCGATGCGCTCGATGTAAACCCGCGGGCCTTCTTCGACCATGAACACCACGTTGATGCGCTTCTGCTCGAAGTCGCGGTCACCGCGGGGACGGACCTGAGCGAAGGCATAGCCGCTCTTCGACACCTCGATGGTGAGGTTCTCGACCGACTTCTCCACGAGCTCGGCGTTGTAGATCTGGCCTTCCTGGGCCCGCAATCCGCGCCGCAGGGAGTCACCCGACACGTCGCGGATGTTGGACACCACGTCGACCTTGCCGAAGCGGTACTGCTCGCCCTCATCCAGAGTGAAGGTTAGGATGTAGCCGCCGCCCGCCGGATCCACCTCTGCTGTGGCCGCGATGATGCGGAAGTCGGCGTAGCCGTTCTTCAGATAGAAGCGGCGCAGCAATTCCTGGTCCGAATTGACCCGGTCCGGGTCATAGACGTCCGTGGACTTGAGGAACGACAGCCAGTTGGTCTGCGTGGTCGAAATGACATCGCGCAGCTTCCAGTCGCCGAAGGCCTTGTTGCCGACGAACTTGATGTCCTTGATGCCGGTCTTGTCGCCCTCGGTGATCTCGAACACCAGATCCACGCGGCCATTGCCACGGTCGATGGTGACCGGATTGACCCGCACGTCACTGCGGCCGGAGCGCCGGTAGACCTCGATGATGCGCTGGGTGTCGGCCTGAACGGTAGACCTGTTGAGCGGGGCGCGCGGCTTGGACTGAACCTCGCCCTCCAGCACCTCGTCCTTGAGCTTGCGATTGCCCTCGAAGACGACGCGGGTGATGACCTCATTCTCGGCCACGCGCACCACGATGCGGCCGCCGGACTGGGAGATCTGCACGTCGGAGAAGAGACCGGTGCCGTAGAGCGCCTTCCAGGCTTCGTCGATCTTGCCGGGCGTGTAGGGACCGGAGCCGAAA
The DNA here is from genome assembly GCF_040044995.1 of Xanthobacter pollutisoli. NCBI lineage: Bacteria > Pseudomonadati > Pseudomonadota > Alphaproteobacteria > Hyphomicrobiales > Xanthobacteraceae > Xanthobacter > Xanthobacter pollutisoli. Next base: position 641,092 of record NZ_JBDZDP010000002.1, read on the forward strand.
TAGGACCGGATGGTATCCGAATCCACGCGACGGTTGCCTTCCACCACGATGGAACTGGACTGCGCCGCGGCCGGAGCCGCCACAATGAGGGACCCGGCCACCGTCGCGCCGGTGACGCACACGGCGAGACCCAGGGCGGCGGCCAGATTTCTCAGCACTCGAAGCGGAGCAGTCATATGGTGCGCAACCTTGAAATTTCGTTGTTCTCGAACCCGTCGCCCTTGCCGGACAACTGCCCGGGCACAGGGACGGATTCTCACCCTGCGATGCCGCTTGTACAGGCTTTTACCGCAGGTGCAAACCGAACCGCGGCCGAAGCCTGCCCTTTTCCGGAGACCGTTGCCCGCTCGACACGACCCCGGGGCGGCAAATCAAAAACCCTTACATCGCAGCAATATGCAGGACATCATTCCAGGTGGCGAAGATCATCAGCATCAACACCAGCGCGAGGCCGATACGAAAGCCGATGTCCTGCGTGCGGGCGCTCAGCGGACGGCCGCGGATCGCCTCGAAAGCGTAGAACAGAAGGTGGCCGCCATCCAACAACGGGATGGGAAAGAGGTTAAGCAGTCCGATAGAAACGGACAGCACTGCTGCCAGAGATAGGAGTGCCCCGATACCAAATGTCGCGACCTGACCCGAAACCTGGGCGATGCGGATGGGCCCGCCGAGCTGGTCGGCGGATTCGCGCCCGGCCACGAGACCGCCAAGGTAATCGAAGGTGCGGGCCACCACGAACCAGGTTTCCTTGACGCCCATGCCGAGCGCCTCGACCGGCCCATAGCGCTGGGTCGTCACGTCGCCGGAGGCGAGCGAGCGGGAGATTCCGAGCAGGCCGGTCCGGTGGGTGTTGCCGAAGGGGTCCTTAACCTCCTTCAGCTCGGGCGTGGCAGTAAGGGTGAGCTGGCTGTCGGCGCGCGACACGGTGAAGGCCAGAGGCTGGCCGGCATGGCCGCCGACGATGCGCTGCATGTCGGAGAAGCTCTCCACCTTCGCGCCGTCGATCTCAAGCACCAGGTCGCCCGGCTTGAAGCCCGCGATCTCGGCGGCGCTGCCCGGGGCGACCTGATCGACCCGGGGGGCGGTCACCTGCTTGCCGAACGCCATGAAGACGAAGGCGAAGATCACGATGGCAAGAAGGAAGTTGGCGATCGGCCCGGCGGCGACGATGGCGGCGCGCCAGCCCACAGGCTGAAAGAAGAAGCTCTCGCGCCGCTCGGCCGGCGTCATCTGAGCGAGTCGCGTCGCGTCGGGCGTGGAGGCGGCGTCCTCGTCGCCGAAGAAGCGTACGTAGCCCCCGAGGGGCACTGCGGCGAGGCGCCAGCGGGTGCCGTGGCGGTCGGTGAAGCCGACGATCTCGGGCCCGAAGCCCAGCGAGAAGGTCAGCACCCGGACGCCCGCCCGCCGGGCGACCCAGAAATGCCCGAGCTCGTGGAAGAACACCACCAGCGTCAGGACGAACAGGAAGGGGATGACATAACCGAGAAGCGAGGATGAAAGTGAACCCAGGTGCGCGCCGAGACCGGAAATCACATCCATCTTTCGTTCCTCATCTGCGGGTCGGCCGTGACGGGGCGATCCCCCGCGCTTCGGCGCCCTCACGCACTTCATTCACCGCGGGCACGTTTCACATCCGGCGATGCCGGCCCACGTCCTCACTCGTCCTGCCCCACCGCCCCGAAAGCCATTCTGGCTCGCCAGCACTTCCCGAAGCTTGCTCCGGGGTTGAGGGGTATGCTGCTCTTAGGATGCCTTTGCGGCAAACTTAGGCAAGAGCGCGGCGGCAGTGCGACGCGCCAGCTGGTCCGCCTCCAGCGCCTCGCCGACGCTGGCCGGCGCCGGGCCGCCGTTGATGCGGTCCAGCGTCGCCTCCACGATCTCAGTGATTCCATAAAAGCCGATCCGCCCTTCGAGGAAGGCGGCTACGGCGATTTCGTTGGCCGCGTTGAGGATGGTGGCACAGACGCCACCCTGCCCCAGCACAGAGCGCGCGAGCGACAGCGCGGGGAACCGCGCCTCGTCCGGCGCCTCGAAGGTCAGGCGGCCGAGGGCCACCAGATCCAGACGGCGGCAGGACGTGGCAACGCGGTCCGGCCACGCGAGGCAATGGGCGATGGGCACGCACATATCCGGCAGGGCAAGGCCCGCGGCGACCGACCCGTCGATGAAGGAAACGAGGCCGTGCACCACCGATTCGGGATGCACCACCGCCTCCAGCCTCTCCGCCGGCACGGCGAACAGGTGCTGGGCCTCGATGAGCTCCAGCCCCTTGTTCATCAGCGTCGCGGAATCGATGGTGATCTTCGCGCCCATCGACCAGTTGGGATGCTTCAGCGCGTCCTGGGGTTTCGCCCGGGCGATCTCGTCGCGGCTCTTCTGGCGGAAGGGACCGCCCGAGGCGGTCAGCGTGATCTTCTCCACCGCCTTGGCGGGGCCCGAGGCGAGCGCCTGGAAGATGGCGTTGTGCTCGCTGTCCACCGGCAGGATCTCGGTGCCGAGCCGCGCCGCCTCGGCCATGAAGAATGCGCCGGCGGCGACCAGGCACTCCTTGTTGGCGAGGGCTACCCGGCGTCCCGGCGCGAAGGCCGCAACGGTCGGGGCGAGGCCGGCGCAACCGACGATGGCGCTGACCACCATGTCGGCGTCGCGCCGCGCCGCCTCCATCACCGCCTCGGGCCCGGCGCCGCTGGCGATGCCGGAGCCCTCCAGCGCCGCCTTCAGCGCGGCGCCCCCGGCCGGATCCGAGAGTGCGGCGAAGCGCGCGCCCAGCGCCCGCGCGGTCTCGGCGAGCGCCGCCGCATCGCGACCGCCGGCCACCGCCTCCACCTGATAGAGCTCGGGCGCATCCGCCAGAACCTTGCGGACGCTGTGGCCGATGGAGCCGGTGGCCCCGAGCACGGAGAGACGTTTCATGAAAAGCGTCCTACCACAAAAGCAGCGCCGCCGCCGGATCGCTCGGCCCCCGCAGCACCGCCACCACGGCGGCGGCGGCGGCGGCGGCGGCAAATCCATCCAGACGGTCGAGCAGGCCACCGTGGCCGGGAATGAGCTGGCTCGCGTCCTTCACGCCGAACAGCCGCTTCGCGGCGGATTCGGCCAGGTCGCCCCCCTGGCTGACGACGCTGAGCACCAGAGCCAGCCCCGCGAGGGGCAAGAGCGCCGGCAGCCCGGCGGCGAGGCCAACCAGCACGCCGGCGAGGGTGCCGGCGAGCGTTCCACCGGCCGCGCCCGACCAGGTCTTGTTGGGGGAAACGCGGGGCCAGAGCTTGTGTCCGCCCAGCGCGCGGCCGGTAAAATAGGCGAAGATGTCCGTGGCCCACACGATGGCGCACAGGAAGAGCACCGCCACGAGGCCGAGGGAGGACGTGCCCCGCAGCACCACCACCGGCAAAGCCGCGCTCGCCGCCACCAGCATGCCGGTCATGGCCCAAACGCTCTGGCGCGGCACGGCGAGGGTGCAGGCCGCAGCGCCCAGCGCCGCGAGGCTGAAGGCCCAGGACGGCTCCGCCAGCACCGCGAGCAGACCCGCGCCGGCCAGCACCGCGCCGCCGATGCCCACGTAGACCGCGTGATTGTCCAGCCGGGCGAGCCCCGCCCATTCGTTGAGGATGAGCCCGCCGGCCACGACCCACAGGATGGCGAAGGCGATACCACCGAGCCACGCGGCGGCCAGCACCACCGGCACCAGGACGAGGGCGGAGAGGGTGCGGGACTTGAGATCGGCGCCGAAATGCACGGGCATCAGGGTCCGGGGCGGGCGGTCACGCCGCCGAACCTTCGGTCCCGCCGGGCATATTCGTCGATGGCGGAGAGCAGGGCCGCCTTGTCGAAGTCGGGCCAATAGATGGGCAGGAAGACGAATTCCGAATACGCTGCCTGCCACAGCAGGAAATTGGACAGGCGCTGCTCGCCGGAGGTGCGCACGATGAGGTCGGGATCGGGGATGCCCGCCGTCTCGAGCCGCTGGGAGATCATCTCCACGTCCACGTCCTGCGGCTTGAGCCGGCCGGCGGCCACATCCGCCGCGATGCGCGACACGGCGGCGGCGATCTCCTGGCGCGAACCGTAGTTGAAGGCGACCACCAGGGTCAGGCCTCCGTTGCCGCAGGTGAGGGCCTCCGCATCGTCGAGCAGGGCGCGGATGTCGGGGGCAAGCCCTTGCCGCTCGCCGATCACCTTCACCCGCACATGGGCACTGTTGAGCTCGGCGAGGTCGTGGCGCAGGAACAGCTTGAGGAGGCGCATCAGCTCGGTGACCTCGCCCGGGGGGCGGGACCAGTTTTCCGAGGAGAAGCTGTAGATGGTGAGGAAGCGGATGCCGATCTCGCGGGCCGCACGAACGCAGCGGCGCAGGGCCTCGACCCCGCGGCGGTGGCCCTCCACCCGCGGCAGCTTGCGCGAGGTGGCCCAGCGCCCGTTTCCGTCCATGATGACGCCCACGTGCACGGGAACGCGCGGCGCCACGGCAGGCGCGACCGTCCGATCAGGGACGGCGGCCTCGCTCGCGGCGCGCAGGGTCATGGCTTGCTCGGGGCTCACACCTTGTTCCTCAACCGCGTCCTGAACTCGTTGGAGAAGCGCGTACCGGCCTCGTCTCGCAGGTCGCCGCCCGCCGCTGCGCTCAGACCGCCATGATTTCCTTTTCCTTGTGGGCCAGCGTCTGGTCGATCTCGGCGATGGCCTCGTCGGTCGCCTTCTGGACATCCTTGGACAGGCGATCGAGTTCATCGGAACCCATCTCGCTGTCCTTTTCCAGCTTCTTCAGAAGGTCCATTCCGTCGCGGCGGACGTGACGAACGGCAACCCGGGCCGCCTCGGCATATTTGTGCGCGACCTTCACCAGCTCCTGGCGCCGCTCCTGGTTGAGCTCGGGAATGCGAAGGCGCAGGACCTGACCTTCCGTCGCCGGATTGAGTCCGAGGTTCGAGTCGCGGATCGCCTTCTCGACGGCGCCAACCATGCCGCGGTCCCACACCTGCACCGAGAGCAGCCGGGCCTCGGGCACCGAGACGGTGGCCACCTGGTTCAGCGGCATGCGCGCGCCATAGGCCTCGACGGTGATGGGGTCGAGCAGGCTCGCGGAGGCACGACCGGTGCGCAGTCCGCCCAGCTCGTTTCCGAGCACGCCGATGGCGCCCTGCATGCGGCGCTTGATATCGGCCATGTCGAAGGTCCCGGTGGTCATGGCTATCCTCTGTCTTCAGATCTCGGGCACGCTTCCTTCGCACGGAAACGTTTCAGATTCCATGCGCGGGCGCGGCCGGCTTCGGGGATCGCGCGCTGCGCCGCAGCTTCCGCAATGGCAAGGCGGCGCGGCTTTTCGGTGGCGGGAGAGACGGGCGCGGCTGCATCGGCGCAGGGGTTCCATGCCGGCACACCGGAAATCGGTTCGCGGACAGGATACCGACCGCGGCCATGGCCGCGCGCCCTCTCCCGGCTCAAGCGGAAACGCCCCTGCCCCATCGCCCCTCACCCGTGCCCGACGGAAGATGCCGTCGCTGCCGTGCCCCGCCCCAGGGGCATGCGGCCCTCCCCCATCCCATCCCTTGCGGGAGGGGCCGGCGAGGACCCTGCGCGCCTGCCTTACGGAGCCACCACGGTGACGCGGCCTTCACCCTTGGCCGCCGTGGCGATGGCACCCGGCTCGCGAATGGAGAACACGATTATCGGCAACGCCGCCTCGCGGGCAAGCGCGAACGCTGCCGCATCCATCACCTTGAGATCGCGGGCCAGCGCCTCGTCGTGGGTGATGCGCTCATAGCGGGTAGCAGAGGGATCCAGCTTGGGATCGGCGGTGTAGACGCCGTCCACATTGGTGGCCTTCAGCACCGCGTCGCAATCGAGCTCCGCGGCGCGCAGAACCGCACCCGTATCCGTGGTGAAGTAGGGATTGCCGGTCCCGCCGGTCAGGACGACGATGCGCCCGCGCCGCAGATGTCGCATGGCCGGCTGGCGGGCGTAGGGCTCGCATACCGTGGGCATGGGAATGGCGGAGAGCGTGCGTGCCGGGGCGCCGGCCGCCTCGATGGCCCGCTCGAGGGCGAGGCCGTTCATCACCGTGGCGAGCATTCCCATGTGGTCGGCAGTGGCGCGATCGAGATTTTCGTCCGCCACCCGCGCACCGCGCAGGATGTTGCCGCCCCCCACCACCACCGCCACTTCGCACCCCGCGGCGCGCGCGGCCACGAGGTCGCGGGCGATGCGGGCGACGGTAGGCGGGTGAAGGCCGAACGGCTCGGCGCCCATCAGGGCCTCGCCGGAGACCTTCACCAGAATGCGGGGATAGGGCAGGCCCGGCGCCGCGAACGGCGCCGGGGGCTCTGGATAGTCCGAATCGTCGCTGACGGCAGCGGTCATGGGAGCCCCCTCCCCGCTGCGATCAGGACTGGCCGGCGGCGGCGGCCACCTCGGCCGCGAAGTCGGTCTCTTCCTTCTCGATGCCTTCGCCGAGCGCATAGCGCACGAAGCCGGTGAGCTTGACCGGAGCGCCGACCTGGCCTTCGGCCTCCTTCAGCACCTGCGAGACCGACTTGGAGCCATCGTGCACGAAAGCCTGGTCGAGGAGGGTGTTCTCCTTGAAGAAGCTCTTCATGCCGCTCTCGGCGATCTTGTCCTGCACGTTGGCCGGCTTGCCCTGGTGCTTCTCCAGCAGGATCGCCTTCTCGCGGGCGATGGTCTCCTCGGAGATGCCGGAGGAATCGAGGGCGAGCGGGTTGAGCGCCGCGACGTGCATGGCGATCTGGCGGCCGAGGGTGGAGAGCTTCTCCACGTCGCCCTCGGATTCCAGCGCCACCAGCACGCCGATGCGGCCCTGGCCCTCGACCACGGCGCCGTGCACGTAGCTGGCGATGACGCCCTTGGAGACGGTGAGCTTGACCGAGCGGCGCAGGGTCATGTTCTCGCCGATGGTGGCGATGAGCGCGGTCAGGCGCTCTGCCACGGTCACGCTCTCGCCTGGGAAGTGGGCGGCGGCGACGGCCTCGGTGGAGCCGTCCGTCATCAGGGCGACCTTGGCCACCTCGCGCACGAAGGCCTGGAAATCGGGGTTGCGGGCGACGAAGTCGGTCTCCGCATTCACTTCCACCGCGGCGGCGTAGTGGCCCGACGATTCGACCGCGACGAGGCCCTCGGCGGCCACGCGGCCGGCCTTCTTAGCGGCCTTGGCGAGGCCCTTCTTGCGCAGCCAGTCGATCGCGGCCTCGATGTCGCCGTTCGTCTCGGTGAGCGCGGACTTGCAGTCCATCATGCCTGCGCCGGTCTTGTCGCGCAGTTCCTTCACGAGCCCGGCGGTGATCGCTGCCATGTTAAATCCCTTCTTCTCGCGCCACGGCCGGCCACGGTTCGCCCGAGCCGGCCGTGGGGGCGCCCCGGGCGCCCCATTACTCTCGATTCGCTATCAGATCTGCGACAGGTCCGGGTGACGCGCGGTCACTCCACCTCGGCAGACATTTCCTTGGCCTGGGCGATCCAGCCGTCGACGCGGCCGGGCAGGCCCACTTCCTCGCCGATGCGGTGGGCGTCGACCGCGTCGAGCCCGGCGATCTGGCCGAAGTGGAACACGCCGAGGTCGTTGAGCTTCTGCTCGATCTCGGGGCTGACGCCGGTGAGCTTCTTCAGGTCGTCGGCGACGCCGCGCGGACCCGACAGGGGCTCGAAGGTCGACCAGGCGCTGGTCTCGGCCGGCAGATCCTCCACCAGCGGGGCCTCCTCGGCGCCGACGTCGATGCCGAGGTCGGTGTGGCCGCGGCCGATACCGTCGATGGCGGCGCGGGCGACGAGGTCGCAATAGAGCTGGATGGCGCGGCCGGCGTCATCGTTGCCCGGCACCGGGAAGGCGATGCCGTCGGGATCGCAATTGGTGTCGAGGATGGCCGCCACCGGGATGCCGAGGCGCTGCGCCTCCTTCACGGCGATGTCTTCCTTGTTCGTGTCGATCACGAACAGCAGGTCCGGCAGGCCGCCCATGTCGCGGATGCCGCCGAGGGCCTTGTCCAGCTTCTCCTTTTCACGGGAGAGCGTCAGGCGCTCCTTCTTGGTGTAGCCGGACGACGCCTCGGGGGCGGCCAGCATCTCCTCCAGCTTCTTCAGCCGGGCGATGGAGTTGGAGATGGTCTTCCAGTTGGTGAGCATGCCGCCGAGCCAGCGGGAGTTCACATAATACTGGGCCGAGCGGCGGGCGGCGTCCGCCACCTGCTCCTGGGCCTGACGCTTGGTGCCGACGAACAGCACGCGGCCGCCCTGGGCCACGGTGTCGGACACCGCCTGCAGCGCGCGATGCAGCGCCGGCACGGTCTGCGACAGGTCGAGAATATGGATGTTGTTGCGAACGCCGAAGATGTACGGAGCCATCTTGGGGTTCCAACGGTGGGACTGATGTCCGAAGTGCACGCCAGCTTCGAGAAGCTGACGCATGGAATAGTCGGGAAGCGCCACTTTGGTATTCTCCGGTTGAGCCTCCGCGGACGTACCCCCGCCGATTGGAGGGGGCACCGGATGGCCGAAAGGGCCTTGTGTCCGCGTGCGGAATGGGTGGGGCACATACACGAGGCAGGCGGCCGAAGCAAGGCCGCAGGCCCCGTGCGGTATCGCGCTGCAATCCCCGCGCTCGGGTTTACGCCCTTCGCCGTCCGGGCGAAAGGGCGCCCGCTCTAAAGCAGCAGGCCCGCGCGAGGGATTCGCGCGGGCCTGCAAGGGGTTGGGAATGCAAGCAGATTGGCGACGGTCTCAGAGACCGGCCACATAGCTGCTCGGGTCGACGGCGGTGGAGCCCTTGCGGATTTCGAAGTGCAGCTGGGGCGAGTTGACGTTTCCGCTCTGGCCGGCCTTGGCCACGATCTGACCGCGCCGCACGGTGTCGCCGCGCTTCACGCTCAGCTCGCTGTTGTGGGCATAAGCGGTGACATAACCGTCGGCATGCTTGATGAGCACCAGGTTTCCGTACCCCTTCAGCTCGTTGCCGGCATAGGCGACGGTGCCATCTTCGGCGGCGCGGACGGCGGTGCCCTCCGGCACGGCGAAGTTCACGCCGTCGTTGTGGGTGCCGCCCGGCTTCGGGCCGAAGGAGGCGATGACGCGGCCGCGCACCGGCGCCCGGAACTGGGGACCCGAGCCGGAGGCGCGGGGGGCATCGTCGGCATCGTCGGCGGGGGTGACCTTGGCGGCCGTCTCCACCTTCGGCTCCGGCGCGTTGGACTTCGCCACCGCCTGGGTGGGAGCGGCGGCAACGGTCTTGCCGGAGGCCGGAGCCACAGGGGGCGCGGCCTGGGCGGTCACCGGCGCGGTGGGCGCGGGCTTGGCGGCGGCGGTCGCGGCCGGCGCGGGGGCCGGCTTGCCAGCAGCGGGGGGCGCGAGGGTCTGCTGGGCGGCGGCGGCCTGGGGCGGCTTGGCCGCCGGAGCGGCCTGGGCGGCGCGGGCCTGGCTCGTGCCATTGCCGCCGGGAGGAATGATGAGGCTCTGGCCGGTGCGCACCGTGCCGCCGGCGGGAATGTTGTTGGCGATGGTCAGCGAGGCCACCGACACATTGTACATGCGCGAGATGGAGCCCAGCGTCTCGCCTTCCACCACCACATGGGTGCCGGCAGCGGCGGGGCGGCCGGCGGGAGTGGCGGCGGCATAGCCCGGCGCGCCATAGAGCGGCTGGGTGCCGCCGGCCGAGGCATAAGAGGACGGCTGGAAGCCGGGGCCGGACGAGCCGCTGGGCGGCGCGGACGCCCGCGGGGCGCCATAGGCGGGCGCAGCGCCGTATCCCGGCGCCGAGCCGGGCGCCTGGCCGGGCGGCGGCAAGGGTGCGGACTCCACCCGGCTCGACGGCGCAGCGCCGAGCGATCCGGTGACGTCGCCGCCTCCGCCATAGCCGACCTGGCCCTGGCCCTGGTATCCGCCGGCATAAGCGCCGCCTGCGGGAGGCGGCACGGGAGAGTCGGCCACAAAGCGCGTGGTATCCGAGCTGCAGCCCGCCACCGCCCCGGACACGAGCCCGATCAGCGCCAGTCGCGCGAAGACGTTACGCCCGTGAGTCTCGCTGGAATTACGCATGTGGCCCAACTCGCACGCAACAAAAGTACGGCTGGCAGTTAAGCGTCCGATGCGTAAACGGCGGCTTAAGTCGCCCGGCCTTGGCACGCGTGGGACCAACTTTCGCCCCACCCGTGGCAGGATGGCAACAGATCCACCCAACCTGTTGACAAATCGTCAGTTCGCAGGCGGCGGCTTGACCGCGGCGGCACCGCTTTCGGCGGTATCCGTCACCGCATGGCCCAGCTGGTTCACGTGCTGCCCGTAGTGGGCCCGCGTATTCTCGTCGACCACCGCGACCGGCGCGGCGATGACGAGACCCGCGGCCGTGCCCACGGTGGAAGCGGCGTCGGTGGTCATCTTGATGATGTGCTCGCCCACGCCCACGCGGGAGTCCGTCATGGTCTGGCCCTCGGCGAGGCGGGCGCCGATGGCCTGAACCACCTGCGGGCTTGCGGCGAACTTGCCGTGGGCGAGGGGATCGTTGGTCCGGAGCTTGGTCAGGTCGATGACGTTGATCTGGTTCTTCTCGAACTCGGTGCGGAACGGCTCCTGCTCCGGGTTCACCATGCCGACGCGCGGAACGTCGCCCCACACCCGCTTGGACACCGCGAGGGCCCGGTCGTCCTGCGACACGAACAGGGTGAAGGCGGGGCGGTCCTGCGGTTTCCCGATCTCGTGGAAGAAGGTGTAGAACACGTCCACGTCCACGTCCGGTGCGGCCAGCATCACATATTTGATCTTGGGCAGGATGCGGCCGTTGCGGATCGCCATCTGCCGCAGCGCTTCCAGCGTCACCACATTGCCCATGGAATGGGCGAGGATGGAGATCTCCCCCACATTGGGATCCTTCGCCATGAAGGTGAGCAGCCGCTCCAGCGAGTCGCGCGAGAAGGACGTGCTCTCCCGGTCATAGCCATAGGCCAGCAGGCTGCCGCGCGACGGCCAGGTGAAGAGCACGGGCGTCACCGGCGCGCCGGAATCGTGGATGATCTGGGCGAAGCGGAACACCGCGTCGTCGAAGCGCTGATTGTAGCCGTGCACGAACACCAGCGCCTGCCGGCCGGGGGTGCGCCGGATGCGATCGTGGAACCAGCTGACCGCCTGCTCCTGGGTCATGGCATCGAGCTTCGTGGTGACGAAGTCCGTCGCGGGATTGCCGGGAATGCTGCGCGGCCATTGCACGTCGCCGGCCTTGCGGGCGCCGTCGGGCGGGATCGAGACCTCGATCTCCGCATAGCTCGGGGTGCGGGCGCGCTCGCCGTTGAACACGTCCGGCCCGTCGGTGCGCTCGCGCACCGTCGCCACCACCATGTTCACGCGCGAGGTCCCGGGAACGGTGTCGGCAACAGGAATGAGCGCACCCGGCGGACGCCCGGCGCAGCCGGCCAGCGCGCCGAAAAGCAGCGCGCACGCGACGATCCGCTGTCCCCGGCCGAAAACCGACTGCAATTCACGTTCCCCGCATGAAGCTGGATCCATGCGATAGCCGACCCCATGGAGGGCCGCAACCTTGGGCGCTACCAAGATACCAAGCGCTTTCCGGTTTGGTTCACAGTGTGGCAGCGGCGCCCGGCACCAGGGGAACGAACCTCACCTTCATCAGGTCGGTGCGGGTGCGCCCGGACTGTTCCTTGACGTAGCGCACCAGGGTCTGGACCTCCTCCGGCGCGCCCACGGGCATGACGATGACGCCGCCGAACTTCAGCTGGTCCACCAGCGCCATGGGGATGTCCGGCGCGGCCGCCGTCACGAGGATGCGGTCGAAGGGCGCGCGGGCGGGCATGCCCAAGGTGCCGTCGCCCACATAAGCCGTGCAGTTGCGCAGGCCCAGCACCTCGAAGCGGGTCTGCGCCTCGCCCACCAGCGAGCGATAGCGATCCACCGTCACCACCCGCGCGGCGAGATGCGACAGCACCGCGGCCTGATAGCCGGAGCCGGTGCCCACCTCCAGCACCGTATGGTCTGCGGTCACGCCGAGGGCTTCCGTCATGGCGGCGACGAGGCTCGGCTGGGACATGGTCTGGCCGCAGGCGATGGGCAGCGCCACGTCGTCATAGGCATGGCGCCGCAGCATGGGATCGACGAAGAGCGGCCGGGGCACCAGTTCCATGGCCCGCAGCACGGCGACGTCGCGGATGCCGCGCTGGCGCAGGCCGAGGATGAAGGCTGCGCGTTCTGCCTGTTCGCCGTCGCTGTCCCCGGTGGTCATGCCGCCGTCCGCCCCCAGTTCCCTGAAACCTGTGGCCCGCACCCTCTGGCCCTTGAAACCTATAGCAGAACGAAAGGCACCTCCAGCCGGTCTCCCGCGGGGGAGCACGGCCGGCGGCTTGCGCGGCGACGGCCGATCGGACACCCTCGCGCCGCCATGCGCCCGGACGCCCTTCTCCCGCTTTTTGCGCCCCTCGACAGCCTCCCCGGCATCGGTCCCAAGCTGATGAAGCCCTATGCGCGGCTGCTCGGCCGCGAGATGCCGCGGGTGATCAACCTGCTGTTCCACATGCCGTCCGGCTTCGTCGACCGCCGCGCCCGCCCGCTCATCGCCGAGGCGGTGCCCGAGACCGACGTGACAATCGAGGTCCAGGTGGACGGCCACCAGCCGCCGCCCCCCGGGAGCCGCGCGCCGCACCGCACCTTCCTGTCCGACGCCAGCGGCGACCTCGTGGTAGTGCATTTCAAGATCGAGCCGGCCCGCATCGAGCACATGCTGCCGGTGGGCGCGCGGCGCTGGCTGTGCGGGCGCATCTCGCTCTACGACGGCATGCGCCAGATGACCCATCCCGACCGCATCCTCGACGCGGCCGGCGTCGAGCGGCTGCCGGCGGTGGAGCAGACCTATCCGCTGGTGGAAGGGCTCGCCTCCGGCCACCTCAGGCGGGCCATGGAGGCAGCGCTCCAGCGGGTGCCGGAACTGCCCGAGTGGATCGCCGCGGATCTCAGGGCGGCGCGCGGCTGGCCCTCCTTCCGCGAGGCGCTGGCGCGGCTCCACCGACCCTCCTCGCCGCACGAGGCGACGCCGGCCGGAGCGCCCTGGCGGCGGCTCGCCTTCGACGAGCTGCTGGCCCACCAGATCACCCTCGCGCTGGTGCGGGCGCAGGAGGAGAAGGCCGGCGGCCGCGCCACGCGGGGCGACGGGCGGGTCATCGAGCGCCTGATGGCCGCCCTGCCCTTCCGCCTGACCGGGGCGCAGGAGACGGCGCTCGTCGCCATCCGTGCCGACCTTGCCGCCGAGACGCGCATGCTCCGCCTGCTGCAGGGCGACGTGGGCTCGGGCAAGACCGTGGTGGCGCTCATGGCCGCCGCCATCGCCGCCGAGGCCGGGCGGCAGACGGCCCTGATGGCGCCCACCGAGATCCTCGCCCGCCAGCATCATGAGACCATCGCCCCGCTTGCCGCGGCGGCGGGGCTTTCCACCGCCGTGCTCACCGGCCGGGAGAAAGGCCGCGCTCGCGAGGCGGTGCTCGGCGGGCTGGCGGGCGGCACGACCGACCTCGTCGTCGGCACCCATGCGCTGATTCAGGACGACGTGGCCTTTCGCGATCTGGCGCTCGCCGTGGTGGACGAGCAGCACCGGTTCGGCGTCGAGCAGCGTCTCGCCCTCGCCCGCAAGGGGGAAGCGGTGGACATGCTGGTGATGACCGCGACCCCCATTCCGCGCACCCTGGTGCTCACCCTGTTCGGCGACATGGACGCCAGCGAGCTGCGCGAGAAGCCGCCGGGCCGGCAGGCCATCGATACCCGTGCCCTCCCCCTCGACCGGCTGGACGAGGTGGTGGCGGGCGTCGGCCGCGCTTTGGCAGCCGGTGCGCGCGCCTATTGGATCTGTCCATTGGTGGAGGAGACCGACACCTCGGACCTTGCCGCGGCCACCGAACGGTTCGAGGCGCTGAAATCCGTCTTCGGCGAGACCGTGGGGCTCATTCACGGCCGCATGTCCGGCAGCGCCAAGGACGAGGCCATGGCGCGCTTCGCCCGCGGCGACACCCGCCTCCTCGTCGCCACCACCGTGGTGGAGGTCGGGGTGAACGTGCCCGAGGCCACGGTGATGGTCATCGAGCACGCCGAGCGCTTCGGGCTCGCCCAGTTGCACCAACTGAGGGGGCGGGTGGGGCGCGGCGACAAGCCGTCCACCTGCCTCCTGCTCTATCGCGCACCGCTGGGCGAAACCGCCAAGGCGCGCCTCGCCATCCTGCGCGAAAGCCAGGACGGCTTCCGCCTCGCCGAGGAGGACCTGAGGCTGCGCGGCGAGGGCGACGTGCTCGGCACCCGCCAGAGCGGCCTGCCCGGCTTCCGCCTCGCCCGCATGGAATGGCACGCCGGCGAGGTGGAGGCGGCGCGCAGCGCGGCCGCAGCCCGCGTGCGCACTGATCCTGACCTAGCGGCACCCGAGGCGCAGCCGCTCCATGTCCTGCTGCACCTGCATGAGCGCGATGCGGCGGTGCGCTTGCTCTCCGCCGGGTGAGGGGCCATCGTCGCCCTATGAGTCCCGGTTCCGGTCCCGGCCCCGACGCCGCCAGCCCGTCGCCCGTCCCGCCTCCAGCCCCCGCGCCTCCCCCGCCCGCCGCGCCGCCGGCGCCCAGCGAGCGGATGGCGTCGGCGCGCTGGAGCCGGGCCGCTATCTACCGCAGGCTGCTGTTCGCGGCCGGCATGGTCTTCCTCGTCATCGGCGCCATCGGCATGGTGGTGCCCATGCTGCCGGGCACGGTGTTCCTCATCCTCGCCGCCTGGTGCTTCGCCCGCTCCTCGCCGCGGTTCGAGACGTGGCTCCTGACCCATCGCTATCTCGGACCGGGCGTCGCCCGCTGGCGCGCCACCGGCGCCATCCCGCCGCTGGTGAAGCTGTTCGCCTTGTCGAGCTTCGTCGGCACCTTCACCGGCAGCTGGTATTTCGGCGCGCCGACGCCGGTGCTGGCGCTGCTCGGTGTGGTCTTCATCCTGCTCGCGGTGTTCATCGCCACCCGGCCGAACCGGTAGGATCAGCCCGCAGGCGCCGGCTGGGCGGGCGGTTCCACCGCCTCCTCGGTCGCCTCGTCGACGCGGGAGAACACCGCCGTCACGTCGGCAAAGACCTGGAGGTCCGCCGCCAGCAGGTCCTGCACCGCCGGCCACTCAGCCACCTGGTCACGCAGTTCGCCCACCTGGCGGGACCACGACAGGTCGGGAAGCGGCGGCAGGTCCAGCTCCAGCACGGCGCGCAGGGTTGCCCAATAATCGTCCTCGGCGCCGGCGAGGCCCAGCACGTCCATCTCCGAGAGGGTGTCGAGGGCGTTCTCCACCGCCGTCGCCTCCAGCGCATCGTCGGAGCCGCGGCAGGTGAGCAGCCGGGAAAGCGGGTCGGCCAAAAGGCTGCGCTCGAACGGCGGCAGGCCGGCGAGCCACGCCTCGAGGTCCGCCATCTCGGCCAGCTCTGCCTTGCCGAGGCTGTCCACCAGCGGGCGGAACGTCTCGTTCAGCACCGAATAGGCGAGGTTGGGCGTCTTCACCGCCCAGCGCAGCACCAGCAGCTGCTCGGCCAGTTCCTCCAGCGGATCGCGCAGCAGGACGGTGGACTTGAACCCGCGGTCCTGCAGCAGCGGCTCGTAGGTGCGGAAGAAGATCCGGCCGGTGCAGTAGATGGAGGGGGTGAAGGCGATGCCGAGGATGGACTTCACCGCCTCCTCGGGGATGCGCTCCAGCCGGGTGAAGGTCATGTGGAAGAGGTCCTGGATCGGCAGGTTCAGCGCCGCCTGCGCCACCACCCGCGTCTCCAGCCGGAACAGCTTCTGGTCCGCCCGCGCCGTATCCGGGCGGCGGCGGTAGATGCGGATGTTGGTGGTCTCGTCGTAGAGCTCGATGTCGCGCACCTCGGGCAGGCCGGGCACCACGTGCTCGTCCACCACGAAGCCGCAGATGCCGGTCTCGTGCAGACCCTGCTCGCGCAGCAGGGGCCGCAGCACCGTGGCCGGAATGACCTTGCGCAATTCGCCGCCGATCAGGATGGACACGTGGGGCGTCGCCGCCGGATTGTCCGGCATGATCCAGCCGACGATGCGCGCGCCGGCATCCTCGTCGATGCTAAAGAGCACGCCCGCCCTCCCTTCCGCCTGCCGCCCGGACGATCGCGATCATGAGGCTCCTCAGCGGCGATGGTCGCGGATCACCGCCACCAGCACCATGGCGTTGACCCAGAAGATGCCGGCGAGCACCAGCACGAACAGGCCGGTCTGCCACCACACCGGCTCGGCGGCGGTGGTGGGCAGGCTCGGCGGCACGAACACGTTGACGAAGGCGCTCTGCGCCCGCGCCCGCCGCTCCGCTTCCTGCAGGCCGGAGACGGCAATGGACTGCATGGTCTCGGCGAAGCGCACCTCCAGCTCGGATTCCTCATAGGCCGCGAGGCCCGCGACGGCGGTGGTGCCAGCACCCCCGGTACTGCCGAAGCGCTTGCGGAACGCCGCCATCTCGGAATCGATGGCGGCCACCCGGTCGCGCAGCACGCCGAGCATGGGCCCGTCGGGGGCGGAGAGCTTCTCCAGCGCGCGCATCTCGCGGTCGGCGGTGATGCGCTCCTGCTCCAGCCGCATGAGGCTGGCGCCGAGCGCCTCGGCGGCCTGCACCGGATCCACCGCGCGCTGGCGCGCACGCCACTCCTGCTGGCGGATCAGGGCCTGCATGTAGCGGGCGCGGGCGCGGTCGAGCTGCTCCGCCGCGCGGCCGACGCTGTCGGCGCGGGAGCGCGCGACGATGTCGTTCAGCAGCACCTCGCCGTCGCGCACGACCCGCTCGGCGAGGATGCGCGCATCCTGCGGCGAGAAGGCCCGCACCCGGAGCAGCACGATCTCCGACCGGCGGTCCACTGCGGCGGTGACGTGGCTGTTCCAGTAGCGCCAGAGCGCCTCCTGGCTCGCATCCGGGCTGAGGCGCGACAGCGGGTCGAGGCCGGGGCGGAAGAAGAAGGCGCGCAGCCAGCCGTCGGCATCCAGCTTCGCCACATAGGAGCGGCTGGCGATGTAGTTGGTCAGGACGAATGGCGCCTGGCTCTGGTTGGCGCCGCCGAGCCCGCCGAACAGGCTGGACAGGCCGCGCACCACGCCGGAGACGACGCCGCGCGTGCCGCCCTCTTCGTCGCCATCGGGACTGGCCCGCTCGCCGAGGGATTCGCGCACCGCGAGGCGCGCCTCGGAAACATAGACGGGACTTGCCACAACCCCCGCATAGAAGGCGCACACCGCCGCCGGCAGCAGGACCACGATCACGAAGCTGAGCCGCAGCATTGCGAACCAGCGCGCCGAGCTGGTCGCCGCCTCCTCCCGCGTGCGCGGCAGGCGCCGCCAGCGCAATGCGGGGCGAACGAACGGCAGCACGGCGAGGGCGCGGCTGCGCTCGATCAGGACCCGGATCGGCGGCGCCGTGGGCAGGGCCATCCTCACCTCGCCTTCAGGACCACGACGTCCTGGAAATCGTGCAGCGCCCCCGCGCCGATGCCCACCACTTCGAAGAAGCCGCTCCACACCGCGCGCACATAAGCGCTCGAGATGAAGGTGATGCCGTATTCGTAAGCGTCGCTGGTGAGATGGCCGTCCTGGCGGATGAAGGCGTAGCCCCGGCCCTCGGTCATCTCGCGGGCGGCGGCGTCGAGCCGGTCCTGCGGAATGGCCAGCATGTCGAAGATGCGCGGCTCGCCGCAGGCCCGCTCGAAGGCGCGGTCCCCGTGGATCGAGAGGAAGAGATGCGCCCCCGGCCGCGTCACGCGCTTGAGCTCGGCGAGATAGAACAGCTGATCCTCTTCATTGAGATGGCTGAAGACCGAAATGGAGATGACCGCATCGAAGCTCGCCGCCGGGGCGGGAAGCGGCGCGCGGGGGGTGTTGGCCACCGCCTCCACATGGTCCAGGTTCTCCCCCACCCAGGCGATATGGCGGGTGTCCACGTCCATTCCCACGTAGCGCCCGCGAAAGCCGTGGAACAGGCGCGCCACGCGCCCGACGCCCACGCCGAAGTCCAGCACGGCGGCATAGTCGCGCAGCGGGGCCGGGCTCAGGGCCTGGAGGGCGCGCATGAAATCGACGCCATGGCTGGCGAAGTCGCGCGGCTCGGTCAGCCCGGTGGTGTTGTGCATCAGCTCCACCGGCGGGAACGGCGCGAGGGCGCCTTCGGGCGCTTCGGCAGCAAGGTTCAGCGCCAGCCAGCCGTCGAAATCCCCGGCAATGCCGATGGGCGCCCGTGCCAGCACGTCGTCGCTTCCCGCCGCATCCGCCATCTGCTCACCTTGTCTGCGTTGCATGGTCCCGCCCGGCTCCGCCGGCGCGGGCGCGATCATAGAAGGCGACCACATCGTCGACCATATGACGCGATGTACGCTCATAGGACGTCGTGGCCGCCAATGCGCCGGCCAGCTGCGGCTCGGCAGCAAGGCGCGCCAGGCGTGCCGCAAGGGCCGGCACCGACCCCTTCTCGAAGGTGAAGCCGTTGCGCCCCTCTTCCACGAACTCGCTCATGCCCTCCACGTCGGCCACCAGAACGGGTGTGTGGGTCGCAAGCGCCTGGAGCAGGATCAGCGGGCTGTTCTCCACCCATGTGGAGGGAATGACCAGCACGTCGAGCCCGGCCAGAACCTCGGCAATGCGCTCGATAGCGAAGGTGCCGCGGAACGTTACGTCTAGCCCGGAGGCAAGCCCGCGCACCCGCGCCGCATAGACGGGGTCCATGCGCTCGTCGCCATAGACGTCGAGGGCGAAGGCGCCCGCCTGCGCCTGCCGCAGGGCATCGAGCAGGAGGTGGAGGCCCTTGTGGGGCGCCAGCTGGCCGATGAAGCCGAGGCGGATCGGCCCGCCGTCCCGCACGGGCTTCGCCGCGCGGTCGATGTCGATGCCGAAGCGGCACAGCTCCGTGGGCACGTCGATGCCGCTGCGGGCATAGCTCTCCCGCATGAAGCGGGTGGGCACCAGCGCGCCCGCATACGCCCCATAGGCCGCGGCGAGGTGGCCGGGGCGCGCGGCGAGGGCGGCGATGGTGGGACGCCATTCGGCCGGCGCGAGACCCGGCGCCCGCGCGACGACGCGAGGCACGACGGCGCGCATCAGCGCACTGGAGGCCCCCCTCGTCTCGGCCGGATAGAAGGCGCAGGCGACGCAATTGGCGCGCAACCGGTCCGGGCCGCGGCAGAGGCTGCCATCGGCGGCGTTCAGCTTGTTGTTGTAGCAAAAGCCGAAGAAGTCGGTGAACGACGCGACCGTGGTGAGGCCGAGCCGCTGCGTGACCTCCAGCAGGGCCGTGGTGTGGTTGATGAGGTGGCAGACATGGACCATGTCCGGCTGGATATGGCGCAGGATCCGCTCGTGCACGAAGCGCAGCGCCGGCAGGTCGTAGGTATCGCGCACGCCGGTATTGGGATGGACGTTGCGGTCGATGCGGATCACCGGCACGCCATCGAAGCTGTAGCGCTCGACGAGGCTGTCTTGGGCTGGCTCGCCGGGAAAGGTCGCCGCCACCACCACCGGCTCGTGACCCAGCGCGGCCAGCTCGCGCGCTAGGGTTCTTGTGTAACTTTCAGTGCCGTAGAAGTGCTCGGGATAATAGCAGTGGACGAAAAGAGCGATCCGCATTGCACGTCCAGCTCGGTCCTCAGCTCGCTGAGCAGCATCTCGATTCCGAGATCGAGGTCGATGGCCGGCGTCCACCCGAGGCGTTCGTCGGCGCGCCGAATGTCCAGCACCGAAGCCGAGACGTCGAACTGGCGCGGCGCGACCCGCTCGATGGGCAGGCGACGGCCCACGACGCGCTCAAGCTTTGCGATCACGTCCATGAGCGAATGGCCCACGCCTGACCCTATATTGATGGGGCCGGCGACATTGTGGCGGGTGCCGGCGGCGATCATGGCCGAGACCACGTCGTCCACATGCACGAAGTCGCGCACCACCGCGCCGCTGCCGAACACCTTGAGCGGCTCGCCCCTCAGTGCGGCACGGGCGAACAGGGTCACGGCGCCGAGGCCGCGCGTTTCGTGCTGGCGGGCGCCGTAGCAATTGCCGACGCGAAGAGCAATGCCGTCCACGCCGTACAGCAGGCGGAACTTCTCCAGATAGTGCTCCACCGTGAGCTTGGAGATGCCGTAGGCGCTGAGTGGACGCGTGGGATGCAGCTCGCTGACGGGCAAATGATCCGCCGGGCCGTAGACGCTGCCGCCGGACGACGCGAACACGATGCGCACGCCCGGCGCGCGCCGGGCAGCTTCCATCATCCGCACGCTGCCGACCACATTCTCCAGGATATCGCGGGAGGGATCGAGGCTGGCGCTGGAGGGGATGCTGGACCACGCGAGATGGTAGATGGTGTCGACGCCGTCGAGGAGTTCGTCCCAGTCCTCGAAGGTCGCGAGGTCGACGCTGCGCCACCGCAGGCCGGGCACGGCCGGCAGGTCCACGAGGGTCCGGGCCGTCGCGATGGTTCCGACCGCGCTGCGCGACAGGCGCTCGCACAGGCGACGGCCGATGACGCCGCTGCCGCCAACTACCAGTGAAGTCATTCAGAACCCGGAGATACGGGGCCGCCCCCGCACCTCTCCTCTGAGGCGACGGGGTATGAATCCGCCACCGGGTGAAGCCCCGCGAACAGCAGATCCAAAAGCCCCCAGGACGCCCTCAAGAGGCGGCGGTGCGGCCGATTTTCCTGCCCTTCCCTGCTACCGTAGCGAGAAACGCCTACAACCGCCATACGACATTTTGCACTGCGGCATTGCCAAGCTGCGGGGAAAATCGGCCTCGTGTCTTGCGGGTCACACTTCGGCGTACAGCTCGGCCGGGGGGAATCCCGGCATCAGATCGCACGGACGACCGAGAGCTTGGGCGTACACGTCGGCATAGCCGGCGATCATCCCCTCGAGCCCGAAGAGGCGGGCACGGGCGCGGTTGGCGGCGCCGAGTTCGTCCAGCCGGTCCGGCGCATCCAGCAGGTCGGTGATGAGGGTTGCGAGGCCATCGGCGTTGTCCGCCAGCGTCTCGCTGCCCCCGAGGATCTCCGGCAAGGCACCCACGCGATAGCCCGCCACCGCCTGCCCCATGGCCATGGCAAAGGGCGTCACCTGGCCGAAGCTCTCTTGCACCACCGGCGCCGCGAACAGGCGGAAACGGCTGTAGAGCTCGGGCAGAGCCGCGAAGGGCACGGTGCCGGTGAACTCGAAATTGTCCCGCACGCCCGCCGCGACGGTGCGGGCGAGGAAGACCGGCCGCAAGTCGCCGTCGCCGACCACGAGCACCCGCGTTTTCGGCCGCCGCCGGGCCACGGCGATCAGCGGCTCGATGGAGGCATCGTCCAGCTTGTCGCGATCGAGGCGGTAGACCATCCCGATGGTGTCGCCGGAATCTGCGGCGAACGGACGCGGCGCGAACAGGTCGAGGTCGATGCCGGGGTGGATCACCCGGCCGTTGGTCACGTCCGGCGCGAAGACCTGCCGGATGTGGTCGGAAACGAAGACGTAGGTGTGCAGCCGCGCGTCACGCAGCGGCTCCACCGGCGTGTTTACATTCTCCACCAGCGTGGCGGGGCTGGCCCGCGCGGCCTCGAGCGCCGCCTCGTACCACGGCCGGTCGCTGCCGCCCCAGTAATGGAAGTGGATGAGATCGGGTGCGACGGCGGCGAGCACCAGCGCGAACGCCGAGGCCGGGCTGCCGAGGGGCAGTTGGTGGATCACCATGCCCTCATGGCGCCCGCCCGGCGGCAAGGCGGCGGTGACCACCTGCATGTCGTAGCGGTGGCCGAGGCGCTCGTGCAGGTCCACCACCAATTGCGTCGACCCGCCGACGAAAACGTTGGGGATGACGTGCAGCACCCTCGGCCGCGCCGGCACCGGCGGATGATGGGGACGGACGCGGTAGACCACCCCCCTCGTGCCGAACATCAAGGTCGCGAAGTCCCGCCCGAAGACCCGCGCCACCCGCCCCGGCCGCACCCGGGCATGCAGCGCGCCGGAGGCGTCGCGCACGCTGGCGGTGCCAGTGAGGACGGCGGCTTCCGCCATAGCGCGCAGATGGGCCAGCGCTGGGCCGGGACTCACCACGAGATCGCGCAGGCGGGACAGCGGCAGCGGCAAGGCGAGGGGCGGACGCGGCGGGGGCCCGGCGGCGAGCTGCTCCACCTTGTAGCCGACGAGGTTGGCATGGTCCTGCAGGGCCTCGAGCCGGGCGGCGAGGTCGTCCTGCCGGGCGACGAGCGCGGCGAGCAGGGCTTCCATGCGGTCAAGCTGTTCGCGCAGGGCATGCCCCTCGCCTTCCGCAAGGCCGCGCTCGGCCGCCGGCTCAAGCGATGCGGACACGGGGGATTCGGGCGCCGCCTGAGGGGCCGGCGCGGCAACAGGCAGGCCCGGCGCGGGGGTTGGCGCGAAACTCATGGGGTGAAACTCATGGGTGGGCGCGGGCGTCTCGGTCAAGGCGTCTCGGTTCGGACGGATTCGTCGCGGACGATGCGGCGGCCGACGACCGGACGGCCCCGGCGCGGGCCGGCGGCGTCCGGCGCGGCCATGGGCTAGGATAGACACACAACGTCGCCGGCTGCTAGTACCGCCATGGACTTGCGTCCATGGGTTGAAGGCGCGCCGGCGATCGGGGACAGCTTGGCGGCGGGAGGATTTGAAGGTGAATCAGGAGGTCGCGTCATCGGCCCGGCGGCTGCCGGCGCATGATGGCTCCCGCGACGGCCTTATCCGCCGGAACGCGCGGCTGCGCGAGGAGCTGCGCCGGCAGGCGCGCGCGGCGCGCATGCGCCAGTCGGTGGTGCGGCCTTCCGCCGCCGCCTTCTGGGGCGCCGAGGTCCGCGCCATCGCCGAGTTCCGCCTGCCTTTGATGGCGAGCTTCATCGCCGTGGCGGTGGTGCCCTCGCTGCTGGTGGCGATCTATTTCGTCTTCTTCGCGTCCAGCCAGTATCTCTCCGAGGCGCGGTTCGCGGTGCGCGCCTCCGAGCATGCCGGACTGGAGGGCCTCGCCGGCGCCGCCGGGCTCCAGGGCCTCGCCGAGGTGCAGGACAGCCTCATCATCGCCAATTACGTCAAGAGCCTTGCCGTGGTGTCGGCGCTCGACGAGCGGATCCACCTGCGCGAGCTGTTCTCGCGGCCGGACATCGACTTCTTCTCCCGTTTCAACCCCAACAAGCCCATCGAGCGGCTGGAGAAGAGCTGGCGCCAGCAGATCGAGACCGCCATCGAGGCGCCGTCGGGCATCATCACGGTGCGGGTCTGGGCCTTCTCGCCGCAGGATTCGCTGAAGATCGCGCAGGCCATCGTCGGCCTGTCGGAGGACATGGTGAACCGCCTCGGCGAGCGCACCCGCACCGACGCCATCGCCCAGAGCGAGAAGGAGGTGGCGCGGGCCGAGGAGCGCCTGCGCAAGGCGCGGTCCGCGGTGCGCGACCTGCGCAACGAGGTGGGCGTCATCGACCCCTCCCGCACCAACGAGGGCATCGGCAAGCTCATCGGCGAGCTGGAGAGCGACCAGGTGCTGATCGACCAGGAGCTGTCCACCGCCCGCCGCATGCTGAGCCCGGACGCCCCGCAATTCGCCCTGCTGGAGGCGCGGCGGCAGGCGATCCGCGAGAACATCGCCATCCTCAAGGCCCGCCTCACCACCGGGCCGGGTTCCGACAAGGACACCCTCTCGGCGGTGATGACGCGCTACGACACGCTGGACCTGGAACGCCAGATCGCCGAGCGCCAGTACACTGCCGCTGCCGCCGCGCTGGAGCAGGCGCGCATCGCCGCCGAGCGGCAGGGCATGTATCTCGCGACCTTCGTGAAGCCGGTGCTGGCGCAGGAGGCGGACTGGCCCCACCGCTTCTGGATGCCCATGGCGGCGGCGCTGGTGTTCGCCCTCGCCTGGCTGCTTCTGGTGTCGGCCTTCGAACTCATGCGGCACCTGAAGGCGTGAGCGCATGATCGTCATCGACCACCTCACCAAGACCTACTGGACCCATTTCCGGCGCAAGGTGGTGCTCTCCAACGTGTCGGTGAACCTCGACCCGCGCACCAGCTACGGCCTTCTGGGGCAGAACGGCGCCGGCAAGTCCACCTTCCTCAAGCTCATCGCCGGCACCGAGGCGCCGACCTCCGGCCGCATCTACCGCTCGGTGCGCCTGTCGTGGCCGCTGGGCTTCGCCGGCGGCTTCCATCCGCTGATGACGGGGCGCGAGAACGTGCGCTTCCTCGCCCGCGTCTATGATGCCGACATCGCCGAGGTGACCGAGTTCGTGGAAGACTTCTCGGAGCTCGGGCGCGACCTCGACATGCCGGTGAAGACCTATTCCTCGGGCATGACCTCGCGCCTCGCCTTCGCGGTGTCCATGGCCATCGAGTTCGATTTCTACCTGGTGGACGAGATCACCGCCGTGGGCGACTCGCGCTTCCAGCTGAAGTGCGCCCGCGCCTTCGCCGAGCGGCGGGCGCGCGCCGGGCTCATCATGGCGTCGCATTCCACCGGGACGATCAAGGACTACTGCACGGCCGGGATGGTGCTGCAGAAAGGCCGGCTGATGGTGTTCGAGGACATCAACGACGCCATCGAGGTCCACCGCCAGATGATGGAGGCCTGAGCCATGTCCCGCCCCATGTCGCACGTGCGCCCCGCCGACCGCCCCTCGCGCCACGCCGCCGAAAGCTGGTCCGCCGCCTCATCCATGCATGCGCGGGTGGTGGGCGCCGTCATCATGCGCGACCTCCAGACCCGATTCGGCACCGGCTATTTCGGGTTCCTGCTGGGGCTGGTGATGCCGCTAGGGCATTTGACTGTAGCGATCGGAGTCACCCTCCTCCTGGGGCGCCCAGCGCCTCTCGGGTCAGACAATGCCGTGTTCCTCATGACCGGCGTCCTGCCTTTTATCCTCTGGCTCTACAGCCATCGTCAGATTATGCTCACCCTCGCACAAAATAGGCCTCTGCTCTACTTTCCGGGCGTGGATGTATTCGACCTTTTCGCAGCTCGAATAAT
This sequence comes from Xanthobacter pollutisoli, assembly GCF_040044995.1. Lineage (NCBI taxonomy): Bacteria > Pseudomonadati > Pseudomonadota > Alphaproteobacteria > Hyphomicrobiales > Xanthobacteraceae > Xanthobacter > Xanthobacter pollutisoli. The sequence goes on from NZ_JBDZDP010000002.1 coordinate 666,054, forward strand.
TCTTGAGGTCGTGACAGGAACTCTAGTCGTCATTATCGTTCTGGCTACGCTTTCCATTCTCGGCCATGACCTATTGATTTATAGCTGGCGTGGCTTCGTCTTCGCCCTCATTCTATCCTGGATTTTGGGAATTGCGACGGGACTGGCATTCGGCGCCCTCGGAGCGTTCGCACCGGTTGCCTTTTTGTTTGGAAATATAATCGGCCCTCTACTTTGGGCAATTTCAGGTATATTTTTTCTTCCCGATAGCCTGCCCGACGTTGTCAGAACGATACTTTCTTATAACCCATTATGTCAGATAATCGACTGTCTACGCGTTGCGTATTACTCTGAATATTCTAGCTCGTTTTTCGATCCGTATATTCTGTATGTTTCTATTTTAGTCCTGCTGGCCGTAGGTATGATATTCATCCCCATTGTGCGAAAAGTGGTGTGAATCAAAAGAATAAGGAAGGGTGGAGATGAAAATCGCGGTTGCATGTCTTGCGTACATGAAGAACCCAGCAGGGGCAGCTGTTCTGGCGGAATATTTTCGGGACGCGGCCGATCTGTATCTGCATGTCGATGCAAAATCAGACATTTCTCCCTACGTGGATGTCCAATCTCTGCATCCGAATGTTGTGCTTGCAGCAGAGCGCCATCCAATCTTTTGGGGTGGCTTCAACACGGTCAAGGCCTGCGTCTCGACGATCAAACAGGCTGTGGCAACAAAAGATTATGAGCGGATCCTGTTCATAACGGAGGATACCATTCCCCTACTGGGGCGCAGCACGTTCTGCGAGAGGATGAGTAGCTCTACCGAATGGATCCAAATCTATCCGTCGGACCGGATCGAGTGCCTCACCAGGTATACCCGGTATTTTTTCTACGACTCCTTCGCTACTACCCCCCGTCACTGTGAAATCAATCAACGCGAGTGGACGCCCGACATGGTGACCGCAGTTGGGCGGCTGGACTCATTGATGAAGCGCGGCAAAGCCCCAATCCATCAGATGTTTACCGGAGGTACATGGTGGGGCTTAACACGAGCCTCCATCGATAAATTCATCTCGCGCTACGAGCAGGATGAGCATCTTCGCGAGAGCTTCGAGTTTAGCGCCATCCCTGAGGAGCAGTATTTACATACGGTTCTCGGCAATCTCCCTGACGCGCGCCCGCTGGTTTACACTGATTTTGGGCGGTATCCGCAGCCCTATGTCTTTCAGTCGGTCGCAGAAATAGCGGCCGCCGAAACCCACGGTGCGCCGATGCTGCGAAAAGTGCCTGTAGGGGTCCCCGAGATCGAGGCTTATATCCGCGAGCTGGCTCGCGCTTAGAACAACCGCCACGATCCGTATCTCGCCTCGCCCAAATAGGGACCAGCGCATCGGTCGCCTAGCGACTCAACCGGTACTTCTCCATGTCGGCTTCTTTGTCCACTTACGTCTCAGAAACCTTGCGGCAGCGCGGCATCGATGTTGGTCACAATCTCTCGCCCGCGGCGCACCCTGAGCTCTCGTTTGAGCCCCCGACGCTCGTCACCAAGGAGATTCGCCTCGAATTTCCCTCCCGCTTCGGCGCGTTCACGAAAATCCACGGCCCCGGCCACGTCACCTGGGTGGAAATCGGGCGCTACGGCTCCTTTGCGCCCTTCGTCACGTTGGGCGCCAACGAGCACGACATGCGGCGCCTCTCCACCAGTTCGAGCTTCGAGAATCCGGGGCTGTACGGCTGGGACGTGCTGACCTCGGGTGCCGCCTCGCAGGATTTCCACCCCTTCGAGAAGAGCGTCGCCCCGGTGCGGATCGGCAACGATGTGTGGATCGGGCAAGGGGCCTTTGTGGCATCGGGTGTCACCATCGGAAACGGGGCGGTCGTCGGCGCCCTTTCGTGCGTCACGCGCGACGTGCCCCCCTACGCCATCGTCGCAGGAAATCCCGCGCGGCTCATCCGCTACCGGTTCGACCATGAGACGATCATTCGCCTCGAGCGCCTCGCGTGGTGGCGGTTTGCGCTGGTGGACCTTGCCCGCTTTCCAGTCACCGCGCTGCCCGAATGCCTCGACGCCCTGGAGCGTGCCGTAGAGGCCGGCTCGCTCGAACCTTACGACCCTTCGCCGGTGACGCTCGGCTCGCTCGCCTAGGTTCGGCATTGGAGCCATTCGGGCAATCTGGCTCCATGCATTTTGCGCGACGCGCTGGCCCACGATCCTCCGGGCGGCCATCCTGTCTGGCGCCGGGAACCGGGTCGGCCTGTTTTCTCTTGTTAGAACGGGTGCGGCAAAAGTGCCGCATGCGCGCTGCCTTACGCTCGGACAAGCACCGGGAGTCAATTGCAATCCCCTCGAACAGTGGTAACAACCTACATCCCATCCGATAGTTGCACCGCAGCGAAGCGTTTGACATCAAACTTGCTGATCCTTTAATTGAATGTTTGGGGAAGGTACACTAGGGCGTGCGTCCGCAGAATCGGGGATTGACTGGTAAGGGCATGAGCTGGCTCACGAATCTGCTGCGACCAGACGGTCAGGCCCGGCTTGCGCCCGAGACGAGCCCCGCCTTGTCCGGCCAAGCTCCCGCTACCGCCCAGGCATTCGACACCCCTGCCTCCGATGGTCCCCTAGGCGGTCCGGTCTGGCTCCCCTTGGTCGAACCCGATGCTGCCGGACGTTTTCTCAGCGGACTCGGCCTCGACCGGATTTTCTACGCCCCCGACCTGGTCGTGGTGACGGGCTGGTCCGCCGGTGCAGCCACGCTGGCGCTTGAGGGGCCAGTTGGCCCCATCGCGCCGGACGTGCGGGTGAACGTGCCGCGGCCCGACGTCAGCGCCGCCTATGCCTTCGCCGGGCCGGTCCACGGCTTCCTCCTCGCCTTCCGCGACCCGCCTGCGAGCGCCTGTCTCGTCGCCCGCGCCGGGGCGGAGCGGATGCGCCGGAGCGAGATCGCCCAGTTCCCGGCGGACCGGCTTGAGCCGGACCTCGGCCGCATCCTCGCCGAATATGCCGCCGCCCGCGGTCCGCTGTTCGATGCCCTGCGCAGCACCCCCGCCTATCTCGCCGCCGTGGCGCGGGCCGCCGCGCCCGCGTCGCGCCCCGGGGCACCGCTCGGGCACATGGACATCGTGAAGGCCGTGCCCGGGGCCGGCGGTTTGTGCATCGGCTGGAGTCTCGGGCAGGCCGACCTCCACCTCGTGGACGAGGCGGGCAACTGGCAGTCCCTCGCCTCCGCCATGCGCTGGAACCGCGGCGACATCTTCGACGGCTTCGCCGGCGATTACGGCGCAGCCTGCGCTGACGCCGGCTTTCTCCAGGCGCTGCCCACTCCGCTCGGGCCCGGCCACATGGTGCGCCTCCTCGCCCGTGACGGCGACGACCTGGTGCTGCTGCACGAGCGGGTGGTGGAGGCCGCGCCGCTCGATCCCGTGGGCTATGCCCGCTGGTCCTTCGGCCTGCCGGTGCCGGCGGAGCAGATGGTGGAGCGCTTCAGCCGCCATGACGGCGCGGTTCTGCGCACCCTCATCACCCGCGCCCACGAGCACGGCTCCCCCCCGCCCATGGTGCGCCGCGCCGGCCGGGTGCCGGCCGAGCCCGAGGTGTCGCTGCTGATCCCACTGTTCGGCCGCTACGACTTCGTCGAGCATCAGCTGCTGGAATTCGCCGACGACCCGTTCATCCGCGACCGCTGCGAGATCATCTACGTGGTGGACGATCCCGGCATCAGCGCGCCCGTGCTGGCGGCGCTGGACATGTGGTGGCAGCTCTACGGCGTGCCGATCACCGTGGTCTGGGGCGGGCGCAACCGCGGCTTCTCCGGCGCCAACAATCTCGGCCTCTCGCTGGCCCGCGGGCGGCAGGTGCTGTTCCTCAATTCGGATGTGGTGCCCATGGCGCCGGGCTGGCTGGAGGCGCTCAGCCGGCGGCTGGACGATCATCCCGAGTTCGGCCTGCTCGGCACCCGGCTGCTGTTTCCCTCCGGCGGCGTGCAGCACGACGGCATGACCTTCGAGTTCAACGGCACCTACGGCGTGTGGCTGAACCAGCACCCCGGCAAGGGCCTTCCGGCCGAGGACGCGATCCCCGGCACGGTGCGCGAGTGGCCCGCCGCCACCGGCGCCTGCCTCATCGCCGACCGGGCCGAGATCGCGGCCCTCGGCGGCTTCTCGGAGGCCTATCTCATCGGCGACTTCGAAGATTCCGATCTGTGCCTCAAGGTCGAGGCGTCCGGCCGCCGCGTCGGCGTCTGCCCGGACATCGCCTTGACCCATCTCGAGCGCCAGTCGTTCGGCATGCACGGCACCGGCGAGTTCCGCATGCGCGTGATGCTGTTCAACGCCTGGCTGCACCAGGAACGCTGGCGCGGCGCCATCGAGCGCCACGCGGCCTCCTGGGGCGAGGAGATGCCCGCATGATCGGGACGGTTCTCGTCATCGCCCACGGCCACCGCGACTTCAGCGCCGGCGGCGCCGAGGTGGCGGCGCACCAGCTGTTCACCACCCTGCGCGACCAGGGCATGACGCGGAAGGTGGCCCTCCTGGCCCGTCACGGCGGCACCGCGCCGAGCGGGCTCGTGACGGTGCTGCGGGAGGATGAATATCTCTGGCGCACCGGCATGTCCGACTGGTTCCGCTTCCGCTCGGCGGTGCGCGACAGCGTGACCGGGCCGTTCCGCAGCTTCCTCGCCCGGCTGAAGCCCGACATCGTCTTTGTGCACCACTACGCCCACATGGGGCTCGAGATGCTGCGGGAGATCCGCCGGACCTGCCCCTCCGCGCGCATCGTACTGACGCTCCACGAATTTCAGGCCATCTGCCACAACAACGGCCAGATGGTGAAGCGCGGCAGCCGCGAGCTGTGCTTCGAGGAGACGCTTCAGGCCTGCAACGCCTGCTTCCCCGAGCACAGCGAGGAAGATTTCTGGCTGCGCAAGCACTTCATCCAGCGCCATCTGGATGCGGTGGACCGCTTCGTCGCGCCCTCCGAATTCCTGCGCCAGCGTTACATCTCCTGGGGGCTCGCCCCGGAGAAGATCACGATGATCGAGAACGGCCAGCCGGCGGGTCCCCGCCTGCCGCCGCGCGCTCTGCCCGCGGACGGGCGGCGCAACCGCTTCGCCTATTTCGGACAGGTGACGCCGTTCAAGGGCGTGGACGTGCTCCTGACCGCGCTTACCGGGCTCACCCGCAAGCAGCGCAAGGAAATCCAGGTGGAGATCCACGGCGCCAATCTGGAGATCCAGGAGGAGGGCTTCCGCGGGCGCATCGAGGCGCTGCGGCGGCCCCTCATGGAAGAGGGCGTGCTGCACTGGCCGGGCGCGTACCACCGCGACGACCTGCAGCGCCGCATGGCCCGCATCGACTGGGTGGTGGTGCCCTCGGTGTGGTGGGAGAACTCCCCGGTGGTGATCCAGGAGGCGCTGCGCTTCGGGCGGCCCCTCCTGTGCTCCAACATCGGCGGAATGGCGGAGCATGTCCGCGACGGGCTCGACGGCCTCCATGTGGGCGTCGGCAACGCCGCCGACTGGGGCGAGACCCTGCTGACGGCCGGTGACCCCGAGCGCTGGGAGCGCCTCTACCGCTCCATGAAGGCTCCGGTGCCGCTGGAATCCGCCGCCCGGCAGTATCTGGATTGGGCCCAGGGCACCGTCGAGGGCATCCCCGACGTGCCGCGACGGCCGGCCGCACGGATCGCCGGCACGGTCTGAGGCGTTTGTTAGGTGGCTACTTTCATGTCGCGGGGCGCGGCGCTCATCGGGAATCGGTCATTTGAGTTCATTCATCGCGCCTGATCTCGCAATCATTGGACACGCCTGCCGGTTGCCCGGTGCCGACAGCGTGGATGCTCTGTGGCGCCTGCTGCGTGCCGGCCAGTCCTCGGTGGCCGACGCGCCCACCGGTCGCTGGCCCGTGGAGCGCGCCCTGCATCCGCGCCGCACCGAGCCCGGCTTCAGCTACACCTTTGCGGGCGGCTATCTCGACGACCCCTTCGCCTTCGATCCCGGCATGTTCGGCATCTCGCCGCGCGAGGTGCAGCAGATCGACCCGCAGCAGCGGCTGCTGCTGGAGGTGGTGTGGGAGGCGCTGGAAGACGCCGGCCTGCCGCCCTCTCGCACCGCGGGCCAGGAGATCGGCGTCTATGTGGGCGCCTCGAACGTCGACTATCAGACCGGCGCCTCGGGCGATCCTGCCGCTATCGAGAGCCATTTCATGACAGGGAATTCCCTGTCCATCGTCTCCAACCGCATCTCCTACATCTATGACTGGCGCGGGCCGAGCTTCACCGTGGATTCGGCCTGCTCGTCGTCCTTCGTCGCCCTGGCGCAGGCCGCGGCCGCGCTGAAGGCGGGCATGATCGACACCGCCGTGGTGGCGGGCGTGAACCTGCTGCTGTCGCCAGCGCCGTTCATCGGCTTCTCGCGCGCCTCCATGCTGTCGCCTACCGGGCGGTGCCGGCCGTTCTCTGCGGATGCCGACGGCTATGTGCGCTCGGAAGGCGCCATCGCCCTGGTGCTGCGCCGGGCCTCCGACGCCCGCGCCAGCGGCCAGCGCGCCCATGCCGAGATTGCCGCCGCCTCGGTCAATTCGGACGGCCGCACCTCGGGCATCTCGCTTCCATCCGCCGACGGGCAGAGCGCGCTGATGGCGGCCACCTATGGCGCCCTCGGCATCCGCACCGACGACCTTGCCTTCGTGGAGGCCCACGGCACGGGCACCCCGGTGGGCGACCCCATCGAGGCGCACGCCATCGGCACCGTCCTCGGCGCAGGCCGGTCCTCGCCGCTGCCGGTGGGCTCGGTGAAGTCCAACATCGGCCACCTCGAATGCGTCTCGGGCCTTGCCGGCCTCCTCAAGTCGGCGCTGGCCCTGCGCCACGGCGTGTTGCCGCGCACGCTCTATCTCGACGGCCTCAATCCCCATATCGACTTTGCCGCCCTCGGCCTCGCCCCGGCGCGCGAGGAGATGGCGGTGGACGCCGTGCGCACTCCCTTCGCCGGCATCTGCAACTACGGCTTCGGCGGCACCAACGCCCATGTGGTGCTGCGCACGCCCTCGCCGGCCCCGGCAGCCACCAGCGAGGCGCGTGTCCTCAGCCTCTCCGCCCGCTCGCAGGAGGCGCTGCGCGCCCTCTCCACGGCCTATGCCGGGCGCCTGCGCGTCGGCGATGCAGCGCCCGGCACCATCGCTGCCGCCGCCTGGCACCAGCGCGACGGTCTGGACCTGCGGCTGGCGCTTCCCGTCACCACGGCTGAGGACATGGCGCGGGCACTGGAGGGTTTCGCCGCCGGCGAGACGTCGGACGCCGCCCTCGCCACCGGCAAGGCCCATCTCCGGCCGGGCAAGACCGTGTTTGTCTACAGCGGCAACGGCGCCCAGTGGGTCGGCATGGGCCGCACCGCCATGGCCCGCAACGCCGCCTTCCGCGCGCGCTTCGAGGCCATCGACGCCATCTTCGCCCCCCTCGCCGGCTGGTCGCTGGCCGAGGCGCTCCAAGCGCCCGACCTCCCGACGCGGCTCGAACGCACATCGGTGGCGCAGCCGCTGATGTTCGCCATCCAGGCCGCCCTCACCTCCGCCCTGGCGGCGGAGGGCGTGAAGCCCGATCTGGTGCTGGGCCACAGCGTTGGCGAGGTGGCGGCGGCTTTGGCCAGCGGCGCGCTGGATCTGACGGACGCGATCCATCTCATCCATCACCGCAGCCTCAGGCAGGAGAGCGTCGCCGGTCAGGGCCGCATGGTGGCGCTGGCCGCCGGCGAGACGCAGGCGGAGGCCTTCGTGGACGGCCTCGGCGATCCGAGCCTCACCATCGCGGCCATCAATGGCCCCCATTCGGTGACGCTGAGCGGCTCGCTGGAGGCCATGGCCAAGGCGGAGAAGGCGGCGCGCCTGCAGCGCCTCGCCACCGTCGCTCTCGACATCGCTTATCCCTTCCATTCCCACCTGCTGGACCCGGCCGAGGCGGCCATCCGCGACGACCTGTCGGGCCTTGCGCCGCAGCCGACGCAGGCGACCTTCATCTCCACGGTGACGGGCGCCGCGCTGGAGGGTACCGCGCTCGATGCCGCCTATTGGTGGCGCAACATCCGCCTGCCGGTGCGTTTCGCCGATGCCATCGCCGCCGCGGCAGCGCTCGGCGGCACCCATTTCGTCGAGATCGGGGCGCGCCCCATCCTCGTCTCTGCCGCCAGCGACACGCTGCGCGCCGCGGGCGTGACCGCCGAGTGCATGGGAAGTCTCGTCGAGCGCGACGACCAGAGCCCGGGCGACCCGGTGCGCGCGGTGGTGGCACGGGCTGTGGCGCGCGGGCTCGTGCCCGACGCGGACATCGCCTTCGGGGCGCCGCCCTCCCCGCTCGACCTGCCTCACTATCCCTGGCAGCGCCAGCGCTATGTCCTGCCCAACACCAGCGAGGCCATCGAGCTCTACGGCCGGGTCTATGACGCGCCGGCGACCCATCCGCTGCTCGGCCTCAGGGTGAGCCAGGGCGTGCCGGAATGGCGCAGCTGGATCGACGCCGAGATCGTGCCCTATCTCGCCGACCACAAGGTGGGCGACGAGGCGGTGGTGCCCGGCGCCGCGCTGGCCGAAATGATGCTCTCCGTCGGCCGGGACGTGCTCGGCGACATTCCGCTGGAGCTGACGGACTTCGACATCCTGCGGCCCGTCGCCCTCGCCGAAGGGAGCATGCGGGAAGTCTCGACCCGGTTCGACGCCACCACGCGGACCTGCGAGATCTGGTCCCGCCTGCGCCTGGGCGGCGGCGCCTTCCTGCTGAACGCCACGGGCCGCCTCGCCCCGGCCGTGGGCACGCCCGTGCGCCAGCCCCTGCCCGATCCCGCCGTGGCGTGGCAGGTGGATGCCGACACCGTCTATGGCGCGGCCCGGCGCTGCGGCCTCAATTACGGACCCGCCTTCAGCCGCGTAAGCGGTGTGGAGCGCGACGACGACGGCGGCATTGCGCGCCTTGAGCCCCGCGCGGTGGCGCTCGGCGCCTTCGCCGATCTGCACACCCTGGACCCCACCGCCCTCGATGCCGGCCTGCACATGCTCTTCCTCGACGCCAAGAGCGTGGAGGGCGAGACGCGCACCCACCTGCCCGTGCGCATCGGCGTGCTGCGCCTTTGGCAGCCGAGCGTCGCGGTGGTGGAGACCATCCTGCGCCGCCGGCGCGAGAACCGCTTCACCGCCGTCGTCGACATCACCCTGCTTGCTGCCGACGGATCGGTGGTGGCGGAGGTGGCGGATCTGGTGCTGCGCGAGGTCGTGCTCGCCCGCCGCGACGACGACGCGCGCCGCTTCCGCCTCGACATCGAGCCAGCCCGGATCGCGCCCGCGACGCCGCCCGGCGCGGACGCCGCTGCCCTGGCGGGCGACGCCGCGCCCGGCGACGCACATCTCCTGCTGCGCGGCTTCGTGCGCTCGGCGCTGCACGAGTGCGCCGCGGCACTGGCCGATGCGGGCGAGATCGACCCCGCCCGCCTCGCCGCCACCGGCCGGATCGCGCCCGAAGCCGAGGCCCGCGTCGCCGGGCTGATCGAGCTGCTCACCGTCGCAAGCCTCGCCTCGCGCGAAGGCAGCGCATGGCGCCTGAGCGAGACGCGGCTGCCGGCATCGGCGGCCATCTTCCGCACCCTGGTGGACCGTTTCCCCTCGGCCATGGCCGAGATCCGCGCCGCCGCCCACCTCGCCGCCAGCCTGCCGGAGGCCTTCCGACGGGGCACGGACACCGCACTGCCGGCGGCCCTCGCCGACCTGTTCGAGGCGGACGCCTTCGCCTTCCGCGCGCCGCTCGGGACGCTGCGCCGGGCGGTGGAGGAGCGCATCGCCGCCTGCGCGCCCGTCGCGCCCCATGTGGTCGTGGCGGCGCCCACCGACGCGCTCGCCCAGATGCTGGCGCCGTTCGCCCGCAGTGGAAGGGCGCAGGTGACCCTCCCCGGCGCGGACGCCGCCGCCTGCGAGCGCCTCTCCCTGCTGCCCCAGGCGGAAGCCTTCGCCATCGCCAACCTGGCCGACGAAGACCGTGCGCTGCCCGCCGTGGATCTGGTCCTCGCCCTTGCCATCGACGACACGGCTCATGACGCGATCGAGCGTATCGCGCCCGGCGCGGCGGGGGCGCGCGTGGTGGTGGCTCATCCGCCGGCCGACGCCGCGCTGGCGCTGCTCCTCGCCACCGGCGGGCCGGCCGCGCCCACGGCGGCGGAGACCGAAGGCCTGCTGGAACGCCTCGGGGCCGGCGCCATCGCTCAGGTTCCGCTCGGCGATGGTTTCTCTAGCGCGGTCGCCGGCTCGCTCGCGCCAGCGCCGGAAACCGATCGGGCGCCAGTGTGGCTCGTCGGCGAAGCGACGCCGGATTTCGCCGCCGCCTTCCTTGCGGCCGAGCCCGGCACCCGCGCCGTTTCCGAGGCCGAGTTGCCACCCCGCGGTGGAGCGGCGACGCTGGTGTTGCCCATGGTGTTCGACCCGGCCCAGGCGCCGCGTCCGCAGGTGACGGCCGCTTTGCTCCAGCTCAAGGACGTGATCGCCCGGGTGCAGGACCGGCCGGACCTTCGGCTGTGGATCGTGACCGCCGGCGGGCGCCCCCAGCCCGGCGAAACGCTGGACCCCGCGGCCGTCGCCCTCTGCGCCTTCTGCCGCGTGGCCATGAACGAAAACCCAGGCCTCGACCTGCGCCTCGTGGATGTGGACGCCTTCGATGCCGCCGCGGCGGCGCGGGTGCGCCGGCTGGTGGATCATCCCGGCGCCGAGACCGAGCGCGTGTCCCGCCCCGACGGGGAATACGTGGTGCGCGTGCGCCGGGGCGTCGAGGCGGCACGCACGCCCGCCGGCGACGACGTGCGCACCCGCCTCGTGGTCGCCCAGCAGGGCGCGCTGGGCTCCATGGACTGGGTGGCCGAGCCGCGTATTGCACCGGGTGCCGGTGAGATCGAGATCGCGGTAGCTGCCACCGGCCTCAACTTCCGCGACGTGATGCTGGCCCTCGGCGCGCTGGACGACGACATTCTCGGCCCCGGCCTCACCGGCGCCTCCCTCGGCTTCGAATTGGCCGGCACGGTGACGCGGGTGGGCGAAGGGGTGAGCGGGCACGAGGTGGGCGACCGGGTGATGGGCTTTGCGCCCGACGCCTTCGCCTCCCACGTCACCGTTCCCGGCTGGTACGCCTTCCCGGTGCCCGATCAGGTGCCGCCGGAGGCCGCCGCCTCCATCCCGGTAGCGTTCGCCACCGCATGGTACGCGCTGGTGGAATGCGCCCGCCTGTCTTCCGGCGAGAGCGTGCTGATCCACGGCGCGGCCGGCGGCGTCGGCCTCGCGGCGGTTGCCATCGCCCTGTCCCGTGGCGCGCGGGTGATCGCCACCGCCGGCACCGCCGAGAAGGCGGCCCTGCTGCGCGGCCTGGGCGTGGATGCGGTCTACAATTCGCGCGACCTCGGCTTTGCCGGTGAGATCGCCCGCAGCCACGGCAAGGTGGATGTGGTGCTGAACTCCCTCGCGGGCGAAGCCATGGCGGCGAGCCTCAAGCTGGTGAAGCCGTTCGGCCGCTTCATCGAGCTCGGCAAGCGCGACTTCCTCGCCAACACCACCGTCGGCCTGCGCCCGTTCGCCCGCAATCTCAGCTATTTCGGTGTCGATCTCGACCAGCTGCTCGCCCACGATCCGGCGCGCGCCAAGGCGATGATGGGCGACATCGCCGCCGCCTTCGCCTCCGGCACGCTCCGCCCCATCCCCTACCGGGTGATGGCCGGCGAGAGCGTGGAGGAGGCCTTCCGCCAGATGCAGGCCGCCCGCCACGTGGGCAAGATCGTGGTGCGCCCGGCCGAGAGCGGCGCGGCGCGCCCCGCCGCCGCCTCCGGGCCCCTCGCAGGCGAGGGCCTGTGGCTGGTTGTGGGCGGCACCGGCGGTTTCGGCCTCGAAACCGCCCTCTGGCTCGCCGGCCAGACCCAAGGCACGGTCGCCGTCGCCTCCCGCAGCGGGGTGCGCGATCCGGCCGCCGCCAACCGCATCACCGCGGCCAGCGCGGCCGGGGCGCGCATCGTCGTGGAGGCGGTGGACGCGCGCGACGAGGCGGCCCTCGCCGCTCTTGTGGACCGGCTGGTGGCCGAACATGGAGCGCTGCGCGGCATCATCCACACCGCCATGGTGCTGGAGGACGGCGCCATTCCGAGCTTCACGCCGGAGGGGCTCGCCACGGTCCTGGCGCCGAAGATTGACGGCGTCGTCGCCCTCGACCGCATCACCCAAGCCCATCCCGTGGCGCATTTCGTCGTCTTTTCCTCCGCCTCGGCCATGATCGGCAGCCCGGGACAGGGCGCCTATGTGGCCGCCAACGGTTTCCTCGAGGGCGTGGTGCGCAACCGCCGCGCCCGCGGCTTGCCGGGGCTCGCCTTGGCGTGGGGGGCCATCTCGGATGCCGGCGTGCTGGCCAAGGACCAGGCACTCGGCCAGCGCCTCGCGCGGGCCACCGGCGTCGCCGGTATTGCCTCCGCCGAGGCGCTCGCCTTCCTCGGCCGGCGCATGGCCGAGGGCATGGCGGCGGATCCGGTGTGCGTCTATGCCCAGGTGAACCAGACCTCCATCGCCAGCCAGTTGCCGGTGCTGCAGACGCCGACCTTCCCCCGCCTGTTCTCCACCACTGGGGCGGGGGCGGCCGCGAGCGGCGACGATCTCATGGAGCAGCTGGCGGGGCGCGACGACGCCGAGGCACGGGACATCCTGCGCACCCTGCTCGCCGGCGAGATCGGCGCCATCCTGCGCCTGCCGGCCGATACGGTCTCGGGCGCCGCGGCGCTGTCGGATCTGGGCATGGATTCGTTGATGGCCCTGGAGCTGCGCCTCACGCTGGAGAAGAAGTTCGGCATCGAATTGCCGCTGCTCTCCATTGGCAGCGGCCGCACGCTGGACGATCTAGCCGCCGTCGCCCTCTCCAGCCTGCGCGGCGCCGAGAGCTCGGCGGAGCCTGCTGCCCCCCGCCCCGGCATCGTCATTCCGGACGCGGAAGCGGCCATGGCGGCGCAGCACGGCGTGGAGCTGGGCGACGCCGGCATCGGCACCCGCGTCGAGGCCATCGCCGAGGCCCGCAAGGCCGCACGGGCCGTGCCGTGAGCGCGGCCGGCGGTTTATCGGACGCCGAGCTCGCTTCGCTTATCGGCGAGATGCGCGAGGGGAACGCCGCGCCTGCTGCCGCCGCACCGCTCCGACCCGAGCTCTTGTCCTTCGAGACCCTGCCCCGCTTCGCCGAGCTGAAGACCCAGCAGGCGGCAGCACAGGTGCTTGGCCTCGAAAACCCCTATCACCGCATGCACGAGATGCGGGCGGGCGCCCGCGCGCGCATCGCCGGCCAGGAGGTGATCAACTTCGCCTCCTACGACTATCTCGGCCTCAACGGCGACCCCCGCATCACCCGCGCGGTGGCCGAGGCGGCGGAGCGTTGGGGCACCAGCGTGTCGGCGAGCCGCCTGTCGGCGGGTGAGCGGCCGGCCCACCGGGCGCTGGAGCAGGCCCTCGCGGCGGTCTACGGCGCGGAGGACGCCGTCGCCTTCGTCAGCGGCCACGCCACCGCCATCGCCGCTCTGCCCACCCTGATGGGGCCGAAGGACCTCATCATCACCGACGCATTCATGCACAACAGCGTAATGCTCGGCGCGCAATATTCCCCCTGCGCCCGCCGTGCCTTTCCGCACAACGATCTCGACGCGCTGGAGGCGATGCTGGCGCGCGACCGCTCCCGCTTCGAGCGGGTGCTCATCATCACCGAGGGCCTGTTCTCCATGGACGGCGACGGCCCCGACCTTTCCCGCCTCGTGGCGCTGAAGCAGCGGTTCGGCTGCTGGCTGATGGTGGACGATGCCCACGGCCTCGGCGTGCTCGGCGCCACCGGGCGCGGCATCGCCGAGCATGCGGGCGTCGATCCGCGCGCGGTGGACATCTGGTTCGGCACCTTGTCCAAGTCGCTGGTGAGCTGTGGCGGCTACATCTCCGGCCCGGCGGCCCTCGTCGCCTATCTCAAGGCGTTCGCGCCGGGCATGGTCTACAGCGTCGGCCTGCCCGTGCCGGTGGCCGAGGCCGCCCGCACCGCCCTCGCCCTGATGCTGGAAGAGCCGGAGCGCGTCGCGCGCCTTCAGGCTAACAGCCGCACCTTCCGCGACGGCGCCGTCGCCGCCGGGCTGGATGTGGGCCAGGCGTGGGGATCCGGCATCGTGCCGGTGATCGTCGGCGAGACCATCAAGACCGTGCTGCTAGCCCAGACCCTGCTAGCCCGGGGAATCAATGCTTTCCCCGTCCTGCCCCCCGGCGTGCCCGACCGCTCGGCCCGTCTGCGCTTCTTCCTGTCGGCGGCCCACACCCCCGCACAGATCGCGGAAGCGCTGGACGTGCTGACCGAGGAAGCGAAACGGATCGGGCTCATCGGCTGAGACTCAGCCGCGGGCCTTGCTCGCCGGCACGTGCGCGGCAACCGCCTCCAGCCATGCCTCGACCGCCCGGTCCCAGCCGAGCCGTGGCCGCTCGGCCAGCGCCGCCGCCCGCATGGCGGCCCGCGCGCCCTCGTCCTCCACCAGCCGCGCCGCCGCCGCGACGAAGCCCGCGACGTCGCCCGGCGCGAAGAGCAGTCCGGTCTCCCCGTCCCGCACCTGCCCCGGCAGGCCGCCAGCGCGGGGCCCGATCACCGGCAGGCCGCTCGCCAGCGCCTCATAGACCGCAAGGCTCGCATTCTCGCAGCGCGACTGGGTGGCGTAGAGCGCGCTGTTGGCGAACAGCGCCGGCATCTGGGGATGCGGCACGGCGCCGATTACGTGCACGGTCCCGACCCGCTCCGCCATGCGCCGCACCTCCGGCATCAGCGCGCCATCCCCGACGATGACCATGGCGAGGCTTGGTCCCAGCCGCGCCGCGAGGGCGGGCAGCGCCCTCCCCCAGGCGTCCCAGCCCTTGTCCGGGGTGAGCCGGCCGGCGACGAGCATCACCACCCGCCCCTCGAGCGACGGCAGGCCGCGGCCGGCCCAATAGCCGGACCGGCGCAGATCGGGGGTGAAGGCCGCCGTGTCGGCGCCGTTGAAGGGGCCGCACACGCCGTTGGCGAGGCCGAAGCGCTGAAGCCGGACAAGGCTCGCCGGGCTCGGCACCAGCGTCGCGTCGAAGCCGTTGTACAGCCGCGCGACGGCCCGCCAGCCGAGCGCCCGCACCGGCCCCAGCAGACCGGAGGGAAGGCCGCCGCCGGCCCCGGCATAGTCCATGAAATTGGTGTGGAAGAAAGCCAGCAGCGGGATGCCGTGGCGGCGCGCATAAGCGCGGGCGGGCACCCGGCGCAGGCCCAGCGCCAGCCGCTCCGGCTCGTCCACATGGATCACGTCGGGCCGGAAGGCGTCGAGCGCGCGCTCGATGGCGGCACGGGCGGCGGGCCGCACATTATGATCGCCCGCCGCTTCACCAAAGGGCGCACTGTCGAGGGCGACGAAGGTGACGCCCGCGGGCAGCGCCTCGGGCTCCGGCGGGCGCGCGGCACGCGGCGCCATCAGCAGCACCGCGTGTCCCGCGGCGGCAAGGCGGCGCACGCGGGCGGCGAGGCTCACGGTGACGCCGTCGAGCACCGGCAGATAACCCGAGGCAAGGATGGCGATGCGCATCCTCTCCCCTCAGGCCGTCAGGGCGGCCGTGCCCGCCGTCACCGGCCCATGGCTGCGATAGAGGGCGAGGACGTCCAGCACCATGTCGCGCTCGGTGCGGTCGTAGGCGGTGGTGCGGCTCATGCGGGCGGCAAGGCCCGGGTCGTCCACGAAGCGCCGCAGCACCGGCACCAGCGCTTCCGCATCGCCGCGGGGGAAGGCGAAGCCGTTGACGCCCTCCTCGACGAATTCGGTCATCCCCGGCACGTCGGCGACGATGACCGGCGTGTGGGTCGCGAGAGCCTTGAGCAGGGTGAGGGGCGCGTTCTCGAACCAGGTCGAGGGCAGGATCAGCACGTCGATGCCGGCCAGAAGATCCGCCATCTCGGCCTCGGAGAAGGTGCCGCGGAAGCGCACCGGCATGGGCGCCGCCACCGCACGCAGGTCGCGCGAATAGGCCGGGTCCTGCTGCTCGGAGCCCCACAAGTCGAGGGTGAACACATCCGGCGGCAGCCGCCGCAGGGCCTGGAGCATCAGATGCGGGCCCTTGTGATAGCTGATCTGCCCCATGAAGCCAAAGCGGACGGGTTGGGCCGGGGCCGGCGGCTTGGGCCGGCGATCGATGTCGATCCCGAAGGTGCTGCGCACCAGGGGCACCGTCGCGCCGTTGCGCTCGAACAGGTGCTGGAGGAAGGCACTGGGGGCGATGGCCGCCCGGCAGCGGGCCATGGCCGCGCGCAGGGCATCCGGCCGGTCGATGACCGCCCGCGCGTCCCGCCCCATGGCCCCCGGCAGAGCGAAGGCCACCCGGGCCGCAAGCGCGCCGGCAGCGTCGCGCAGCGCCGGTTGCGCCAGGGTCCCCCAGAAGAGACCGGACCGCTCCGTGCCGCGCATGCCGAGCCCGCAGGACAGGCAGTTGGCGCGCACGGCATCCGGCCCGCCGCACAGCCGCCCGTCCGTCGCCTGGAGGGTCGTGGTCAGGCACAGGTTAAAGAAGTCGGTCAGGGTGGCGAAGATCGGTATGCCGAGGCTGGCCGCCACCTCCGGCAGGACGGCAGTGAAATTGCTCAGATGGCAGATGTGCACCACGTCCGGCGCGATCTCGCGCAGGATGCGCGTGAGCAGCGGCGCGAGGGCGGGCATGTCGTAATCCTCCCGCGCCGAGCGCGCCGGCGCCCGGTTGCGGTCGATGCGCAGCACGGGGATGCCCTCGACGGTATAGCGCGCGATCTCCTCGCCCTGCGGCGGCTCGTCGGAGGCGCGGGCGGTCACCACAACCGGGTCATGGCCAAGGTTGCGCATCTGTCGCGCCAGCGTGAGCGTATAGGCTTCGGTGCCGTAGACATGCTCGGGATAGAAGGCATGGACGAAAAGCGCGACGCGCAAAGGCCGCGGGGGTGGAGGTCCGCCCGCGAGGGGGTCTTTACGCATCGGCTCGCAACTCATGCTCAAGGGTCTGCCTCACCGCTTAGCGTGTACGCCGCTACCAGCGCAACCCCAAACACAACCCCCTCCCCCGCTCAGGAAGCACACCCGGCGACGACTTGCTACTCCACCATTGGCGGAATGGACCCGCATCCGGTGGTTGCGCGCAGCCTTCGCATGGGCGAAACCGGAGCCGGGGGACCCACCGGGACCAGACTATGACGATCCTCGTTACCGGCGGCGCCGGCTATATCGGCAGTCACATGGTTCACGAGCTGGTGGACAGGGGCGAGGAGGTCGTCGTGCTCGACGATCTCTCCACCGGCCACCGCCATGCCGTGCCGGACGGCGTGGAGCTGGTGGTGGGCGACGTGGGCGACACCGAGCTGGTGGCCGGCGTGCTGCGCCGGCGCGGCATCGCGGAGATCGCCCATTTCGCGGCGCGCATCGTGGTGGTGGACTCCATGGCGCAGCCCCTCGACTACTACATGAACAACACGGTGCGCTCGCGCGCGCTGTTCGAGGCCGCGGTGGACTGCGGCGTGCAGCGGGTGATCTTCTCCTCCACCGCCGCGGTCTACGGCGAGGCGGGCACCGACCTCATTCCCGAGTCGGCCGACAAGCGCCCCATCACACCCTATGGGCGCTCCAAGCTCGCCACCGAATG
This sequence comes from Xanthobacter pollutisoli, assembly GCF_040044995.1. Lineage (NCBI taxonomy): Bacteria > Pseudomonadati > Pseudomonadota > Alphaproteobacteria > Hyphomicrobiales > Xanthobacteraceae > Xanthobacter > Xanthobacter pollutisoli. Next base: position 683,712 of record NZ_JBDZDP010000002.1, read on the forward strand.
GATGCTCGCCGACATCGCAGCCGCGCACGGCTTCTCCTACGCGATGCTGCGCTACTTCAACGTGGCGGGCGCCGAGCCCAAGGGCCGCATCGGCCAGTCCTCGGCCCGCGCCACCCATCTCATCAAGGTGGCGGCGGAGGCGGCGGCCGGAAAGCGCCCGGTGGTGGAGGTCTATGGCGAGGATTACCCGACGCCGGATGGCACCTGCATCCGCGATTATGTGCATGTCACCGATCTGGCCAACGCCCATCTCGCCGTGCTCGACGCGCTGCGCGCCGGCAGCGCGCCCCTTGTCTACAATTGCGGCTATGGCCGCGGCTTCTCGGTGCGCGAGGTGCTGGACGTGGTGCGCAAGGTCTCGGGCGTCGACTTTCCGGTCGTCCCGAAGCCTCGCCGGCCCGGCGACCCGCCCTGCCTCGTCGCCGATTCCCGCCGCATCCAGGCCGAGCTCGGCTGGCGGCCGCAGTTCGACGATCTGGAGATGATCGTGCGCTCCGCCCTCGCGTGGGAGGCGGAGCTCGCCCGGCGCGCCGGGTCTGCGGGCTCTGGCGGTATGGCAGCCGGCGGCCGCCTCGCATAAGCTGGCGGATCAGGCCCGCCCGCGGCGGGCGCAGCGCAGAGCGGCTTCTGTCATGTTCGACGCGGTCATCATCGGGGGCGGCCCCGCCGGATCGTCCTGCGCCCTGTGGCTGAAGATGCTCGGCTTCCGCCCGTGCCTCGTCGAGCGGCGGCAGGCGCTGGGCGGGCTGCAGAACGACAATCCCTATCCCAACGCCTGGATCGCCCCGGTCCGCGACAAGACGGGGCTCGAGATCGCCGCCGACATCGACCGCCACCTGAAGGAGCACGACATCGTCTGCCGCCTCGGCGAGGCGGTGAGCGAGCTGGAGGTGGTGAAGGGCGGCTTCCGCGTCACCACGACGGGCGGCGAAATCATCCTCGGGCGGACCTGCGTGCTCGCCACCGGCGTGCGGCCGGTGAAGGGCGGCTTTACCGATTCCGACACGGTCATCATCGGCCCCGGCCAGACCCTGTTCAACGCCGGCTTCGAGGGCCGCTCCGTCGCCATCCTCGGGGGCGGCGACAATGCGTTCGAGAACTACATCTTCGTGCGCAAGCGCGGCGCCGGCCGCATCACCCTGTTCGCCCGCACCATCCGCGCACGCCGCGAGTTCCTGGAGAAGGTGCCGCCGGCGGACGTGCGCATCGGCCCCTATGCGGTCGACCCGGCGGAGCCGAGCGTGGACGGCGCGCGCTTCGACCGCATTCTCGTCCTGTACGGCTGGGAGCCCTATCTGCCCTACGCGCGGCATCTCAACTTGAGGCGGGATCCGCGCGGCTTCGTGGAGACCAGCGTCGATTGCGAGACCGCCATCCCCGGCCTCTATGCCATTGGCGAGATCGCCCAGCGCATGCATCCGTGCTGCGTCACCTCCATGGCCGACGGCGTGGTGGCGGCCAAGGCCATCCAGCGCACCCTGGAGCAGGACGCGGTGGCCCGCTTCGCCGAGCGGGTGCGCCGCGCGGCGGCTCCGGAGCCTGCGGCGCGCCGGGAGCCCTTCCCGAGGACGCGTTGAGCGCGCTCAGGCGCGCGGCGCCGGCCGGGTGCCGCTGGGGCGCAACCGATGGTATCCGCAGACCGGTCACAGTGAGCGCCCGCGTTGCGGGGCGCCCGCCTGAGGGCCTGTTGCGCTAAGGCCTTGGCCCGCCGCGTTTGCCGGGGCAAGATTACAGCGGTCAGGGATCGCAGGGGGGCAACGATGGGTGCCGCACAAGCGAGCGGGGACAACCCGCTGCAGGGTGAAGTCGGACGCAGGGTTGTGCACGGCAGGATAGTGTTATTTCTCATCCTCGCGCTCGGCGTGCTGGCCGGTCCCGTATCGGCCGCGGCGCAAACGCTGGACCGGCTGGCGCAGGGCGAGGCCTTCCGCATCGGCTATCGCCATTTCGCCCCGCCCTATTCCTATGCGGCCGGCAACGGCCAGGCGGCGGGCTATATCGTCGACCTGTGCCGCGAGGTGGCCGACGCGCTGAAGCGCTCGCAGAAGCTGCCCAACCTCAAGGTGGAGTTCGTGAAGGTGACGGCGGAGGACCGCTTCGAGGCGGTCCGCGACGGACGGATCGACATTCTGTGCGAGCCCACCTCCATGACCATGTCGCGCAGGTCGCTGGTGGACTTCTCGCTGCCCACCTTCGTGGACGGGGCCGGAGTGGTCACCCGCGGACCGGCGGTGAAGGGGCTGGAGGAACTGCGCGACAAGAAGGTGGGCGTGCTCAAGGGCACCACCACCGAGGAGACGCTGCGCGCCACTCTCGGACAGATGGGCATCGCCGCCACCATCGTCTCGGTGAACGACCACCCCGAGGGGCTCAAGCATCTCGCCGACGGCAAGCTGGACGCCTATTTCGGCGACCGGGGCATTCTGAGCTACCTCATCGCCAACGCGCCGTTCGGCAATCGGCTGACCCTGTCGGACCAGTATTTCACCTTCGAGACCTACGCCCTCGCTTTGCCAAGGGGCGACCAGACGTTCCGCCTGCTGGTGGACACCACCCTCGCCGACCTCTACCGCACCGACCGCATCCGCGACATCTATGCGCGCAGCTTCGGCAAGTTTCCCCCCGACCAGTTCCTCAACGCGCTCTTCGTCATCAACGGCGTGCCCAAATAGGGCCCGTTTCCCCACAGGCATATTTGTTGCACCCTCATCCCGGGGGCGACGACCCGCACCCGGTCCTGTTGCGCAGCGGAGCCAGCCATGGCCTACACCCATCGCATCGGCGCGAAATCCTTCGTGTTTTCGGACCTGAAGGAGGTGATGGCGAAGGCGACGCCGCCGCGTTCTGGCGACATGCTGGCCGGCATCGCCGCCGCGACCGCGGAAGAATGCGTCGCCGCCCGCATGTGCCTCGCCGAGGTGCCGCTGAAAGCCTTCCTCAGCGAGCCGCTGGTGCCCTACGAGGGCGACGAGGTGACCCGCCTCATCCTCGACACCCATGATGCCGCGGCGTTCGCCCCGGTCTCTGCCATGACGGTGGGCGATTTCCGCGACCACCTGCTCTCCCCGCAGGCAACGCCGGAAGCTCTCGCCCGCCTCCCGCCGGGCCTGACCCCGGAGATGGCGGCGGCGGTGTCGAAGATCATGCGCAACCAGGACCTCATCCTGGCGGCCAGGAAATGCCGGGTGGTCACGCGGTTCCGCAACACCATCGGCTTGCCCGGCACCATGGCGGTGCGGCTCCAGCCCAACCATCCCACGGACGATGCGGCGGGCATTTCAGCCGCCATCCTCGACGGCCTGCTCTATGGCTGCGGCGACGCGGTCATCGGCATCAACCCGGCGTCCGACAGCGTGCCGGTGATCGACCGACTGCTGAAGCTGATGGACGAAGTCATCAGCCGCTTCGAGATCCCCACCCAGAGCTGCGTGCTGACCCACGTCACCACCTCCATCGCCCTGATGGAGCGCGGCGCGCCGGTGGATCTGGTGTTCCAGTCCATCGCCGGCACCGAGGGAGCCAACCGCTCCTTCGGCGTCGACCTGAACGTGCTCGCCGAGGGGGCCGACGCCGCCCGAGCGCTGAAGCGCGGCACCGTGGGGCAGAACGCCATGTATTTCGAGACCGGCCAGGGCTCGGCCCTCTCCGCCGGCGCCCATCACGGGGTCGACCAGCAGACGCTGGAAGCGCGCGCCTACGGCGTCGCCCGCGCCTTCCATCCGCTGCTGGTGAACACGGTGGTGGGCTTCATCGGCCCGGAATATCTCTATGACGGCAAGCAGATCATCCGCGCCGGGCTGGAGGATCATTTCTGCGGCAAGCTGCTCGGCGTGCCGCTGGGCGTGGACGTCTGCTACACCAACCATGCCGAGGCCGATCAGGACGACATGGACACGCTGCTGACGCTCCTCGGCGCGGCGGGCGTCACCTACATCATGGGCATTCCCGGCGCCGACGACGTGATGCTGAACTATCAGTCCACGTCCTTCCACGACGCGCTCTACATCCGCGAGGTGCTGGGCCTGAAGCGGGCGCCCGAGTTCGAGGCGTGGCTGGAGAAGATGGCCATCACCGGCGACGACGGGCGGCTGCTGCCAGCCGACGGGCGCCATCCGCTCCTCGGCTATGTGGCGGAGCGCGCCGCATGATCGAACGCGACCCGTGGCTGAAATTCGCCCGGTACACGCCCGCGCGCATCGCGCTCGGCCGCACCGGCGCGAGCCTGCCGACCCAGGAGGTGCTGCGCTTCTCCCTCGCCCACGCCCAGGCGCGCGACGCGGTGCACACGCCGTTCGATGCCGATGGGGTGGAAGCCCAGCTGAAGGCACTGGGGTTTGAGACCCTGCAGGTGGCGAGCGCCGCCACCGCGCGGGATGTCTATCTGCGCCGGCCCGACCTCGGCCGATGCCTGTCGCAGGAGAGCAGCGCCGCCCTCGATGCCGCCGCGGGTGAACCGGCGGACCTCGCCATCGTGGTGGCCGACGGTCTGTCTTCCGCCGCCGTCCATGCCCATGCCGCCCTCTTCCTCGCCGCGCTGAAACCCTGGATCGCGGAACAAGGGTGGACGCTGGCGCCGGTCGCAGTGGCCTCCCAGGCCCGCGTGGCGCTGGGCGACGAAGTGGGGGAGCGTCTGAAAGCCCGCGCCTGCGTTCTGCTGGTGGGCGAGCGGCCCGGCCTCTCCTCCCCCGACAGCCTCGGGCTCTACCTCACCTTCGCGCCCAGGGTCGGCCGCTCGGACGCCGAGCGCAACTGCATCTCCAACGTGCGCCCGCAGGGTCTTGCCTACGATTTGGCCGCATTCAAGCTCGCCTGGCACATCCGGGAGGCGTTCGCCCGCCGTCTGACGGGCGTGGATCTGAAGGACGAGAGCGACCTCCTGCTGGAGTCCGGGCTTCCGCCGCTGCGCCTTGGCCATGGTTGAGGAGCTGCCACGGTTCGCGATCCTGGCGTGGCAACAAAGTTGCCTGTCAGTCAAGCGCGCCGGCCGCAGGCGGGCGCGAGCACGGAGGGCTGGGTACCATGGCCGAAGGCAGCAAATCCGGCGTCACCTACACCACGGTGGACGTCTCCTATTTCGAGCAGCGCGCCCTGAAGCGGCACGCACGGGTGTGGTCGCTGTGGGCGCTCGGCGTCGGCGCGGTCATCTCCGGCCATTTCTCCGGCTGGAATCTCGGCATCGCCTCGGGCGGATGGGGCGGCATGTTCATCGCCGCGGTCATCATCGCCATCATGTATCTCGGCCTCACCTTCTCCATCGCCGAGATGTCGCCGGCGCTGCCGCACACCGGGGCCGCCTATTCCTTCGCCCGCACCACCATGGGGCCGTGGGGCGGCTTCGTCACCGGCCTGTGCGAGAATGTGGAATACGTTATCACCCCGGCGGTGGTGGTGTCCTTCATCGGCTCCTACATGGGCTCCATCTTCGGGACCCCGCCGGCATTCCAGCCGGTGTACTGGATCTTCGGCTACATCGTCTTCGTCGGCCTCAACATCGCCGGCGTGGAGCTCTCCTTCCGCGTGACGCTGGTGGTGACGCTCGCCGCCCTCGCCTGCCTCGTCGCCTTCTGGGTGAGCGCTATTCCGGTGGCGAACTTCTCGCGCTGGGCGCTCAACATCGGCGTCGGGCCGGACGGGACGGCCGTGGAGCTGCCCAACGGTGGCGGCCCCTTCCTGCCGTTCGGCATCGGCGGCGCCCTGGCGGCCCTGCCCTTCGCGGTCTGGCTGTTCCTCGCCATCGAGCAGCTGCCGCTGGCGGCGGAGGAATCGGTTGATCCGAAGACCGACATGCCGCGCGGCATCATGCTGGGCATGGCGACGCTCATCGTCTCCGCCTTCATGATCCTGTGGCTGAACGCCTCGGTGGCCAACGGCTCGTTCGGCCTCTCCACCTCGCTGGAGCCGCTGCTGGACGGCTTCAAGGCCATCTATGGCGACGGCCTCGCCAAGCTTCTGGCGCTGGTGGCGGTGATCGGGCTGATCGCCTCCTTCCACACCATCATCTATGCTCAGGGCCGGCAGATCTATTCCCTGTCGCGGGCGGGCTACTTCCCGCGTGGCCTCTCGGTGACCCATGGCGGCCGCAAGACGCCCCACGTCGCCATGGTGGCCGGCGCGGTGGTGGGTCTCGTCATCATGCTCGCCATCTGGTTCGCGCTGGGGGCGGAAGCCGGCGCCGCGGTCATCGGCGGCACGCTGCTCAACATGGCGGTGTTCGGCGCCATGCTGTCCTACATCATGCAGGCGATTTCCTTCATCCTCATGCGCAGGAACATGCCGCACATCGAGCGGCCCTATGTGAGCCCGTTCGGCATACCGGGAGCGGTGGCGACCATCGTGATCGCCCTCGTCACCATCTATTTCCAGCTGTCCGACCCGATCTACCGCAACGGCGTGATCGGCGTCGCCATCTGGTTCGCGGCAGGCATCGCCTATTTCGCCGCGTTCGGCCGCCACCGGCTGGTGCTCTCCCCCGAGGAGGAGTTCGCCCTCTCCAAGGGCACCGCCGAGTACAAGAGCTACTGAGACGATCCCGCAAGGTGAAGGCCCGCCGCCGGTCAGTCCTGGCGGCGGGCCTTTCCATCACACCGGCTGGACGGAGACCACGCGGAAGGTGTGCATCTCGTCGTCCTCATGGACCGAAACATACTCGCCCACCTCGAACCGCTCGTCGCCGAAGCGGTAGCCGGCCTCGTCGTCATCCGCCCCCTTGATGTCGTAGCGAAACGCCCAGCTCCCGCCGGGACGGCGCACCAGATGGCCCACCTCGTCGGCCTCGTCCGGGCGAAACTTCACCACCCGGCAGCTGTCCTTGTGCTTGGCCCATTCCGCCGCGTTGATGCGGCCGGCTGAATCCAGCGGCGCGACGAAGCTATAGCCCACATCGCGGGCGCCTTCCGGGTGCCCCTTCTCCCGGGCCAGTTCCATGCGGATCTGACGGAAGCCGTGCGGCAACTGGGACATGTTGTTTTCCTCCCCGGCCAAGCGGGCTTGTGCATCGCGGCCCTGCGCCATCACGATGCGTTGACAATGGACGGCTTCGCGCCCTTCCCGCCCCAGCGCGCAAAGGCTCTGCTTGCACCGGACGACAAGAGCGCGAAAATGAGCGCCGGCCCCTGAAGAGGGCGACGCAGGGAATGTGATTTTCCCCGATCCGCGACGCAAGGCATTTGACCTCGCGCAACGCCAAAGACCCACATCGGTGTGATGTTAAATCCATAGGATGCGGCAGGACGCTTGCGCCAACCGCGCATCGCCAACGGGAGAAACCGCCATGAACGATTCCGTCATGCTTCAGGGCCTTGCGCGTGCCCTCACCCCCGGCACGCCGCCCATGGCCTGGCCGCTGACCATGTGGAAAACCCTGTTCTTCGACTGCCCGGTGGCGGTGACCGCCCACATGCAGCAGTTCGTCGGCCGGCAGGTGCAGGAGCAGGTGCAGATCCTGGGCGATCTCGCCCGCGAGCCGAACCCCTCAGCCCTCATGACCCGCGAGGCCGCGTTCCTGCAGCAGTCCGCCCTCGCCTGGAGCAGCGAGTTGCTGGAAGTGGCCGAGCTGGTGCAGAGCCGCATGCTGAGCGCCACCCAGCTCGACACGCCCCGGGACGAGCCCCAGCCCCCGTTCGCCCGCGCCGCCTGAGCGTCAGAGGGCTTCGGGTCGGAGCCCGCCCGTCGCCGAACGCCGCGCTCAGTGACCCGTGCCGCGCCCGGCCGCAAGCGCCGCGGCGCGAAGGCCCGAAAGGGTCGAGGACGGAGTGATGGCGTCGGGGTCGATGAGCAGCTCCAGCAAGGCGGGCTTGCGTTCGGCGGCGGCGAAGGCCCGCGCCCGTGCGAAGGCGGCGGCGAAGGCGGCCGTCTCCTCCACCCTTTCGCCGAACGCTCCATAGGCGCGGGCGAGAGCGGGAAAGTCCGGATTCTCCAGCGACGTGGCGAACACCCGGCCGGGATATTCGCGCTCCTGGTGCATGCGGATGGAGCCGTAGATCCCGTTGTTCACCACGACGATCACCACGCCGGCGCGATGCTGGCAGGCGGTGGCGAGCTCCGGCAGCGCCATCTGGAAGCAGCCATCGCCGGCGAAGCAGATCACCTCCCGCTCGGGATGGATGAGCTTCGCCGCAATGGCCGCCGGCAGGCCGTAGCCCATGGCGCCGGAGGTCGGCGCCAGCTGGGTACGGAAGCCGCCGTAGCGGTGGAATTTGTGGACCCAGATGGCGTAGTTGCCGGCGCCGTTGGCGATGATCGCGTCCTTTGGCAGGCTCGCGCGCAGCTCGACCATCACCGCTCCGAGGTCGAGGCGGCCCGGCATGGACCCCGGGACCTGATCGGCGAGGTAGTCGGCGCGGGCGGTCTTCACCTCGGTGCTCCAGCCGGGGGCCGTCCCGGTCGGCCGCAGGGTCGCCGCCGCAGCCGCGAACTCCCGCACGCCCGCGTTGATGGCGAGATCGGCCTGATAGACCCGGCCCAGCTCCTGCGCGTCGGCATGAACGTGCACCAGCCGCTGCGCAGGCCGGGGCAGGTCAAAGAGGGTGTATCCGCCCGTGGTGGTCTCGCCGAGCCGGCCGCCCACGGCGATCACGAGGTCGGCGGCGCGGATGCGGGCGGCGAGCTTCGCGCTGGGGCCGAGCCCGGCGTGGCCCACATAATTGGGATGGTGGTTGTCGAGAATGTCCTGGCGGCGGAAGCCGGCGGCCACCGGCAGGTCGAAGGCCTCCACGAAGGCCTGGAAGTCGTCACAGGCCGCCCGATCCCATCCGCCCCCGCCGACGATGACCATGGGCCGTGCGCTCGCCTCGATCATCGCGGCAAGCCGGGCGAGGTCGGCAACGCCGGGGTGGGCCGCCACGCGGCTGTAGGGGCCGGCATCCGCCACCGCCGCCGCGGCGCCCAGAACATCCTCCGGCAGCGCGAGCACCACGGGGCCCGGCCGTCCCGCCACCGCCAGGTGGAAGGCGCGGGAGATCAGCTCGGGGATGCGCTCGGGCCGGTCCACCTCCGCCACCCATTTGGCCATGCCGCCGAACATGGCGGGATAGTCCACCTCCTGCCATGCATCGCGGCCGCGCGTTCCGGAGTCCACCTGCCCGACCAGCAGCACAAGGGGGGTCGAATCCTGCGACGCGGTATGGACGCCGATTGCCGCGTGGCTTGCGCCCGGCCCGCGGGTGACGAAGCACACCCCCGGCCGTCCGGTGAGCTTGCCATAGGCTTCGGCCATGTTGGCCGCCGCCGATTCATGGCGGGTGATGATGGTGCGGATGACATCCGCCGCCCCGGCCAGAGCATCGAGGGCCGGCAGGAAGCTCTCGCCCGGCAGGCAGAACACGGTATCGACGCCGTGGATCTTCAGGGCGTCCACCAGGATCTCGCCGCCGGAGCGGACTTTCACGGGGTGCTGCATGCTATGGCCCGGATGCGCGGAGGAAGAGGCCGGCCGGTGCCGGCGCCCCTTCTTAGCCGAAAATGCGCTCTGACTTGAAATGGCCCGGCCGCCGCACGGACGCGTCAGGGAGAGGCTGCGTCCTCTCGCCCCGCCGCACCGATTTGCCGGAGCGCGTGCGGGACGCCATCTTGGGGGCCTGCGTTGTTGGTTTCCAAGCGTCTCGAATCGGTCGCCCGCCCGTGCTTATCGTTGAAATTCCGTACCGCGACCCGTTCGCCGCGTTCCAGGCCTTCGCCGCCGATCCCCGTTGCGCCTTCCTCGACAGCGCGGCGGAGGGCGACGTGCGCTCGCGCTGGTCCTATATCGGCACGGACCCTTATGCCTTCCTCACCAGCGGCCCGGACGGCGTCCGGATCGATGGCAGCCGCGTGCCCGGCACGCCCTTCGAGGTTCTCGCGCGGATGCTCGCGGCCGACGCGCTGCCACCGAGCGACGGCCCGGTGCCCTTCGTCGGCGGTGCCATGGGCTATTTCGGCTACGAACTCGGCCGCCATCTGGAGCGCCTGCCCCAGCCGCGCGCCGGCCATCCGCCGGTGCCGGAGATGTCGGTGGGCTTTTACGACACGATCCTCGCCTTCGACCGGCAGGCGCGCCGCGGCTTCATCGTCTCCACCGGCCGTCCCGCGGCCGGCGCGGAAGAGGAAGCGCGAGCGAAACGGCGGGCCGATGCCCTCCTAACCCGCCTCGAAGCCGCGCCCGCCGAGGCTCCCGCCCCTGATTTGCGCCGCACCGGCGCCTTCGCGCCCGACCAGCCTCGGGGGGACGTGGAGGCGGCGGTCGCGCGGACCATCGAATACATCCGCGCCGGCGACATCTTCCAGGCCAACATCACCCACCAGATGCGGGCACCGATGCCCGAGGGCCTGAGTGACCTCGACCTCTACGCGCGGCTGCGGCGCATCAGCCCCTCGCCATTTGCCGCCTTCCTGCGGGCCGGTCCCGACCTCTCGGTGCTCAGCGCCTCGCCGGAGCGCTTCCTGTCGCTCTCCGCCGACGGGCGGGTGGAGACGCGCCCCATCAAGGGCACCCGCCGGCGCAGTCCCGATCCGGCCGAGGACGCGCGCCTTGCCGCCGCCCTCCTCGCCTCCGAGAAGGACCGGGCGGAAAACCTGATGATCGTGGACCTGCTGCGCAACGATCTCTCGCGCGTCTCCCGGGTCGGCAGCGTGAAGGTGCCCGTGCTGTGTGCGCTGGAGACCTTCGCCAGCGTCCATCACCTGGTCTCGGTGGTGGAAAGCCGGCTTGAGGCCGGGCTCGGTCCGGTGGACCTTTTGAAGGCCTGCTTTCCCGGCGGCTCCATCACCGGCGCGCCGAAGATCCGGGCGATGGAGATCATCCACGAGCTGGAACCCGCCCCCCGCGGGGTCTATTGCGGTTCCATCGGCTGGATCGGCTTTGACGGGGCCATGGATTCCTCCATCGTCATCCGCACCATCACCCGCGTGGGGGATACCCTGCTGACGCAGGCGGGTGGGGGCATCGTGGCGGATTCCGATCCGGCGGACGAATATGAGGAAAGCCTCATCAAGCTCTCGCCCATGCTCCGGGCGTTGTCGGGGGATGCGCCGTGAAGCTGTTTCTCGGCACCGCGCTGGTGGAGGAAGACGACGCCCGCGTCTCCCCCTTCGATCGCGGCTTCACCCTCGGCGACGGGCTGTTCGAGACGCTGCGCGTCAAGGGCGGGGACGTGCTGCGCCGCGAGGCCCACCTCGCCCGCCTCGCCGCCGGGGCCGAGGTGCTCGGCCTGCCGCTCCCCGCGCTCGACCTTGCCGCCGCCCTCGCCGCCACAGCCACGGCCAACGCTTTGACCGAGGGCGTCCTGCGCCTCACGCTGACGCGCGGCGTCGGTCCGCGCGGGGTCCTGCCGCCGGCCGAGCCGAAGCCCACCCTCGTCATCACCGCCGCGCCCCTGCCGCCGGCGCCGCCGCCGGCGCGGCTGGTGGTGGCCCGATGCACCCGCCGCAATGCGCGCTCGCCGCTGGCGCAGGTGAAGTCGCTCAATTATCTCGACGGCATCCTGGCGCGGCAGGAGGCCGCCCGGCGCGGCGCCGACGACGCGCTGCTGCTCAACACCAGCGACCGTGTGGCCGAGACCTCCATCGCCAACGTGTTCGCCGTGATCCGCGGGGAACTGGTGACGCCGCCCCTCGCCGACGGCGTGCTGCCCGGCGTGATGCGCGCTGCCGTCCTCGCCCAGGGCGCCCGCGAGCGGTCATTGGCGCCCGAGGATCTGGATCAGGCGGACGAGATCTTCCTGAGCTCCGCTCTCGGGCTGCGGTCCGTGGCGGACCTGGAAGGCCGCACCCTGCCCTCCGCCGCCGTCGCGGCGCGGCTGCGCGCCCTCATCGCCGGCGCATGAGCGGGGGCCTCGCCACCGCGCGCCTCCGGCTGCGCCCCTGGCGGCAATCGGACCGCGACGGGCTGTGGCGGATGCACAGCGATCCGCGCACCATGGAATTCCTGATGCCCCTGGCCGACCGTGCCGCCAGCGACGCGGTCGCGGATCGGGCCGAGGCGCATTTCGCCCGCCACGGCTTCGGCCTGTGGGTGGTGGAAGTGCCGGGCGTCACCGATTTCGCCGGCTACACCGGGCTCGTTCATGTGCCCTATGCGGCGCATTTCACCCCAGCGGTGGAGATCGGCTGGCGGTTCGATCCCGCCTTCTGGGGCCGCGGCTATGCCACCGAGGCGGCGCGGGCGGCGCTCGCCTTCGGCTTCGGCGTGCTCAATCTGGAGGAGATCGTCGCCATCACCGTGCCGGCCAATGTCCGTTCGCGGGCGGTGATGACACGGCTCGGCATGGTGCGGGACGAAAAGGGCGACTTCGACTACCCGCTGATTCCGCCGGGCCACCTCCTCCGCCGGCAGGTGCTCTACCGCCTCAGGCCCGCACCGCCGCCTCGATGAGGTCGGCCGCCCTCCCGACGCCCCCGCCCCCCGCCATCTCGGCCGCGACGCGCCGCGCGGCTTGCCCGTAGGCGGGGTTTTCCAGCACCGCCCACAGGGCTTTGGCGAAGCGGCTGCGGCTCGCCCGGCCCGCCGGCACCACCTCGGCCACGCCGGCATAGGCGAGGCGGGCGGCGGTGGCCGGCTGCTCGAAGGCGATGGGCATGGCCACCAGCGGCACCCCTGCCGCCATGGCGTCCAGCACCGTGTTCATGCCGCAATGAAGCACCGCCGCGGCGCAGCGCTTCAGCACTTCCTGCTGAGGCACGAATGCACGCACCTCCGCTGCTTCGCCGAGGCTTTGTGCCTCCGACCGCGACAACAGCCCGCCGTGGGCGATCAGGAGGCGCACGCCCACCTCGCGCGCGGCCTGGGCCACCTTGCGGAAGAGATCGCTGCGCCCGCCCTGCAGGGTGCCGAAGGAGCAGAACACCAGCGGCGCGCCGTCCTGATCGGGCAGCGGCGCCTCGGCCTTCGGCACGCCGGCCGCGTCGCGCCAGGGCGAGCCGTAGTGGAACGTTTCAGGCAGCGCGCTGCGGGGAAAATCGAGCCCCCGGGGCATCTGCGCGACGGTCAGGCGCTGCGAGAAGCCTCCGTCGGCGAACGGATCGAGCCCGAAGGCCGTGCCATGGCGCTTCAGCACCCGCCGCATGGGCGTCATGAGGAGATCGGTGACGCGATAGCCGCCATTATTGCGGATGACGCCCTTGTCCCCCGCCTCATAGGGCCACGGCACGAAGGGCGGCGGCACCCCCGGCTCGCGGTTCAGCAGCAGAGCGGTGGCGGTGGAGATGACCGGCAGGCCGAGATGGCGCGCCGCCAACGTGCCGGCGGCTTCCGTCTGGTCGGCGATGACCGCGTCGGCGCCGATCTCGCGCAGCACGCCGGGCAGGTCGCGGCACAGCATGTCGGTCTGCGCGGCGGTCGCCTTAAGCGTGCCGAGGAGACCCCAGAGGCCATTGGGCCGCGCGAGGCGCGCGACGTATTTCTCCAGCGCGCCGGCGGGATAATCCCGTGCGCCGACGGCGGCGAAGCCCGCGCCCTTGCCGGTCACGAGGCGCTCGGCGTCCGCCATGTGGACGAAGGTGGTGCGATGGCCCCGCGCGGCGAGGGTCCGGGCCAGCACCAGCAGCGGATTGTAATGGCCGGGCAGCGGCGGGGCGACGATGGCGAAATGGGTCATGCCGGCCGCGTCCACAGATGCACCGGCCGCGCCGGCGCCGCGCCGGCGAAACGGGTCGCCAGTGCCAAAGCGAGCCCCTGCGCGAGGAAGCCGACCTTCTGCGCCCTCGAAGTGGAGACGCGCCCATCCCACGCCCGCGGCCCGCGGCGGCGGACCTCGACGCCGATGGCGCGATAGACGCCCCGTGCCGCCCCCACCGCCGCGGCGGCGCGGAACGGCAGCGCCCGCATGCCGATGGCCGCCTGGTCGTAATAGGGCTCCGCCGCATCGAGCAGCCGGGCCACGACGCCGGCCACCGCCGCCCGATGGGCCGGCGCCGCGATCTCTCCCTCCGGCACGCCGGCCTCAGCGAGGAAATCCGCAGGCAGATAGATACGGCCGAGGGCGGCATCCTCCATCACGTCGCGCGAGATGTTGGTGAGCTGGAAGCCGAGCCCGAGGTCGCTGGCGCGATCGAGCACCACCTCGTCCCGCGCGCCCATGATGAGCGCCATCATCACGCCGACCACCCCCGCCACGTGGTAGCAATAGGTCAGCGTGTCATCGAGCGTTTCGTAGCGGCGATCTTCCACGTCCATGCGAAAGCCCTCCAGCAATTGGAGAGGGTAATGCTCGGGTATCTCATTACGCCTCACCACTTCGGCGAAAGCTTCAAAGGCCGGATGGGCGGAGGGCGCGCCGCGATAGGCGCGGCGGGTCTCCTCATACAAAGCGTCGAGCCGCTCGGCCGCTGACGCGGCACCGGACGGGATGTCGCCCGCCGCGGCCTCGCCCGGCCGGTGCCCCAGCACCTGCCCGTCCACCACGTCATCGCAATGGCGGCACCAGGCATAGAGCATCACCGCATCTTCGCGCATGCGCGGCGCGAACAGCCGCGCCGCGGCGGCAAAGCTCTTGGAGCCCTGCGCAATGGCCGCCTCGCTCGCCCCGACCACGTCTGCCGCGCCCGCGCCACCGCTCATGCCCGCGCGGCCCCGGTGACGCCGAGGTCGGCGAGGATCAGGCCGGCCGTCGCCTTGGCCGAGCCCACGACGCCCGGCACGCCCGCGCCCGGATGGGTGCCGGCGCCGGCGAAATAAAGGTTGGCGATCTTGTCGTCACGATTGTGCGGCCGAAACCACGCCGACTGGGTGAGGATGGGCTCGACGGAGAAGGCCGAGCCGTGGTGCGCCGAGAGCTCGTCGCGAAAGCCGAAGGGCGTGAGGATGCGCGTGGTGACGAGGCTTTCGCGCAGGCCCGGCAGCAGCCGCGCCTCCAGATGGGCGAGGATGCGGTCGCGATACTTCGGCCCCTCCACCTCCCAGTCGATGTCCGCCTTGCCGAGGTGCGGCACCGGCGAGAGCACGTAGAAGGCGGTGGAGCCGGGCGGCGCCAGCGAGGGATCGCTGACGGTCGGGGCATGGAGATAGAGGGAGAAATCCTCCGCCAGCCCCGGCCCCTTGAAGATCTCGTCCACCAGCCCGCGATAGCGCGGGCCAAACAGCACGGTGTGGTGCTGGAGATGGTCCCAGGTGCGGTTCGCGCCGAAATAGACCACGAAGAGCGACATGGAATGGCGCTTGCGCGCGAGCTTCGCCCCTTCCGCCCGTCCGCGCGCCGAATTGCGCATGAGGCGCGCGTAGGTGTGGACCACGTCGGCGTTGGAGGCGACGAGGTCAAACGCGATGGTCTCGCCGCTCTTGAGCCGCACCGCCTTGGCGCGCTCCTGCTCCACCAGGATCTCGTCCACCGCCGTCGAGAGGCGGATTTCGCCGCCGAGGTCGGTGAAGAGCTTCACCATGCCGTTGACCAGCGCGCCGGTGCCGCCGCGCGGGAAGAACACGCCCCACTTGCGCTCCAGCGCGTGAATGAGGGCATAGATGGAGGAGGTTGAGAAGGGGTTTCCCCCCACCAGCAGCGAATGGAAGGAGAAGGCCTCGCGCAGGTGCTCGTCGCGGATGAAGCTCGCGACCATGGAATAGACCGAGCGCCAGGCCTGGAGCTTCATGAGCTGCGGGCCGGCCTTCATCATGTCGGAGAAATTGAGGAACGGCACCGCGCCGAGTTTGAGATAGCCTTCCTCGAACACCGCCTTGGAATAGGCGAAGAAGCGCCGGTAGCCCTCCACGTCCGCCGGATCGAAGGCGGCGATCTGCGCATCGAGGGCGGCCTGGTCGTTCACATAGTCGAACTGGCGCCCGTCCGACCAGATGAGCCGGTAGAAGGGCGAGACGGGCATCAGGTCCACATAGTCCGAGAGCTTTCGCCCCGCCGCCGCGAACACCTCTTCGAGGCACGTCGGGTCGGTGATGACGGTCGGTCCGCCGTCGAAGGTGAAACCCGCATCCTTATAGACATAGGCGCGACCGCCCGGCTTATCGCGCTGCTCGAAGACGGTCGTGGCGATGCCGGCCGCCTGGAGGCGGATGGCGAGGGCAAGTCCGCCGAAGCCCGAGCCGATGACGGCGGCGCGGCGGAAGGTCTTCGTGGCATCGAGCATTATCTGTGACCGGCGGACTTGGTCTCGGGAAGGCAGGCGAGCGCCCGCAAGACCGATACCGGCGGGCGCCCGGTAAGGATACGCGCCTTGTCGGAAAAAGTGAGACGATCCCCGTAGAAACGGGCGATGAGGTCCTCCGGCAGCCGATAGAAGCGCTCGAGGATCGCGTAGCGCCGCTCCGGCACGGCGGCGCGGAACAGCATGCGATTGAGCAGCCGGAAGAAGCCGCGCCCCTTCCACCGCTCGGCGGCGTACCGGCGCACATAAGCCGAGATCGCCGGGCCGGAGAGGTCCGGCATTTCGCTGATCTTGTCGGCGAGGTCGAGCGCATCCGCCAGCGAATAGCCGGTGGTGGGATGAAACAGCCCGGCCCGCAGGCCCACCCGGGCGACCCCCGCGGGCGCCTCGGCGAGGAAGGCGTCGATGTCGCCGCCCATGGCGATGGGCAGGATGCCGCTTTCCTCGCGCACCACTTGCTCCACCGGCCAGCCATGTTCCGCGGCGTAGGCGGCGATCCGCGCGCGCAGCGCGTCGGCCGGCAGGTCCGCGCCGCTGGAATAATAGGTGTCCTCGATCAGCACCGTCTGGGGATCGAGCGGCAGGACGTAGACGAAGCGGTAGCCGTCGATCTGCTCCACCCGCGCATCCATGATGAACGGGCGGTTGAGGCCGTGCGGGCGGGCGAGCCGCATTTCCTGGCCGAGGAATTTCTGGAAGCCAAGGTCGAGATGCCGGCTCTCCGCCTGGCCGCGCCCGTCCACCACCGCCCCGGCGGCGATCCGCTCACCGCCCGCCAGAACCACGTGGTCGCCCGCCACATGGGCGACCTTGGCATTGAGACGGATGGAGGAATTGAGCCGCTCGTGCATCACCTGGGCGAGCCGGTCCGACGAGATGGTGCCATAGTGGCCCTTGAGGGTGCGCGAATAGGCCGGGAAATGCACATCGTGCCCCATCCAGGAATAGGCGCGGAAGGGACTGAGGAAGGCGTGCTGCATGCGGTCGAAGTCGCTGGAATGATAGGACCAGCTGTGGTTCCCGCCGACGCTTTCGCCGGCTTCCAGCAGGAGCACGCGGATCTTCGCCCGCCGCTCCGCGATGCGCGCGGCGATGAGGCAGTTGGCGAGGCCGGCGCCTACGAAAACGATATCCATCCCAGCCCCGCTTCTCGACGGTTGCATCCCCCGCAAGCCGAATAGCCGCACCGCCCGCGGCTGTCACCCCCTGCTTGACCCAGCGCGAGGCGGAAGGTGCGGCCCGCTGCCCCTGCGACAGTGGCCGGCCTTGCCGGGAGGGCCCCGCCCGACTACGTCCGCACCGGGGGAGGACGAGCGGCGGGTGCCGGCCCGTCGGCGCGCGCAATGCGCCGGCAACGTGGCTGAGTGCCGGACGCCAACCGCCGGACAGCGGGTTCTGGGCCGGACAAGGCCCCACCCTTCCGGCGAGGAGTTGAAATGGACGAACACCGCTGGCCCCGCCTCTCCCCGCTTTCGACCGGCATCCGCGGGCGCTGCCCGCGCTGCGGCGAGGGGCACCTCTTCAACGGCTTCCTGACCCTCGCGCCGGCCTGCGAGGTGTGCGGGCTCGACTATTCCTTCGCCGACCCGGCGGATGGCCCGGCCTTCTTCGTCATGTGCTTCGCCTGCGTGCCGGCGGTGGTGTTCGGACTTTGGCTGGAGACGGCCTATCAGGCCCCCTATTGGGTGCACCTCGTTACCACCTTGCCCATCCTCCTGCTCACCTGCATCCCGCCCCTGCGCCCGCTGAAGGGCTGGCTGGTGGCGAGCCAGTATTATTACCGGGCCGAGGAGGGCCGCCGCGTCATCGCCACGCCGGCCGCTCCCAACGAAAACGGGCCGGGCTGAGCCCGACCCGTCCAATTCAGGTGCCGCCGGCCGTGGCGACCGCCTAGCGGCCGAGCCCCAGTGCGTGGGGCAGCCACAGGGTGAGCGCGGGAATGTACGTGATGGCGATGAGCGCCAGAAGGAGCGGCACCAGCCACGGCAGGATGGCCATGGTGGTGCGCTCCACCGACAGCCGCGCCACCCGCGCCAGCACGAACAGCACCATGCCCAGCGGCGGGTGCAGCAGGCCGATCATCAGGTTCAGCGTCATCACCAGTCCGAAATGGATCGGGTCGATGCCGAGCTTGAGCACGATGGGCAGCAGGATCGGCACCAGGATGGTGATGGCCGCGATGGTATCGATGAAGCAGCCGACGAACAGGATCAGCAGGTTGGCCAGCGCCAGGAACACCCATTTGTTCTGGGTGAAGCCGAGGATGGCGTCCGACAGCATCTGCGCCGCCTGACTGGCGGTGAGCAGCCAGGCGAAGATGGACGCCGCGGTGACGATGAACAGCACCGAGGCCGTCGTCTCGATGGTGTCGAAGGTGGCCTTGGCCAGCGTCCTGAGCGTCATGGAGCGGTAGCGCACAAGGCCGAGGAACAGCGACCAGATCACCGCCGCCACCGCCGCCTCCGTCGGGGTGAACCAGCCGAGCGTCATGCCGCCGATGAGGATCACCGGCGTCATCAGCGCCATCACGGCGGAGAAGTCGAAATACCAGTCGAGAGCGATGAGCACGGCCAGTGCGATCATCACCGCCTGGTTGGTGGAGAGGCCGAGGGCGATCATGGCGTAGACCGCCACGGGAAAGGCCAGCACGATGACGACCTCGACCCCGGCGGACGCCAGCTTGCGCCAGTCGAAGACGGCATCCGCGCCCCAGCCGTTGCGCCGGGCGAAGTAGGCGACGGTTGCCATCATCAGCAGCGTCATCACCACGCCGGGGATGACCCCGCCGAGGAACAGGGCGCCGATGGAGACATTCGCCAGCATGCCGTAGATCACGAAGGGCAGGCTGGGCGGGATGATGGGGCCGAGCGTCGCCGAGGCGGCGGTCACGCCGACCGCGAACTCGGTGGAATAGCCATGGTCTTTCATGGCTTTGATCTCGATGGTCCCGAGCCCGGCGGCGTCGGCGATGGCGGTGCCGGACATGCCGGAGAAGATCACCGAGCCGATGATGTTCACCTGCCCGAGGCCCCCGCGCATCCAGCCCACCAGCGCCACGGCGAAGGCATAGATGCGCCCGGTGACGCCGGCGATGTTCATGAGATTGCCGGCGAGGATGAAGAAGGGCACCGCGAGCAGCGGGAAGCTTTCCACCCCCGCGATCATGCGCTGGGCGATCACCACGTCCGGCACAGATCCGGTGATGACGATGTAGAGCAGCGAGGAGCCGGCCATGGCGATGGCCACCGGGACCCCGCACACCATGAGGAAGAGGAAGGCGCCGATCAGAAGCCACATGGCGTCAGTCCCCCTTGTGCTCGAAGAGGGGCTCGAAGGCTTCCGGGCGCTCCAGCACTCCGTAGCCGCGGCGGATGTTGGCGACGGTCACCTGCACCGAGCGGACCAGCATCATCACGAAGCCGAAGAGCACGGCGTAATAGACGACGCTCTTGGGCGCCTGGACCATCACCATGGGCTCATCGCCGACGATGGCGATGTAGCGCACCATCAGCCACACCCCATAGGCGATGAAGCCGGTGCGCACCGCATCCACCATCAGCGCCAGCACCCGCCCCGCCGGAGCCGGCAGGAAGCGGTAGAGCAGATCCACCTGGATGTGGCGCGACAGCCGCACGCACATGGCGGCGCCGATGAACACCACCGCCACCAGGCAATAGGTGGCCAGTTCTTCGGTCCAGCTGAAGCTGTCGTTCAGCACGTAGCGGGTGAAGAACTGGGTGAACACCAGCCCCGCCATGCCCCAGAAGATGAGGAGGGTGATCCAGTCCTCGATGGCATAGGTGGAGAGGTCCACCTCCTCCTGCTGCTCGAAGGTATGGGCGAGTTCCTCGCCGGTGACGCGGGTGTGGACTTCTTGGGCCATGAAGGGGTCCGGGTGGGAAGGAACGGAAACGATGGGGCACGGCTCCCCTGCCCCCTTGCAGGTGAGGGGGCAGGGCTCCAGGGACGTCCGGCCTGTCGCCCATCCGTCCATATGCTCCGGCTTGACCGCAGCGTGACGGGGGTCTGGAACAGCCAGAGACCGACTTGGGTCGAGGGAGATCTGTGGGCCCTCCGGTCAAGCCGGAGGGCGACGGGGTTCAGGCCGGAGGGCGCCGACGGTCGAGGCGACGGCGCACGAGTGGTGCGTAGCTCAGCCGGCCGGCGCGGTGCGCCGAGTGCGGCTGAGCTCCCCTCTGCTCACATGTTGCTCTTGATGGCCTGGATGCGATCCCAGTCCGCCTTGCGATAGCCGAAGCTCTCGAAGGTGATATTCTTCATCACGGTGTCGCGGAACTCGGCCGTGTCCACCTCGGTGAT
Organism: Xanthobacter pollutisoli; assembly: GCF_040044995.1. Taxonomy (NCBI): domain Bacteria; kingdom Pseudomonadati; phylum Pseudomonadota; class Alphaproteobacteria; order Hyphomicrobiales; family Xanthobacteraceae; genus Xanthobacter; species Xanthobacter pollutisoli. Next base: position 704,097 of record NZ_JBDZDP010000002.1, read on the forward strand.
GGTCAGGCCCTTCTGCTTGAACACGTCGAGCAGTTCCTTCTCGCGCTTGGCGACCTCCGCCGTGGCCTTCGCCGCCGCCTCCTGGGCCACTTCGGTGAAAATCTTGCGGTCCTCGGGCGACAGCTTCTTCCACAGGGCGCCGGAGACCACCGTGTTGAGGTGGTCCACGATGTGGCCGGTGAGGATGATGTTCTTCTGCACCTCGTAGAACTTTTTCGCCTCGATGGTGGTGAGCGGGTTCTCCTGCGCGTCCACCGTGCCGTTCTGCAGCGCGAGATAGACCTCGGCGAAGGCAATGGGGGTGATGTTGGCGCCGCAGGCCTTGGGCATGGCGAGATAGGCCGGCGCGTCGGGGACGCGGATCTTGAGGCCCTTCATCTCGGCGCAGGTCTTGAACGGCTTGTTCGAGGTGGCCTGCCGCACGCCGTAATAGGTCACGGAGAGGATCTGGTTGCCGGTCTTCTCCTCGTAGCCCTTGGCGAGCTCCTTGAAGACGTCGCTCTTGGCGTAGGCGAGGAGGTGGTCCGCATCGCGGAAGGTATAGGGATAGTAGGTCACGCCGATGGGCGGATAGGCCTTACCGGCAAAGCTCGAGCCGGAGATGATCATGTCCACGGTGCCCAGGGCCAGACCCTGGTTGATGTCGCTCTCCTTGCCGAGCTGCGACGAGGGATAGACGTCGATCTGGTAGCGGCCGTTGGTGCGCTTGGCGATCTCGCCCGCCGCCCAGACGGATGCGGTGTGGAACGGCTCGGCAGGCTCGTAGACGTGCGCCCACTTCAGCTTGGTCTGGGCGCTGGCCGGCCCGCCGAGGGCGACGGCAGCCGCAAGGGCGAGCGCGGCCGCAAGGCCACGGCGACGGTCGATCATCATTTCCTCCCACAAAAGTCGCGGCGTCTTCCGTCCGCTGTCCTCTGGCTGCGGCGCCGAATGCGCGGCGCCGGGCTAAATCGTTTCGATTCTTTGCCCAGCGCCGTCCTCTTGCGCTGGCGCCATGGTACTCGGACCGCCGCGCGGGGCAAGGGCCGATGTCGACAGGAGTCGTGATCCGGCCCTCGGCTAGCGCCCGGCGCCGCCCTTCTCTTCCACGAGATGGCCACCGGCGCTCTTGCGGGCGAAGAAGTCGGTCACCCCGGCGGCGATGGCCTCGGCCATGCGGTCACGGCCGGCCTCGGAGGCCAATTGCTTCAGATCGTCGGGGCTCGACATGTAGCCCAGTTCCACCAGCACCGAGGGCACGTCGTGGGCGCGCAGCACGCGGAAGCCGGCGGATTTGAGCGGCGAGCGGTGCATGCGGGTGGCGCTTTTCATGGAGCCCACCAGCGTGCGGGCGAACCAAGCGGAGAAATTGCGGGTCTCGCGCTGGGCGAGATCCACCAGAATACCGGCCACCTCATCGGTCTCGTCGGTGAGGTCGACACCGGCGATGAGGTCCGCCTTGTTCTCCTTTTCCGCGAGATGGGCCGCATCCGCGTCGCTGGCGGTCTCGGAGAGGGTGTAGACGCTGGCGCCGCGCGCCTGCCCGTCGCCGCGGGCAAGGGCGTCCGCATGGAGCGACAGGAACAGGTCGGCCCGGTTGGCGCGGGCGATGCGCACGCGCTCGCCCAATGGCACGAAGGTGTCGGTGCTGCGGGTGAGCACCACGCGGTAATTGCCGCTCTTCTCCAGGCGGTCGCGCAACGCCAGCGCCGTCTCCAGCACCAGCGTCTTCTCCACGAAGGCCGAATAGCCGGACGTGCCCGAATCGATGCCGCCGTGGCCGGGGTCGATCACCACCACCGGCCGTCCATCTCCGGCCGGCGCCGGCGTCACCGGGGTGGCGGGCAGGCCGGTGCGCTGCTCCGCTGCGGATGCAATGGAGCGGGCGAAGGCCTCGGGATCGGTCTTCACAAGATCCACCACCAGGCGGGCGGGCTGGTCGTCCAGCGCTTCCAGAACGAAGGCCTTGTCGATGGCGACGGGGCCCGTGACCTCCAGCACCATGCGCGCCTTCCCGGGGGCGAAGACGCCGAATCGGTAGGCCGCGACAAGGCCACGCTTGAGCTGCGCGGCGTCGGGCTTCAGCGCGAAGGTCACGTCCGACAGGTCGAGAATGACCCGCGGCGGATTGGCGAGGGTGAAGGCGCGGAATTCCGTCGCACGGTCGAGGTCGAGGATGAGGCGGGTGCGCTGGGCGTCCCCCGCGAGCCGCGCTTCCCGTGCCACGGCCGGCGGGCGGGGCTCGTCCGCGCAGGCGGCGGGCGTGGAAGCGACTGCAAAAAAAGTGAACATGACCAACGAAGCGGCAGCACTGACAAGGCTTGCACGCCGCAGTCGAAGCGCGCTCGCGCCGGGAATGTCATGCCGTCGCCGCATCAAATCCGCACCTCTCCCGCCAGCTGGAGGTGGCCCACCGACCCATCATGAACCCCCATAGGGCAGGCTTAAGGCCACGGCCGTAAAGGGCGCGTTGACGTTGGGTCGGCGGCCGGAGGACGCGTGGAGGGGACGCATAAACCTTGCCAAGGACGAAGTCGGGCGGGTAAGAAAGAGGCCGTACACAGTTCGCGTCCCGGAACAGGCTCTTGGCCCCCGGCTGCCGCGGCTGCCGCAGAGGGTGTGGCTACGATCCGGGCGGGCGCCCAGCGCGCCGAAAGCCCGGAAAAGAGGCATTGCCCTACGCCGCTGGCGGCTCGACCACATCGGACGAGGAGCCCCGCGGCAAGCGCCGGGTCGGCGCAGGCGGCATGCCTCACGGCTTCCCTGCCGAAGGTCCGCGAGGGACGATCTGGGGAATCGGGCGATTGTGTACCGTGGCCGGATCGGGGCGCCCGCCTCATCCCCGGCCTGAACCCTTCATCGAGGAGCGGGTAACCGAGGGCATGGATTTTTCTCCGCACGACAGGCGCGTTGCGCGCGCTCCCGTGTGCCCCGCCCCCGAGCGTGTGAACGTCACGCTTGGGCGTACCCGGTCCTCGCTTCAGTCCTCACGTCATCACATCCGGCGCCCGAACGGTGTCGCGGCAGCGCCCACGGGCGTTGAGCGGCCGCCGTCGCGGAGCTTTGCCCCCGGCGCCGTGAAGAGAGAATTCCATGGCCAACAAGATGCTCATCGATGCGACCCACCCGGAGGAGACCCGGGTCGTGGTCGTGCGCGGGAACCGGGTCGAAGAGTTCGACTATGAGTCCGCGACCCGCAAGCAGCTGCGGGGCAATATTTATCTGGCCAAGGTGACGCGCGTCGAGCCGTCGCTCCAGGCCGCGTTCATCGAGTATGGCGGCAACCGCCACGGCTTTCTCGCCTTCAGCGAGATCCATCCCGACTATTACCAGATCCCGGTCGCCGACCGCCTCGCCCTGATCGAGGAGGAGGAGCGCGCCGCCCGTCTCGCCGACGACGAGGCCGAGCTGAAGGAGCGCCGTCGCGAGCGCGGCCGGGCCCGCAGGTCCCAGCCCGACCAGAGCGTGAGCGCGCCCGTCGCCCCGCCGTCCGCCGGGGAAGCCGATACCGGGGCAGCGGACGAGGCCGCCGCCACCGAGACCCTTTCCGAGGCCCCGACGGAAAACGCCAACGGCGTCGAGGTGGCCCCACTTGACGCGGGCGCGGCCTCCGAGCCCGCGACCGACGTCGCCGACGGCGATACCGCCGCGGAACCGGCGCCCCCTGTGCCGGCCGAGCCCATGAGCGCCCTCGTTGCCCCCGCCGAGGCGGTCGAGGCGGCTGCCCAGCTGGCCGAGGCCGTCGCCGACGCGCCGCTCGGTACCTCTCTCCCCGCCCCGCAGGACCAGGCGCCCGACCAGACGGAGTCCCTGCGCCGCCACGAGGCCGAGGACGGCGAAAGCCAGCCCGCCCCGATCCTGGAGAGCGACGACACGCCGTCCACCGACGATGACGACGCCGACGAGCAGGACGACGACCACGACGAGGCCGAGCACGACGAGGCCGAGCACGACGAGAGCGAGCCGGAAGAGAGCGAGCAGGACGAAGCCGCCCCCGCACGGCGCGAGAAGTCCCGCAGCAAGTCCCGCCGTCCCGCCGACGATGAGGACGAAGACGAGGACGATGACAGCGATGTCGACCAAATCGACGAGGAAGAGGAAATCGAGCACCTCGGCGCCGACGAGGACGCCATGGAAGAGGTGCCCGAGCGCGCGCCGCAGCGCCGCGCCCGCTCCTACAAGATCCAGGAGGTCATCCGCCGCCGCCAGGTGATGCTGGTGCAGGTGGTCAAGGAAGAGCGCGGCAACAAGGGGGCTGCCCTCACCACCTACCTGTCCCTCGCCGGCCGCTACTCCGTCCTCATGCCCAACACCGCCCGTGGCGGCGGCATCTCCCGCAAGATCACCAATGCGGTGGACAGGAAGCGCCTGAAGGACGTGGTGCAGGACCTGGAGGTGCCGGAAGGGATGGGCATCATCCTGCGCACCGCCGGCGCCAACCGCACCAAAACCGAGATCAAGCGCGACTTCGAATATCTCCTGCGGCTGTGGGAGACGGTGCGCGAACTGACGCTTTCCTCCGCGGCGCCGAGCCTCGTCTATGAGGAGGGCTCGCTGATCAAGCGGGCCATCCGCGACCTTTACAACAAGGACATCGACGAAGTTCACGTCGCCGGCGAAGAAGGCTTTCGCGAGGCCCGCGACTTCATGCGCATGCTCATGCCGAGCCATGCCAAGTCGGTGCTGCCCTATCGCGAGCCGCAGCCCATCTTCGCCCGCTACGGCGTGGAGCAGCAGCTCGACGCCATGTTCTCCCCCGTGGTGCAGCTGAAGAGCGGCGGCTACATCGTCATCAATCCGACGGAGGCTCTGGTCTCCATCGACGTGAACTCGGGCCGCGCCACGCGCGAGCACCATATCGAGGACACGGCGCTCAAGACCAATCTGGAAGCCTCCGAGGAGATCGCCCGCCAGCTGCGCCTGCGCGATCTCGCCGGCCTCATCGTGATCGATTTCATCGACATGGAGGAGAAGCGCAACAACCGGTCGGTGGAGCGCAAGCTCAAGGATTGCCTGAAGAACGACCGCGCGCGCATCCAGATCGGCCGCATCTCCCATTTCGGCCTGCTGGAGATGTCGCGCCAGCGCATCCGCACCGGCGTGCTGGAAAGCTCCATCGAGGTGTGCCCGCACTGCGGCGGCACCGGCCATGTGCGCTCCGCCGCCTCGGTCTCGCTCCAGCTGCTGCGCGCGCTGGAAGAGCAGTTGCTGCGCGCCGCGACCCACAATCTCATCGCCCGCACCCGCACCGAGGTGGCGCTCTATGTGCTCAACCAGAAGCGCGCCCACCTGCGCGAGCTGGAAGAGCGCTTCACCGTCACCCTGGCCATTTCCGCCGACGAGACCGTGACCGGCCACCAGCCCTTCATCATCGAGAAGGGCGAGCTGGCGGCCCCGCCGCCCGCCGCACCCCGCCCCAGCGCCGTGGTGCAGCCCGATTCCATCCTGCCTGATGAGGACTTCATCGAGGAGGAAGAGGAGGAGAGCGCCGAGGAGACCGAGGCCGATGCCGAGGCGGAAGCTTCCGAGGCCAGCGGCGAGCGCGCCGATGACGGCGGTCGCCGTCGCCGCCGCCGCCGCCGCCGGCGGGGCGAGCGCGAGAAGGGCCGCGAGGCCGCGCCCGAGGGCGAGGACGAGGACGAAGCCGAGACCGCCGCGGAGGGCGAGGACAGCGATGGCGAGGAGGACGAGCGCTCCGACGAGGAGCGCGCCGCCGATGCCGAACGCACCGACGAGGAGAATGCCGAGCGCCGCCGCCGCCGTCGCGGCCGCCGGGGTGGCCGCCGCAATCGCCGCGAGCGCGAGGGCGAAGGCGAGGCCCCGCTGGCCGAGTCCGATGCCGAGCGTGACGACGACGCCGAGGAGGACCGCCCCGCCGCCGAAGGCGACGAGACCGCTCCCGCCCCGGTGATGGAGGCCCCCGCCGAGGCGATCGAGCCGGCACCCGCTCCCGCTCCTGTTGCGGCTGCACCGCCCCCGGCCGCCCCCGCCGAAGAGGACGCCCCGGAAGCCGCGCGGCGGCGCCGCCGGTCCACCGTGCGCGAAAAGGCGCCGGTGATCCTGTCGTCCGATGGCGCTCTCGCGGCCCCCGTTCCGGCGGCCGCGGAAGCCGCGTCCACCCCGGCTGAAGCCGCGCCGGCGGATGCGCCCGCCGCTGAAGCCCCGGTTGCCGAGGCTCCAGAGCCCACCGCCGAGGCCGCGCCGGTCGAAACGCCCGCCGCGCCAGCGCCAGAGGCCGCGCCTCCCCGCCCGGCCGAGGAGTCGGTGCCGGAGAGCAAGCCCCGCTCGGGCTGGTGGCAGCGCAAGCTGTTCGGCGGCTGAGGCTCCGCGGGGCTCCAGTCCCGGTGAATGACAATCGGCAAAGGGGCCCTTCTACAGGAGGGCCCCTTTGTTTTGAGGGGGTGCGCCCTATCGACGTGCGAGGGGGCGCGGCGCGCACCGCTCCGTCGCGAAGAGGCCACGTTTGCCCCGCATTAGGGTTTCGCGCGCGAATCCGGGCGGATCGGATCGTCGGGGGGACGTGCGCCGCGGGCGGATTGCGCTAGGGCATGACGATACGCAAAGTGGGCGCTTCGCATCGGCGCGAAGTCGCGCTATGGCGTAGGGCGTCCCTCGGGTGCGGCGGGAGGAACCGGCGAGATGCGGGTGATTTTGAGGTTCTTGGGGTTCCTGTTCGCGCTCACCACGGTGGTGCTGCTCGCCGGCGCTGCGGGCGCGACGTATTTCGTCTGGAAATACTCCCAGGACCTGCCCGACTATTCCCAGCTGCAGAACTACGAGCCGCCGGTGATGACCCGCGTGCATGCCGCGGACGGCGCGCTGGTGGCCGAGTACGCCAAGGAGCGGCGCCTCTACATTCCCATCCAGTCGGTGCCCAAGCTGGTGATCGAGGCCTTCCTCGCCGCCGAGGACAAGAATTTCTACGAGCACGGCGGCGTCGACCCGACCGGCATCTTCCGCGCCGCGGCCTTCTATCTCCAGAACTACGGCAAGAACGTCCGGCCCCAGGGCGCCTCCACCATCACCCAGCAGGTGGCGAAGAACTTCCTTCTCACCAACGAGGTCTCCATCGATCGCAAGATCAAGGAAGCGCTCCTGGCGCTGCGCATCGAGCGCACCTATTCAAAGGACCGCATCCTCGAACTGTATCTGAACGAGATCTATCTCGGCATGGGTGCCTACGGCATCGCCGCGGCCGCGCTGGTCTATTTCGACAAATCGGTGGACGAGCTCAACGTGCAGGAGGTGGCCTATCTCGCCGCCCTGCCCAAGGCCCCATCCTCCTACAACCCCTTCCGCGACCGCGCCCGCGCCGTCGATCGCCGCAACTGGGTGATCGACCGCATGGTGGAGAACGCCTTCGTCACCCCGCAGGAGGGCGAGGCGGCCAAGAAGTCCGGCCTCGACGTGACCCCGCGGCCCACCGGCGCGCAAATCTTCGCGGCGGAATATTATGCCGAAGAGGTACGACGCCAGATCTACGAGCGCTACGGCGAGAAGAAGCTCTATGCCGGCGGTCTGTCGGTGCGCACGCCCCTCGACCCCAAGCTCCAGGTGCTGGCCAAGAAGACCCTGACCGACGGGCTCGTGCGCTATGACGAGGAGCGCGGCTGGCGCAAGCCCGTCAACCACATCGACCTCGTCCCCGGCGTCGATTGGGGCGTGAAGCTCGGCGAGATCAAGGAATTCAACGACATTCCCTGGCGCCTCGCCATCGTGCTGGACGTGAGCAAGGACAATGCCCGTATCGGCCTCCAGCCGCCGCGCACCAAGTCCGGCCAGCGCTCCACCGACCGCGAGGTGGGGCTCATCCCGGTGGACGGCGCGAAATGGACGCGCAAGCCCATAAACCAGGTGCTGAAGCCCGGCGACGTCATCTACGTGGAGCCGCTGGCCGACCGCACCGGCCAGTGGCGGCTGCGCCAGCTGCCGGGCGTCGAGGGCGCCATGGTGGTGATGGAGCCCACCACCGGCCGGGTGCTCGCCCTCTCGGGCGGCTTCTCCTACGACGAAAGCCAGTTCAACCGCGCCACCCAGGCCATGCGGCAGCCGGGCTCTTCGTTCAAGCCCATCGTCTATTCGGCGGCGCTGGACAACGGCTACACCCCCTCCACCATCGTCCTCGACGCGCCCTTTGAGCTGGAGCAGCAGGGGCAGGCCACATGGCGGCCGGAAAACTACTCCGGCAAGTTCTATGGCCCGCAGACCCTGCGCTTCGGCCTGGAACAGTCGCGCAACGTGATGACCGTGCGCCTCGCCAACGACGTGGGCATGCCGATCATCGCCGAATACGCCAAGCGCTTCGGCATCTATGACGACATGCCGCCCTACCTCGCCATGGCGCTCGGCTCGGGCGAGACCACGCTCATGCGCATGACCGGCGCCTACGCCATGATCGCCAACGGCGGGCGCAAGGTGACCCCTTCGCTCATCGACCGCATTCAGGACCGCTACGGCCACACCATCTTCCGCCACGACGAGCGCGAATGCCGCGGCTGCGATGCGGAGAGGTGGGACAACCAGCCCGAGCCCACCCTGATCGACCGTCGGCCGGTGGTGCTCGACCCCATGACCGCCTACCAGATCACGTCCATGATGGAGGGTGTCGTCCAGCGCGGCACCGGTACGGCGCTGAAGGAGGTGGGCAAGCCCATCGCCGGCAAGACCGGCACCACCAACGACGAGAAGGACGCCTGGTTCATCGGCTTCACCCCCGAAGTGGTGGTGGGTGTATACCTCGGTTACGACAAGCCTCGCCCCATGGGCAAGGGCTCCACCGGCGGCCTCATATCTGCGCCCATCGTGCGCGACTTCATGAAGGTCGCTCTCGCCGACCGCCCCGCCCTGCCCTTCCGCGTCCCGGCGGGCATCAAGCTGGTGCGCATCGACCGGAAGAGCGGCCAGCGCACCAGCGCGGGCGACGGCAACGCCATCCTCGAGGGCTTCAAGCCGGGCACCGCGCCGCCCGACAGCTATTCCGTGGTCGGCTATTCCAGCGGCGAGGGTGCGCAGCCCGAGCCTGTCTACCCCACGACGCGCAGCGGCGGCGGGCTCTACTGAGCCCGGCCGCGGGGTCGGAGCCCGCCCCGCGCGAACGCGCGCTCTGCCCGAACTGCCCCGCGTGATGGCAAGCGTCAGATAAGCCTTGCGGCAGAACGGCCCACGCGAAGTATCGTCGATTTCAACCAGAGATATGTTATATCGGACGTTTTCTCGATATAACAATCAATTACAGAGGAATTGGTTAGACCTGCAGAACGCTGCGCTACGGACCTGAGCGCGGCGCGCGTTCAATTTTGCGAGTTAACCTCATTGTTATACCGTTTCTGTACAAGCCGTTCCGGATCGTTAAGCTGGTATGGCATCACGACAGATATTCACCGAAGGCTTCGCGAGGCCTTCGCTCTACTCAAATCGCAGTGCGCCGCCGGAGGCTGGGAGCCGCAGCCATGGTCAACGAGATGGCGGATCGTCCGGTAACCGGCCACGGCCGGTCGCTTGATGCCGTCATCTTCTTCGACGCGGACCACCTCATCACGTCCATCAATTCTGCTGCCGAGCATCTGTGGGGCCTGCGGCAGGACGAGATCGTCGGACGGGACGTCAAGAACCTCCTGCCTGATTCCGTGCTGCCCGCCTCCTCTGCGGGCCCCGAAGCGCGTTCCGATGCCGCGCAGAGCCTCTCCATCCGCCGCCGCGACGGCTCGCACGTGGTGGGGCATGTCTCGGTCACCCGGGCCGAGCACAAGAAGGAGATCTGCTACGTGGCGTTCGTGCGGCCCCTTCCGGACCCCCTGCTCCAGCTCAAGGAGCTGGGCGTCCTCTCGCTGATTGCTGACAAAACCGACCGTGCGGTGGTGGTCACCGATTCCGCGCTCAAAATTGTCTACGTCAACAGCGCCTTCCGCGAGATCTTCGGCGGCCCCGAAAGCGTGACCGAAGACCAGCTGTTGACCGACCTACTGGCCCAGCGCTCCAGCACCAGCGCCTTCGCCGACCGGGTGGCGGACGCTCTCCGCCAGCGCGCCGCCCTGTCGGAAGATGTGCTGCTGCGGGGCAAGTCCGGGCTGGACATCTGGCTGTCGGCCACCGTCACGCCGGTCGCCGACCGCGATACGGGCGAGATCGAGCAGGTCGTGGCGGTGTTCGCCGACATCACCCATACCCGCTTGGTGGAGGACCTGCAGCGCGAGGTGCTGTCCGCCCTTGCCGCCGATGCGCCTGCCTCCGAAATCCTGGAATTGCTGTGCCGCCGGGTGCAGGAGCTGGTGCCGGATTCACTGTGCTCCATCCTTGGCGTGACCGCCGACGACCGCCTGACCGTGCTCGCCTCCCCCGACATTCCACAGATCTATTCCGATGCTTTGGAGGGGATCCGCATCGGCCCCAAGGTCGGCAGCTGCGGCACGGCGGCTTTCCGGGGCGCCCCCGTCATGGTGGCCGACATCGCCACGAGCCCCTTGTGGGAGGACTATCACCATCTGCCCCTGCCCGAGGGCGTGACGGGCTGCTGGTCTGAACGCCGCTGCCCCTGCTTTCCACCCGCCTTCCGTTTACACCTGCGCGCCCCGCCGCTATTTTCCGCGGCCCTCAGCCGGAGACAGACAAATCATGCGCGCGGAACTCGCCGCGAAGGTCGACGAGATCAAGGCCTCCCTGGACCTGTTGCGGTCCCACCTCGACGTGGACCGCTCGCGCCGCCGCCTGGCCGAACTCAACGCCATCGTCGAAGACCCCAAGCTGTGGGACGATCCCGAGCGGGCCCAGAAGCTGATGCAGGAGCGCACCGGCCTGGAGGATGGCCTCGGCGCCATCGACAGGGTGGAGCGCGACCTTGCCGACAATGTCGAGCTGATCGAGCTGGGCGAGGCCGAGGGCGACGAGGGCGTCATCGGCGAGGCCGCATCGGCGCTGGACGGCCTCAAGAGCGAGCTGGCCCGGCGCGAACTGGAGGCGCTGCTATCCGGCGAAGCCGATTCCAACGACTCCTATCTGGAAGTCCATGCCGGCGCCGGTGGTACCGACAGCCAGGACTGGGCTGAGATGCTGCTGCGCATGTACCGCCGCTGGTGCGAGCGCCACGGCTTCAAGGTGGAGCTGATGGACGAGAGCCAGGGCGAGCAGGCCGGCCTGAAGTCCGCCACCATCCAGGTGAAGGGCCACAATGCCTATGGCTGGCTGAAGACGGAGGCCGGGGTGCACCGGCTGGTGCGCATCTCGCCCTTCGATTCCAACGCCCGCCGCCAGACCTCGTTCGCCTCGGTGGACGTCTATCCGGTGGTGGACGACCGCATCGTGGTGGACATCAAGGAAGCCGACGTGCGCGTGGACACCATGCGCTCCGGCGGCGCCGGCGGCCAGCACGTGAACAAGACGGAATCGGCGGTGCGCCTCACCCACATTCCCACCGGCATCGCGGTGGTGAGCGAGGGCGACCGCTCCCAGCACAAGAACCGCGCGACAGCCTGGAACATGCTGCGCGCCAAGCTCTACGACCTCGAGCTGAAGAAGCGCGAGGCCGAGGCCATGGCCGAGCAGGCGGCCAAGACCGACATCGGCTGGGGCCACCAGATCCGCTCCTACGTTCTCCAGCCCTATCAGCTGGTGAAGGACCTGCGCACGGGCGTCACCTCCGGCACGCCGCAGGAGGTGCTGGACGGGGATCTTGACCCCTTCATGCAGGCGGCCCTCGCCCAGCGCGCCTATGGCGGTGGCCCGGAGCAAGTGGACGACGTGGACTGAACCACGCCGGGACGCCCCTACCGCTCTGCCCTAGGGTCAATCTCGCAGGTGCGAAATTTCCTTTGAGCCGGCTGCGGCTTGCGTCATCCTGAACGACCCGGAACGTCCCGAGCCGGCCGATCCCGGCCCGGGCTGATCGGAGTCGCTGCGTATGATGCACGTGACACGAGGGCTTGCCCGCGCCGCCCTGCCTTTCGCCCTCTCAGGCTCGCTCTGTCTCTGGCCGTTCGAGCGCGCCAGCTGGGCGCACGAATGGTATCCCGCCTACTGCTGCTCGGGACAGGATTGCTACGAGATCACGCAGGAGGACGTAGAGTTCGCGGGCGAGGGCTATTTCATCAAGGCGACGGGCGAGTATTTCCCCCGCACCGCGGTGCCGGACAGCCCGGACGGCAAGTTCCACCGCTGCTCGGTGGGCGGCAAGCGCGAGGGCCGCACGCTCTGCATCTTCGCGCCGATGGCGGCGTTCTAGCCTCCCGTCCACGGCCTCAACCCTGTCGGGGTCCCGACACACCCCGCGCGCCCCGCAGCCCCCGCCGGCTTCGGCCCGGGCGAGCGCCGACCCCGGACGCGTGACCCGGCGCGGGTTCGCCGCCGCTCAAGCCGCCCCGCGCGGAGCGGGAGATACCCGACAATCCGCGCTGGCGCGGGACTTGCTTATGGAATGGTGACAGCACCGCGTCCACGCGGGGGCGAAGCCTTCTGCTTCGAAGCCTTGCGCTCCTTTGGGGGCGATCGCCTGTCCGGGAGAGGCTGATCGCATGAACGAGCTGTTCGCCATATGCGCCACGTACGAGGTGGACGATGGCGATGCGCGTGGCTTCGTGCTCGCCCGCCTGGACGACGAGGGCAACCGCAAGCCCTGGCCCATCCTCATCACCCGCAAGGGCAACACCTTCCACGGCTTCGAGAACGCCTGCCCGCACGAGGGCTCTCGCCTCGACACCTTTTCCGGCGAATTTCTCGACAAGGAAGGGAATTTCCTCACCTGCGGCCGACACGGGGCGAAGTTCGACCTCGACACCGGCCAGTGCTTCATCGGCCCCTGCCAGGGCAAGACGCTCACCCCCATCGAGCTCGTGATCGACGACGGCGACGTGTGTCTCGTCAATGTCGCGCTCGCTGAGGAGGACGGGCTGGACATCGAGGACCCCAACGAGGTCCCCGAGGTGATGATCACCGGAGATTGAGGCCATCCCCCGGTCCGCATGCGGGCTGGGCCGGATCGCCACCAGAGGTCGTGCCCGCCAAGGGCACGGCAGACCGAGGCGTCGCACGCGCCGCCGGCTCCGTCCGGCACGCGGGTGGCGCCGTTTCAGGGCCCGCCCACAGGACCTCCACCCGAAGGATCTTTTTCATGACTGCTGTTGCCGACACGCCTTTCGCCAAGCTCGACGCCGAAGGCCGGCTGCTCAAGCCCGCCCTCAACGCCGACACCCACGTGGCCGGCCGCTACGGCTTCCGCGGCGAGATCTCCTACGACGGCCCGGAGACGGTGCTGAAGGAGGTGTTTTCCGTATCCGAGGCCGGCAAGCCCGCCATCGGCTTCCTCGCCGGCTCCATCACCACCTATGACGATCTGCCGAAGGTGGTGGACGTCCTCGGCCCGGCGCTCGACGCCGACGGGAAGTATTTCATCTATATTGCGGACCTGCCGCAGGGCAACCGCTTCCTCATCCGCTTCGGCGACGTGAAGATCTTCGCCATCTTCATCGACGATACCTCGGTCTACAACGAGCTGCTCGACACCTTCTACGTGGATAAGGTGAAGCTGAAGAAGTACGACACCGCCGCCAAGCTCGACGCCCTGGCGGACGTGGGCCTGAAGTATGACGAGGTTTCAAACTACAAGGAGCTGTCGTTCGACGACGGCCTCGCCATCAAGAACGCCGCCTGATCAGGCCGCGGACCGACAAGACGACCAGCGACGGAGGGCTGCCCCGCCTCCGTCTGCCCCAGGGGATCAGGCCAATCCCCCTGACCGCACCGCGCGTTGAGCGTGAGGCCTCGCGCCTGTCGGCTAAGACGTGCCGCCCGCGGTCCACGGGTTGATCACGGGCAATTCGGCGGCCATGAATGCACTCGTATCGCGTGAGGCGACGGCAAAGCCGTGCGCTGCGGCGATGGCCGCGATGTAGCCGTCAGGCGTCGGAAAGCCCTTCCCAGCCCCGCGCGCCTTATCAGCGAGTGCCGCGTAAGCGCGCGCGGCCTCCAGATCGAATGCCAGAATCCGCTCGCCGAACACCTCCAGCACCCCATCTAGGGCTCTGGCGAGTGCAGAGCGGCGCTCGCCGGTGGCCAGCGCGCCGATGCCGAACATCAGTTCAGCGATCGTCACGCTGGAGAGAAAGAGCGTCTCTGCGACCTGGGCATCCAGCCAATCCCGGACACCGGGATGAGGCTCCGGCTTCATTGCCTCGGAGACCACGTTGGTGTCGAGCAGGATCATTCGAAAGCGATGGGATCTGCGGCGCAGCTGTCGCGCGCCTGCTCCAGCGCTTCCACATCGGCGTTGGACACACCAGCCTTGCGGCTTCGCTCGGCCAAGGTGCTGCCGATCCGCAACCGCTTCTCTGGGCGCACCGCAGCGTCAAGAATGGCCCTGATTTCCGCCTCCGTGCTGCGATTGTGGCGAGCCGCGCGCTGCTTGAGAGCGCGATGGGCCTCCTCGGAGAGATTGCGAATTGTAACGGCTGCCATCGGTTAGACCCGTGCGGATGATCTGATATCAAGATGGCCCACCTGATAGCATTGGCAAGAGGATGGCGCGATTGGCCAGAATGCGCATCCCAAACGAAAAATGCCCGGGACCGTAGCCCCGGGCATTTTTATCACGAGGGCTGAAATCCTCAGCTGCAGCCGGTCGTCCCGCCGCAGGTGTCGCACTTCAGGCAGGTGCCGTTGCGCACCATGGTGAAGTTCATGCACTCGGGGCAGGCCTCGCCTTCATAACCCTTGGCCCGGGCCTCGGCGCGGGCGTCCGCCTTGCGGGCGGAGGGGGACCAGGGGAGTGTCTTCTCCATCAGGCTCTCCACCGCCGCCTCCAGCTCCTCCACCTCGGGGGTGGGTTCGGCCAGTTCCGCCGTCTCCGGCTTCAGCGCCGTCGCGCCGAAGGTCGGGGCGCGCAGGACGGTGACGTTGTCGCTGCCCGCCCGCGGCTCGGCGGTGCCGGGCGTGGAGAGGAGGTTCACCGTCTTGCCGCGCACCAGGCCCTTGGAGACGACGCGGGCCGACGGATTGGTCGGCGCCTTGCCCTCGTCCACGCCCTTGCCGAGAGCGTCGAAGCCGGTCTCGGACAGGTCCACGTGGCCGAGGTCGTTGCGGCCGAGATAGCTCACCGCCAGCTCGCGGAACACGTAGTCCAGCATGGAGGTGGCATATTTGATGGTGTCGTTGCCCTGCACCGGGCCCGCCGGCTCGAAGCGGGTAAAGGTGAAGGCGTCCACATACTCCTCCAGCGGCACGCCGTATTGAAGGCCAAGGGAGATGGCGATGGCGAAGTTGTTGAGGAGCGACCGGAGCGCCGCGCCCTCCTTGTGCATGTCGATGAAGATTTCGCCGAGGCGGCCGTCATCATATTCGCCGGTGCGCAGATACACCTTGTGGCCGCCCACCACCGCCTTCTGGGTATAGCCCTTGCGGCGGTCGGGCATCTTCTCCCGCTCGCGCACGCGGTGCTCGACGATGCGCTCCACCACCCGCTCGACGATCTTCTCGGTCACGGAGGCGGCACGGGCCGCGTTCGGCTGGGCCACGAGGGCCTCCACCGCGTCGTCCTCGTCCTCTTCGTCCGCCACCAGCTGGGCATTGAGCGGCTGGGAGAGCTTGGAGCCGTCGCGATAGAGCGCATTGGCCTTCAGCGCGAGGCGCCAGGAAAGCAGATAGGCCTGCTTGCACTCCTCGACGCTCGCCTCGTTCGGCATGTTGATGGTCTTGGAGATGGCGCCCGAGATGAAGGGCTGCGCCGCCGCCATCATGCGGATGTGGCTCTCCACCGAGAGGTAGCGCTTGCCGATGCGGCCGCACGGCGAGGCGCAGTCGAACACCGACAGGTGCTGCGCCTTCAAGAAGGGCGCGCCCTCCAGCGTCATGGCTCCGCAGACGTGCACGTTGGCGGCGTCGATGTCGGCGCGGGAGAAGCCGAGGAAGCTCAGCAGGTCGAACTTGGGGTCGGCCAGCTGGGCGGCCGGCACCTTCAGCGCGTTGGCGAGGAATTCCTCGCCGAAGGTCCAGCGGTTGAAGGCGAACTTGATGTCGAACGCGGTCTTCACCGCGGCCTCGGCCTTGGCGATGGCCGCATCGTCGAAGCCCCTGGCGCGCAGCGTCGAGTGGTTGATGGCCGGCGCCTGGGCGAGAGAGCCGTGGCCCACCGCATAGGCCTCCATCTCGGCGATCTCGGCCTCCTTATAGCCGAGCGCGCGCAGCGCCTCGGGCACCGCCCGGTTGATGATCTTGAAGTAGCCGCCGCCGGCCAGCTTCTTGAACTTCACCAGCGCGAAGTCGGGTTCGATGCCGGTGGTGTCGCAATCCATGACGAGGCCGATGGTGCCCGTGGGGGCGATCACCGAGACCTGGGCGTTGCGGAAGCCGTGCTGCTCGCCGAGCGCCAGCGCCTTGTCCCATGCCGCGGTGGCGTGGGCGACGAGACGCATGTCGGGGCAGGAGATGTGATCGAGCGGCACCGGGGCGATGGACAGGCCCTCGAAGCCGTCGGCGAGGCCGTGGGCGGCCCGGCGGTGATTGCGGATCACCCGCAGCATGGACTGGGCATTGGCCGAATAGGCCGGGAAGGTGCCGAGCTCCTTCGCCATCTCGGCGGAGGTGGCGTAGCACACGCCGGTCATGATGGCCGACAGCGCGCCGCAGATGGCGCGGCCCTGGGGCGAGTCATAGGAAATGCCGCTCGACATGAGCAGGCCGCCGATGTTGGCGTAGCCGAGCCCCAGCGTGCGGTACTCGTAGGACAGCTCGGCGATGCGGCGCGAGGGGAACTGCGCCATCAGCACGGAGATTTCCAGCACCACGGTCCACAGCCGCACGGCGTGCTCGTAGCTCTCCACGTCGAACTGGCGGTTCGCGTCGCGGAACTGCAGCAGGTTCAGCGAGGCGAGGTTGCACGCCGTGTCGTCCAGGAACATGTATTCCGAGCACGGGTTGGAGGCGCGGATCTCGCCGCCCGACGGGCAGGTGTGCCAATCGTTGACCGTGGTGTGGAACTGGATGCCCGGGTCGGCACAATGCCAGGCCGCCGCGCCGATTTTCTCCCACAGCTCGCGGGCCTTGACCGTCTTGGCCACCTTGCCGTCGGTGCGGCGGATGAGCTTCCAGTCCTCGTCGGCCTCGACGGCGCGCAGGAAGTCGTCGGTGACGCGGACCGAATTGTTGGAATTCTGGCCGGCCACCGTGATGTAGGCCTCGCCGTCCCAATCGGTATCGTAGATGGAAACGTCGATGTCCTTGTAGCCCTGGCGGGCATACTGGATCACCCGGCGGATGGCGGAATCGGCCACGGCGGCCTTGCGGGCGGCCTTGATCTCGCGCTTCAGGGCCGGGTTCTTCTCCGGGTCGAAGCAATCGTCGCCATTGCCCTCGCAATTCACGCAGGCCTTGAGCACGGCCTTGAGATGCTTGGCGTTGAGCTTGGAGCCGGTGACGAGCGCCGCCACCTTCTGCTCCTCGATCACCTTCCAGTCGACATAGTTCTCGATGTCCGGGTGGTCGGCATCCACCACCACCATCTTGGCGGCGCGACGGGTGGTGCCGCCGGACTTGATGGCGCCCGCCGCGCGGTCGCCGATCTTCAGGAAGCTCATGAGGCCGGAGGAGCGGCCGCCGCCGGACAGGCGCTCGCCCTCGCCGCGCAGCGCCGAGAAGTTGGAGCCGGTGCCGGAGCCGTACTTGAACAGGCGCGCCTCACGCACCCACAAATCCATGATGCCGCCGTCGCTCACCAGGTCGTCGCTGACCGACTGGATGAAGCAGGCGTGCGGCTGGGGGTGCTCATAGGCCGAGGTGGATGCTGTCAGCTCGCCGGTCTGATAGTCCACATAGAAATGGCCCTGCCCCGGCCCGTCGATGCCGTAGGCCCAGAACAGGCCGGTGTTGAACCACTGCGGCGAGTTCGGCGCGGCCATCTGCATGGCCAGCATGTAGCAATGCTCGTCGAAGAAGGCCTGGGCGTCGGCTTCGGTGTCGAAATAGCCGCCCTTCCAGCCCCAATAGGTCCAGGTGCCGGCGAGCCGGTCGAACACCTGCTTGGCCGAGGTCTCGCCGACAAGGCGCTCCTTCTCCGGCAGGGCCGCCAGAGCCGCTTCGTCCGCCACCTGGCGCCACAGGAAGGAGGGAACGGAATTCTCCTCCACCTTCTTCAGGCGCGCGGGCACGCCGGCCTTGCGGAAATATTTCTGCGCGAGGATGTCGGAGGCCACCTGCGAGAACTGCGCCGGCACCTCGATGCCTTCCTGGCGGAAGACAACCGATCCGTCGGGGTTCCGGATCTCGCTCACGGTCTCGCGGAAGGGGATGTCCGCGTAAGGGGAACGGCCCTCTTGCGTGTAGCGGCGTTCGACGCGCATGACCGGTGCTCCTTCGGCTCGGCCCGTCCCGGGGCCGATCAGTCTACAAGACGAATGTGGCGGACGTGACGATCCGACGGGCACGACGCTGCGCGCCGCACCTGGCGGGTCGGAAATTTGCTGTTCAGGGGGGCTGCCTGCGTCCACCGATACGCACCCGTGGGACGCCCGCCGCCGAGACCTGAACGCTAGAGCGAGTCTGGCCTGCCGGTCAAACCCCTCTTTGACACCATTTGGGGCCTCATGGCCGCACTTCCTACTATATATGGTGCCTGCCCGCAGGTTATCAAATTCCTAACGCGCCTTATGCCGGCTCGATTTTCACCGTCTCGTGAGGGACAGGGACGGGACGGGCGGGGACACGCAAGTCATCACCGTCATCCACAGATTGGAGGGCGCGGTGGACGACGATCGGCGCTCCCCCGCCATGCGCTACCTGCAAGCCCGGTTCCCGCAAGCGTTGGGCGCGTGCGCTGGCCAGGCTGCGCGCAATAATCTATCAGGACTGCCACTCATCTGCGCGCCGGACATACATGCCCCGCCCCGTCGCGACAGAAAATTGCCGGACCAGCCAGGCCGCCGCCCACCAGCTCCCGGCCGCAGGCGGGGCGCAGTCGGAAAGTACCAGAATGTCCACCACGTTCACCGCCGATGCGGCGCCCATCGCCAATCCCCGCTCGCGGGTCATCCTCGCCAGCCTGATCGGCACCACCATCGAGTTCTACGACTTCTACGTCTACGCCACCGCGGCGGTGCTGGTGTTTCCGCACCTCTTCTTCCCGGCCGGCAACGACACGACGGCGCTGCTGGCCTCCTTCGCGGTGTTCGGCGCGGCCATGGTGGCGCGGCCGCTCGGCGCCATCTTCTTTGGCCACCTCGGCGACAAGAAGGGCCGCAAGCTCACGCTGGTGGGCGCGCTGCTCACCATGGGCATCGCCACCTTCCTCATCGGCCTGCTGCCCACTTTCCATACGGCCGGCTGGTTCGCGCCGGCGCTGCTGGTGATCCTGCGCCTCGCCCAGGGCTTTGCGCTGGGCGGCGAGTGGAGCGGAGCGGCGCTGGTCGCCACCGAGAATGCGCCTCCCGGCAAGCGCGCCGTCTACGGCACCTTCCCGCAGCTTGGCGCGCCCATCGGCTTCATCATCGCCAACGGCCTGTTCCTGGCCATCGCCGCCTGGATGCCGTCGAGCGACCCCTCGCGCCCCTCGGAGGCCTTCCTCTCCTGGGGCTGGCGCCTGCCGTTCCTGTTCTCGTCGGTGATGGTGATCGTCGGCCTGTGGGTGCGCATCTCGCTGGTGGAGAGCCCCGCCTTCGCCAAGGCGGTCCAGCACGGCCGCATCGAGAAGCTGCCGCTGGCGGCCGCCTTCAGGACCTACTGGCGCGAGCTGATCCTCGGCACCTTCTACATGCTCGCGACCTACGTGCTGTTCTACCTGATGACCACCTTCTCGCTCAGCTACGGCCGCGCGCCGACCACGGCGGCGGTGCCGGGGCTCGGCTATGACTACCGTACCTTCGTGCTGATGATGATCGGTGGTGTGGTGTTCTTCGGCATCTTCACCCTGGTGTCCGGCCCCTGGGCCGACCGCTGGGGCCGCCGGCGCACCCTCATCTGGATCACCGCCGCCATTGCCGCCTTCGGGCTCCTGTGGGTGCCGATCCTTTCCGCCGGGCCGGCCGGCGTCATGGCGTGGCTCATCATCGGCTTCACGCTGATGGGCCTCACCTTCGGCCCCATGGGCGCGCTGCTGCCGGAGCTGTTCCCGGCCAACGTGCGCTACACGGGCTCGGGCATCTCCTACAACGTCTCCTCCATCCTCGGCGCGGCGGTGGCGCCCTTCATCGCCGTCGCATTGTGGAGCTACGGCGGCGGCAGCCCGTTCTGGGTGGGCATCTACCTCACCGTCATGGCCCTGCTCACGCTGACGGCCCTCGTGCTGGGCAAGGAGACCCGGGACGTGAACATGGACCACTGAGGCGCGACGGGGCGGCAACCGTCCCTCTTGCGCAAGGACCGCAAAGGGAGTGAACCTCCCCTGCCCCGTCCGCGTAGGAAGGTGCGTCATGATAGCCGCTCCATCCCTCCTGTGGTTCCGCGACGACCTGCGCCTGGCCGATAATCCGGCCCTCGACGCCCTCGCCGGCACCGGCGCGCCCATCGCCCCGCTCTATGTCCTCGACGAGGACAGCCCCCACATCCGGCCGCTGGGCGGCGCCGCCCGCTGGTGGCTCGCCCAGTCGCTGCGGGCGCTCCAGTCGGAGCTGGCGCACCATGGCATCCCGCTGATCCTCAGGCGCGGCCCGGCAACCCGCGTCGTGCCCGAGGTCGCCTCCGCGCTCGGGGCGGCGACGGTCGCCTTCAACGACCGGGCGGGCGAGGCCGAGGGCAAGCTCGACCGGGCGATCACCGCGCGCCTTGCGGCGGAGGAGCGCCGTGTCCTGCGCTTCTGCGCCCACCTGCTACATCCGCCGGGATCAGTGCTCGGCGGATCGGGACGGATGCCGCGTACCTTCTCCGCCTTCCACCGCGCAGCCCTGCGCGGCCGCGACCTCGCCCCGCCCCTTGCCGCCCCCAAGCGGCTCAAGGGCGTCGCCCGCCCGCCGGCCGGCGAGATGCTGGAGAGCTGGGAGCTGGAGCCCGAAAAGCCGGACTGGGCCGGCGGCCTGCGGGCCGCCTGGCAGGTCGGCGAGGCCGCGGCGCGCGAGCGGCTCGCGGCCTTCATCGACGACGGACTGAAAGGCTATGCCACGGGGCGGGACCGGCCGGACCTCGACCATGTCTCGCGCCTGTCCCCGCATCTGCGGTTCGGCGAGATCTCCCCGCGCCAGATCCTGTTCGCCGTTCGCCACGCCGTGGACGCCGGCGCGGTGCCCGCCGCCGACGCGGACAAGCTCGAGGCCGAGCTGTACTGGCGGGAATTCTCCCACCACCTCCTCGCCGAGGAGCCGGACATCGCCCGGCGCAACATCCAGCCGAGCCTCGATGCCTTCCCCTGGCGCGAATGCCCCGGCGAGCTGAAGGCCTGGAGGCGCGGCCTCACCGGCTATCCGCTGGTGGACGCAGGCATACGCCAGCTGTGGCAGACGGGATGGATGCACAACCGGGTGCGGATGGTGGTGGCGTCCTTCCTCGCCAAGCACCTGCTCATCGACTGGCGGGCGGGCGAGGACTGGTTCTGGGACACGCTGGTGGATGCCGATGCCGCCAACAATCCCGCCTCCTGGCAGTGGGTGGCAGGCTCCGGCCTCGACGCGGCCCCCTATTTCCGCATCTTCAACCCGGTGACACAGGGAGAGAAGTTCGATCCTGAGGGCGCCTATGTGCGCACCTACGTGCCCGAGCTGAAGCGGCTGCCGGCGAAGCTGATCCACCAGCCCTGGACAGCGCCGCAGGATACGCTCGCCGCGGCGGGGATCAGGCTCGGGCACACCTATCCCAGGCCCCTCGTGGATCATGCCGCCGCCCGCGACCGGGCGCTGCGGGCCTTCGAGCACGTGCGGCGCGCCGCGCCTGCCGGAGCGCAATCGGCATCCCTCTGAAGCCGAAGTCCGATGAACGAGACCACGCTTCAGCACGGCGAAGGGACACCGGGGAACTGGTGAAGACCGGGGGAATTTCGCCCCCGACGACCCTCTGTGCGCGGCGCAGAAATGGTCTGGCTTCCGTCGCCAAAAGCGGCTTCACTCCCACCCCCGCAGCATGGAACTGACGAAGGCCGGGGGACGAGACGACGTGATGGATCAGGCCCACCAGGACATCGCCGGCGCGGCCGCGACAGCCATGCCCGCGCTCGGCGCGGACGAGACGCAGATCACCTGTTCCCGCACGTTCGCGAGCTGGCTGGCCCAGCATCGGGTGGGCCTCGCCTTCTCGTCCTACCAGTCCGGCCAGCTGTTCCTCGTCGGCCAGTTCGGCAATGAGAACCTCTCGTTCCGCCAGCGCAACTTCGTGCGCGCCATGGGCCTCCACCAGCGCGGCGACGAGCTCTATCTGGCCTCACTCAACCAGATCTGGCGCTTCGCCAACGTGCTCGGCCCCGACGAGCGCGCGAACCAGAATTTCGACCGGCTCTACGTGCCGCGCACGGCCCATGTGACCGGCGACGTGGACGCCCACGAGGTCGCGGTGGAGGCGAGCGGCCGCATCGTCTTCGTGAACACCAGGTTCAGCTGCCTCGCCACGGTGAGCCGCACCCATTCCTTCAAGCCGGTGTGGAAGCCGAAGTTCATCTCCCGCCTCGCCGCCGAGGATCGGTGCCATCTCAACGGCCTCGCCCTGGAGGACGGGCGCGTGCGCTACGTGACCGCGGTGGCCGGCACCGACGTGGTCGACGGCTGGCGCGAGCACCGGGTGGGCGGCGGCCTGCTGATACGGGTGGACGATCACGAGGTGATCGCACGCGGCTTCTCCATGCCCCATTCGCCGAGGCTGCATGGGGGCCGGCTGTGGGTGCTCGATTCCGCGCGCGGCTATCTGGTGCGGATCGATCCGGCCACCGGAGAGAAGGAGGACGTGGCGTTCTGCCCCGGCTTCCTGCGCGGGCTCTCCTTCCACGCCGGGCATGCGGTCGTGACCCTCTCGCTGCCGCGCCACCTGTCGTTCACCGCCCTGCCGATCGAAGAGGAGATCGCGCGGCGCGGCGGCAGCCCGTGGTGCGGCGTGCAGATCATCAACCTGTCCTCCGGCGACGTGGTGGAATGGATCCGGCTCGATGGAGCGATTCGCGAGCTGTTCGACGTCACCATCCTGCCAGGCGCGCTCTGCCCGATGGCGGCCCCGGCGAGCGGCGCCGACCTGTCGAGCCTCTTGACAATCGAGGCGCCCGATGCACCGCTGAACGCACCGGGCAACCATTCGTCGACGCCGGCCGAAAATGCCATTCGATAAGCTTCGGGCCCCTCTGGACACTGTAGCTGAATAGTGGTCCAACTTGACCCGAGCCATGGGCGGGGGCTCGGCGGGAGCGGCAAGGCTGGTGCATCCAGCATGCCTATTCCCTGCTCCGTGCGCGCCTCCCGGAAGCGCACCGCTGGGAGAGACCCGGGCTCCCCTTCAGCACGCTTTCCGGCGTGGACCAGAACAAGAAGCTGAGGTGCATCCGCCCGCACCCTCCGAGGGGCGGGGCACATGGGCAAGAAGACGAATGCGCTGAAAGGGATCCTTCTTCAGGCGACCTTCCTCAGCAGCTCCTTCGCCGGCGGCGCCGCGCTCCTGCCCACAGCAACCTATGCGCAGGCGACCTGCACGCTGGGCGGAAACCCGGCGGCGTGCAACGTCTCCCCGGGCGGCCTGATCTCCATCACCGGCGACGGCACCAACGGCCAGAACGATGCCGGCAGCAAGGCCGATGCCGATGCCGGCCCCGGCTCGCCCGTCTCGCTCACCAATACCGGCACCCTGGCGTCCGGAGCGGTCGCGGCTTCCTCGGCCGGCGGCCAGGGCGGATGGGGCGCGGCAGCGGACTGGACCACCTCGGCAACCAGCGGCGGCAACGGCGGCAACGCCACGATCGTCAACACAGCGCCGATCACCACGCCCGCCGCCCAATCCTATGCCGCGATCTCGGCGGTGGCGAGCGGCGGCAACGGCGGCATGGGCGGCGGCGGCAACGACACCAACGGCTCCCAGCCGGGCGGCACGGGTGGCAATGCCGGAAGTATCTCCATAACGAACAACGGGGCGCTGACCACAACAAGCTCCGGGAGCGGCATCTCGGCGGTGGCGATCGGAGGCGCGGGAGGCTTCGGCGGCTATACCAACGGCATTTCGTCCGGCCCCAGCGGCAGCGGCGGCAGTGGCGGCAACGCCAACGTCTGGAGCAAGGGCGTCATCACCGTGTCGGGGAATGCCAGCCCCGGCATCTATGTGAACACCACCGGCGGCGCCGGCAGCAACGGCACGGGGTTCGCGCGGTCGAACAACGCCGGCGGCCAGGCCGGCAACGGCGGCTCGTCGAACGGCGCCACCGTGTACAACCGAGGCGCGATCACCACCAGCGGCGATAATTCGTCCGGCATCTCCATCACCAGCATGGGCGGCTGGGGAGGAAGCGTCGGCTATGTGGGCGCCTCGGCGAACCAGACCGGCGGAAGCGGCGGAAACGGTGGAACGGTCGAGCTGACGCAGATCGGCGCCATCACGGTTTCCGGCACGGGATCGGCGGGCATCTCCGTGGTCACCACCGGCGGCGTGGGCGGCCAGGGCTCCTACCACTCGCACGACGAAGGCGGAAACGGCGGCGCGGGCGGAAACGGCGGCGCCATCACCATCACCACCTCCGCGGGCGTCGCCATCCAGACCAACGGCGCACACTCGGCCGGCATCTACGCCAACGCCAACGGCGGGGTCGGCGGCCCGGCCGGTTTCGCGTACGGCTACCTGTCCGCCGGGGGCACCGGCGGCAATGCCGGCACGATCACCATCAATCATGTGGGCGCGATCACCACGACCCAGGCCTATTCCTCCGGCATCTAAGCCACCGCGGCCGGCGGCGCGGCCGGCCGCAGCTACGCCAGCCTGTATTCCTACAAGGCTGCCCTCGACGGCGGCAACGGCAATACGGTCATCGTCAAGGCCTATGGCGCGAGCCCGACCGACACCATCACCACATCCGGGGCATCCTTCCTCCAGCAGCCATACGGGGCCGGCAACAACCCGGTGGCGAAGAAGCCCGGAAACTATTCCGACGGCATCCGCATCAACACCAGCGGCGGCCGCGACGGCGACGGCGGCAGCCCGAACGAGGGCGGCGCCGGCAGCGGCGGCAATGCCGGCGCGGCGACGCTTTATGTCGGCATGGGGATCTCCGTGTCGGGCGCCTACAGCAACGGCATCACGGTGCTCGCCGCGGGCGGCAATGGCGGCATCGCGCTGGAGGACAAGGACGACGTGCGCTACGCCGGCGGCAACGGTGGCAATGGCGGCGCGGTCGTCGTCCACGCCTCGGGCGATATCACCGCGAGCGGCGCCGGTGCCATGGGCATCCTCATCAACAGCTCGGGCGGCTCGGTCAACACCTCGAGCTATTACAGCCAGCTGCGGACGGCCGGGTCGGCCGGCACCGTTACCTCGTCAGCACCGGCAACGTGACGGTCACGGCGGCAAATTCAGGTCCGGCCATCTATGTGAAGGCCACGGGCGGGCAGGCCTGCCTGACCACCATCTGCGGCCCGAACGCCGGCGGCAACGGAGCCTATGTCACGGCGACCGTCAGCGGCAGCGTGACTACCTCCGCCACGCGCAAGAGCCCGAACACGGTGCTCGCCGGCAACTACGCGGCGCCCGCCATCCTCATCAACACCAGCGGCGGCAACGGCGGCTACGGCCACATCTACAACGACATCGGGGACATCAAGACGGTGGGCAGCGGCGGCAACGCCGGCGGCATCTCTCTCACCATCGCGCCCCTCTCCACGGCGGCGCCATCGATCGTGATCAGCAGCCTCGGCACGGCCGCCTATTCGCCTGCCGTGGCGCTCATCGCCAATGGCGGCAACGGCGGTGATGGCTACACCCCGGACACGACCTTCCAGCACCAGAGCAATTCAGGCGCCGGTGGCAATGCCGGCAACATCACATTCACGGCCTATTCCACCAGCGCCACCGCGCCCATCATCATCAGCACGGCGGGCGACCATTCCGCCGGCATACTCGCCCAGAGCATCGCCGGAGCGGGAGGATACGGCGGCTTCGCGGCAGCAGGCACCACGCCCCTCGCGGACGGCGGCAACGGCGGGGCGGCCGGCGTCATCACCATCAGGACCAACGCCAACATCACCACGGCGGGCACCTACTCCCCCGGCATCCGGGCGATCTCGGCCGGCGGCAACGGTGGCGACAGCGGCTCGGGCAATTCGGTCACGGCCGGCAACGGTGGCACGGGCCTCACCACCGATTTCGCCATCTCGGTGACGAGCCGCGGCGCGATCACCACCAAGGGCGCCTATTCCTCGGGAATCTACGCCACCAGCATCGGCGGCACAGGCGGCAATGTTCTTGGCACGAGCGGGCTCGGCACCGCGGGCGCGGGCGCGCCGAGCGGCGAGGTCAGCGTCCAGAACTTCGGCACGATCGTCACCTCCGGCGACGAGAGCCACGGCATCATCGCCACCTCCTTCGGCGGCGGCGGCGGTGCCGGCGGCTCCACCAGCCCGACCGGCGCTATCCTCATCTTCGCGACCGGCGGACAAGGCGCCAACGGCGCCAAGGGCGGCTACACCTACATCGCCAACTCGGGCTCCATCCTCACGTCGGGGGACTCCAGCAACGGCATCTTCGCCTTCAGCGAGGGCGGCGGCGGCGGCCTGGGCGGAAGCGTCCGCGCCACCACCCTCAGCGGCTTCAGCGTTCCCTCCGTGTCCGTCACCCTCGGCGGCGAGGGCGGCACAGGCGGCGAAGGTGGCGACCTGACCATCAACAACCAGCTGGGCGGGAACATCTCGACCAGCGGCCGCGACTCGGCCGCCATCCGCGCCCTGACCGTCGGCGGCAACGGCGGCGCCGGGGGGCAGTCGAACTCAAGCACCTACACGGCCGGCTTCGGACCCAGCCAGACGCAGGTCAGCTTCGACATCAACATCGCCGGCAAGGGCGGCGGCGGGGGCAACGGCGGCACCGCCAATGTCAACAATACCGGCGCGCTGAGCACGTCCGGCGACCAGTCCCCCGGCATCCAGATCACCAATGTCGGCGGCGGCGGCGGCGAGGGCGGCAATGCCCAGACTCAGGACCTCGCCCTCGGCATTTCCAAGTCGGTGATCATCGCCGTGACGGTGGGCGGCGGCGGCGGCTCGGGCGGCGACGGCGGCACCATCAAGGCGTACAACAACACCGCAGCGGCCACCATCACCACGACAGGCTTCGCCTCCCACGGCATCTCCGCCGTGAGCATCGGCGGCGGAGGCGGCAACGGCGGCATCGGATCGTCGCAGATCCAGACCGTCATTCCGCTCGATCAGGTCGTCTCGGCCCTGCCCATCGCCTTCAACGAATCCTATCAGGTCAACCTCGCCCTCGGCGGCAGCGGCGGCAGCGGCGGAAACGGCGGGAACCTCACCGCCTCCAACGACGCGAAGATACAGACCTCGGGCATCGACGCCGTGGGCATCTTCGCTCTGTCCGTCGGCGGCGGCGGCGGCGTGGCCGCGGCCGGCAAGGCGGTGTCGAGCGCGGACTACAGCGACCAGCTGACCCTTGGCGGCAACGGCGGCTCCGGCGGGAGCGGCACGACCGTGACCGTCACCAACAGCACCACCGGCACCATCCAGACCTCCGCGGACGGGGCCCACGGCATCGTGGCCGCCTCCATCGGCGGCGGCGGCGGCAATGCCGGCACGTCCTCGGCGGACCTCAGCAACACCGCCGCGGAGGCGGGCGAGGACGGATTGTCCCAGGCGACCCTCACCGCGCTGCTCAACAGCATGAAGGAGGAGGTCGGCCAGAAGCCCGAGGAGTGGGAGCCGACGGCCAACCTCCAGGTGTCGCTGGGCGGCAAGGGCGGCGGCGGCGGCAACGGCGGGCAGGTCTCGGTGAGCAATGCCGGCACCATCACCACCGGGGCCGCGGGCGGCAGCGGCGGCCATGTCGCCTTCGGCATACTGGCGCAATCGGTGGGCGGCGGCGGCGGCGTGGGCGGCGCGGCCAGCTCCTACGGGTCGCAGGTGGTCAACGCCATCTTCAGCATGGGCGGCGCGGGCGGCGCGGCCGGTTCCGGCGGGACCGTCACCGTCATCAATTCCGGCACCATCACCACCAACGGCGACAGCGCCTTCGGCATTCTCGCCCAGTCCGTGGGCGGCGGCGGCGGCATCGGCGGGCTCGGCTCCGACCTCTCCCCCACCCTGCTCGGCCCCACCGTCACGCTCGGCGGCGAGACCAGCACCGGCGCCAATTCCGGCGGCGGCACGGTAAACGTGACGGCCGGCCAGATCACCACCCACGGCAACGAATCCCACGCCGTGGTCGCCCAGTCCATCGGCGGCGGCGGCGGCCTGTTCTTCGCCAACCAGGCCGACTACACCAATGCCGGCCAGCTCGCCTACCAGCAGGAGCTGGGCCAGCAGGTGGTCGACATCCTGGGCCAGGACACGATCGACCAGCTGGCGTCCGACTTCGCGCAGGCCTCGGCCAACTCCAGCGGCACTCTCACCCTCACCATCGGCGGCACCCAGCAGGCCGGCAGCGCGACCAACAATGCGGGCGGCAGCGGCGGTGCGGTCAACGTCACCCTCACCTCGGCCGTTCAGACGACCGGGGCCAACGCGTTCGGCGTGCTCGCCCAGTCCATCGGCGGCGGCGGCGGCTTCGCCACCGACGGCTCGGGCCTCGACGTCAACACGCTGACGGTCAAGGGCAGCCTCGGCAACACCTCCGGCGGCAACCTGGTGGAGAACGGCGGCGCGGTCTCGGTCACCTTCGAGGCGGGAAGCAGCATCAGCACCACGGGTAATGGCGCGACCGCGGTGGTCGCCCAGTCCATCGGCGGCGGCGGCGGCTATACGGGCGCCATCGATGCCGCCTCCGGCATGAGCTACGCCAACTTCCTCACCCCGTCCGACGTGTCCCTGGTGGTCAACGCGAACATGGCCGGCGGGGACGTCACCGTCACCTCGAACGGCATCGCCAGCATCTCCACGACCGGGGCCAACGCGCACGGCATCGTCGCCCAGAGCCTGAGCGGCGGCGGGGGCCTCGTCGGCGATTCCGGCGGCATCATCATCCCCACCGGCCCGACCACCGGCGCGCGCGTCGCCGGCGTCCAGGGCGCGCTGAATCCCGGCGACGTCTCGATCAACTACACCGGAACCATCGAGACGACCGGCGCCAACGCCATCGCCATCTTCGCGCAGAGCGGCATCCAGTCCACCTCGGGCCTCATCGACACGACACAGGCGGCGGCCACCTCCGGCAGCATCTCGGTCACCATCGGCGACAACAGCACCATCACCGGCGGCGGTGGCACCGGCGCCGCCATCGTGCTCGACGGCCTCGCCACCAATACGATCACGGTCGGCGCGGGCGCGACGGTCAGCGCGGCGTCGGGCCTGGCCGTCTCCTCGCTGTGGGGCAGCAACACCCTCACCAACAGCGGCACGATCATCGGCGACGTGTTCCTCGCCAATGGCACGAGCGGGCCGGCCGCCACCTTCCTGAACCAGAACGGCGGGACCTATGTCACCAACGTCAGCGGCACCATCGATCTCGGCACCGCAGGCACCCTGAACAACCAGGGCACGATCAACGTGGCGGGCTCGGGCACCTTCGGCTCTGCGACGCTGACGGGAACCCTGTTCCAGGCGGGTGGCACCCTTGCCGTCGACGTGGGCGGAACCTCCACCAGCGACGTGTTCAACGCCGCCGCGGTCTCGAAGGCGTCCGGCCAGCTCCAGGTCAGCGTGGTGGGCTCCCTCGACCCCAGCGGCCAATACACTGTCATGACGGTGTGCGGAAACAACCCGGTCAACTGCAACAGCCCGCTGGAAATCAGCGGCGTGCTCCAGCAGATGCAGGTGACGAACAACTCCGCCAGCGGCATCTCCGTCAGCTGGGACACGAGCGCGTCCACCGCCACGGCGCTCATCATCTCGCCGGACGTCACCTTCGCGCCTGCAGGCCTGCAGTTGAACGCCAACCAGAAGGCCTACGCCCAGCACCTGCAGGCAACCTGGAATGCCGGCGGCTCGGACGGCCTCAGCCCGGTCTATGCAGACCTCATCAACCTTCCGGGCATCGGCGCCTACCAGCGCGCGCTCGGCACCGCCATCCCCGCCATGCTCGCCGCCGGCCCCGCCGCCTCGGTCGGCTCGTCGCGCTCGGCGCTGGGCTCGGTGCTGAGCTGCCCCGAATTCGAGGGCGCCGGTGACGTTGCCCCCAACTTTTATCCAGCGGTGAGTTCGCTCTGGCGGTGGGGTTTGGCCTGTTCGGCGGTGTGAGCGGCGGGGTCTGGCGCGGAGCTTCTGGCTTGGCGCAGCGGCAGATCCCGTCGC